>NZ_MOWP01000006.1:0-561341 GCF_001983215.1 Frankia sp. CcI49
CGCGGGGCGCGGGGCGCGGGGCGCGGGGCGCGGGGCGCGGGGCGCGGGGCGCGGGGCGCGGGGGGACGATATGCGCCGGACGCGTGAGGCAGGAGACGCGCGGCGCGCGAGGCACGGCCCTGGCGTGATGACGTCCACGCTCGGCCGCGCGGGGTGAGGCACGGCCCCGCGCGACCCTGGGCGAGGTGACTCCAGGGCCGCGCGGGGGACCAGCGGTTACTGACCGCCCGTGCCGCTGCCGCAGAGGCGCTCGTTGACCACTTCGAAATCCGTGCCCGTCGCGTTGATACGCACGAAGGCGTAGCAGCTCAGGGGAACGGAGGCGTTCGTCGCGAAGTCAAGCGTCTCAATGAGACCGCCCGCGTTGTAGTCGTGCACCGCACGCAGCCCGGTCATGAAGCTCTGCCTGGTCGGGCAGGTGCCGGCCTGTTCGAGCCCCTTGACGAACATGTCGGCGTAGATGTAGCCGAGCATCGCGAACTGCTGGGCCGGCTGGGTCTCCGGCGAGTACTTGGCCATTGCGGCCCGGTAGCTCTCGACGGCCGGGTCGGACGACTCGAACGGGCGGAAATGCACGTCGAACGAGACGCCCGCCAGATCCCGCCCCACCGTCGGCAGCTGGCTCTGGTCATATCCGACGAGCGAGACGGTCGACTTCAGGTTCATCCCCATGTTCCGCGCCGCGACGACGAGCTCGGCCAGGTCGGTCGGGACGGTGAAACCGATGATCGTGTCGGCGTCGGCGGCGATCAGCTTCGAGATCGTCTGGTTCGGGCTGTCGACCCCGTGCACGTACGGAACCGTCTCGGTCGTCCTGAGCCCGGACCGCTCGAAGGCGTCTCGGTATTCCTGGGCGGTCTGCAGCGCGGAGTCCACCGAACCGGTCATCACGAAGCCGACCTTGCTGCCGCCTGCCTGCTGGATGTAGCGGGCGATGGCCGTCGGGTCGACAACGTACCCGTAGGAGAAGAAGTTCTGGTAGCGCGCCCATGTCGACAGCGACGCGAAGCCCACCACCGGAACACCGCTGTTCTTCAGGCTTTCCAGCGCATCGCCGAACACCGTGGTCACCGGGAGAAGACCGAAAACCCCGTCCTTGACCAGGTCCTGCGCCACCTGATTGCTCTCCAACTGCGAGCTGGTGTCGTCGCGCCATTCATAGGTGATTCGGCGCCCATTCACTCCGCCGGCCGCGTTCGCCACCCCAAGCCGCGCGTTCACGCCGGCACGGGCCGACGAAAATGCGTCGCTGCCGGGGCCCGAATCAGAGAGAACCATTCCGAGTCTGACCTGGTCCGCAGTCACACCGGGCCCGGTACACGCCACCACACCATCGCTGCCGGACCCGGAGCTGCAACTTGCCGCACCCGCCAGAAGTGTGACTGCCACCACAGCCCCGGACAGCCCTGACAGTCTTCTTAAGGTCATTTGTTCTCCAACGCGAACCCGACATCGACAACGGAGCCTGGAAGCCGGCAGCCGCAGATGACCAAATGCCCGGGTGGCGCCACGCCGCAGGCCATCCACGCAACCCGTTAACCGGGCACATGGTTTCGCATGTTAACGACCAGGGACAGTTGTCTTTGTGTGAGGTTCGCAGCATCACAGGGAAATCCCAACAGAACCCACGGAGCCGCAATCAACGGTTACCGGAAATTCGGCCACGGGCAGGCCGGCCACTACCCGTGGTGCCCATCCGAACCAGGCTTGCCACGGAGCAGGCCTGTCGCGACACCCGCCGATCACCCTCCGGGCTCGCACGACTGCGACGAGAGCGCACCGCAGTACCTGCCGAACGGCTAGGAAGAAGCGGGGCTCGCCGCACTGCCCGGATGCCCACCACCGCGCCCATCAGACCTGGCCGCCGGCCACCTCCCGGCACCCGCGGTACGCCCGGGGCACCGCACCATGGGCCCGCGGCACCGCGTTATGGGCCCGGGGCGCCGCGTTATGGACAGTGCACGCCGAGGCTGGCAGTGGACGACAGCCACCCCGACTCCGCCACACCCAGGCCACTCACCCGGCACCTCGGGTCCGGCCTCAGGCAGATCGGGTCCGGCAGGGCCAGGGGCACCGCAAGTCACCCGCGACACCCGGACCCACCGTCCAACCACCCCGGGAGTGGAACCCGATATCACACACGGACGACCAATCCGTTGATTTCGGCACCGCTTCAGTCGCGGTTCCCGGACGAAGTTTCGGTCAATGCACGGAGCCGACACCCCCGCCTTGCCGGCCACCCGGATCAGCGGTCGCCCACCCCGACCATGATACGATGATTCATTATCAGCTCTCACAAGGATCCAGATGTCTGTCATCAATGACCGGGCGCACGTCGACCGCCTCCTCAGCGAGTTCGCGCGCACGACCGACGAGATACTGACGCTCGAAGAGCTGCGCACGCGGCTGCTGAGTGGCCGGCAGCTGATTATGAAATACGGTGTCGACCTGACCGCGCCGCATCTTCACATCGGCCATGCGGTGAATCTGTGGATGTACCGCGCGCTGCAGGATCTCGGGCACCGGGTCGTACTTCTGCTCGGCGACTTCACGACGCAGATCGGCGACCCCACCGGTAAGAGCAAAACGCGCCCGGTCCTCGCCCGCGAGGAGATCGAGGCGAACGCGAAGCAGATTCAGGAGCAGGCCACCCGGGTGCTGCGGACCGATCCCGAACTACTCGAGATCCGGCCGAACTCCGAGTGGCTGAACGCGATGACACCCTCGGAGCTGCTGACCGTGATGTCCCGGGTCACCGTGGACCGGCTGCTTTCGCGGGATATGTTCCGTAAGCGGATGAGCGAGGGCCAGTCGATCGCCGCCCATGAGCTGGTATACCCGATCATCCAGGGCTGGGACTCGGTGTGCCTGCGCGCGGACCTGACCATCATCGGCAGTGACCAGCTTTTCAACGAGATGATGGGCCGGTCGCTCCAGGAGAAGGAGGGGCAGGCCCCGCAGGTCGTCATCACCACGAAGATAACCCCGGGTATCGACGGCGGAGAGAAGCAGAGCAAGAGCCTCGGCAACTACGTCGCCATCAATCACAGCCCGCGCGAGAAGTTCGGTCGTCTCATGCGGGTTCCCGACCAGTACGTCGGCCAGTACCTCACGGTCTACAGCGATCTGCCGGAGGACGCGATCCGCGCGGTGCTGAGCAAGCAGGAGACAGCGCCGATCGAGGCGAAGTACGACATGGCCACCGCGATCGTGACCCGTTGGGACGGCGARGCCGCGGCCGCCGCCGAGCGGGACTGGTTCATCACGACCTTCAGCCGCCGTCAGGTACCCGCCGACGCCGAGCACGTCGTGCTCGACACAGCATCGATGAAGGTCCTCGATCTCATGCGCACCCTGCTCGGGGCGGGGCCGTCCAACGGCGACCTGCGGCGACTCATCCAGCAGGGCGGTGTCACCGTGGGCGACGACCGGATCGACGACACCGACGCCGTCATCACCGTGGGCTCCGAGCCGGTGCCGGTGAAGCTCGGCAAGCGCCGCTGGTTCCAGGTCTCACACAGCCCGGCGGACTGAGCGGCGCCCGGTCCGCCGACCCCCGTCGGCCGGCGGCCGCCCGCACCGGTCGGCGCCGGAGCCCACCGCACCGATGACTCCGGCGCAGGCGGCTCCGGCGCGGGTTCCGACCGTTGTTCGGCTGTTCCGCTCAGCCGGCCAAGGGTGGAAGCCGGTCGAGAAATCCACCGAGCCTGCCCGCGAAAACGTCGTTGTCGTCCCCGGCGACCATGTGGCCCGCGCCGGTGACGTCGACGTACTCGGCGTGCGGGATGAGCTGCAGCAGTTCCGCCGCGCCCTCCTCGCTGACGATGTCCGACTGACGGCCCCGCACCAGCAGGGCGGGCACCCGGATCGCCCGGGCGGCGTCGTACAGAAGTTCGGGCTGGGCGGATGGCGCCGGCACGACGGCTTCGGCGGGGTGCGCCGCCCGCTTGGTGGCCAGCTCGCTGAAACCGCGTTCCGCCTCGTCACGAATGGTCATGAAGGCGGGATCCCAGTGCCAGAACCAGCGCCCGTCCCGGTGTCGCAGGTTCTTCTTCAGGCCTTCGAGGTTCGTGGGCCGTTTGCGGTGCGGGTTGTAGGCGCTGATGGCGTCGGACGCCTCCTCCAGCGACGCGAAGCCGTCCGGCGCCGAGGACATGAAGGCGAAGATCTTGTCCGTGCCGGCGGGTTCGATCCGCGGTGTGATGTCGACCAGCACCAGCGCACGGCCGAGTCCCGGGTCCTCGCTCTGGGCGACGAGCGCCGCCATGCCCCCCATCGACGCACCGACGAGGACCGGTGGTTCATCGAGCTGGCGCGCGATCGCCCCGACGTCGGCCACCAGGGACCGATGGCTGTAGTCACCGTCCGGCGCCCACTCGCTGTCGCCGTGCCCACGGGCGTCGACGGAGATCGCCGCCCACCCGAGGCCGGCGAGCCGCTCCCCCGTCCGCTGCCAGGAGTGCCTGGTCTGCCCGCCACCGTGCAGCAGGAGGACGAAGCCCCTGCGCTCGCCGCCGGGCGGATCCCACCGGTCGCCCGCCAGGCGTACCCCGGCGCCGTCGAAGGACACCTGCTCTCGCAGAATCATCGGTCGCTTCGTCCCCTTCATCCGCGCCAGGCCTTGTCGCAACCGCGGGCGTTCCGTCCGCCGGCCCCTCCTGTCACTGGCCTGTCCAGCAAACCACGCCACTGTTCTGCGCGGCCCGCGACCGCGGGCACCGCGCGCGGTCTGTGTGACAGCCCACCCGAGATCGGATTCGGCGCCACGGTCGGGGCTGCCGTCAGGAGAGCCAGCCACGCACCTGTTCGATGGCGGCCACCCGAGAACGATGGTCGGGCGCGAGCGGGGTCACGTTCAGGGTTGTCGCCCCCGCCTGCGCATAGGCGGCCAGCCGCTCCTGGATGTAGCCGGCCGGCCCGATGAGAGCGGTCGCCCGCAGCAGCTCGATCGGAACCGCAGCCTCGGCTTCCTTCTTCTTCCCGGCCAGGTACAGATCCTGGATGAGCTCGGCCTCCCGGACGTAGCCGTACCGCCGGGCGAGGTCGTTGTAGAAGTTCCGTCCCTTCGCGCCCATCCCGCCGATGTAAAGCGCCACCGACGGACGCATCAGGTCGAGCAGACCGTCGAGGTCCTCGCCGATCGCCAACGGCGCCGCGACGACGACGTCCAGCGGGCCGAGCCGCGGGTCGCGGCGGGCCGTGCCGTCGGCCAGCGCCTCGCCCCACACCTCGCGGGCCTTCTCCGGGTGGAAGAAGAAGGGCTCCCAGCCCTCGGCGATCTCCGCGGCCATCGCCACGTTCTTCGGGCCGATCGCGGCCAGGAGCACCGGAATCCGCTCCCGTACCGGGCGGTTGATGATCTTCAGTGGCTTCCCCAAGCCGGTGCCGCGCTCCGGCGGCAGCGGCAGGGTGTAGTAACGACCGCTGTACTCGACCTTCTCCCGCCGCCACACCGCTCGGCAGATCTCGACGACCTCCCGGGTCCGGCCGAGCGGCGCATCGTAGGGCACACCATGAAAGCCCTCGATGACCTGGGGACCGGACGCCCCGATGCCCAGTGTGAACCGGCCGCCGGAGACGAAGTCGAGCCCGGCCGCGGTCATCGCCGTCAGCGTGGGCGTCCGGGTGTAGATCGGCAGGATCCCCGAGGCGATCTCGACCCGTTCGGTGCGGGCGGCCAGAAAACCGAGCTGGCTCACCGCGTCGAACGAATAGGCCTCCGGGACGAAGACGATCCCCAGACCCGCCCGTTCGAAGTCGCCGAGCTCGGCGACCGTCTCAGTGAAACCTCCGCTGTAGTTCAGCGGCATCCCGATCCGCATGGGAACTCGCCTCCTGCTCCGTACCCGGTGGGTCAGTCCAGCGTCCCGGCGACGGCCAGCCGGCCGCCCGGCAGCCCGTTGCGTCGTCAAGCGGTCGGCCGCGTCGCGTCATGTCGCGATCGGCAGGCTACCGGCAGCACCCGTCACGGGCCACCTGTCCACCGCCGATGGCAACAACACCTCGACGCCGCCGCCCGATCCGCCCCTGCCGGCTGACCAGCAAGGGCGGATCGGGCGCCTTGGGAGATGACCGGCTCAGCAGCTTCGCGCCGCCCCAGGTCTGGCCAGGCCCGCCAGGCCGGGCCTGACTGGGCGTCAGGTCACGCCGCCGCGTGATGCCTTCGCGGTCTCGCTGAACTCGACCTTCGAGAAGGTCTCGACCAGCCGATCCGCCGAGAATCCCCCAGCGCGCGGGCGCTCGAACAGCGACGGGACGGGGAAGCCCACGCCAAATCGGGTCGAGACAAAACGAAATCCGGACCAGGAGGTTCGGGAACGGTGGCTCGGGCTCCGTCATCCCTCCTCGGACGTTGAATCATCCGACCACGGAGTAGACGCACCGAAAACTTCCCACGACCTTCTTCTGATATCCGGCCGCCGGCCGCGGGATCCCTTTTCCGGCCACGGCCCACCACTGCGGGCAGGCACCTGACCGTGCCTTTTCCGGCATCCATGCGTGCCATCGCGGGGCCGCCGCGACGCCCGGATCATCTGCACTGCGGTCCGCCCCGGCAGCGCGGCCCGCGACCAACAACCGACGGCCTGTTTCCACCCGACCTTGTCGATCACTCCTCGGTTCGCGTCACGATGGCCGTGGTCATCGCCCTCCCAGCCGCAGACGAAACGCAGTGACCGGAATTCCGACTGACGATGGAGGCACAACACCCGCGCATCACTCCGGTCAGCTGACCGTCCGTTAGGTAAGGTGCCCACGGCGGAGACAAGCCCGCGGACAAGCAGACAGGCAGCGAAACACACCTTGCTTGCAGCGGTTTCGACATGGAGGTCTTTCATGGCGCGGCGCAGATCTGACCCACACCGGGCCGGCGCACCCGCCTGAACGCGGAGATGTCCGACTACCCAACGGTCACCACCGCCGAGATCGTGCTGCTATAGTCCGCTACGCTGGCGGCCCGAAAAGGACGACATCCAATTGGGTCAAGATCCGCCTCGGGAGATGCGCATAGTGAGGATCAAGTATTCGGCGGCGTGCTGTGCTGCGGCCTTGTTCAGCGCGACGACGTTATCGGCCTGCCTCGGAGGAACAACGGCAGCCGACAGAGCGGACTGCAACACGCCTGGCGTGACCGCCAATCAGGTGAACGCCGGCCTCATCTATCCGGACACCGGGATGGCGGCCGACGTCTTCACCGCGTTCCGGGCCGGGGTGGATGCGCGCTTCGGGGTCGCGAACGCCGCCGGCGGTGTCAACGGCCGTCACCTCGTCCTCACGCCGCGCAACGACGAGAGCACTGCGTCACTGAATCTCTCGGTGAGCCAGGAGCTGATCGAGAAGGAGCGGGTCTTCGCCGTCCTCGAGGGCAGTGTGGTGACCGGCGGCGGCGCCGATTACCTGACGAAGGCCGGGGTCCCGGTTGTCGGCCTCGCCGTCGAGGACGTGTGGGCGAAGAACCGCAACATGTTCACCTTCGCCTACAACTTCTCCGGCACGGGCACGGTGAACACCTTCGGCAAGTTCGCCAAGAAACACGGCGGAACCCGCGCGATCATCTACCACAACGGTCTCGACTCGTCGGTGTCGACACCGCTCGCGCGCCAGTTCACCGCCAGTTTCGACGCGGTCGGGATCCCCTCCGTCCTGGTGGCCGGTGACAACGACCCGTCGGCCAGCCAGATCGCGGAGGTCATCCGGCGCATCAGGACGGACGGTGCCGACACGTTCGTCGGCAACCTCGATGCACCCGGCACCGCGAAGATCATCTCCGCGGTACGCGAAGCGGGCCTGCAGCTCAACGTGATTCTCAGCGCCGCCCAGGCTCCCACCCCGGAGCTGCTCGCGCAGTACGGTACCAACCTTGCCGGCGTCACCACCTTCACCAGCTATCTGCCGCTGGAAGTGGAGTCACCGGCGAACACCGCCTACCGCAATGCCATCTCCGCCTACGCGCCCTCGCTCCAGAACCCCAACGAGACCCTGGCGCTGGTCGGCTACCTCGTCGGGGACATCTATGTCCGCGGTCTGGAGGAGTCCGGCGACTGCCCGACGCGTCAGGGCTTCATCGACGGCCTGCGCGCGGTGAAGGACTACAACGCCGGCGGCCTGACCAACACGATCGACTTCGACGCGGACTTCGGCAAGGTCGAGCAGTGTTACTCGTTCAGCCGGGTGAACGCGGCCGGCACCGGCATGGAAGTCGTGGAGACCGACTTCTGCGGGGACCGGCTGGACTGAGGCGCTCCACTGCGGCGCGGCGGTGGAGGGCACCGGCTGTCCGACATCCACCGCCGGCCGGCGGCCCATCTCGTCCAGGGATGTCCTCTTGGCGCGTCACGTGCGCTGTGGGTGCCGTACCCGCTAAAGTCCGCCGGTGCCGATCATTGGGAATGATGCGACGTGATGGGGCAGACGCACGTGTTGAGCGGCGGAGTGGCCTGGTTGGCCGCCGCTCCGCTGCTCTCGCGGGAGGAGCTGCTGGGTTCGCACGCGCTGTCGCTGTCCTCCAGCCAGCTGATCGCCGGTGCGGTCGTGGCCGCCGGCTCGGGCCTGCTGCCCGACATCGACCACCCGTCGGGCCGGATAGCCAACACGCTGGGGCCGCTGACGAAGACGTTGTGCCGGTGGGTGAGCCGCCTGTCCGGCGGCCATCGGCACGCCACCCATTCGCTGCTGTTCGCGGTCGCCATGGGAATCCTCATGGGGCTGCTGGCGGAGCATTTCCGGTACGGCTGGTGGGCCGCGCTGTTCGTGCTGGTCGGTTTCGGGCTGCGTGGGCTCGGCCTGGACTTCAAGGGGCACGACGTCTGGTCCGGACTGAAGGACTGCCTGACGGCCGGGATCGCGGTGTACCTGATGCGCGACCTCGACATGGGCTTCGCCGGCTACGCCGTCACGATCGGTGCCCTGGCCCATCTGCTCGGAGACTGCCTCACCCCACGCGGATGCCCGTTGCTGTGGCCGGTGAACTGGCGGATGGAGACGGTCCTGGTGCCCCGGACGAACGGCACGGTCGAGCGGAAGGTCGTCGTCCCGGTCCTGTTCTGCGCTGCGGTCATCCTGACGACCGGCACTCTGGTCGGCGACGACCCGTTCCTCTGGTTCGGCCGCATCCCGACGGGCTGAGTTAACGTGCCGGTGTCCCTTTCCCGAGGACCGCGCCTGTCGGGTGCGGAGTGCAAGGAGCGTCCGGTGGCCCTGCCTGAGCCTGATCTGACCGCTGATCTGACGCCCGAGCAGCTGCTGACCACAACACGCAGCGTCCGTAAGCGGCTCGACCTGGACCGCCCGGTCGAGCCGGCGCTGATCGACGAATGCCTGCGGATCGCGCTGCAGGCCCCGAGTGGGTCGAACCGGCAGGGCTGGCACTGGCTCGTGGTGACCGACCCCGACCTGCGGGCCGGAATCGCCGACGCCTACCGCAAGGGTGCCGCCGGATATCTGGCCGCCGCGGACCGGGCCAATACCGAGCAGTACGAGGGCGAGCGTGCCGCGACCCAGGCCCGGGTCACCGATTCCGCCCGCTTTCTCGCGGAGAACCTGCACCGGGTGCCGGTTCTGGTCATTCCGTGCATCGAGGGTGACGCCGCCTCGGTGCCCGCCGCGCAACAGGCCGGTTTCTGGGGTTCGCTRCTGCCCGCGGTCTGGAGCTTCATGCTCGCCGCACGGCTGCGCGGGCTCGGCACCGCCTGGACGACCCTTCACCTGGCCCATGCCGGGGAGGTGGCGGAGCTCCTGGGTATTCCGCCCGGTTACACCCAGGGTGCGCTCGTGCCGGTCGCCCACACCGTCGGCACCGGTTTCCGCCCGGCTTCCCGGGAGCCGCTGGAGACCGTCCTGCATCGCGACCGCTGGTAGAGCGGTAGCTGGTAGCGGTACCGGGTTTGCGCCCCCCTGCCGCCTCTCAGCGCAGGGGGGCGGGGTGCGCGGCGAAGAAGTCCCAGATGCGCGTGGTCGCGTCGAGGGCGTCCGACGGCTCGTCCGCTCCCAGCAGCTGCGTGAGGGGCTTCGCGTCGCTGCCGGGCCACTGGTGGCCCGCGCCGTCGATCGTGACCAGCTCGACCGCACGGCCGTCGGGACAGGCCGCGGCGGACGTCGTCAGCACACCCTCGACGGTCACCGACGGCTGCGGGCAGTCGTCGATCGCACGCCAGGCGGCGGCCACCTCAGGAACGGGCGGGCCGTCGATGCCCGGGTACCGACGGCTGAACGGGTCGCCCTGCTCACCGTCGTACCGGATAGATTTGTCCTCGGTGCCGTGAATGTGCAGGACGGAGGCCTTCGCCGCCGACGAGCAGTCGACCAGCATCGTCGTCGAGACAGCCGCGACCGCGGCGAACAGATCGGTCTCGCAGGCCATCCGATAGGCCATCGCGCCGCCGTTGGAGATCCCGGTGACGAACACACGGCGCGGGTCGACGTCGATCCGGCCGCCCAGCGTCGTGAGGACGTCCCGCAGGAACGCGACATCGTCCACGTTGTCACCCGCGGCGGGGCCGCAGCAGGTGCCACCGGCGTTCCAGGAGCGGCTGGTCCCGTCGGGAAACACGGCTAGGAAACGCCCGGCGTCGGCGGCATCATCCCACCGGTAGCTGTTCTCGGCCTGCGTTCCGCTGCCGTACCCGCCGTGCAGCATGACGACCACGGGCACCTGGCCGGTGAGCCCGGAGGGCCGGTAGAGGTGAACCGTCCGCTCCTCCTTCGCCCCTGCCACCGTCAACGCGAAGCTCGACCGACCCGTCGGAATCGGCGCCCCGGCGCCCGGCTGCGAGGGTACCGACGGGGAATCCGAACCGCCGAGACGCTGCCGTAAGGGACCGGAGCCGCGCGCCCCCGAGTCACACGACACCAGGAGAGCGACCAGCACGGCCGCCATGAGCAGTGCGGCTCCCAGAACGGCCCGCCGATGTGCGCGGAGCACCGAGATCGACATGTCGTCAGAATAGGCAAGTACCTTGCCTATTTGCAATGGCACGATACCTCCGTGAGCCAGATGTTCCGGCCGGTCGCCGCGCAGACGACACCGGCCCTGCTGCAGAGAGTCGCCAGGCTGCAAGCCGCCCGGGTGGCCGAGGGCTTCGCCGCCGCCGGGCTCACCGGCCTGCGCCCAGGCCACGCGCTACTGCTCGTGCCCCTGCTGGGCGGGGGTCGCCGCGTCTCCGAGCTCGCCGAGGGCCTCGGCGTGACCAGGCAGGCGACAGCCCAGGTGGTGACCACCCTGGAGCGGGGCGGGTATGTCGAGCGGATCGCCGATCCCGACGACGGCCGAGCCCGGCTGGTGCAGCTGACAGCCGCCGGCCTGGCGGCGTTGCGCGCGATGCGCCGCACCGCGGTCGCCGTCGAGCAGGAGTGGTCGGAGCTCCTCGGCCCCGACGGCCTCGACCAGCTCCGCACTCTGCTGGTGGCGCTCGTGGCCGGAGACGGCGGCTTCACCGAACCCTGAGCCGGGTTTCGGCGCCGCCCGCCACCGACTGCGCGACCGACGCCGACCGCGTCGCGGTGAGGCAGCGCGGACGTTGCGGCGCGGAGGTTGCGGCGCGGGGGATGCGGCGCGGGGGATGCGGCGCGGCCGGTGCGCCTTTTCCATCTCGCGGTGCATGGACACGGATGCCGCGGGTCCGCGCCGACGCCGGAAAAGACCCGGTCTGGTTGCTCGTGCTTCCGCGCGTGTGCTAGACAGGTGCCCAACACGTATTGGGCACTCGCCCAAGAGTTTTCTGACGCGCGCGGCGCCACTCGGAGGGAGAGCGGGTTGACCGACTGGAAGACGATCGATTTCTTCAATGACGAATCGCTCGTCGAAAACCCGTATCCGTATTTTGACGATCTACGTGCCACCTGCCCGGTGCTGCCGCTGCCGCATCTCGGGGTCGTCGCGGTGACCGGCTATGCCGAGGCCACCGAGGTGTACCGCGACGTCGACACCTTCTCCTCATGCAACTCGGTGGTCGGCCCCTTCGCGGTCTTCCCCGTGCCGCTGGAGGGTGACGACGTCGGCGCCATCATCGACGAGCACCGTGACCAGTTGCCGATGAACGAGCACATGGTCACCATGGACCCGCCGATGCATACCAACGAGCGTGCGCTCGTCATGCGGATGCTGACACCGAAACGGCTGCAGGAGAACGAGGAGTTCATCCAGGGGCTGGCCGGCCGGCAGCTCGACGAGTTCATCGACGACGGCAGGTGCGAGTTCATCCGCGCCTACGCGCAGCCGTTCGCGATGCTCGCGGTGGCCGACGTCCTGGGTGTCCCCGAGGCCGACCACGAGCGTTTCCGGAAGGGCTTCGGGCTGAGCACCAGCCCCGGCCAGATCGGCGCCGGCGGGGAGTCCGACGGCGAGCTGAACGCGCTGGGCTGGCTGGACAACTGGTTCAGCAAGTACATCGAGGACCGCCGTCAGAACCCGCGCAACGACGTCCTGACCCAGATGGCGACGGCGACGTATCCCGACGGGAGCATTCCGGAGGTGATCGCGGTCGTCCGTGCCGCGACCTTCCTGTTCGCCGCGGGGCAGGAGACCACCGCCCGGCTGCTCGGTGCCGTGCTGAAGTACCTCGCCGAGAACCCGGAGGTCCAGGACGAGCTGCGGGCGAACCGTGAGCTGATCCCCGACCTGATCGAGGAGTCGCTGCGGGTCGAGAGCCCGGTCAAGGCCGACTTCCGGCTGGCACGGCGGAACACGACGGTCGGCGGCGTCGAGGTGGCGGCGGGTACCCCGGTGATGCTCCTCAACGGGGCGGCGAACCGCGATCCGCGCCATTTCGAATGCCCGGCCGAGTTCCGGCACGACCGCAAGAACGTCCGCCAGCACATCGCGTTCGGCCGTGGGGTCCATTCCTGCCCCGGTGGGCCGCTCGCCCGTGTCGAGGCGCGGATCAGCCTGGAGCGCATCCTCGACCGCACCCGCGACATCCGGCTTTCCGAGGAGCATCACGGCCCGGCCGGCGAGCGCCGGTTCAAGTACGAGCCGACCTGGGTGCTGCGCGGCCTGACCGAGCTGCACCTGGAGTTCACCCCGGTCACGAGCGGATCCGCCTGAGCCGCCTGAGCCGCAGATGACGTGGGGGCGGTCAGGCCCGGGACCGGATCGGTTCCGGGCCTGACCGCCCCTGCTGTTCAGAGCGCGACCAGGTCATGCCGCCGCCGCTCCTCGAGATACGGCAGCGTCTCCTTTTTCAGCCAGTGCTCGAAATACTCCGACGAGGCGTGCGCGGTGACCGCCGCCGCGTCGACGTACTCCTCGTAGATCGCGAAGACCGCCGGATCCCGCGGCGACCGGCAGACGTTGTACGCGAGGTTTCCCGGCTCGGCCCGGGTGGGTTCCACCATCCGCGCCAGAGAATGCGCGACGTGCTCCTCGAAACCGGGCTTCACCTTATAGTGCACAATTATCACGGACGACATCTTCTCTCCTGCTGCTCGCGGCTTCTTCGAGGGCCCACCCATCATGGCGGCCGATCGGCCTGACCCGGCCTCTTCGTCCACACCGGCCCGCACGTGGACCGTAAACCTTAGTTTGCCGGTTTATGGTCTTCACTGTTCTGATCCGACTCCTAGGCTCGGTTCCTACCTGCCGAAGGGCCGTTTGGCCCCCAGGTTGCAGGTCTCCAGGATTCGAGAGGACGGTCGGAGTTGATGCCACCAAGGGCGGTGCCACGGCTCGTCGGCGGGCAGTGGCTGATGCCAGCCGACGGCCGGCACATCGACGTCGTCGACCCGGCGGACGTACGCCGGGTCGTCGGGCGGGTTCCGGCGATGTCCGCGGCGGAGGTGACCGAGCTCTACGACGCGGCGGTGCTGGGAGCACGCCGGTGGCGCGCCACCGGACTGCTCGGCCGCGCCCAGGTGCTGATCGACGCGGCCGCCGACCTGCGCGGACGTCGCGAGGAGATCGCCGCCGACCTGGTGGCCGAGATGGGCAAGACCCTCGCGGAGGCCACGGTCGAGGTCACCAAGGCCGCTGACTTCTTCGACTACTACGCGAGCATGGCCCGTCAGCCCTACGGGCACCTGCTGGCCGACAGCCGCCCGGGCACCGAGACATCCGTGCGCTCGGAGCCGCTCGGGGTGGTCTGCCTGATCACCCCGTGGAACGACCCGTTGCTGACCCCGGCCCGCAAGGCCGCCCCGGCCCTGATCGCGGGCAACGCCGTCGTCCTCAAGCCGGCGTCCGAGACACCGCTGGTCGCGGTGCACCTCGCCCGTTCCCTGCACGACGCCGGTCTGCCCGCCGGGGTGCTCGGGCTCGCCCTCGGACGCATCAGCGAGATCGAGGCGGCGCTGCTGGACGACCCGCGGATCGCCGCGGTGTCGTTCACCGGGAGCACGGCGGTCGGACGAATCCTCAAGCGTCGGCTCGCCGACCGCACCGTGCGGGTACAGGCCGAGCTCGGTGGCAAGAACGCCTCGGTGGTCCTCGCCGACGCCGATCTGGCGCTCGCCGTCCCGACCGTCGCCGCGGCGTCGTTCGGGCAGACCGGGCAGCGCTGCACCGCCACCAGCCGGGTGATCGTCGACCGCAGGATCGCGGACGAGTTCATCGCCGGTCTGGTCCAGGCCACCGAGGCGATCCCCTACGGTCCCGGCACCGATCCGGACGTCGTGGTGGGCCCACTCGTCAGCCGGCGCCACCGCGACGACGTCCTGGGCCACATCGAGCGCGCCCGTCAGGAGGGAGCGGTGATCGCCACCGGCGGGACGACCCCGGCGGACGGCCCGCTGGCCCACGGCTGTTTCGTCACCCCGACCGTCATCACCGAGGTCACCCCGGCGATGGGAATCTGGCGCGACGAGGTGTTCGGCCCGGTCCTCGCCGTGGGAGTGGTGGATGGTTTCGACGCGGCGGTGGCCGCCGCGAACGACTCCGCCTACGGCCTGGCCGCCTCCATCTTCACCCGCGACCTCGGCCACGCCCACGCCTTCGCCGACCGGGTGGACACCGGCCAGGTGTCGGTGAATCTGCCGACCTCGGGCTGGGACGTCCACATGCCCTTCGGGGGTTTCGGTGACTCCGGCGGGTCGACGGTCAAGGAGCAGGGCTACGAGGGCCTCCGCTTCTACTCGCGGGTCAAGACCGTCGCGATGCGAAGCGAGCCGGGCTCATGACCGCGGCTGGCACGGCCCGTGAACGGGTCGGGGTGGTCGGCGGTGGGCTCGTCGGCCTCGCGGTCGCCCGCCGGCTGGCCCAGCTCGGCCGGGAGGTCGTCGTCTTCGAGAAGGAGGACGCGCTCGCGACCCACCAGTCCGGGCACAACTCCGGCGTCGTGCACGCCGGGCTCCACTACCAGCCGGGCTCGCTGAAGGCGACGCTGTGCCGTCGCGGTGTCGCCCTGCTGCGCGAGTTCTGCGCCGAGCACGACCTGGAGTTCCGGGAGATCGGGAAGGTCGTCGTCGCCCGCGACGACCTGGAGGCCGGGCGGCTGCGGGCCATCGAGGGCCGCGCGCGGCACAACGGCGTTCCCGGCATCCGCTGGCTTGACCAGGCCGGACTGCGCGAGCTGGAGCCGAACGTCACCGGGGTGGCCGCGCTGCACTCACCGACCACCGCCATCGTCGACTACCCGGCGATCGCCCGGGCCATGGCGGAGGACGTCGCCGCCGCCGGCGGCCAGATCCTGCTCGCCACCACGGTCACCGCGATCAGCCCGGCCGGCGCCGACGCGGTCACCGTCACGGCCGGCTCCCGGGCCGCCGGTTCCCAGACCCACCAGCTGGGCCAGGTCGTGCTGTGCGCGGGGCTGCAGGCGGATTCGGTGGCCCGGCTCGCCGGCGACGACCCGGGGCCGGCCATCGTGCCGTTCCGCGGCGAGTACTACCGGCTGGTGCCCGCGCGGACCGGGCTGGTCCGCGGCCTGGTCTACCCGGTTCCCGACCCGGCCTACCCGTTCCTGGGCGTGCACCTCACCCCGCGGGTCGACGGGAACGTCGACATCGGCCCGAACGCGGTGCTCGCGCTGGCGCGTGAGGGCTACCGGCGCCGCGACCTGCGCCTGGGCGACCTCGCGGCCGTGCTGCGCTGGCCCGGGGCGCGCAGGCTGTTCCGCCAGCACTGGCGGGCCGGCCTCGGGGAGATGCGCGGGTCGCTGTCCAGGCGGGTCTTCCTCGCGGCGGCCCGGGAATACGTCCCTGACCTGCGGACATCCGACGTCGTCCGCGCGCCGGCCGGGGTCCGCGCGCAGGCCGTCGACGCCGACGGCTCCCTGGTGGACGACTTCCGCATCAGCAGGCTCGGCCCGGTGACCGCGGTGCGCAACGCCCCGTCGCCGGCCGCGACCTCGTCGCTGGCGATCGCCGAGCACGTCGTCGACCAGATCGCCGCGCGTCAGCCTTCCTGACCACGACCTTCTCTCCGTAGTTCCCGCGTTCAGTTCCCACGTTCCCAGCGGTGGCCCGGTGGGCGCCGCACCCGTCCCCCATCCCGAATCGAGGACGCCACAGATGTTCATCGTCGACTCGCAGATCCACGTCTGGCTCGAGGAGACCCCCGACCGGCCGTGGGTGCCCGGGGCCCGCGAGCGGATCCGTCTCAACGGGCACCGCGAAGAGGCGTTCAGCTATGAGGAGGCGCTCCGGCTGATGGACGCCGCCGGGGTCAACCGGGCGCTCATCCTGCCGCCGTCCTGGGAGGGTGACCGCATCGACTATGCCCTCGAGGCGTGCGAGGCGCACCCGGACCGTTTCGGGATCATGGCCCGGATCCCGCAGAACAAGCCGGCCGAGGGTGCGGCGATGATGCGCGACTTCGCGCAGAACCCGTACGTGAAGGGCACCCGGCTGACGTTCCACCGGCCGATCGACCGCAACTGGATGATCGACGGCACGAACGACTGGTACTGGCCGCTGGCCGAGGAGCTGGGCATCAGGACGATGGTGCACGCGCCGATCTGGAAGGCCGAGCTGGGCGCGATCGCGGCCCGCCACCCCGGCCTGCGCATCATCATCGACCACATGGGGATCATGGCCCGCTGCGTCGACGACGCCATCGGCTACTGGGTCAAGGAGACCGCCGACCTGCACAAACACCCCAACATCTACGTCAAGGTCTCCGCCGTCCCGGGCTATTCGACCCAGCCGTTCCCGAACCTCAACCTCGCGAAGTACGTTCGCGAGATGGTCGACGCGATGGGTCCGCAGCGCTGCTTCTGGGGCACGGACCTGACCCGTCTCATGGGCCACGGCCTGACCTACGCCGACACGATCGCGCAGTTCACCGAACACTTCGGCTTCACCGCCGAGGAACTCGAGTGGATCATGGGCCGTGGGATCTGCGAGTGCCTCGAATGGCCGATCTCGGACGCCCCCCTCGCGGTCGGCACGAGCGCCGGCGGCACGGAGGCGGCATCGTGACGGACCTGACGGACGAGAAGGACCGCAAGGACGGCGGGGAGGCGATCCTCGAGGCCTGCCGGAGCCTTGGGGTCGATGTCATCTTCTCCTCGCCGGGCTCCGAGTGGGCGCCGGTGTGGGAGGCGCTCGCCCGGCAGGAGAAGAACGGCACGCCTGGGCCGCGTTACCTCGATCTGCTGCACGAGACCCTCGCCGTGGCGATGGCGACCGGGTACGGGCTGGTGACCGGCCGGCCTCAGATGGTCCTGCTGCACGCGGTGCCCGGTCTCTTACAGGGTGCCTGCGGCATCCACGGCGCGCTGCTGGCCAACGTCGCGATGGTCGTCTGCTCGTCCGAGTCGATCACCTACGGCGAGACCGAGACCGATCCCGGTTCGCAGTGGTACCGCAACCTGTCCATCGTCGGCGGCACGCAGGCGGTCGCCGCACCCTTCGTCAAGTGGTCCACCCAGGTCGGCAGCGTGTCCACGCTGTACGGCTCCGTGGTCCGGGCCGCCGAGATCGCCCGCCGGGGGCCGGCCGGTCCGGTGTACCTCAACGTCCCGGTCGAGGTCCTGCTCGAACCATGGGAGCCGGCGGCGACGGCCGTCCGGCCCGTGGCCCTGCCGGGCAGCCGGGTCAGCACCGAGCCCGAGCTGGCCGAGGCCGCCCGCCGGCTCGTCGCCGCCGAGCGCCCGGTCATCGTCACCGAGTCGGCCGGCCGGCATCCCGACGGCTTCGCCGCGCTCGTCGACCTCGCCGAGCTGCTCTCGATCCCCGTCGTCGAGCCGCAGTCAGCGGTGTGCGCCAACTTCCCGCGCACCAGTGAGCTGCACCGCGGCGGCGAGGGCGGCGCGCTGTTCGCCGAGGCCGACCTGATCGTCCTGGTCTGCTGCCGTGCGCCCTGGTACCCACCCAGCAACCGCCCCGCGGACGCCGAGGTACTCGTCATCGACGACGTCCCGCACCGTCCGTACAGCGACTACCAGGTCCTCACCGCCGACCAGTACCTGGAGGGCGATGTCGGGCCGACGCTGCGAGCGTTGGTCTCGGGCGTCTTGGAGCTCGGTGTCGACGACGAGCGGGTCGCCGCCCGGCGCGCCGCCCTCGCCGCTCCCCGACCGGCACGGGCCGCCGCCGGCGCCGGCCTCGACGCCGCGGCCGTGGTCAGGGAACTGCGCGACCTGATCGACCCGCGAGCCGCCGTCGTCGACGAGACGATCACGCACAGCCGGGCGATCGCGCAGCATCTGCGGGCCGAGGAGCCGGGCCGGTACTCCTACGTCCAGGGCGGCCTCGGCCAGGGGCTCGGTGTGGCGCTCGGAGTCAAGCTCGCCGATCCGGATCGTGAGGTCGTCCTCACGATCGGCGACGGCTCGTTCCTCTACAACCCGATCGTGCAGTCCCTCGCGGCGTCGCGCGCTCTCGGCCTCCCGCTGCTGGTGGTGGTCTTCAACAACCGGCAGTACCGGTCGATGAAGCTCAACCACCTGCGCTTCTACCCGCAGGGCACCGCGGTCACCGAGGACGACTTCCGCGGTGTGGACCTCACCGACCAGCCCGATCTGGCCTCCCTGGTCACACCGTTCGAGATGGCGGGGCACACCGTCACCAGGCCCGAGGAGCTACGCCCCGTCCTCGAGGCGGCGCTGGCAGGTGTCCGGGCCGGCGTCACCGCGCTGGTCGACGTGCATCTCCCGCTGTAGCCGCCGCCCGCCGGCCGGGCGAAGCCGGGCCACAGCCTCGGTCCCGGCCCGTTCGCTCCCTGTTCGTTCACTCGGCCTCGTCGCAGTCCGTCCGGCGCGCGTTCGCCGGACGGACGGTGGGGCGAGCGTCGCCGCCATCGCCGCCATCGCCGCCTGAGCCATCGGAGGTTCCCCATGCCTGCCCCCCGCACCATCGTGCCGGACAAGGCGTTGCGCACACTCGTCAGTGACATCTTCGTCGCGGCCGGCACCAGCCGCGAGCACGCCGACACGATCGCGGACGTCCTGGTGTGGGCGAACCTGCGCGGTGTCGACTCGCACGGAGTCTCCCGCATCCCCCGCTACCTCGAGCTGTTCGAGAAGGGCGAGGCGAACCCGCGGCCCCAGATCGCGGTCGACGAACTGCGGTCGGCCGTCGCGGTGATCGACGCGGACTCGGCCCCCGGCCCGGTGGCGCTGTCGATGGCCATGCACCAGGCCGTCAGCATGGCCCGCTCGAGCGGCATCGCCTGGGTCGCCGTGCGCGGCACGGTGCACACCGGCGCGATCGGCTACTACACCGAATGCGCCGCCCAGTACGGGATGGCCGGCCTCGGCATCGTCGCCGGCGTACCGAACATGGCCTACACCGGCAGCACCGGCGCCGGTGTGGCGACCAGCCCGCTCTCCGTCGCGGTGCCCGCCGGGCGCCATCCGATCGTCCTGCTCGACATGGCGACGGCGGTCATCGCGCTCGGCCGGATCGCCCAGCACAGGAGCAGTGGGCGGCCGCTGCCCGAGGGCGCCGCCCTGACGAAGGACGGCCGGCCCACCACCGACCCGGCCGAGGCCGCCGTGCCCCTGCCGATGGGCGGCGCGAAGGGCGCCGGGATGTCGCTCGTCTTCGAGCTGCTGACCAGCGGCCTCACCGCCAACCCGATCGTCAGCCCGTTCCACAGCGGTAGCCCGGAGGGCCGGCGGCACCGGCAGAACGCGGCCCTGCTCGCCGTCGACATCTCGGCGTTCCTGCCCGTCGACCAGTTCCGGGGAATCGTCGACGAGACGGTCGACGCCATCAAGAGGCTGCCCGCGAACGACCCGTCCGCGGAGATCCTCGTCCCCGGGGAGCGGGGCACCCGCACGTTCGCCGACCGGCTCACCGGCGGCATCCCACTGCCCGTTCCGATGGTCAACAAGCTCTGCGACCAGGCCGCCGCGCTCGGTGTGGCGATCCCGGACGGTGTGCGCCCGGCCTGACCACCCCGCCCGGAAACACGCCGCCCTCCTGGTCGCCATGGCGTCCAGGAGGGCGGGAACGGTGTGCGGACGGCTCAGTCGTTGACCATGCTCAGTCGTTGACCATCCTGTCGGCCTCCGACAGATGCTCGACGGTCTGGCCGGTCGCCATGAAGGTGCGTGTCACGAACGCCGAGTCGTATACCCACAGAATCGTCATCGGAACGTCCCCGATGTTGCGGAAGAGATGCGGAATTCCGGCTTCGACATAGGTGGTGTCGTGGGGTTCCAGCGCGGTCAGCTCACCGTCGATCTCAACTTCGGCGAGACCGCTCAGCAGCGTCACGTGCTCGACGCAGTTATGCGTGTGCAGCGGCGCTCCGGAGCCCACCGGGTAGGTGCTGATACCGGAGGTCAGCGTTGTTTTCTCGATGGCGCTGGACCTGGTAATCAGCGGTATCGTGCACACGGCACCACCACGATCGAGGCGCGTGACGTTTCGCGTCCTGATGATCGTCATCTCGAGTCCTCAGCTCTCTGTGTCAAGCCCCCGAACAGCCCGGGATCGTCCAGGTTGAGGTTAGGTGGGTCGGTCGCGGGCCACGATCGCCGATCCGGAACTCTAATGTTTCGGGGTCTTCACCAACAGCCGTCGGACAGCTCTGGACACAACGTCGAACGTTCATCATCGTTACCCCAATCACAGCTTTCGTCATGGTCGACATCGAGGAGGATGTTCGTGCGACTCAAGCCGCTGGAAACACTGTCCCCCCGGCAGGCGGAGATCAGCGATCGAATCACCAGCCGGCGCGGCGGCACCCGCGGTCCTTTCCTGGTCTGGTTGCGCAGCCCCGAGCTTTGTGAGCGGGTCGAGGCGCTCGGCGCGTTCTGCCGGTTCGAGTCGGCGCTGCCACTGAGGCTGCGGGAGCTCAGCCTGCTGATCGCCGCCCGTCATTTCGACGCGCAGTATTCCTGGAACGCGCACGTCGACAAGGCGGCGGACGCGGGCGTCGACCGCGCGGCGCTGGAGCGCCTCGCCCGCCGCGAGGACCCGGCCTTCACCGACCCGGACGAGCAGCTGCTCTACCAGTTCGCGACCGAGGTCCTCACCGAGCACTTCGTCCGCGACGAGACCTTCGCCGCGGGCCTGGCCGCGTTCGGCGAGCAGGGCCTGGTCGACCTGATCGGCAGCCTGGGCAACTTCTCGATGCTCGCGATGCTGCTCAACACCTTCCAGGTCGACCTCCAGAAGGACCGCACCGGCCCGTTCCCGGACATCTCCGGCTTCACCCGGGTCGGCCCGGTGTCGAACGGGGCGCCGTCCGCATGAGCATGGCGTCGTCCCTTCCGGGCATCCGGTCACCCCGGCGGCCCGGGCCGTCCACCGACCGGCATGGCACGGCTGTGCTCAGCCCGGACCAGGGGGCCGCGGACGGTCACGGGCATGCGGACGGCCACGAGCAGGGGCACGGCGAAGGCCACGGCGCGGGGCACGGGCGCGGCCGCGGGAGGCGGCCTGGCGGGGGCGCGGGGCTCGGCCACTACGGCGCCCGCTTCGCGGTGCTGGGTGTCTGGCTCATCATGGCTGTCGTCTACGGGATCGCGGTGCCGGAGACCTTCCTGACCTCCGGCACGGCCAAGACGATCTTCGGTAGCCAGCAGGCCCTCGTCTTCCTCACCGCCGCGCTGCTGTGCACCATCTGCGTGGGCGAGTTCGTCGACCTCTCGGTCGCCGCCGTCTTCGGCCTGTCCGCGATCCTGGTGCCGGTCCTGAACGTCGACCACGGATGGAACGTGTGGCTCGCGAGCCTGACGGCGATCGCCATCGCGACGCTGTGCGGCGCCATCAACGGCGCCCTGGTCGTCCGGCTCGGCGTGAACACCATCGTCGTGACGCTGGGGATGGGAACGCTCCTGCTCGGCATCGCGCTGTGGATCAGCAACATGACGCCGATCAGCGGGCTGAGCACGGACTTCTCGAAGATCGCACTGTTCGACGTGCTGGGGCTGCCCGTGAGCTTCTACGAGGGCGTCGGGCTCATGCTGGTCTTCGCCTACGTGCTGATGCTGACGCCGCTGGGCCGCAACATGCGGTTCGTCGGCGCGAACCGCGAGGTGAGCCGGCTCGCCGGCATCCGGGTCAACCGGGTGCGGTTCGGCGCCTTCACGACGGCGGGCGCGATCAACGGTGTCGGCGGTGTCCTGGCCGCGGCGGCGACCGGCGGGTTCGACCCGACGGTCGCCAACAGCTATCTGCTGCCGACCTTCGCGGCCACGTTCCTCGGAACCGCGATCCTGCAGCCGGGTCGGTTCAACCCGCTCGGCACACTCGTCGCCGTCTACTTCCTCGCCACCGGCATCCTGGGCCTGCAGCTGCTCGGCGTGGCCGCCTGGATCTCGAACGTCTTCTACGGCGGGGTCCTCATCGTCGCTGTGACGATCTCGACGCTGTTGCATGCCCGATCCGGGAGCTGACCGACGCTCCTGGGGTCTGTGAGCCACTCCCAGTCCCAGTTCCAGCTCCGCGACCCCTGCTTCCCGCTCAGCCAGTCCCGTAGCCGCGGCCGCGGGAGTCTCCGCCTGGAGGATGAAAATGATCACTACCGCACGTGCGTCGCGATCGGCCACCCGGTTTCGCCGGGAGCGATGGGCCATGCTGGTCGCCGCCTTAACCGCGGCGGGCTTACTGGCCGGCTGCGGCTCGGACCCGGCCGACAGCGACGGCACGTCCACGGCCGGCGCTGGGGCCAGCACGGCCGCCGGTGACCTGGCCGCCAAGGTGACGGAGCTGAGCAGCCCGCGGAAGACCCTGCCGATCCCGACCGACGAGGTCGAGGGCGTCGACAGGCTGCGCGGCAGGACGGTCTACTACATTCCGATCACCCAGCAGGCCCCGGCGCTCACGGTCACGGCACGCGCGCTGACGTCCGCGCTGTCCTCCGCCGGCGTCGACGTCCACGTCTGCAACGGCAACTCCAACCCGTCGGACATCACCTCCTGTGTGAACCAGGCGACGGGCGCAGACGCCGCCGCCATCATCACCGACGCGATCCCCTACGCACTGGCCGGCAACGCACTCGGCGCCGCCCAGAGCAAGGGCATCCCGGTTCTGATCACGAACCAGATCCCCGACTCCGCGCACCCCGCCGGCGACAGGCTGGGCTACATCGAGGGCGCCGGCAAGGCCCAGCAGCGTGCCATCGCCGACTGGATCATCGTGGACTCGGGCGGCAAGGCCAACGTCGTCATCAACGGCAGCACGGACTCGCCGTCGACCCAGGCCTATGTCGCCGCCGCGCAGGAGGAGTACAAGGCACACTGCCCGGACTGCAAGGTCAAGGTCAACAAGATCTCCTCGGCGAACTTCAGCCTGATCGCGTCCTCGACCAGCTCCGCGATTCTCACCACCCCGGGCGTCGGCTACGTGGTGTCCGAGTTCGAGCAGTACCTGCAGCCGACCCTGAACGGGGTGCAGCAGTCGGGCAAGGCGTCGTCCATCCGCGGCGCGGCGGGATCCGCTCAGATCACCGGCCTGCAGATGCTGGCCTCCGGGAAGTTCCTCCACGTCGACTCCGGCCAGGCCAACGTGTTCCAGGGCTGGGTCGACGCCGACGCGGCCATCCGGATGATGCTCGGCCTGCCGCTGCCCGAGTACGAGATCCCCATCCGGCTCTTCACCCGGGACAACGTCAAGGACATCACAGTCAGCAGTGCGGCGGAGGCAACCGGCGAGTGGTTCGGCCCGACGGACTTCCCGGCGAAGTTCCGCGCGCTGTGGGGCCTCGGATGACCGTGAAGGCGGCCGACTCCACTGCGATGACGGTGCCACGGCTGCGGATCGACCGGATCTCGAAGACGTTCGGCCGCGCCCGGGTCCTGCGCGAGGTCGGGCTCGATCTGCACCCGGGTGAGATCCACGGCCTGATCGGGCAGAACGGCTCCGGAAAGTCGACGCTGGCGAAGGTGCTCACCGGCTACCACGCGCCTGATCCGGGCGGCCAGGTCCTGGTCGACGGCACCCTGCTCCGGCTGCCCATCCGCCCGCTCGACGCGCGTGCGCACGGGCTGGCCGTCGTCCACCAGAGTCTCGGCCTGGTCAACGACTACACGGTGGTCGAGAACCTGCGGGCCGGCCGGCTGCGGGCCAGCCGGTTCTCCCGGCGGATCGACTGGAGGCACGAGCTCGCCGAGGCCCGAGAGGTCCTCGATCGTTTCGGTCGCTCCGTGCCGCTGGAGGCCAGGGTCGGATCCCTGCCCGAGGAGGACCGGGCGACCGTGGCGATCGCGCGGGCGATCCAGGACGCACGCGAAGGCTCCGGGCTGATCATCTTCGACGAGTCGACCCGGTCGCTGACCCGGCGCTCGTTGGAGCGCTTCTACGAGATGCTGGACGAAGTGGTGTCGTCCGGGACGGCGGCGCTCGTGATCACCCACCGGCTCGAGGAGGTCGTCGACGCGGCCGACCGGGTGACGGTGCTGCGCGACGGGTGCGCGGTCGAGTCGGGCCTGCCCACCGCGGGCCTGCGAGAGGCCGATCTCGCCGAGCTCGTGGTCGGGCATCGGCCCCAGGTCGCCCGCGACGTGCCCACCCACCGGCTGGGGCGTGGGCCGGCCATCGTCGAGACCGAGGCTGCCGGCGACTCACCCGGGATCTCCGGCACCGCTGACGGCTCTGCCGCCCACGCGGTCTCCGACACCGACAGGTCGGAAGGCCCCGACGGCGCCGCGCCCGCCGACAGCAACACGCCCGCCGACAGCAACGCCCCCGCTGACAGCGGCACGCCCGCCAGCGGCACCAGGCCTGCCACGATCAGGCTCACCGGAGTCACAGGCAAGGTCCTGGACCAGGTGGACCTGTGCATCGAGCCCGGGGAGGTCCTCGGCGTCACGGGCCTCGCCGGCGCAGGCTACGAGGAGCTTCCCTACCTCGTCGCCGGGGCACGTCCCGCCCGGGCCGGCCGGTTCACCGTCGGCAGCACCGACCTGGATCTGACGGAACTCGACACCCGGCGGGCCATCGCCGCCGGCGTCGCGCTCGTTCCCGAGGGGCGCGAGCACGCCGGGCTGGCATTCGAGCTGTCGGTCGCGGAGAACATCGCGCTGCCGCGGTCGCAGGGGCACGGCGGGTGGAAACCGGTGAACCGCGCCGCGGAACACTCGATGGTGCGGCACTGGATCGGCGCGCTTGATGTCCGGCCCCCCAGGCCGTCGATGCCCGTCGGCAAGCTGAGCGGCGGCAACCAGCAGAAGGTCCTGCTCGCCAAATGGCTTGCCACGCACCCACGGCTGCTGGCCCTGCACGAGCCAACCCAGGCGGTGGACGTCGGAGCGCGGCAGACGATCGTCGAGACGATCAGGTCGGCGGCCGCCACCGGCTGCGCGGTGCTGGTCGCGGGCTCCGACGAGAACGAGCTGGCGCTGCTGTGTGATCGGGTGCTCGTCCTGCGCGACGGCGCGGTGGCCGAGGAGCTCACCGACCGGATCTCGCCGGACGCGATCGTGGCGGCCACCTTCGCCTCGGCCGCCCGCCAGGCTCTCCGCCCCTCCGCCCGCGCACAGGCGGAGGATGTCGTTGCCACCGACAGCGATACCGCCACGTCCAGTGACACGGTTGGTGACACGGTTGGTGACACCGACCGTAGCGAGAGATCGGACCGCGGCGAGGCACCGGCATCCGCGTCGGCGGCGAGCCTGACCGGCGCCGGGTAACCCGTTTCAGGGCGGGCCCGACCGGGAACGACGCCGGCCCGCATACCGCTGGGAAACGAATCTCTCACCTACCGCGACCCTGCTCCTGTCACGGTCGGTGAGAGGTTTACGACCAGTCCGGCCGGGCGTTACCATCGGAACCTTGTCTCGGCGAAAAAAGGGATTTCATAGATGGATCGCCTGACCGTAATGCGGAGCTTTGTCCGAGTCGCGGACGAAGGAAACTTCAGTCGCGCGGCACGACAGCTGAACATCTCGGGATCGCTGGTCTCCCGCCATGTCGCGGAACTCGAGAAACAACTAGACATTCGACTCGTGAACCGCACGGCGCGGGCCGTGACCCTGACCGCCGCCGGCCGACGTTACCGCGACTTCGCGGACCGCATGCTACAGGAAATGGATGCGGAGGACGCCGCACTCCGCGGCCTGCGGGAGCGGGTGGAAGGGCCACTGGCAGTAATCTGCCCAAAATGGATCGGAAATCTCGACCTCGGCGAGGCGATCGCGGACTTCGCCGTCGACCACCCGAAGATTCACGTGCGGTTCGAGGTCGGTGGAATGTCGGACCGCCCGTTCGAGTTTCTCGACCAGGGCTACGACGTCGCCTTTCACACCCGGGATCTGCGCGACTCGACCATGCTGATCCGAAAGCTGGCGGACATCGAGTACGTGTTGTGCGCAGCGCCGGAGTACCTCGCCGCACGGCCACCGCTCAAGGATCCGCAGCAGCTCGCCGAGAACGACTGCCTCATTCATCTCAACGACCCGATCTGGCACCTGCGCGGGAACGGTCAGGAGATCCATTCGAAGGTGCCGACGGCGGTCTACTCCTCGAACAGCTATCTCACCCTGCGCAAGGCCGCCGTCCGCGGCCGGGGGCTGGCGCTGATGCCCATTCGCACCGTCTCCGCCGATCTCGCGAGCGGGCTGCTCGAACGAGCCCTTCCGGACTACCAGGGGCCGGCCCGGTCACTCTATGCGGTCCATTCACCCGGGGCGCACACCCTGCGCAAGGTCCGGGTTTTTCTCGACTACATCACCGCGTGGTTCACACGGAACCCGATGACGGTCAGTTCGGCCGAGCTGAGCAAACCGGCCTGAACCGAGCTGTACCGAGCCGCCTGCGCACCGGATCCGCATCATTAGCCTTCGCCGTGCGCACAGCCGGGAGGATGGTTCGACCGATACAACGGCCCTAGGCTCACCGTATCGGCGTGGGGCAGCAAAGTCGCACGTTTCCAGCTGAGGAGCACTGCACCCGTGACGATCCTGCGTATCGAACGCGCCGTCTACGCGGTCGACGATCTACCCACCTGCACAAGGTTCTTCCAGGACTTCGGCCTCACCCTGTCAGCCGCTCACGATGACGCGGACAAGGACGAGAACGAGGACCGGGCCGTGTTCACGACCCTGAGCAACCAGGCTGTCGAGCTCCGCCGGTCCGACGACCCGTCCCTTCCCCCGCCGGTCGAGCCCGGACCCACGATCCGCGAGGTGGTCTGGGGCGTCGACACGCAGGAGAACCTCGACCAGCTGGTCCGCGACCTGCGGACCGACCACGAGGTCCGGGTGGACGCCGCGGGTGTGGCGCATCTGTTCGACGAGACGGGCTTCGGCCTCGGGCTCGCCGTGGCCGCCCCCGCCGAGCCGCCGGCCGTCGAGATCCCGGTCAACCGGTTCGGCGCCGTCGGGCGCTGGAACCGGGGCCTCGACCCGTTCGCACCGGTGCGCCCGCTGCGCCTGTGTCATGTGGCGCTGAACATCCCCAAGAAAAGCTGGGAGAAGGCGGTCGCATTCTACACCGACCGGCTGGGTTTTCGCATCACCGACCAGGTGCTGCCGATGGGAACCTTCATGCGCTGCGAAGGTGACTTCGACCAGCACACCTTGTTGTTGTGTCACCGGCCCGACCGCGCCGGAATCAATCACACCTCCTACGAGGTGAACAGTTTCGACGACGTCATCCTGGGCGGGAACCAGATGATCGAGGCCGGCTGGCGCGAGGCCAGGCGGCTCGGCCGGCACACCGTCGGGTCGAACGTCTTTCGTTTTGTTCATGCGCCGTGCGGCGGGCGGGTGGAATACGCGGCTGACATGGACCGCGTCGACGACTCGTACGCGCCCCGAACACACGAGGTCACCCCGCCGCACCACCTCTGGACGCTGCAGACCAACAGGGAGAGCGCACAATGACGACGCAGCCGGGCAGCTACGAGGTGCCCGAGCCGGTTGCGGTCCCGACCGACTATCCGACCCTCGCGATGCACATCGACGGCCGCTGGACCGACGGCAGCGGTGACCGCCGCGAGGCCGTCATCAACCCGGCCACCGGCGCGCGGCTGGGCAGTGTCCCGCTGGCGGAGAAGGCCGACCTGGACGCCGCGCTCGCGGCGGCCGCCCGCGGCTACCGGATCTGGCGCGACACCCCGGTCGAGCGACGGTCGCGGATTCTGCGCCGGGCCGCGGACCTGCTGCGTGAACGCGCCCCCCAGATCGGCCGGGTGATGACGCTCGAGCAGGGCAAGGCACTGGCGGAGGCCGTCGGTGAGGTACAGCGGGTGGCGACCCTGCTCGACTGGGACTGTGAGGAGGGCCGCCGCGCCTACGGGCGGATCATCCCGACCGGGCCCGGTGAGACCCTCACCGTGCGCCGCGAACCGATCGGCCCGGTCGCCGCCTTCACGCCCTGGAACTTCCCGGCCGGCAGCCCCATGCGCAAGATCGCGGCCGCGCTGTCCGCCGGGTGCTCGATCGTGATCAAGGCCTCGGAGGAGGTGCCCGCCACCGCCTGCGCGCTGGTCCGGTGCTTCGAGGAGGCCGGGGTTCCGGCCGGGGTCCTGAACCTGGTCTTCGGCGTCCCGGCGGAGGTGTCCGAACATCTCGTCGCCTCGCCGACGATCCGGTTCGTCGCGTTCACCGGGTCGGTGCCGGTCGGCAAGAAGCTCGCCGGGCTCGCCGCCGCGGTGATGAAGCCGACGATCATGGAGCTGGGTGGGCACGCCCCGGTCATCATCTGCGACGACGTCGATCCGGCGGCCGCGGCCGCCGCCTGCGCCCGCGGCAAGTACACCAACGCCGGCCAGGTGTGCACCTCACCGAGCCGCTTCTTCGTGCACGACAGCATCCACGACGAGTTCGTCGACGCGCTCGTCAAGGCCTCCGAGGCGGTCGTGGTCGGGGACGGCCTGGCGCCGGGCGTCCAGATGGGCCCGCTGGCCAACGAGCGCCGCCGGGCCGCCGTCCGGCGCCTGGTCGACGACGCCCGCGACCGCGGCGCGGCCGTGCTGACCGGCGGTGAGGACCTCCCCGGCCCGGGTTTCTTCTACCGCCCGACCCTGCTGGCGGACGTCCCCGCCGACGCCGAGATCCTGCGGGACGAGCCGTTCGGCCCGGTGGCGCCGGTGATCCGCTTCCGCGCGCTCGACGACGCGATCGCGCAGGCGAACGCGCTCCCCTACGGCCTGGCCGCCTACGGCTTCACCCACCGGGCGGACACCGTCGCCCGGCTCACCGACGCCTTCGAGGCCGGGATCCTGTCGATCAACCATGTCGGCGGGTCCGTGCCGCAGGCGCCGTCCGGGGGCTTCAAGGAGAGCGGCCACGGGCGCGAGGGGGGATCCGAGGGCCTGGACGGCTACCTGGTCACCAAGCGCGTCTCACACCGGCTGGCGATCTGATGCGGACGATCTGATGCGGGCGATCTGATGCGATGGTGCCGTTTCGAACGCGGTGGCGTGCCCAGCTACGGCGTCATCGTCGACGAGCAGGTCTGGCCCGTCGACGGTGACCCGTTCGCCGGGCACCGGCCCAGCGGCGAGCCCGTGGCGCTGGCCGAGGTGCGGCTGCTGGCGCCGGTGCTGCCCCCGACCTTCTTCGCCGTCGGCCTGAACTACGCCAGCCACATCGAGCACGCGCGGGAACGCGGCTACGCCCTCGCGGTGATGCCCGAGCGCCCGGAGATCGGTTACCGGGCCAACAGCGCACTGATCGGGCCCGGCGAGGCCATCGTCAAACCGGCCGACTGCACCGGCCGGTTCGAGACCGAGGGCGAGCTGGTGGCGGTGATCGGGCGCCGGGTGCGGCACTGCTCCCGCGAGCAGGCCGTCGACGCGGTGTTCGGCTGGACGATCGGCAACGACGTCAGTGCCCGGGAGTGGCAGCGCAGCGACCGCACCCTGTGGCGGTCCAAGAACAGCGACACCTTCAAGCCGATGGGTCCGTGGATCGAGACCGACGTCGACGCCCTGGCCGCCACCACCACGGTCAGCCTGGACGACACCGAGGTCGCACGGTTCGCCACCGGAGACATGATCTTCGATCCCTACGACTACATCCGCGAGATCTCCCGCTACATCACGCTCATGCCCGGCGACGTCCTGTGGATGGGCACCGAGTCGGTCGTGGCGATGGAACCGGGCCAGACCGTCGGCGTGACGATCTCCGGCATCGGCACACTGAGCAATCCGGTGGAGCTGGAGAAGTCGTCAGCAGCGGCCGAGGAGAAATGATGAGCAACCGACCCGCCTATATCCATCACGTCAACTTCCCGACCACCGACCCGGAGCGCACGAAGGCCTGGTACTCGAAGGTTTTCGGGCTCAAGGCGATCACCCCGAAGAGCAACACCAGGGTGGTCCTGATGACCCGCGGGAACTTCGACCTGCATTTCACCCCGGTCGAGGAGATGGACCGCATGTCGCCCTACCACTTCGCCATGGAGGTGGAGGACTGGGACGGCTTTCTCGCCCACCTGCACGAACTGGGCGTCCGGCACACCCGGCCCATCGAGCGGCCCGAGAACAACTCGAAGTTCTGCTACATCCACGACCCCGACCACACCATGATCGAGATCGTCTACCACGGCAACCGCCCCGGGGCCGGTGGCGGAGCGCCGCCCCGCCAGGCCGCCGCACCCGCACCCACCCCCGCGGCCGCACCCGCCTTCATCGCCGACTCCGCCGACTCCGCCGACTCCGCCGCCAAGGAAGCGTGACCCATGCCCACCACGACGTCCTCGGACGGCACCGGGATCTACTACGAGGTGCACGGCAGCGGCCCGGCCGTCCTGTTCGTGCACGGTTCGGGCGGGCACCACGCCGCCTGGTGGCAGCAGGTTCCCGTGCTGCGCGACCGGTTCACCGTCATCACCCTCGACCTGCGCGGTTTCGGCCGTTCGGACTCCACCATGGACGAGTTCGACAGCCGGGCGTTCCCCGATGACATCACCGCCGTTCTCGTCGACTCCGGGGTGGAGCGCGCGGTGCTGGTCGGGCAGTCCATCGGGGCCGCGGCGGCGCTGCGGGCCGCGCTGCGCCAGCCCGGCCTCGCCGCCGGCGTGGTGCTCGCGCACTCGCTCGGCGGCATCGACCATCCCGACCTGGCCGCACGGGTCCAGGCCGACCGGGCCGAGGCGGTGAAGCTGCCCGTCCTGGACCGGCTGCTCACTCCCCGCTTCCAGGCCGAGGAGCAGGAGAAGACGTTCCTGTTCCGGCAGATGGGCACCTTCAACACCGCGAAGATGGCGGATCTTCGCAATCTCAACACCGACGGCCCGACCGTCGCCGAGCTCGCCGGCTCCGGCATTCCGCTCTGTTTCCTCGCCGGGGAGAACGACGCGGTGCTGCGCCCGGACACCGTCCGCGCCGCGGCGGCACTTCTCCCGAGCGCGACGCTGGAACTCGTCCCGGCCGCGCCGCACTCGATGTACTGGGAGGCGCCCGACCTGTTCAACGCCGCCCTCATCCGCTTCCTGGAAAAGGCGTACGCCACGGAACTCACGACCGCTGGAGCGTCGGCATGACCCTGCTGTTCAGTGCTGCCCGGACCCTCGTGGACGACGCCCGGGAGCGCGCGCTCGAACTGGGCAAGGCGCTGAGCATCGCCGTCGTCGACTACGGCGGCTTCACCGTTCTGGTGGAGCGGATGGACGGCGCCCGCCCCATGACGCCGGCCATCGCCCTGTCGAAGGCCTACTCGGCGGCCGTCATGCAGCGGCCGACCGAGATGCTGGAGAACTGGCGCCAGTCCGACCCGGTCTTCTTCACCCAGGTGGGACGGATGGGACAGCACCCCATCGTCGCCACCAAGGGTGGCTACACGCTCAAGCGGGACGGCGCGATCCTCGGCGGGATCGGCATCTCCGGTGGCAGCCCGGACGAGGACCAGCAGATCTGCGAAGCCGTCGTCGCGGCCGCCGGCTTCGCCGTCGACTTCCCGGCCTGGGCCGGGGCACGCCGGGAGGCGAACGGACATGGCTGACGACTTCAAGTACCACATCGACCACCACGCGAGCCTGCTGCCACCGGCCGAGCTGGTCGAGACCCGGGCGGCACAGCTGCGCGGAGCCGTCGACGGTGCGGCGCTGCTGGCCGCCGAGGAGACCGCGATCAGCCAGGCGCTGCTCGCCCAGCGCCGGCTGGGCCTGGCCGCGCTCAGCGACGGGGAGTTCCGCCGGCGCAACCATCTGTCCGTCGTCTACGACGGGGTCGCCGGGTTCGCCGACAGGCCGCTGCCCGGCGGCGCGTTCGCCGACCTCGTCGGCATCGCACACGCGCCGGAGGTCCGCGGGCTGACCGATCGCCCGGTCGGGCAGGGCCGGCTGGCCAAGCACGAGGCCGACTATCTGCTGTCCGGCACCGACCGCCCGACGCTGGTGGCGCTACCGTCCCCGGGCTTCCTCGCCGAGCTGTCCGGAGGCGTCGCCGTCACCGGCGGTGAAGCCGGGCAGGGCGGGACATCCGGGACGGCCGGGCGGGTCGAGCAGGTCGAGCAGGTCGGTGCGGATCTCGCGCGGATCCTGGGCGCGGAGATCGCCGCCCTGGCCGCCGACGGCATCCGTTACGTCCTGCTGACCAACCCCGCGTATACTTTCCTGCTCACCGAGCAGGGGCGGTCGCAGGCCCGGTCGCGCGGCATCGATCCGGACTCGACCATCGAACGGATGTCGCAGGTCGACGCCCAGGTCCTCGCCGGCCTGGAGACACCGGCGGAGTTCCGTGTCGGCCTCGACATCACCACCGCCGGTGCGGTCGGCGGTGGCTACGACCCGGCTGCCGTCGAGCGGTTCCTGGGCGGCCTGGGATTCGGCCGGCTGTGCGTCGAATACCCGGCGGCACCCGCGGAGCGTTTCCCGCTCGGGCAGCTGCCCGCCGGGCTGGTGATGTCACTCGGCATCGTCGACGTCGACGACCCGGAGCTGGAGCCCGTCGACGAACTGGTCGGCCGGATCGACGACGCGGCCGCCCTGATCGACGTCGACGACATCGCGATCTCGACGAACGGCGGGTTCCACGCCACGGCCGTGCCGCTGGACGCGGCCCACCAGCGCGCGAAGCTGCAGCGGGTCGAGATGGTCGCCCGCTACTTCTGGGGCAACGAGCTCTGACCGCCCGCCCGGCGGGGCCGGATCTCGTCTCCGCCGGGCGCGTGCGACCTGTCGAACAGCGGGCATGCATGGAGAGGAGAGTGTTCGGCAGAAGCTGCCGGCAGGAAGGTCAGCACTGTGAACAACGAACCGCAGATCGCCGCCGCGGATCGCGCCCGGCGCCGCGAGCGGCTGGAACACAGCGTCCAGCAGCTGTCCGACGCGCAGGTCCAGGCCGATGAGGACGAGTTCCGCCTCGGCCTGGCGGCACTGCGCGAGTTCAGCCACAGCCACGGCCACACCCGGGTCCCGGACGGTCAGCTGGACCCGAGCGGCTTCCCCCTCGCGACCTGGGTCGCCGGTCAGCGCGTGGCGCACCTGGAGGATCGGCTCCCACCGGCGCGACGGTCCGCGCTGGAACGGATCCCCGGCTGGCAGTGGGAGCCGGCCACGCAACGCTGAACGGGCCGCGCACCGAGGAACCGGCGCAACGGCGCAACGGCGGACCACCGCACCGTGGTCGCGGTGGTCCGCCGCGTGATGAGAACATCCGCAGCATGGGCCCAAGCAGGCGTGCGCTGCTGATCGCGACCATCACCGCGGCCGGTGGTCTTCCCACAGCCTGCGGGACGGATTCCCAGCCCTCCCACGGCCTCGTCGTCAGTGACTCCCCACGCGCGGTCGGCACTGCGGCCACGCCCGTTTCGCCACCTGCTTCGCTTTCCACGTCCACGCCCGGCGCCGCGGCGACCCGTGGTCCGGTCGAGGTGCGTCGGACGAGGTTCGCGAGCGCCGCGCGGGGCCGTGAGGTCGGCATGGCGGTGGTCGCGCCGCGCGTCGCGGACGGACTGGGGGTCTGCCTCGTCCTGCATGGGCGCGGTGACGACGCTGCGCGGGCCGTCTCCCTGCTCGGGCTGGAAGCCCAGCTCGGCACGGTGCTCGCGGCCGGGGCGGCACCGTTCGCGCTCGTCACCCTGGACGGCGGCGAGACGTACTGGCATCGCCGGGCCTCCGGCGACGACCCGGAGACCATGATCCTCGACGAGGTCCTGCCGCGGCTCGACCAGCTGGGTCTGCGTACCAGCCGGATCGCGGTGACGGGCTGGTCGATGGGCGGTTACGGCGGGTTGCTGCTCGCGCACCGCCACCCCGAGCGGGTCGTAGCCGTGGCCGCGAGCAGCCCGGCGATGTGGCATTCCTACGGTGCCAGCGCCCCCGGCGCGTTCGACTCGAAGGCCGACTTCGCCGCCCACCCGGTGCTGGGAACCGCGCCCGCCCCCGGCGTGGCCTACCGGATCGACTGCGGCGAGTCGGATCCCTTCATCAGCGTCTCCCGCGAGGCCGCTGTGACGCTGCGGGCGCAGGAACGGAGCTTCGGGCCCGGCGGCCACACTCCCAGCTACTGGCGTTCCGTCACGCCGGCCCAGCTGACCTTCGTCGGTGCGGCGCTGGCCCGCACCGCCTGACCGCCGCGGCTGGGACACCCACGTCGAGCGGAGCCACGATCCGCCCCGGCGGCCTCGGCCTGCTCGGTGGTGGGAGCACCGAGCAGGCCGAGGAGTCAGTTGGCCGGGCGTCGCCGTCGGGGCCGCAGGTGCGGGGATCGATGCCGTTCAGCACGCGGGCACGACGGGCCGGGCCGGCCGGGCGGACAGCCGCTCCCGGCCGAAGATCGCGCGCAGCTGCGCCAACGGCACCGTTCCCCGGGCGATCTCGCGCCGGATCCGCCGGATCCCGCGCAGGTCGGCGAGGGCGGTCGAGACGATGTCGACCCGGCTGTCCGGATCGTCGATCCAGTCGACGGTCGTCTCGTGGATGCGCATCCCGCACCGCTCCGCCAGGACCAGCAGCTCGGTGTCGAAGAACCATCCGTTGTCGGCCACGTGGGGCAGCAGCGCGGCGGCGACGTCGGCCCGGATGGCCTTGAAGCCGCACTGCGCGTCGGTGAAGTGCACCCGCAGCGTCGCACGCAGCAGCAGGTTGTAACAGCGGGAGATGACCTCCCGCTTCGGACCGCGCACCACCCGCGAGCCGCGGGCCAGCCGGCTGCCGATCGCCAGCTCCGAATGGCCTGACAGCAGCGGCGCGAGCAGCGGGAGCAGCGCGGCGAGATCGGTGGACAGGTCGACGTCGCAGTAGGCGAGCACCGCCGCGTCGGAGGCCGCCCACACCGTGCGCAGTGCCCGGCCGCGGCCCTTGGCGTCAAGGTGCGTCACGGCGACACCGGGCAGTTCGGCGGCGAGTCGCTGTGCCGTGGCCAGGGTCGTGTCGGTGCTGGCGTTGTCCGCGATCGTGATGCGGAACGGGTAGGGGAAGGTCGCGCTCAGATAGGTGTGCAGCCGCCGCACGCCCGGAGCGAGATCCCGCTCCTCGTTGTACACGGGAACGACCAGGTCGAGCACCGGGGCGAGCCCCTCCCCGCCCGGTGCCGCAAGCGCCGTCCCAAGGGCTGCCACCGCCGCCCCGGCAACCGTGGCCCCGACAGCCGTGGCCCCGACAGCCGTGGCCCCGGCCGTCGTCACCGCGGGCGTGGAGCCGACGTCCGGGGCCGGGAGCGTCCCGTCGGTGTTCGAGGCCCCGCCGTTGTGGCGACGCGCGGCCGGCACCCCGGCGACCGGTGCCCCGACGAACAGTGAGGATGTCATGGGTCCACCGTCGGCGCCGAGCCTTCGGCACCGCTGTGCTGTCCCTGTGCGACGACTGTGAGATAGGCCGATGCCAGGTCGGAGGGGGGCCGAACCGCCTGTCCAGCAGCCCCTCCCGGCTAACCCGCGGCGGACGCCGACGTCGTCGCGGGCGGCAGGCTCGCCGTGGTCGGCGGCGGCACGGGCGAATCGGGGCCGGGCGGCACGGGCGAATCGGGCCGCGCGAGCGAATCGGGCGGCGTGGGCGAGCTGGCCGTGGCGAGGACACCGGTGAGCGCCGCGATGGCGCAGGTGAGCCCGACCACCGCCCACATGGTCGTACGCAGGCCGACGAGCTCGGCCACGCCGCCGATCAGCGGCGGCCCCGCGAGCCAGCCCGCATAGCCCAGCGACCCGACCAGTGCGATCGCCGGCCCGGCGGGTGCCCCGGCGCGGGTCGCCCGACGTCCCGCCTCGGAGAACGCCGCCGGTACCACACAGGCGAGGCCGGCGCCGAGCACGGCGAAGCCGACGATCCCCAGCGCGGTGCCCGCCGCCGTCCCGCCGAGGACGAGGGCGCAGGCGAACACGACCCCCGCGGCCAGCGCCAGCGGCCGGATCGTCCGYCGGACGCCGTGGGCCTCCACCACCCGGTCACCCACCAGCCGTACGCCCAGCATGCAGGTCATGTAGGCGACCAGGCCCACCCCGGCCAGGCCGGGCGACGCACCGGTCACGTCCGTCAGGTAGACCGCGCTCCAGTCCGCCGCGATCCCCTCGCCGAGGAAGCTCGCGAACGCGACCACGCAGAGCGGGACGAACGGCACCACCCACCGCACCGAAGCCCGGAGCTCCGCCGACCGGCGGTGCCCGCGCGGCGAGGCGCGAGGTGCCGCGACAGCGTGGTCGCCGTCCAGCATCCAGCGGGTCGCGGGCAGGGCGGCGGCGAGCCCGGCCGCGCCCAGCAGGGCCGTCTGCAGGCCGAGCGGAAGATCGAGCGCCGCGGCGCCCGCACCGAGGCCCGCTCCGACGAGCGCGCCTCCCGTCCAGGCCGCGTGCACCGTCATCATGATCCGCCGGCCGAACAGCTCCTCGATCATGGCCGCCTGCGCGTTGCTCGCGATATCGAGCGCCCCGCTGAGCGCGCACCACACCGCGAGCACCGCGAACAGCGACGCCACTCCGGACACCACCGCCAGCAACGTGCCCGCGACGCAGTAGCCGCCGAGCGAGGCGACGACCATCCGCCGGCTGCCCAGCCGCCTGACGAGGGCGCCGGCGGCCCACAGCGTGGCCAGCGCACCCACCGGACCGCCGAGCAGGGCCAGGCCCAGCTCACCGTCGGAGAGGCCGAGGTCGCTGCGGACCTGGGGGATGCGCGGCGCCCACGCGGCGAGGACCAGTGCCAGCACGAAGTGGGTCACCATCGTCGCGGCCCTCGCCCGGGCCAGCACCCGCCGGTCGGAAGTGTCCTTCACCGACCTACTTTGACACCGAGATACCTACCGGAAAACCTTGATCCGCCTGGGAAGCCCTGATCCGGCCCCCGTTACCGGAATCTCGTGAACTGCCCGCGCGCTCACGAGCCGAGGCCGCGCAGCATCAGGTTCCAGTAGAAGGCCGGCAGGCCGTAGCGCTTGAGCAGGTACATGTCGCGGCGTGCCCGGGTGGTGTCGATCATCGGGATGCTGGGTCGCGGCTGCAGCGCGTAGTCGAACTCGGCGAGCACCATCCGGTCGCGGGCGGTCACGATCGGGCAGGCCGTGTAGCCGTCGTAGCGGGCCCGCGGCTCGCGGCCGTCGAGCAGGGCCAGCAGGTTCGCCACGACCACCGGTGCCTGCTTGCGGATCGCCGCACCGGTCTTGGACGTCGGCAGGCCCGCGACGTCACCGAGCGCGAACACGTCCGGGTAGCGGGTGTGCCGCAGCGTCGCCGGGTCGACGGTGACGTAGCCGCCGGGGTCGTCCGCTCCCGCGAGCGGACCGGACCTGATCCAGTCCGGGGCCTGCTGCGGCGGGGTGACATGCATGAAGTCGTAGTCCAGCTCGGTCATGCCGCCGGTGCCTCCGGTCGGGCCCGCGGCCAGCTCGTGCAGGACGGCCTGGCGGCGCTCGGGACGGACCTCCACCAGCTCGGTGGAAAGCCGCAGGTCCAGGCCGTAGCGCTCGACGGCGGCCTCCAGCGCCGGCAGGTACGCCGCGACCCGGAACAGCGCGGACGCACCGAAGGCGAGGACGATCCTGATGTCGCGGGCGACACCGGTCCGATGCCAGTAGTCGGCCGCCAGGAAGGCGATCTTCATCGGCGCCCCGCCGCACTTGACCGGCGTCGACGGCAGCGTGAACACGGCCGTCCCCGACCGCAGGTTGCGGATGAAGTTCCAGGTCGCCGGGGCGAAGTCGTAGCTGTAGTTGCTGGACACCCCGCCGCGGCCCAGCGTCCGCTCCAGCCCGGGGACGGCGTCCCAGCACAGCTGCAGCCCGGGCGCCACCACCAGGAAGTCGTAGGCCACCCGACCGCCGCCGGCGAGCCCGACCGTGTGCGCGTCGGGGTCGATCTCGACGGCCGCGTCGCGGTACCAGCGCACACCGCGCGGCAGGACGTCCTGCTCCGGTCGGGCGGTGGGCTCCACCGGGGCCCGGCCGCCGCCGACCAGGGTCCACATGGGCTGGTAGTAGTGCGTGTTCGACGGTTCGATCAACGCGACGTCCGTGACGCCCGCCCGGCGCAGCCGCGCCGCGACCGTGATTCCCGCCGTCCCGCCGCCGACGATCAGTACTCGGTGCCTGCCTGTGCTGCCACTCATGGTGGACCTCCCGATCCCGCGGGTACCGAGTCGCTCCCCTGCCCGTCCACTCGCACGGTCCGACGCTATGTTCCGGATGCGCACAGCGACGCCATGCGCCCGCCGTAGTGGCGGACAAGGCACCCGGACGGGCCGGACGACTCAGCGGCCAAAAGGGGCATAGATCAGCTGGCGACCCGCAAGCAAGAAGGATCTTGGTCGTTGGAACGACCAAAATCGTTCACTCTTGCGACTCGCCAAACCGGATCGCCACACCCAGGGGTGCCCGCACGGCCGACCGCCCGTCCCGGGAGGGCGACGACTGGTGATCTCCGAGCGTGACGTCGGACCGAGCACCGACCCGGCAGCACCCGGACCACTCCGACGGGACCACCGCAGTTACCAGGGTCACTGATTGTATGTATTATCCGATCTTCCTGGTCCGGCCTCGACCAGCTCCGCCCCTCGACCGACCTCTGGACGCGTCAAGCCCACAGGGAGCCCCAGTGTTCACGATGCGTTTCGACCTGCGCGCGCCGGCCATCGGCGCCCCGGCCCCGCAGCTGTACCAGACCGCGTTGGAGATGGCTGCCTGGGGCGAATCCCGGGGATGCCTCGCGGTCACGGTCTGCGAGCACCACTCGTCGCCCGACGGCTACCTGCCCGCACCGCTCACGCTCTGCGCGGCGCTGGCCGCCCGGACCACCACCTTACCGATCTTCGTCGCGGCGCTGGTGCTGCCGCTCTACGACCCGATCCGGCTCGCCGAGCAGATGGTGGTGCTCGACATCCTGAGCAACGGCCGGATCTCCTATGTCGCGGCTGTCGGTTACCGGCCGGCCGAGTACGAGCTGTTCGGGGTCGACTTCGCCCGCCGTGGCAAGATCGCCGAGGAGAAGCTGCGGCTGCTGCTGCGGGCGAAGTCCGGCGAGCCGTTCGAGCATGAGGGACGTCTGCTGCAGGTCACCCCGCGGCCGGTGACCGCGGGCGGCCCGACGGTCTTCTGGGGTGGCGCCAGTGCCGTGGCGGCCCGCCGCGCCGGCCGCCACGGCCTCGGCTTCTTCGCCCAGAAGGCTGCCCCCGGCCTGCAGCAGGCCTACGAGCAGGCCGCCCAGGCGGCGGGCCACCAGCCCGGCTTCGCTTTCCTGCCGCCGCCGGACCTGCCGACCACCGTGTTCGTCGCCGAGGACGTCGACCAGGCGTGGGCGGAGATCGGCCCGCACCTGCTGCACGACGCCGTCAGCTACGCCAGCTGGAACGAGGCTGATCAGCGCACCGACACCACCACCGCCAGCCTCTCCTTCGCGACGACGGTGGACGAGCTGCGGGCCGAGAACCGCAGCCACCGCGTCATGACCGTCGAGGAGGCGGTCGAACTGGCCCGCGGCGGGCAGACGATCAACCTGCACCCGCTGGTGGGCGGCCTGCCCCCCGAGATCGCGTGGCGTTACCTGCGGATCGTCGTCGACAGGGTGATGCCCGCCCTCGCCTGAGCCAGGCGCGGAGGCCGAACACAGCGTGCACCGCTCGGTGTGCGCCGCTCAGCCTCCGCGCCCAGCTTCCGACGGAGCGGATCAGCCGCGCAGCGCCTTCTTGGCCATCTTGCCGGTCGGTGTACGCGGCAGCTCGGTCACGAAGTCGAACCTGCGCGGGATCTTGTAGGAGGCGATCCGCCCGCGCAGGAACTCCGTCAGCTCGGCCGCGAGGCCGGGCCCCGGCGTGACGCCCACGGCGGGCTGCACCACCGCCCGGACGGATTCACCCATCTCCTCGTCGGGCATTCCGACGACGGCGACGTCGAACACCTTGGGATGCAGGACGAGACTGTCCTCGATCTCCTGCGGATAGATGTTCACGCCGCCGGAGATGATGAGGAACACCTTCCGGTCGGTGAGGTAGAGATAGCCGTCGGCGTCGAGATACCCGATGTCACCTGTCGTGTTCCAGGTCGGATGGTCCGGATGCCGTGCCTGGGCCGTCTTCTCCGGGTCGTTGTGGTATTCGAACAGCGGGTCGTGGCGTTCGAAGTACACGGTCCCGGTCTCGCCCGGCGGCAGCGGCGTACCGTCATCCGCGCAGATGTGCAGGATGCCGAGCGTCGCCTTCCCCACCGTTCCCGGCCGGTGCAGCCATTCCTCGCTGCTGGCGAGCGTCGTGCCGATGGCCTCGGTGGCGGCGTAGTACTCGTGGAGGATCGGGCCCCACCAGTCGATCATCGCCTGTTTCACCGTGACGGGGCACGGTGCCGCGGCGTGCACGGCGACCCGATGGCTCGACAGGTCGTACTGTTCCCGCGCCTCGGCTGGCAGCTTCAGCATTCGGACGAACATCGTGGGCACCCACTGGCTGTGCGTGACCCGGTGGCGTTCGATGGCGGCCAGCGCGGCCTGCGCGTCGAAACCGCGCATCAGGACGACGGTTCCGCCGACCGCGTGGATGACGGTGGAGTACCGCAGGGGCGCCGCGTGGTAGACCGGCGCGGGAGACAGGTACACGGTGTCGGCGTCGAAGCCGTACATCCGCGGGAGAAGCTCGGTGTAGAGGTCGCCCGGCTCGTCGACCTGCCGTTTCGGCAACGGCTTCTTGATCCCCTTCGGCCGGCCGGTGGTGCCCGACGAGTACAGCATGTCGGCCCCGCGGGGCTGCGCCGGCAACGGCTCCGGCGAGGCGCCCGCCAGCGCGGCCTCGTAGGAGCCGAAGCCGCCCGGAAGGGATCCGCTCGGCTGCGGCTGCGCACCGAACATCAGCCGGACATCCACGGCGGGCGTGTCCCTGACGACGGTGGCCGCGATGTCCCGCAGGGCGGCCGAGGCGATCAGTACCCGCGCCCCGCAGTCGTTCACGATGTAGCTGATCTCGGGCACCGCGAGATGCCAGTTGACCGCGGTGATGTAGAAGCCCGAACGCACCGCCGCCCAGTACACCTCGTAGGCCTGCGGAGTGTTGTCCGCCAGCAGCGCGACATGGTCGCCCCGCCGGAAGCCCGCGTCGTAGAGATACCGGGCTAAACGTAGTGAATTGTCCTCGAGCTCACGGTAGGTGAGCCGCTCCCCCGTCTCCGCGATGATCACAGCCGGTTTGTCGGCGAACCTCGCAGCGAACGTTCCGGGATACATCGACTCATTCTCCTCCACATCGTGATCTCCCCCGCTGCCATTGTCGCCGTCCACCGGAGCACCGGCCCACCCCTTGCCCGCACCCGTCACCTCCGGGCCGGCCGGCTCCTCGCCCGGTCATATCGGCGCCCGGTCGCATCCGGGCCCGGTCACATCCGGGCCGCGGGCTTCGACTCCTCTGTGTGCGCCGCGCTCGGGGCGCACCGCCGGGCGTGGGACGTCCCGGCGTCTCCCGAAGCGAGGCGCGAGGAGCGGCGGCATGCGATACGTGGTGTTCGGAGCGAACGGCGGCACCGGACGGGTGCTGTGCCAGCAGGCGGTCGACGCCGGGCACGACGTGGTGGCGGTGACCCGCGACGCCGCCCGGTTCCCCCTGAGCGATCCGCGGTTGCTCGTCGCCGAGGCGGACGTCCACGATCGGGCGGCCGTCACCAGGATCGTCGGCGGGGCGGACGCCGTGCTCTCCACCCTGGGTGTGCCGTTCGGCCGCCGCGAGATCACGGTCTACAGCGAGGGCATCGACAACATCGCGACGGCGATGCGGCGCCACGGTGTGCGGCGGGTGGTCGCGGTGAGCTCGTCGGCCGCCTACCCGACCCGGCACGCCGACGGCGGATTCCTGCTGAACCGGGTGATGCAGCCGCTCCTCACCGCGACGATGGGGCGGACCACCTACCGCGACATGCGGGCCATGGAGGAGTTCCTGCGCACCAGCGGCCTGGACTGGACGGTGCTGCGCCCCGGGGGCCTGTTCGACGCCCCCGAACCGACCGCCTACGAGCTACAGGAGGACCACTCCGACCGGATCTTCACCAGCCGCGCCGACCTCGCCGCGAGCATGCTCGCCCTGGCCGGCGACGACAAGTGGGTCGGCAGGTGCGTCGCGGTCAACACCACCGAGGGCGCCCCGACCCTGCTGGGCATGATGCGCCGCGAGGCCTTCTCCCGCGGCTGAGCCACCGCCAACCCGACCGACGACGGAAGGAACAAGCGTTGACTGGCGAATCCCTCCCGGCCGTGAGCGGCGGGGCCTCCCCGGAGCACGATGACATGCTCTGGTTCGCCGAGCAGTTCGACCGGCATCGCGCCCGGCTGCGGGCGGTGGCCTACCGGATGCTCGGTTCGCTCACCGAGGCCGACGACGCGCTGCAGGAGGCGTGGATCCGCTCGATCCGCGCCGACAGCACGGTGATCGACAACATCAGCGGCTGGCTGGTGACGCTCGTCGGGCGGGTCTGCATCGACATGCTCCGGGCCCGCACCGCCCGCCGGGAGAGCCTCATGGGCAGCACGCTGCCCGAGCCGGTCGTGAGCACCGGCGAGAGCCTCGACCCCGAACAGGCCAGCCTGCTCGCGGACTCCGTCGGGCTCGCCCTGCTCGTCGTGCTCGACAGCCTCGAACCGGCCGAGCGCCTCGCCGTCGTGCTCCACGACATGTTCGGCGTGCCGTTCGCCGAGATCGCCCCGATCGTCGAACGCAGCCCCGAGGCCACCCGGCAGCTCGCCAGCCGGGCCCGGCGCCGGCTGCGTGGCACCGTCACCACGCCCGACGCCGACCTGGCCCTGCAGCGAAAGGTCGTCGACGCCTTTCTCGCCGCCGCCCGCACCGGCGACTTCGAGCGGCTGCTGACCCTGCTCGATCCCGCGATCGTCCTGCGGGTCGACCCCGGCTCGCGGCCCTGGGTCGGCCCCACGGTGCTCGCCGGTGCCACCGACGTCGCCGGCCACATCACCACCCACGCCATCCGGTTCGCCCGGCTGTGCAGCACCGCCCTCGTCAACGGCGCGGCCGGTGTGCTCGCCGCGTCGGCGGAAGGTGTGCTCGCCGTCGCGGGCGTCACGGTCACCGGCGGGCGCATCGTCGAGATCGACCTCCTGCTCGACCCCGGGCGGCTCGCCGCGCTGCACATCGCGACGGGCTCCTGAGCCCCGAAGACCCGAGTCCGGCGCCCGGGTCGGCCTGCGTGCCCGACAATGAAGGCGTGCTTACCGCGTTGCGCCGAGGCGAGGCCAGGGTCCAGATGTCGGATGTCTCCCTGGAAGGAGATGATCTCGCGGGCGCGGTGGGTGCCGTCGCGCAGCGGGTGCGCGGCCTGCGGCGGGTAGCCGTGGTGGCCACCCCGACGCTGGAGACGGTGGTCGCGATCGCCGGCGCCGTCGAGGCCGGGGTCACCGTGGTCACGGTCAACCCGCAGGCCGGCGAGACCGAACGGGCGTACGTCCTGCAGGACAGCGCCCCCGACCTGGTCCTCGACCAGGTCGACCTCACGGCCCGCGCCGCGCTGCCGGCGGAGCCCGAACCGGCGGCCGGCGCGGCGGGAGCGGCGGGAGCGGCGGACCTGCCGGGCGGGCCGGGCGGGGACGAGTCACCCGCCCTGATCATCTACACCTCGGGAACCACCGGGCCGCCGAAGGGCGCGGTCATCCCGCGCCGCGCCATCGCGGCGAACATCGACGCGCTGGCGCAGGCCTGGGCCTGGACACCCGAGGACGTCCTCGGGCACGCCCTGCCGCTGTTCCACGTGCACGGGCTCGTGCTCGGGACGCTCGGCCCGCTGCGCCTCGGGTCCGCGCTGCACCACACCGGGCGGTTCGCGCCGACCCCGGGCGGGACGCTGTACTTCGCGGTGCCGACCATGTGGTCACGGGTGCCGGAGCCGGCGGCCTTCTCGTCCGCCCGGCTGCTCGTCTCCGGCTCGGCGGCGCTGCCCGTGCCGGTGTTCGAGCGGCTCGTCGCGCTGGCCGGGCAGCGGGTGGCCGAACGCTACGGGCTGACCGAGACCCTGATCAACACCGCCGCCCGCGCCGACGGCGATCGCCGGCCGGGTCTCGTCGGCGCACCGCTGCAGGGCGTCGAGGTCCGGATCACCGGCACCGACGAGTTCGGGCCGGTCGAGGTCCGCGGCCCGAACGTGTTCTCCGGGTATCTCGGCAACCCGGCCGCGACCGCGGCGGCGCTGACGCCCGACGGGTGGTTCGCCACCGGCGACCTCGGCCTGTTCGAGCCGGACGGCCAGCTGCGCATCGTCGGCCGCCAGAGCACCGACCTCATCAAGTCCGGCGGCTACAAGATCGGGGCCGGGGAGATCGAGAACGCGCTGCTCGCCCATCCCGCGGTCGCCGAGACCGCCGTCATCGGCGTTCCCGACGACGATCTCGGCCAGCGGGTCGTCGCGTTCGTCGTCCCGCACGAGACCGTCGACGCCGCGGTGCTCGTCGACCATGTCGCCACGACCCTCGCCCCGCACAAGCGCCCGCGGGAGGTCCGCTTCGTCACCTCGCTGCCGCGTAACCCCCTGGGCAAGGTCCAGAAGAAGCTGCTCACCTGACCGGCCGGTTCCGCACCGGCCGGTTCCGCACGGTTCGCGGGTTCAGGCGACGATCCAGGCGGGGAACCAGATGCGGTCGCGCCAGTCGTCCAGCGGAATCGTCTCCCAGGCCAGGATCGGGTAGTAGTAGGCGAACAGCAGCACGACGGCGATCAGGTACACGCCGAAGATCAGTGCCCCGACGAGGCGGCGGGTGTCGGAGGCCTCGCGCGGGCCGAGCACCAGGCCCGCGCAGGCGGTGATCCCCAGGATCATGAACGGCAGCAGCGGCAGGGCGTAGAAGAAGAACATCGTGCGGTTGGGGAAGGCCAGCCAGGGCAGGAAGGACGTCCCGAAGCTGACCAGTACGAGGGCGGCCCGCCAGTCACGGCGGGCGACCCACAGGGCGATCATCGCGACCAGTGCGGCCGTCCCGACCCACCAGACGGCCGGGTTGCCCAGCGCCAGCACCTCCCGGGCGCAGCCCTCGACCGCCCGGCAGCCCTGCTCGCCGAACTTCGGGCCCTCGTAGTCGTAGGCCACCGGCCGGCCCATCACCAGCCAGCTCATCGGCGTGGACTGCGCGACGTGCCGGGCGGACAGGTGTTCGTGGAACTCGAGGATCRCCTGCTGGTAGGACCACCAGCCGCGCCAGGCGGCGACGAAACCGTCGCCGTACCTGTGCCGGTCGTACCCGCCGTCGGTGAGGAACCAGCCCGTCCAGGTGGAGAGGAACGTCACGATCGGCACGGCGATGTAGCAGCCGAACCAGGCGGGCAGGTCCCGCCGCAGCGCACCGCGGACCGGCGCCGGGAAGCCCGCCGTGCGGCGGGCACCGATGTCCCAGGCCAGCGCGAGCGCGGCGAACCCGACCAGGGTGTAGAGGGCGCTCCACTTCACGCCCATGGACGCACCCAGACACAGACCGGCGGCGAGCCGCCAGGGCCGCCAGCCGAGCCGCGGCCCGTACCGGGCGTCGGCGCCTCCTCCCACAGCTCCCACACCGCTGTCGGTGCTCTCGGTGCCGTCGATGCTCTCAGTGCCGTCGGTGCTCTCGGTGCGCGTGAGCCGGTCGACGAGCCTGGTGCGGCCGTGGTCACGGTCGAGGACGAGACAGGCCAGCGCGAGCACCAGCCCCGTCATCAGGAAGATGTCGAGGATGCCGATCCGGCTCTGGACGAACTCGAGTCCGTCGAGGGTCATCAGCAGGCCGGCGAAACAGCCCAGCAGGGTGGAGCGGAACATCCGGCGGGCGAGCCGGGTGAAGACCAGCACCGCGAGCGTGCCGAAGAACGCGGAGGCGAACCGCCAGCCGAGCTCGGGGCTGCCGTGCACCGCGCCGGCACAGTCCTGATAGCCGAAGAGCTTCTCCGAAGCCGCCATGAACCACTTGCCCAGCGGCGGGTGCACCACGAAGGCGGGACCGGAGCAGGTGTTGCTGTCCACCTCGTAGCCGTGGGTCATCAGGCCCCAGGCGTCCTTGGTGTAGTAGACCTCGTCGAAGTAGATGCCCTTCGGCTCGGTCAGCCGCCAGAACCGCAGGATCCCCGCGAGCAGGGTGACGGCGAGCGCGGCGGCCCAGCCCAGTACCCGGTCGGCGGGCATCGGCGGGCAGAGCCGGGCGCGCAGCGTGCCGGCCGACGCGGCGACGGCCCGCGCGGTCTGGCCGGGTTCTGGCGCGGAGGGGTCAGCCGTCGTCAGTGCGGTCACGCTCACGCGCTCAGCCTAGGTCGTGAGCCTGTGCCTGCTGACAGGGCGTTTCCCGCCCTGTCCCCATGGCCGCCGGCGCGGACCCGCCGGCGCGGCGCAGGTCGCCGGCAGCACCACGCCGGCCTCCCCGCTCTGACGGCGGTGTCCACGGCACGGCAGTAAAGCACCCAACCGAGGGCACTTTCGGGCATCCTCGTGAGATTTCAGGCAACGGACGGACTTAACTGCATTCCATCTCACTTGTTTCATCCGTGCGACCGACTTATCGTCCGTTTTGCGCGGATCATCCGGCCGTGTGGGGATCTGGTCTGGTAGCGGTAGTCACCACTCACCGGTGAGGCCCCGACACCCCGGCGCCTCCGCGATGGTCCCTGCTGGTGGGGAATGACCTGTCCGGTCGCCTTCCTTCGCGGTCGCGTCGGCACGTTCGACGAAGCGCGTTCGACGAAGCGCGTTCGAGGAGGTCCCCGCGAGCCAAATGAGTTATACGACTTAACTACGTCCTTTTAGGGTGCGCCAGTGGCATTTCTGGACAGTTCACTCGCCGGTGCGGTGGGCAGGCTCGCGCGCGGCTGCGCACGTCACCGCGGGTTCCTGCTGGTCGCCTGGATCATCGTCCTCGCGTCGGCGGCCCTCTACGTGCGCGGTGCCGGCGCCCAGTACACCCAGCAGGTGGCGCCGACGGGCTCGGAATCCGACCGCGCGCTGACCAACGTGACGGCGATCTCGCCGGGTGGCCAGTTACCCGATGTCGAGACGATCGTGGTCCGGGCCCGGGAGGGCACCCTCGACGACCGCATGGCGCGCGACCGGATGACCCTGCTCATCGCACAGGTCGGCAAGCTGCCGGGAGTCGCCCTCGTCGCGGATCCGAGCGGACCGCTCGGGCCGGCCACCGTCGGGGTCACCCCGATCAGCGCCGACCGGCGGACCGCGATGATCTCCGTCGTGCTGAAGGGCACCGCCCTCGCACCCGACCTGGCCGCGGTACGGCGTGTGCAGGACCTCGCACTGGCCTACGACGACCCGCAGTTCCAGGTCGAGATGTCCGGGCCAGGCATCACGGCGATCGAGACCGCCGGCATCTCGACCACTCCGCTGATCTTCGCCCTGCTCGCGGGCCTGCTACTCGTCATCGCCGCGGTCCGCTCCCCGTCCGGGCTGCTCATCTGTCTTGTGTCAGGAGCGGTGGCCGCCACGCTCGCGGTCGCGGCGACCGCGAAGCTGGCGCACACGGTGGTCATGACCCCGTTTGCTCCGATGGTCGCCGGCCTCCTGGCGTTCGGCATCTGCCTGGGCGGCGCGGTGGTCATCGTCTACCGAGCCCAGTCAGCCCTGCTGCGCGGTGAGGACGGCATCCAGGCCGCCGAGACCGCCACCGCCACCTCGGGCGCGGCGCTGGCAGTCGGGGGGCTGAGCCTGACGGTGGCCATGGCGGTGGTGAGCATCGTCGGGCTCAGCGGCTTCCGTGGCATCGCGCTCGCCGCCGCCGCCGTGGGCACGATCACCATCCTCGTCGTACTCACCCTGCTGCCCGCGCTGCTCGGGCTGGCCGGCGCGCGGCTGCTCGGCTGGACCGAGCGGCGCTTCCTGTCCGTGGCCGGAGCCGGCCTCGGGCGCCGACCCGGCCTGCGATCGTGGTGGGCCGCCCAGGTCGGCCGATACCCGGCCCCGGTCGCGGTGGTCGCCGGGGTGCTGCTCGTGGGGCTGACGGTCCAGGCCAGCAGCATCCGCCTGGGCGGTGGCGACTCGGGTGCCGAGCCGACGTCGACGACGTCGCGACGGGCGTACGACCTTGTCAGCGAGGGCTTCTTCCCCGGGCTGAACGGGCCGGTCCTGGTGGCCGTGCGGCAGGCGCCGGCGAAGGCCCGCCCGGCCGCGAGATCCGTCACCTCCGCGGATGTCGCCGCCGCGCTCACCGCGGCTCCCGGGGTGCGGAACGCGGCCGTCATGCTGGAGGACACCGCCAAAGGGCTGGCCGTCATCCGGGTCCTCCCCCAGCCGGGCCCGCGGTCGGAGGAGGCCAGCGCGCTGATCCGCCAGCTGCGCACGGAGGTTCTCCCGGCAGTCCTGCGCGACACGGCGACAACCGCGGACGTCGGTGGTCCGACCGCCCTGTTCGACGACGCCGCGGCGGGCTTCCGGGGCAGCGTGGTCGCACTGCTGTGCATCGTCCTGCTCACCGTCGCGCTGGTGGCGTTCGTGGTGTCACGGTCGGCGGTGCTGGCCGCCCTCCTCGGCCTGTCCGCGACCCTGTCGGTCCAGGCCGCGGGCGGCGTCCTGACGATCCTCTTCCAGAACGAGCGTTTCGCCGAGAGGCTCGGTGTGATGGTGAGCCCGGTCGAGCCCTTCGTCCTCGTTCCGGTGTTCGTGGCGGTGCTCGGCCTGGCCCCCGGGATGAACCTCGTCCTGCTCGGGCGGCTTCGCGAGCAGAACCGTGCTGCGAGCGACCGATCCGCAGGCGGGCCTTCCGGCAACGGCCAGGACCGCCCGCGGGAGCGCGCCGGCGGCCGCAGGAGCATCATCCGCAGTGCCCGGGACGGCATCGCACGCGGGCACGCAGAGCTCGGGCATGTCGTCCTCACCATGAACATGGTCATGCTCCTGGTGGCCGTCGCGATCGCGGCGCAGCCCCCGCGGACATTGAAAATGATGGGCTTCGGCCTGGCCGCAGGTGTCGCGGTGGACGCCCTCGTCCTGCGCGTGGCCGCACTGCCGGCGATCGCGCACCTGTTCCGGCTGTCACACGCCGAGAACGCGTCGAGGCCCAGCCGTCAGGACGCGCACACCGCAGGCAGGACGGACAGACCACGAAGGGCACGCAGGGCGAATCCGGTGACCGTCGAGGGAATCGAGGGAAGCGTCGAGCGGCAGACAGTACCCACCACCCCGCTTCTCGTCGGCCGCGCCGGCGATCCCGGCGGCAACGAGAACTGGAACGGCCACCGAACCAGGACTCCGGGTCTCAGGTCCGGGGTGCCACCCAGACCGCGCACGCCGGCCCACTCCGATCTGACCGCTCAGCACGGGAACGGCACGCTCTACTTCCATGAGGTCCGCGTCCCGCGCGACGGACGGCGATGAAGCCCTGCACCCAGCCCCCAGGGAGGTCGGGTGCGGATTCCCCGGGAGAGCACGACGACCCGCCAGGGCAGAACCCCGCGGCGTCGCCGACGTGGGCCCATAGCATGCGAGCGGTGCACAGAAGATCGAATCTGCCCCTGCCCGGCGCCTCCCCACGCGGGACGGTCCCGCGCAGGGCAGCCCTGCGCCGAGCCGCCCCGGTCGTCGCCCTGACCGCGGTCCTGGTGGCTCTGCTGGGCTCGCCGGCGTCCGCCCACACCGCGCTGACCTCGTCCGATCCGGCTGCGGGAGCGACCCTCGACGCCGCACCCGGCGCGATCTCACTGACCTTCAGCGGGACGGTCCGAGGCGACGGTTCCCGCATCACCGTGACCGGTGACGGTGGGGCACCGGCTGCGGTCGGTGCCCTGTCCGCCGTGGACAGGACCGTGACGGTGCCGGTCTCCGGGCTCACCGGTGGCGGCTACCAGGTGGCCTGGACCGTGGTCTCCGCCGACGGCCATGCGATCAACGGGCAGTTCCCCTTCACGGTCGCCGCGCCCAGCCCAGCGCCCACCTCCGCGTCGCCGCTGGCCGGCCCGGCGCAGGCCGCCGGCAGCTCGTCCCCGGCATCCCCGGCCGCCCTGGCAGCGGGCTCCCCCACACCCACGGTGCGGATCGAGCCGTCCGCGCCGCCGTCGTCGTCCGACAGCAACGCGGTGTGGTGGATCATCGCGGTGATCTCCGTCGCGGCACTGCTGCTCGCCGCCGCCGCAGCCGTCCAGCTGATCCGCCGCCGCGGCACCGCACGCTGACCGGCCGCGCCCGGTCTCGGGTCGACCCGAGGCCGGGCGCGGCGGGTGCGGGCACCCGCATCCGCTACCGGCCGAGCAGCGCGACCACCATCGCGGCCACGCCGCCCTGGACGATCGACAGAACCGCGTCCTTGGCCCCGCCCGCCACGGCGGCACCGAGCTCCTGAAGCCGGCTCGGGTTGTCCCGCACAGCCGCGATGACCGCCGCCGGGTCGGCGACGACCTCTCCGTCCGGAGTGACCGCCCTGTCCCGGATCAGCTGGGCGATGAGGGTGCGCAGCTCGCCCACCGCCGCGTCGAGCTGTGCGGCGGAGCCGGCCTGGTGACTGCTGACCACCTGGTTGATGTCACGACCGGCCTTGTTGACCGTGTAGCCCTGGCCGGTGAACTTGTCACCGGAGAAGACGTCACCCATCGTTCCCCCGCCCTGCGCCCGGACCGGGCCGGTCGCCTGTCACTGGCCGGCACCTCGGCCACTCTTGTTGACGTTGTAGCCCCGCCCGGTGAATTTGTCGCCAGCAAAAACATCGCCGTGGACCTCGATGTTGTACGCGGATGCCGGTGGATCCTCGATGGCGGCGACGAGCGCGTTACGAATGCGCATGATCTCCTTGAGATCCGTGCCGTTCAGCAGGGCTGCCTGCGCACCGGCGGTTTCGAGCAGCAGCAGGTAGTAGGTTCGCCGCAGAAACACCCGGTAGATCAGGACACCGCTCAGCCAGAGAGTGGCCGCGCCGGCCAGAACGAGCACGAGAACCGCGAACTGCCGGCCGATGTCCTCGAGGGCGTACTCCCCGTCAGGGTCGGCGTAGCGTGGGCCCACGATCACCGCCACCACGAGCAGGGCGACGCCTCCCGCGAGTGACGCCATCCGCCGGAGCGGGTAGAAGGTGCTGTACTTCCCGAACCATTTCAGCTCCCGGGTCTGAATCCGGGAGATGTTGGCGAGCGGGTACACCTCGTGCCCGATCGTGAGCGCCCGCTTGCCGACCACGATCTCGAAGATCTGATTCTTTTTTGCCATACAGCCCCCGCCTGTACTGGCTTATTGATAACGCGGACGCCGATCGGCGAACGCACCGTGAGCTGACATCCGGAACGTCGACTGACGAGCGCGAGGCCGATAAACGTCGGGATCAGCGACGGCAGGTACCTGGTCACCGGATCCGCGCAGAACGTACCACACATCGTGAAATGAAGAAATCCGAGCGTGGCCGGTAATCTCCTGACTGGATCAGGCGAGACCGGTGGGGGTGACCCAGTCCGGCGCGATCCGCTCACCGCCGACCGTGAGGGTGAACGCACCCTCCTCGTCGAGCAGACCGACGAGGAGGGCGAGCAGGGTCTGCACCCGGGCGAGCCGGGCGCTGGTCACGGCCGCCGGCGACTGCAACGCCTCGGCGAAGGCATCGAACCACTCGGCGAAGACGGCCTCGTAGTTGTCATGGAAGTAGGCGAATCCCAGGCACTCGTTGGACGCACTGCCCGGCCCGCCGCGCATCAGCTCGCCGATCGCCCGCTGCTCCTCCCGCCACAGCATGAACCGGGAGGAGTGGTAGGTGTCGACGCGGTCGTACTCGTCGCTGCTGAACGCCCCGCCGATGTCGGCGAGCAGCGCGGCGACGACGCGGGTGTCCTCGGCGCTCTCGAACCGCAGCAACGCGAGCCGCGAGTACACGATCTCCAGGGTTCCGAAGTAGCGCGCGATGCAGAACAGCGTGGCCAGCAGTGCGAGCCGGCTACGACGATCCGGCTCCTTCGAGGTGGGCTTCAGATACGACAGGAACTCCTTCTTCCGAATGCTGTGGATACGGGTGCCGAGGTCGAACGCCGCGACGAGCAGCGGCTCCCGGTATCGGTCCAGCTCGGTCTTCGCCGCCGAGCGTTTCTCGCTGTCCCTGGTGGAACGGTCCAGCTCGAAACGGATGCGTTCCATCTCGACGCCCTGGCGATGGGTCCACACCGTCGCAGCCACCGCCACCAGGGCACTGACAACGGAGGAGATGAGGGCGGCGACAATTCCCGCGTCCACGTCTGCCTGCCCCCCAGCCCGGCCCCTCACGCGCCGACGTCGGCAGATGGCAGCCTATCGGCGGACAACCGGGCAGATCTCCACCTTCGGGAATCCGGATCGGGCCCGGCTCGTCGCCGTCAGGTCACCGGCGGACGGCCGGGCCACCGAACAGCGCGCCACGGATCTCACGGCCGGCTCTGGCTACCGGCTGCCAGAGGACCCGGTTCACCCAGCGGACGGGCACGACCACCGTCACGCGCCACACCGCGGCGGCCACCCGTGCCACCGGGATGACCACCGTTCGCCACACGAAGGCGGTCGGGACCACCACAATCACCCGGAAGACGGCGGCGATCCCACGCCCGATCGCGTTCGCCACCCGCATCGCGAACCGGCAGGCCTCGGCGACGATCCGGCTCACAGGTACGACCACGGCCCGCCACACCCAGCGCGCCGGCGCCACCACCAGCGCCGTCAGCACCGCCGCCGCGATCTTCCCGGCCAGCCGGAGGGCACCGGCGAACGCATGCACCACGGGTCGCAGCACGGTCCGCCACAGCCACTGCGCCGGCACGATCACCAGCCAGGCGACGAGAAAGCGCAGCGGGATCGCGATGGCGTAGTGGAAGACGAACAACAAGGCCAACCGGACCGGATTGATCACCCATCGCCACAGCAGGCGTCCGAGCGGGGTCAGGAACCAGTCCCAGAGGAGCCGTTTCAGGCCCAGCAGGAGCGGGCGCAGGAACCACGTCCACAGCAGCGTGCGCAGCCCGCGGCCGACCAGCACGAGCCCCTGCCACAGCAGCTGGAGCGGAACGACGATCACCAGCGCGATCAGCCGCGCCGGCCAGCGAATCAGGTCATAGACGAGGCCGTCGGGCTCGTCGCGCCGGGCAGGGGCCGGCGGCCCTGGATGAGGAGACCGCGGAGCAGCCGTGCTGCCAGCGTACGGGTGCCGGTCATTCCGGTCGCTCCGGTTTTCAACCACAGCGGAGTATCTATCGTTCACGCGGCCCGAAAATCGTCCGTTTGTCAGCTGGTAAACACCCCGGGGCAGGCCGGCCACGGTGTCCCGCGGCGGGTCCGGGGTGGCAGGGCCGGCCGGCGGGTCAGGGGCGAGGCCGGGGCACCCGTTCGAAGAAGTGGGTGGCGTGCGGGTTGTCGTTGTACCGGCCGATCGGACGGTAGCCGGCCTTCCCGTACAGCGCGATGGCCTCGGTCAGGGACTCGTGGGAGTCGAGCCGAACGATGTGGTGACCGAGGGCGTGCGCGGTCTGCTCCAGGTGGAGCAGAAGTCGGGAACCCAGGCCCGCGCCGCGCCAGGCGTCATCCACCCACATGCGTTTGATCTCGCCGACACCGTCCTCGATCGTCCGCACACCACCGCACGCCACGGCGGCCCCAGCACTGACAGCCAGGACGAAACAGCCCCCGGGTGCCGCCAGCGACGCCGCACCGTCATCCGGCTCGGCGGAAGGATCGAAGCCGAACCGCCGCCCGATCTCCGCGAAGTAACGGCCGACAGCCCACACCGCTGCCGGTGATGTCGGGTCGACGGCCTCGAAGCGCACCGCCGCCGCCCGCGCGCGCGGCCCACTGCCGCGCAGGCGCTGGGAATCCTCCACGCCAGCGAACGTTAACCGACGCGCCATCGTTTCCTGGCATCGCCCCGCGACACAGGCAACAACCGGCCCACATGGTCTCGGCCAGCCCGTCCGCCCGCACGGCACGCGATACGCGTGGCCGCGTCCTAACCGCCCGTGGGCAGCACCGACGGGACGACCGACAGCACGACCTGCCGCGGCACCGCGGGCTTCGACACCGGGAGTTTGGGCGTCGGGGTCTTGCCCGCCGGGGTTCTCGGCGTCGGGGTTCTGGGCGTCGGGGTTCTGGGCGTCGCCGCATCCACGGTCGCGGGCCTGGGCTCCGCCAGCCTCAGCGCCGCGGGCCCCGCAGCCTCGGCCCAGTCGGTGCCCGACGGCTCGGCGGGCGCGGGAGCATCCGGCGAACCGGCTGCCAAAGGGCGATCCGGCGCCGCGGTGACCAGCGAAAGGCGCACGGAGGTGGGGGTATCCGGCACGAAGGCGGTCGACGGACGGTCGCCTCGAGCCCGGGCGGGTTGTGTGGGCACCACGGACAGGCGACCGGCGGACGGACGCATCACCGCGGCGGGGCCGCGTTCGCCGGCTGGTAGCCGGGCCGGAGCGGCCACCCGCGTCAGCGCCGCCTCGATGGCATGCATGCCCAGCATCATCGCCATCAGCGCGAAAGGAAACACCAGGATGAGCGCTATGATCACTGCGATCTTTCCCTTCCGGATGGCGCGGTCAGATGCCTGGTGCGACGGGCGGGAAGCCGGCCGGTCATCCAAGCTACGCGGGCGGTGAGCACCGGCCCACGGCGAAGAGCACCGTTGTCGGATGCCGCAGGTCCCTGCACCGGGGGACCAGGCGGGCTTCGGGCCCCCGGGCCCACTGACCGCAGGCTTTCGCGGCCATGTTTCAGGCATGGCTCGAACGTGCCTGCCAGATCGACCTATGCCGGATCCGAATCCCTCGGCGGCGCGCCGAGAACGTCATCCGCCGGCGGGACTGGCCCACCCGCGGCGACCGCCACTACCTTCGGGACCGTGTATTCGCTGCGACTGAGCTGTCCGCTCGCCGCTCCACGCGCCACGGTGTACCGGGCACTGATCGACCCGGCGGCAATCGTCCGGTGGCGGTTCCCGGACGGGATGAGCGCACGGCTGCACGAGTTCGACGCCCGCGAGGGCGGCGCCTTCCGGATCTCGCTCACCTACGACCGCCCCGACGCGGCCGGAAAGACCGCCGGCAACACCGACACGTACCGCGGCCACTTCGTGCGGCTCGTTCCCGACGAGCAGGTCGTCGAGGAGCTCGCGTTCGAGTCCGCGGACCCGGCCCTGGGCGCCCCGATGACGATGACCACGACGCTCTCCGACACCGACGACGGCGGCACCCTCGTCGTCATCGTCCACGACGGCATCCCGGATGCCATCCCCGCCGCGGACAACGAGACCGGCACCCGCATGGCCCTGGACCGCCTGCGGGCACTCGTCGAGGCCGGTACGCCCGGCGGGCCGGCCACGTCGAGGATCCGGTGACCCCGCCCTGGCAGCCGTTGCGGGCCGCAGGGTGGCAGTTGTCGGACGACCCCGAGCTCCTGGACCGCACCCAGGTGTGGAGATGGTTGTCGCTGGAGGCTCCGTGGGCGCACGGCCGCAGCCAGGAGGCCGTGAACACCGCGCTTGACCTTTCCCTCACCGTGGGCGTCTACGATCCGGCCGGTCTGCAGCGGGGAGTCGCCCGTTGCGTGACCGACCGGGTGGCGGTCGGTTTTATCGACGACGTCTTCGTCGATGCGGACCATCGTGGAAAAGGAGTCGGGCGCTGGCTGCTCTGTGGCCTGCTCCAACACCGACTGTTACGCGAAATCCCGCAGTTCACGCTGGTGACGGACGACGCCCATACCCACTATGCCGCTGCCGGCTTCACGCCCCTGGCCAGATTCCAGCGGTGGATGCAGTGGCGACGCGACATCGGCTCCGCGTACGCGCCGGACCCCTGGGCACCGGGTTCCCCGCCCGGCTCCGCCGGTTGAGCGACCGGATCCACCGGTCGCCCCCGCCCGCCGGTGGCGCCTGAGATGATGCGGGCCCGCCAGACAATGCCTCCGTACTATGTTTGTCTGGAAAATCACGTTGCTGGCCGTGGACCGGGTGGCTCCTCGACCGGGTCCGGATCCGAGGAGACACCGTCATGGCGACGTATGTCCTGGTGCACGGGGGCGGGCGTGGCGGTTGGTGCTACCAGCCCGTCGCCCGCGGGTTACGCGGCGCCGGTCGGTTGTGGTCCTTCGACACCGGCCACGATCTGATGATCACCGAGCCGGTGGCGGTCACGAGCGCACTGGTCGAGGTCGCCGGTGACGCCGGGCAGTGATGCGGCGGCTCCGGGCGCGTCCGCGTCCGCGTGGCTCTACGAGTCGGTGGGGCGRCTGTCCGACACGGTGGTCGCCGCGTTCGGCGGCCTGCCGTGGTACACCCGGCTGTCCGCGCACAGCCGGTCCTGGGTCCGGCTCATCGCGCACCAGGAGATCGCCACGATGGCGCAGAGCCTGGTGGCGGCACGGGCGCCCTCGCTGCAGAACATCTTCTCCGGAGTGCCCGCGGAGGTGGCCCGGCAGATCTCGTTCGACCAGACTGTCGAGCTGCTCCAGGTCACCGTCGACGTCGTCCTGCGCGTGGCGAACGCGGAGGCGGACGAGGCCCTGGACCCCGCCACATCCGCGGTGCTGCGCGCCGAGCTGGAGCGGTACGGCCGCGAGGTCGCGTTCCAGGCGGCGACCGTCTACGCGAAGGCGGCCGAGCACCGGGGCCGCGCGGTGGCGGGTCGACGCGCGCTGCTGCTCGAGGCGCTCGTCGACGGGCGTGAGGACCAGATCGCGGCACGGGCCGCCGACGTGGTTCCGCTCGGGCTCCCGGTACGCATCCTCGGGATGAACCCGCCCGAGGGCGGGGCCGACCCGCTGCTCGACGAGATCGCCCGGACTGCCGGCCGTCTCGGGCTGGTCTCCTGCGCCGCGGCCCGCGGGAAGGCCGTGGTCGTGATCGCCGTCCAGGGGCCCTCCTCCGCGACGGCCGCGACCGGCGGCGGGCCCACGGTGTTCGCCGCGGACCCGGCGGCTGCCGCGGTCGCTGCCGGCACCGGCACCGGAGGCGGAAGCCGCGGTGGTGCGGGCACAACAATGGAGGGTGGCGCTCCGGTCGACCTGGTCGCCGGGCTACGCGGGCTGGTCGACGGCCTCGCCGGCCCGGGGATCGTCATCAGCGAGCCGGTCGCGTCGGTGGCCCGGGCGGGCCCCGCGACGGCGGCGGTGCTGTCCGGACTGCGGGCGCTCGCCGCCTGGCCGGGGAACCCGGCGGTGGTCAGCACCGAGGATCTGCTCGTCGAGCGGGTGCTGTGCGGGGACACCCAGGCCGCCCGGCAGCTGGTGGCGACCTGCGTGGACCCGCTCGTCAGCGCCGGCCACGGGCTGGTGGAGACGGTGGACGCGATGCTGCGCTGCGACGGCTCCCCCGAGGCCGCCGCCCGCAGCCTGCCGGTGCACGTCAACACCCTGCGCTACCGCATCACGAAGATCGTCAGCCTGACCGGGCGAGATCCTCGCCGGTACCGGGACGCCAGCGCGCTGCGGATCGCCTTCGCCCTCGCCCGCACCGGCACGACCCCGTCGATGCTTCTCCCGTAGCCCGACTCCTCCAGGAGGACGCCGTGCGGACGGCAGCCGTGCAGACCTCGACCAGACCGCCCCGGCGCCCAGCCACCGCCCGAGCGCTGGCCGTGACGGCCGCGGGCGCTGTCATGGCTGCCTTCCTGGCCGTGCCCGCGCACGCCGCGTCCTCACCTGCGTCCTCACCTGCGTCCTCGACCTCGTCCTCCACCGAGCCGGCCGGTCAGACCGGTCAGACCGGTCCGGCCTGTGCCACGTGGACGTCCCGGGTGGTGGCCAGCGGACTCGGGACCGCCGAGAACCTTGTCCCGGATGGTCAGGGCGGTCTGCTGGTGAGCACCAACGACAGCACCGGCAAACTGCTACGGCTCAGCCCCGACGGCGCCGTGACCCCGCTCGCCACCGACCTGCCCTACGCCGGCGGGCTGGCCCGCGACGGGCAGTGGGTCTACGTCGCCACCGGCGCCAGTGCGCTGTCCGGCCTGCTCGGGACCGCCGACGGGACGATCGTCCGGCTCCGCGTGGACGGCGGCGACCGCACCACTGTCGCGACCGGGCTGGTCGCACCGAACGGGCTGGCGCGCCTGCCCGACGGAGCCCTCGTGGCGACCCGGACCATCGACCTCGGGCTCGGCATCTCCTCGGCCGTCACCCACGTGAGCCCGCAGGGGGTGGTCACCCCGCGTTGGTCAGCCCTGGACGGAACCAACGGCATCGCGCTGGACCCCAGCGGCGAATGGCTGTACGTGAACCGTTCCCTCGCCGGGGAGACCTGGCGTGTCGATGTCGCGAACCCCGCCCACGCCGTCAGGGTCGCCGCACATCCGCTGCTGGCCTTCCCCGATGATCTGACCGTCGCCGCGGATGGGCTGATCACCACCCGGTATCTCGCCGGCGAGGTGGTCCGTATCGATCCGGCCACGGGGATGACGTGTGTCCTCGCGCGTGGGCTCGCGCAGGCCTCGTCCGTCCGGGCCGGGGACGGCCGCGGGTTCCGCGCCGACCGGCTGTACGTCACCAGCCATGCCGGCAACGTCTACGAGCTGGCACCGCCTGCCGGGTGAGCGCTCGGCGGCCCGGCCCGGCCGCCGGGGACGACGAGTCGACCGGAGCCGGGCCGTGCGGTCGGTCAGGCCGTGCGGTCGGGCCGGGCCAGGCGGTCGGTCGAGCAGGACGGAGCCGCGCCTGGCCGTCAGTCGGTGAGGCGCGTGCCGCACCACCGCTCGGTGCCGTCGGCGGCACGTCGGCTCTCGAAGGCGGTGCCTTTCTCGTTCACCGTGGCAAAGCGGTAGCACAGGGAAAGACTGGTCCGGTTGGTGCTGAAGTCCACTCCCCCGGGAATGAGCCCGGCGGCATCGTAGTCGGTGAGCCCGCGCAGGGTTTTCTGGAACGATGCCCGGGTCGGGCAGGGGCCGGCGAGCTGCAGGCCACGAAGCAGCATGTCGGCGGTGATGTACGAGTTCAGCACGAGGTTCTGGTCCGGGTCGGACACCTGGGGCGCGAAACGGCCCATCGCGTCTCGATAGGTCTTCAGCGCGGGATCCTTCGACTCCCACGGGATCTGGACGAAGTAGGCGGAAACCCCGGCGAACCGCTGGCCGTCGGCGAGCACACTCCGGTCGTAGGCGAGCGGGGAAAGCACCATCTTGAAACCGACCCCCGCCTCCTGGGCGGCGACCAGGAGCTCCCGCAGGCCGGCGAGCTCCATGGAGACGATCAGGCCGTCGGCACCGCTTTCCCGGATGGCCTTCACCGTCCGCGCCGCCGAGGTCGTACCCAGGCGATACGGGATGCGGGAGACCACGTCGACACCCTGCGACCGCATGCTCGCGACCATCTGGTCCCCGAGAACCTGCGCGGAGTCCGAGACCGGGTCCTCCACCACGGCAGCCCGCGTCACGCCCTGCGCCCGGGCGAAGACACCGAACGTGGTGACCGAGTCCTCGGAGGCGTAGATGTAGGTCGCCGCGAACATGTTCTCGTAGTTGCTCCAGGCCTGCTCGGCCGCGACGCCGAGCACCGGGATTTCGTTGGCCGCCAGCAGGTCCGCCGACCCCGACGCCGCCGTCGTGAACTCCGCGAGCACGAAGATGTTCTCCCGCTCGATCAGCCGCTGCGCCACGGCCAGGTTTGCCTCCTTCTGCGCGGCGTCGTCGGCCGGCACCGCCTCGATGCGGCGCCCGTGCACGCCACCCGCCTCGTTCGCCAGCGCGATCCTGGCCTCGAAACCGCTACGCGCCAGACTGAACGGGAGGGCGAGCGGGCCGGTGTCCGGGTAGACCAGACCGACGCGCACCGTGCTGCCGGAGAAACCCGGCGTCGTGCACGCCGGTACCGGCGGCGACGCGTCGCTCCTGGCCCTGCCACAGGCCGCCAGCACGAGCAGAAGCACCAGTCCCAGCGCCGCGCCGGAGGTTCCCGCGAGCCGCCGCGGCCGCCGTGCGCGCCTGCCCGGGCGACATCGGGCCGGCCGCGCCGAGGCCTCACGGCCAGGTTGTGCAGCACCGCGCCGGGAACCGGCGGATATCCGTAATTGCACTGAACGCTGTCACCCCCAGAAGTGAGCCTTTTCCATCGCCGACTCGTGCACGGCTGCCCCGACCATGCACCGTGAGATGGAGAAGCCTCATTGAGGCGAGCATAGCGATTGTGATGTGAGAAGTCTCCCACGAAATCATCGTACGTGGCGCCGTGCCCGCCCGGTCGTAACCGGGCCGGCGAATTGCGCGCGAGGAATTATAACCGCGGCTCCGGCGAGGCGGTGCGCTCCCCCGCGCCGTCGATGCCGAGGAGCTCGTCGTAAAGTAAGCAGGCTGACAACCGCTCCGGCGGCGACCAGTGCGGCCGACACCTCCAACCCGCGGGCGTAGCCGGCGACGAATGCCTCCGGGAAGGCCGCGCCATCAGCCATCAGTGCGCGTTGCCGAGAAAGCAGAATCGCACCGGTCAACGCTACCCCCAGCACGCCCGACACCTCACGGGCGGAACTGAGCACAGCTGAGGCCATGCCCTCGGTCGAGGCCGGGAGAACCTCCAGGATCCGGGACGTCATCGGCGTCGTCAGGGCCGAGCCCGCCCCGATGACGACCAGGCCCGGCAGGAGCTCGACGAAGGTGGCGTCCACCGGAATCCAGGCGATGATCAGCAGCCCGCCCGCCACCATCAGCAGCCCGCCGGCCACCGTCCAGTGCGCACCGCACCGGCGCGCCAGCAGACCGGCGGGGGGAACCATCACGATCAGGGCCAGCGCGAGCGGGACAAAGGCCAAGCCCGCCCGGGTGGGGCTGTAACCCAGCACGAGCTGCAGAAACAGGGCGGTGAAGAAGAAGACCCCGTTCACCCCGAGCCCCCACAGGACCTGGGCCACGATTCCGCCGCTGAACGCCCGCAGCCGGAACAGGTTCAGGGCCACCATGGGCTCCCTGGCGCGTCCCTCGATCACCAGGAACAGGCTGCCGGCCACCGCCGCGACAGCGAAGGACAGCAGGATGCGGGCCGACCCGAATCCCAGCGTGTTGCCTTCGACCAGCGCATACGTGAGGGCCAGCAGCGCGAGCCCGGACAGCACGACACCGGGCAGATCGAGCCGAGGCCGTCGGCCGGCGTGCTCAGGTCCCCACGGCTGACCGCGGCTCGCCCGCGCGGCCAGGAGCATGGCGAGGGCGCACACCGGCAGGTTCAGGTAGAAGATCCAGCTCCAGTGGGCGTACTGGGTGATCGTCCCACCGACGGCGGGGCCGAGGGCGAGCGCGACCGCGATGGCGGCGGTGAGGACACCGGCGCCGAGATGGCGATCCCGCTCGTCCAGGTCGGCCGCGAGGATCGCCAGCGCCGCCGGCAGCGCCAGTGCTCCCCCCGCACCCTGCGCCAGCCGCGCGAGGATCAGCGCGAGGGAGGTGTCCGCGGCGCCGGCGACACCGGAGAACACCGCGAAGACCGCCAGCCCCAGCAGGAGGACCCGCCAGCGGCCGAACAGGTCGGTGAGACGTCCGCCCAGCAGCAGCAGGCTGGAGAAGGCGAGGATGTAGCTCGTCGCCACCCATTCCAGCCCGGCCGCGGACAGCGCGAAGTCGCGCTGCATGGAGGGCAGCGCGACGTTCACGACCGTGTTGTCCAGCGCGGTGATGAACGCCGCGAGCCCGATCGGCGCGATCGCCCTGCGTCCGGGCAGGACGCCGTCCACGGCCCGCTGCCGTCGCCGCCGCCCCGCCCTCCGGCCCGGCCGGCCCGGCCGCCGAGTCTCCGGGCCACCCACCGGGCGGCCCGCAGGCGCAGCCGCGCGGTCGGCTGTGCCCTCGTCCGTCCGGATGGACGTCATTTCGATGCTTGTCACCGGTACCGAACCAACCGTCGCCCGCTGGTGCGGCGCTAGGCCGCGGGCAGGCCGAGGCCTGCGGCCAGCGTCGGCCAGGACCGGGCGAGCTGACGGTCCCAGTACCGCCAGCTGTGCGTGCCGTTGCCGTAGAAGTCCGTCACCACCGGCAGCTGTCCCGCGTTCGCCGACCGGATGAACGACTGGCCGTTGCTGTTGGTGGCCATCTCGAAGGGGTCCGAGCTGGCGCCGGCGGCATCCAACGGGCCCGGGGTTCCGTTGCCTGACGAGACGTAGAGGTTGATCCCGCGCAGCTTCGCGATCACATCGGCGGGGTTTCGCTTCGCCCAGACCCCCAGGAACAGCACCGGGTCCCCCCACATGGCCCAGGAGATCTGCCCCTCCCGCACCAGCAGGCCCTGGATCAGCCCCGAGGAGAGGAAACCGATGGTGTCAACCACACCGCTGTAGGACGCGGCGGCGCCGTACGCCCCCGGATGCAGCGCCGAGAGCGCGAACGCGGCGTAGCCGCCGATCGAGGCGCCGGCGATGGCGGCCCGGCCGGAGGCGTGGTAGCCACGCTGGAGGATCTGCGGGAGCTCGGTGGCCAGGAAGGTGTCGTAGCCCCAGCCCTTGCGCAGCACGCCGATGTTGAGCCAGTTCGTCCCGAAGCCAGCGGAGCCGTCGCTGGGCATGACCACCAGCGCCTGCTTGTCGGCGGCGAAGGAGCGGACGTTCGTGTACACCGACCAGGACTGGTAGTCCGCCTTCTCGCAGCACCCGTGGATGAGGTAGAGCGACGGCCAGGTCTGCGCCGTGCTGCTCGCCCAGCCCGCGGGCAGGATCACCCGCACCGGGGCGGCCCCGTTCAGCGCCGGCGAGACGATCATGAGGTCGACGGTGCGGTCGTCCACCCGGGACTCGTAGGCGACGTACGCGCCGTCGTCCGCCATGGCCGCCACCGAACCGATGACCGGGACGGTTCCCGCGTTCGGCACGCCCAGGGTGGCGGTCGCGGGTACCGGGCCGACGACCGGGTTGTTGCCGCCGTTCGCGCTGCGGTTGACCTGGTTCAGCGGCGCCACGGCCGTTCCCGGCACGCGTGCGGCCAGGGTCGCCGCGCTGACGCGGGTGGTGGACGTGGAGAGCGCGACCGCTTCCGACCCCGGCCCGGCCGGCCCCGTCGACCCGGCTTCGGTCAGCCCGGGCGCCAGGCCGACCGCGGCCAGCGCCAGCGCACCGGCGAGCAGCCGGGCCAGCAGGCCACGGCGGGCCCCGCCCGACGGACGCCTCAGCACGCCACGCCTGGGCGCACCGGCTCCGCCCCGGTGGCGTCGCTGCGATCCGGGGCCGTCCGAGGACGTCCTCAGCGACGTTAATCGCCGCCGGCGGCGGTCGTGGGGCGGGTCCGTCGGGCGGCTGCCGTCGCTGTGCTCTGTCGGGCCGGTCCCGGTCGTCTCGGGACCCGCCCCCGGTGTCGTGTCCATCTCGTTGCTCTCCAAGATCCCGTTACAGGGGCATGTTGTTGTGTCTGCCGAGGTGCTGGACGGGGCGTTTGCCCCGCAGGGACAGCAGCCCCGCGCGGATCCGTGCCCGGGTCTCATGGGGCTGGATGACGGCGTCGATGAACCCGCGCTCGGCAGCCGCGTAAGGTGACAGCGCGGTGCGTTCGTAGTCGGCGGTCAGCCGCGCACGCAGCTGCTCCGCCTCCGGTCCGGTCCCGGCGGCCCGCAGCTCCCTGCGGTGCAGGACCTCCACCGCACCGGTGGCGCCCATCACCGCGATCTCGGCGGTAGGCCAGGCCAGGTTGATGTCCGCGCCGATGTGCTTGGAGCCCATCACCGCGTAGCCGCCGCCGTAGGCCTTGCGCAGCACGACGGTGACCATCGGTACGGTCGCCTCACCGTAGGCGAACAGGAGCTTGGCGCCGCGGCGGATGATGCCGCGCCGCTCCTGGTCGAGCCCGGGCAGGTAACCGGGTACGTCGACGAACGTCAGGATCGGAATGTTGAACGCGTCGCAGAAACGGACGAAACGGGCGGCCTTCTCGGAGGCGTCGATGTCGAGGACACCCGCGCTCACCGCCGACTGGTTCGCGACCACCCCGACCGACTCTCCGTCGACCCGGCCGAGCCCGCACACGATGTTCCCGGCGAACAGCTCCTGGAACTCCAGCAGGTCACCGTCGTCCAGCACGGCGTCGAGCACCTTGCGGACGTCCAGGAGCCCACCGGCGGAGTCGGGGACAAGCCGGTCGAGGGCACGGTCCGCGGCGGTCAGGTCGTCCCGGCTCGAGCCGCCGGAACGGCCGGGGCGGGGGTAGGAGGGCGGCGTGCTCAGCGCGTTGTCCGGCAGGAAGCCCAGCAGGCACTGCACCCAGTCGAGGGCGTCGGCCTCGTCGGTCGCCACGTAGTGCGCCGTCCCGGCGGCGGCGTTGTGGCGCGCCCCGCCGAGCTCCTCGAGGGTGACGTCCTCCCCGGTCACCGAACGCACGACGTCCGGCCCCGTGACGAACATGTGGGACGTCTCGTCCACCATCACCGTCACGTCGGTGAGGGCGGGTGAGTACGCCGCCCCGCCCGCGCACGAACCCATGATCATCGAGATCTGCGGGATGACCCCGGAGGCCTGGATGTTGAGCCGGCCGTACTCCGCGTACCGCGCCAGCGCCGTGACACCCTCCTGGATGCGCGCCCCGCCGGAGTCGTTGATGCCGATGATCGGGCAGCCGACCCGCATCGCCAGCTCCATCACCTTGATGATCTTCCCGCCGAACGCCTCGCCCAGRCTGCCGCCGAAGACACTGACGTCCTGGGAGAACACGCACACCGGCCGGCCACCGATCTGGCCGTGGCCGCAGATCAGCCCGTCGCCGTACGGGCGGGCGGCCTCCGCGCCGCCACCGCCACCGCTGCCGTCAGCCCGGCTGCGGACGAGGGTGTCGAGCTCGGTGAAGGTGCCCGGATCGCACAGGGCCTCGATGCGCTCCCGTGCGCTCATCCGGCCCTCGGCCCGCCGCCGGGCGAGGGTGCGGGGCGACCCGCCGGCGGCGGCGAGCGCCAGCCGGCGGTCGAGCTCCTTGCCGCTCACGGCCGTCGCCCGGGTCACCGGGTGCCCCGCTGCACCGGCACGGACGCCGAACCGGACGCCCCGCCAGGCCCTCGTGGATCAGCCCCGTCCGCCCCGTCCGGCGCCGGAGCCGGAGCCGGAGCCGGAGTTGCGGTTGCGGTTGGGGCGAGCAGCCGCGACAGGTGCCGGGCGATCACGTCGACGTTCGGGCGGTCGATCAGTGAGGTGTGGTCACCGGGAACCGTGACGATCTCCAGGTTCGGCACCGTCGCCGCCCAGCCCAGGTCGGCGTCGTCACGCAGGTAGCGGGGGTCGAGCGCGACCGTCACCTGGTGGGGCGAGGCCGCTCGGTAGAGCACCGTGCGTCCGTCGTAGCGGCGCGGCTGGTAGTTCTCGGCGATCCGCGCATCGAGGTACGAGGTCCGCTGGTGGTGCAGCACACCGGGGGTCATGGCGATGTCGGAGGCGGCGAGGATCTCGAAGATCCGTTCGACCTGCTCGGCGTCGTCGGCACCGGCCAGCTCGTCGTAGGGCAGGTCGAGGTCCACGCCGTAGACCTCGCGCAGGTAGTCGACGAACCGCCCGAAGCGGGTCAGGAGCTGATCCGTGGCGGACAGCCCGGCCGGCGCCGGCAACGGCAGAATCGTGTCGATCATCAGGACGACCTCGACCTCGCCGCCCGCCGCGACGATCTGGTGCGCGACCTCCTGCGCGAGCAGGCCACCGAAGGACCACCCACCCAGCCGGTACGGCCCCGCGGGAGCGATCTTTCGGATCATGGAATGGTAGGCGGCGGCCTTGCGCTCCACCTGCCCGATGTCGTCGAGCCGCTCCAGGCCGAACACCGGCACCCGCGGATCCAGCAGCCGCACGAGCGGCTCGTACACGGCGGTCGGACCGCCCGCCGGATGGAACAGGAACAGCGGCGGCTGCGAACCGGCACCGCGCAGCACGCGCACGCCCGCCCCCGCGTTGCCCATCAGACGGTCCCGGATCACCTCGGCGAGCGCTTCGATCGTGCGCGCCCCCGCAAGCTCCGCGCGCTCCCGCGCGTCGGCATGGGTGGCCCCGTCGCCGAGACGTTCGGCGACCAGCCCGAGGAAGCGTTCGGTCTCGACCGGGCCGAGAACCGTGGCCAGATCGTCGGTCACCCCGATCGGCTCCGTCGTGACCGTCGCCGCGAGCAGCGCCACCAGCCACCGCTCCGCCGGCTCCCGGGCAGCCATCGGCATTCCCCGGCCCTCGACCTCCCCGGTGACCGCGGCGGTCCGCGCCGGCACGGCCCCCACCGCCGGCACGGTCCCCGCCGAACCGGGCCGCGCCTGCGTGGATCCTGTCGGCGACGTCCCATCGGGCGCGGAGTCCGACGCGAGGCCGAGGGCCTCCACCAGGTGCGCCTGGAGCTCACCGAGGCTGGCGCCGCGCAGCAGCAGACGGACCGGAAGCGGCAGGCCGAAGTCGTGCTCGACGGCGTTGCGTGCCCGCATCGCCATCAGCGAGTCGAACCCGAGCTCCGTCAGCGGGACGTCGGCATCCACCTGCCGCGGTTCCAGACCCATGATCCCCGCGACGCGGCCGCGCAGCCGCTCCGCGATCACGGCTCGGGCCCGCGCCGGCGGCAGGTCCGCCAGCGCTGTGACGCCGGGCCAGGAGTCGTCCTGCGCACCCGGATCGGCGCCGAGCACGTCGGCGAAGAAGGCGAGATCAGCGAGGCCGGGCAGCAACGCCAGTGCACGGGCCGGCGAGAGCCGCACCACCCCGGTGTGGGCCCGGCCGGTGGCGACCACCGTCTCCAGGGCCTCCATCGCCGTCGTCGGCACCAGCGGTTCGAGCAGCGCGTTCGTGACCCCGGCGGCGCCCCCGACCTGGGCCCAGGCACCCCAGCCGATGCTCGTCGCCGGCAGGCCGCTCCGGCGGCGCAGTGCGACCAGCGCGTCGAGCCAGGCGTTCGCCGTCGCGTACGAGGCCTGCCCGGGCGAGCCGAGCAGCGCCGCCGCCGAGGAGTAGACCAGCCACCAGTCCAGTTCCGTACCGGTCTGCGCGGCCAGCCGCGCGGTGGCCACGTGCAGGTTCCAGCCGCCGACGACCTTCGGACGCCAGACGGCGGCCAGCGCGGCCGGATCCAGGTCCAGGACCGACTGGTCCGCCAGGGCTCCCGCCGCGTGCGCGACGCCCCGCAGCATCAGATCACCGGCCGTGGCCTCGGTCAGCAGCCGCGCCGCGGTCTCCGGCAGCGCGATGTCACCGGTGACGATGACGATGTCGCACCCACCGCCGGTGATCTCCCCGGACGTGCCGGAGGTGCCGGACGCGGCGGCGTCGGCGGGTTCGGCGAGTTCGTCGGATGCGGTGGCGGGCTGCGGAACGGGCCTGGTGGCGTTCGCGACCCGGGCCAGCCCGAGGCCCGGGATCATCCGCCATCCGGGCGGTGCCGCGTCGGCCTGATCCTGTTCCCGGGGCAGAGTCCGCCCGTTCAGAACGACCCTGGAGGCCCCGCCGTCCACCAGCCGACGGGCCAGCAGCAGGCCCAGCCCGCCGAGCCCACCCGTGACGATGTAGGAACCCGACCGCACCAGCGGCACCGCGGCCGCCTCCACCGGCGCAGCCGGGGAAGCGGAGCCGTCTGGCTCCTCGGCGACGCGGGTCAGCCGGGCGGCGAACCGGTGCCCGTCACGCCAGGCCACCTCGTCGTCGGCCGCGTCGGAGGTGATCTCCGCCGCGACCGGCGCGAGCGCCGCGGCCTCGTCGTCCTCCCCGGTGCCGGCGAGCTCCCCGGTGCCGGCGGCGAGATCGAGGTCGAGCAGCGTCGTCCGCAGGAACGGATGCTCCAGCGCCAGGACACGGACCAGGCCACGCAGTGCCGCCTGGGAGGGCACGGGCAGGTCCCCGTCGGCGACCGCGGCCGCCCCACGGGTGACGATCCACAGCCGGGGCGGATGCTGGGTGCCGTGGCGGACCAGCGTCCTCGCCAACGCGGCCACGGCCGCGGTCAGGTCGGCGCCGGCCATCGGGTCCGTTCCGGCGGGAAGGCCCACCGGCGCGGGTTCCGGGCGCCCCCCGAGTGAGGCCTCGTCATCGCCGGAGGCCGGCGCGACGACCAGCACGACCCCCCGCACCTGCCCGGAGCCGACCAGGGTGGCGATGCGTCCCTCATCGGTCGTGCTGAGCGCGACAACCCCGCCTGGTGAGCCGCTGCGCCGGTCGAGGAGCGCGGCCACCGCGTCCCGGTCCACGGAGTCGTCGGTGCCTGGCCTGGGCGCGGAGAGAACCAGCAGACGCGGCTGGGAAGCGGTCGCCGACGGCCGGTCCGGCCGGTCCGGCTGAGCGGACGGGACGGACTGACCCGGCTGCGCGGGCTTGCCCTGCACCGGCAGCGGCGGAAGCGGAGCCTGCGTCCAGCGTGCCTCGTAGAGCAGCGCGGACACCGGGACCGGAACGGCGCTCGCCTCCACCGGGCGCAGGACCACGTCCCGGGCGACGAGCAACGGCGTTCCATCGTCCGCCGACAGCCGTACCTGGCCGATCAGGCCGTCCTCGTCGCCGCCGCCCGCGGCGGCCGGGGTGAGCAGCGCCGTGGCGTGCCCGCTCGTGATCGGCCGGCCCTGCGGCCCGCCTGAGCGCGGGTCGAGCAGGGTCAGCTCGCCGATACGCACCGGCAGGTGCAGCGGCACGCCACCGGCGGTGGCCTCGGGCCACAGGCCGACGGCGGCGACGCCCAGGGTCTGCAGGCAGAGGTCGCCCAGCGCCGGGTGGATCCGGTAGTGCGCATGAGGCTGCGCGGGCGCCGGCAGGCTCACCCGCGCCGACGCCGACGCCGACACCGGTGCTCCGGCCGACGGGCCCACCGGGGCCGGCGGGGCCGTGCCTTCTCCTGGGGAGGTCGCCGGGCCGGACGTCACGCGTGCGTCTGTGACGCCGACGAACGCGGGGCCGTACCGGTGGCCGGCCGCCTGCAGCGCCCCGTAGAGGTCGACGGACCTGCCGGTGCCCGCCTCGTCGACGTCCTCGCAGCGGCCGGCGCCGCCAGCGCTGCCGGCTAGGCCCGTGCTGGCGGTGTGCTCCGCGACCTGGTCCGGGGCACGTTCCGCTGGTTCCACCCGGATCCGGGCGGTGGCGTGCCGCACCCAGCGACCGCCGCCCGCCGTCCGCCGGGAGAAGATCTCGATCGTTCCCGAGGCGGCGCCGGGGCCGTCCTCCATCACGGACGTGGTGACGTCGGTGTGCGGGCCCAGGGGCAGCAGTTCGAGCAGTTCGAGGTCGGTGACGACCGGCCGGCCGCGCCCGAGCACCGCCGCGGCCGACAGGGCCATCTCCGCGAAGGCCGCACCCGGCAGCACGGCCACCCCGTGGACCGTGTGGTCCGCGAGCCACGGCAGCGCCTCCGTCCCGATGTCGGCCCGCCACACGTGCCGGCCCGACTCGGGGATCTCGATGTGCGCCCCCAGCAACGGGTGTCCCGGCGCGGTCCGGGAGGGCACCGGGACCGGTGCGGCCCAGTGCCGACGGTGCCGCCACGGCGCGGCCGGGACATCCACCAGCCTCGGCGCCACCGTCCCAGCCGACACCGTCCCAGCCGACACCGAGCCAGTCGGCGCGGCATCTGTTGCCGGGCTGAGCAGGGCAGTCAGCGCGTCGCCGTCGCCGCCGAGCGCGAGCGCGGCCAGGTTCACCCGGAACTCGACCGTGTCGTCACGGTCACGCCGCAGGCTCGAGGCGACATGGACACCGTCGCGGGCCGTCTCGCGCAGGGCGCGCCCGGCGATCGGGTGCGGGGAGACCTCCAGGAAGCGAACCGCCCCGTCCTCGAGGGCCGCCTGCACCGCGTGGACCGCCCGGACCGGGCGCCGGGCGTTGGCCGCCCAGTAGTCGGCATCGCCCGGCGGCACCTCGCGCGGATCGTCCAGCACCGACCCGTACCAGGGGACGGCGGTCGGCGTGCCGCGGACCCACGCGAGCCGTGACCGCAGCTCGTCGAGGATGGGATCCACGGCCGGCGAGTGCCCGGCACCGCTCACCTTCATCGGCAGCGCCGTCCGCCCCCGCGCCTCGACCGCCGCGACCAGCCGGGTCACCTGGTCGGCGTCGCCGGCGACCGTGCACTGGCGCGGCGAGGAGTGCATCGCGATGTGGACGCCGGGCAGGTCGGCCGCCAGCTGCCCGAACTCGGCCTCGGTGAGCTCGACGACCGCCATGGCGCCGGCGCCGGCCGCCGCCACCGAGCCCAGCAGCCGGGCCCGGGTCGCGATGACCTCCAGGCCGCTTTCGACGTCCAGTGCGCCGGCGACGACCGAGGCCGCGACCTCGCCCATGGAGAAGCCGATGACCGCGGCCGGCCGCAGACCCGCCGAACGCCACAGCTGGGCGAGCGCCAGCTGCACCCCGAACAGGATGATCTGCCCGGACTCGACGCCGTCGACCGCGTCGCCGCGTTCGAGCAGGCCGCGCAGGGACAGGCCGGTCCGCGCCACGAACGGCTTGTCGAGGTCCTCGACGGCCGCGGCGAAGGCCGGTTCGTCGGTCAGCAGTCGCCGGCCCATGCCCGCCCACTGCGAGCCGTAGCCGCTGAAGACCCAGACCGACCCCGTGGACAGGTCCGGCCGCGCGGGCAGATCTGGTCTGGTGGGCAGAGCCGGTTGAGTGGGCAGAGCCGGTTGAGTGGGCAGAGCCGGTTGAGTGGGCAGAGCCGGCCCGGTGGGGTGGTGGCCGCGGGCCGGCCGCGTGAGCCTGGTCGTGCCGGGGGCGTCGGATTCGGCGGCGACCGCCCGCAGCCGGGCGGCCAGTTCGTCGCCGTCCCGGCCGGCGACGGCCGCGCGGGCGGGAGCCGCCACGTCGAAGCGCCGTGCCAGCGTGAACGCGACGTCGTCCAGGTCGCTGGCCTGTCCATCCGCCGTGGTGAGCCAGTCGGCCAGGGCCGCCGCGGTGCCGGCGAGCCGGTCGGCGGACGCCGCTGACAGCGCCAACGTCCACGGGCCGCGGCGGGCTCCGCCGCCCGCGCGCCGCTCGGCACCCCGCTCGAGACGGAGATCAGAACGGAGATCGGAACGGAGATCGGCGCCGCTGTCGGATCCGCCGCGGGTGCCGCCGTCACGGTCGCCGTGCTCTTCGAGGATCACGTGCGCGTTCGTGCCGCTGAAGCCGAACGCGGACACACCGGCGCGGGCCCGGCCGCCGTAACGCGGCCAGGGCACCGGCTCGGTCACCACCCGCAGCGCGGACGCCTCGAACGGAATGCGCGGGTTCGGCGCCGCGAAGTGGACGGAGGGCGGGATCACCCCACGGTCGAGCGCCAGCGCGACCTTGATGACCCCGGCGATGCCCGCGGTGGCCTCGAGATGCCCGAGATTCGTCTTGACCGAACCGAGCAGCAGCGGCTCGCGCGGGTCACGGCCCGCACCCGCGCCGAGGACGGCCCGCAGCGCCGTCGCCTCGATCGGGTCGCCCAGCGGCGTGCCGGTCCCGTGCGCCTCGACATAGTCGACCGAGGTCGGCACGATGCCGGTCGGCCCGTAGGCCGCCCGCAGCAGCGCCTCCTGTGCGGCCGGGTTCGGCGCGGTCAGACCGTTCGAACGGCCGTCGGCGTTGACCGCGCTGCCACGCACCACCGCCAGCACCCGGTCACCGTCACGCTCGGCGTCACCCAGCCGCTTGAGCACGACGACTCCGCAGCCCTCGCCGCGCACGATCCCGTCGGCCGCCGCCGCGAAGGCCTTGCACCGCCCGTCGGCGGACAGCGCGCCGCCCGCGCCGAACGCGACGCTCACCGCCGGGGACAGCAGCAGGCTCACCCCTGCGACGAGCGCGAGCGACGACTCGCCGGAGAGCAGGCTGGTGCGAGCCGCGTGCAGGGCCACCAGGGAGGACGAGCAGGCGGTGTCGATCGTCAGGCTCGGTCCCCACAGGTCCAGCAGGTAGGACAGCCGGCCCGCGATGATCGACGTCGCCGCGCCGGTCGAGGTCCAGCCCTCGACCCGCTGGGGGTCGGCGAAGGTCAGATGGGCGTACTCCGAGCTGGAGACACCGACGAAGACCCCGGTGGTGCTGCCCCGCAGCGAGGACGGCGGCAGCCCGGCATGCTGCAGTGCCTCCCAGGAGATCTCCAGCAGCAGGCGTTGCCGCGGGTCCATCAGCGCCGCCTCCGCGGGACTGATACCGAAGAACTCGGCGTCGAAGCCCGCCACGTCGCCGATGAACCCGCCGCGGCGCACCGCCTGGCTGACGTCCGCGTCGGCGTCAGCGCCGGCGACGGCGTCAGCGCCGGTCTGCACGGCGGCGCCTGCGGCAAGGCCTGGAGTGCCGAGCACGCCGCTGTCGGCCTCGTCCCAGCGCCCCGGCGGCACCGTCGAGACGGCGTCGGTGCCCTGGGCCAGCAGCTCCCACAGCTCGCCCGGCCGCGTCACCCCGTCGGGATGCCGCGGACCGCCCGGGAACCGGAACCCGACCCCGATGATGGCCAGCGCGTCACCCTCGACCGGATCATCGGGATCCGCGGCACCCGCGGAATCGCGGGAGCCGAGGTCGGCGCCGGCCGTGTCCGGGTGCGCCCGGTCCGGGTCCACCAGGTCGGAGTCCGCGTTCACCGGGTCGGAGTCAGCCGCGGTGCCGGCTCCCGAGGCGGGGGCGGCCAGCCGTCGTGCCAGCGCGGCGAGCGTCGGATGCTGCCAGAGCAGCGTCGGCTCGAGCGCGGTGTCGAGCAGATCCTCCAGGTCGCTGGTCATCGCGACCGCGTCCCGTGACGACAGCCCGAGGTCCACCAGCGGCTGGTCGATGTCGATCTCGGCCGGATCGAGCCCGAGGCTCGCGGCGACCTGGTCGGAAAGCCAGCGAAGCAGGTCGGCTTCACTCAGGGAGGTGGCGGGGCTCGTGCCGACCCCGGGCGCGTCGGTCACCGGGACGCACCGGTGACGGCGAACGCGCCGGCCAGGTAGCGCTCCCGGCAGGCGTGCCGGGCTATCTTGCCGCTGCTCGTGAGCGGGATCGTGCCCGGGCGGGTCAGCACGACCTCGCGTACCGCCACCCCGTGGCTCACCGCGACCGCGCCGCGGATCACCCCGGCCATTCTGGTCACCTCGGCCGGCTGGCCGGCGGCCTCCGCGGTGATCTCCGCGGCCACCACGACGGCCTCGCCGTGGTCGGTGCTGACGGTGAACGCGGCCGAGCGGTTGGGCCGCACCGCCTCGTGGGCGGCTTCCACCGTCGCCTCGATGTCCTGCGGGTAGTGGTTGCGCCCGTCGATGACGATCAGGTCCTTCAACCGACCGGTGACGTACAGGGCACCCTCGTGGACCATCCCGAGATCGCCGGTGCGTAACCAGCCGTCGTCCTGCCAGCCATCGGGCGACCAGCCTGTCGGCAGCGCCGCCGTGCGCTCGCCGGCCGGCGCCGCGAGCCGCTGCCCGAAGGTCGCCTCGGTGCGGGCCGGCTGGTTGAAGTAGCCCCGGGCGACGTTCGGCCCGCGGACCCAGATCTCGCCAACGACATCGGGTGGGCAGAGCCGTCCCGCCTGCGGATCGACCACGGCGACCCGTTGCCCGGCCGGCACGCCGCAGGACAGCAGCGGGATGAGCCGCCGCTGCGGGGCGCCCTGTCCCGGGCCTTGTTCCGGGCTTCTTTCCGGGTCCTGCCCCGGCTCCCGGCCTGGGCCGGGCCGCGGCGCCTGCTGCTGCCGCGGCCCCTGCTGCTGGGGGATGCCCGGCTGCGCCGGCCGCTCGGACTCGTCGACCGGCAGCGCGCGCCCGGCGGCGAGCACCTCCGCGTCGAACCACACCGGTCGCTGCGGACGCCCGCTGACACCCCCGCACACGTAGACGGTCGCCTCGGCGAGGCCGTACGAGGGGCACAGCGCCTCCGGCCGCAGCCCCAGCGGGCCGAAGGTCGCCAGGAAGCGTTCGAGCGTGGCGGGCCGGACCGGCTCCGACCCGTTGCCCAGGACCCAGACGTCGTCCAGCCGCAGCCCTTCCCGCTCCTTCGGGCGGACCCGGTCGACCGCGAAGTCGAACGCGAAGTTCGGCGCCATGGCCACCGCGCCGCGGTTCTCGGCGAGATGACGCAGCCACCGGCCTGGGCGCTGCAGGAAGGCCACCGGGTCCAGCAGGACCGACCGGACACCGCCGGCCACGGTCCCGCCGACGACCAGCACGAGGCCCATGTCGTGGAACAGCGGCAGCCAGCTCACCACCGTGTTCCGGGCCGGATGGCAGCGGTAGCCGGCCATCGCCTGCGCGGTGTTCGCGACGATGTTGCCGTGGGTGACGAGCACGCCGGACGGGGTCCGTGTCGAACCGGAGGTGTACTGGATGTAGGCGACGTCGTCCAGGCCGGGCCGCGGGCCTGCCGGCGCCCAGCCGGGCGGCACCGGCAGCACCGGCGAAGCGGCCGGCTCGGCGGGCGCGGCAGCCGCGGCGGGCTCGCCGGTTCCGGCGGAGGGGGCACCTGGGCCGTCGATGACGCAGATCGCCACCGCCTGCGCGCGGGTCTCGAGATAGGCGCGAACGGACGGCAGGACGGACGTCGTCGTGGCCACGCAGTTGGGTACGCAGTCGTCGAAGACGGCGGTCAGCCGGTCGCTGTGGCCGATCAGGTCCGGCGGGAACAGCGGCACGGCGACGACCCCGGCCCGCAGCGCGCCGAGGAAGGCGATGACGTAGCCGAGCCCCTGCGGGGAGAGGATCACCATCCGGCCGCCGGCCGGCACCGCCTGGGCTATCTGCCAGGCGGCGGCGCTCACCGCGGCGTCGAGCTGCCCGAAGGTGGTGGACGTCTCCACTCCCGACCGGTCGGTGCCGTAGTCCACGAAGCTCATCGCGATGTCGTCGGGGCGAGCCGCCGCCTGCTCCGACAGATGCTCGTCCAGGGTCCGCGCGCAGATCAGCGCCCCGGCTGCGTCCAGCGTGCCTTCGTCGCCGGGCGCCGTGGCTGGACCGGGCCGTCTTTCGGAGACTGCGGACGACGGCTGGGCCCGCCCCGCGGAGGATAAAGAGCTGTCAGGTTTCGACCCCATACTGTGCCCCATTTTCTCCAGCACGGAATCGTGTGGCACGCAAATTCAGTGGACCGAATTCACGCCGTTATCCACACAGTCCGGACATTCTTCGGCGATACTCCCACCCGACAACCGCAGCCGCACCTTCACGAGCAACTGCCACGGCAGGGCGTCATTCGGTGACGCGCCACCCAGAATGTCCGATTCCGCCCTTTTAATCCTCGGTGTGATCCTCCAATTTTGGCGACTGCCCTATGTGGCCGGCCTCCAGTCGAGCCAATCAAGGGCCCCGAAAAACATTCACCCAACTAATCCACAACCCGGACGGGTCTCGATAATTCGTCCGCTGGCGACACCCAACCCGCGCCACGCTTTATACAATTCCCCGGACGAAAGGTGTGCCGAGCGCCACGGGCTGGCGGGTGCGCCGCAGGACGAGCACCATCGCCAGCAGCGCCAGCAGGTACGGGGCGACGATCAGCAGCTGGCTGTTGAGCTGGACGCCGACCGCCGGCAACGCCAGCCGCAGCGCGTCCGCGAGGCCGAACAGCGCCACCCCGACGATCGTGCCGCGCAGCCGCCACGCACCGAAGATCACCGCCGCGATCACCAGGTAGCCCCGCCCCGCCGTCATGTTGTCGTTGAACGAGCCGACCGCGCCGACCGCGAGGTGCGCCCCGCCCAGGCCCGCGAACAGCCCGCACCACAGCAGCGCCTGCCGCCGGCGCAGGTTCACCGCGATGCCGGTGACGTCCGCGCCCTGCGGGTTCTCACCGACCGCGCGAAGTTCCAGGCCCCACCTGGTCCGCTCGACGAGCCACCAGGTCAGCGGGACGAGCCCGAGCAGCAGGTACACCGGCCAGCGCTGGACGAACAGCGGCTCGCCGACCAGCGGGATGTCACGCAGCACCGGGATGCTGACCTGGGCGACCTGGTGCCCGGTGAGCTCGAGGCTCTCGTTGAAGAAGCTGGTCGCGCCGAGGGCCAGCACGTTGAGGGTGAGCCCCACGATGAACGTGTTCACGACCAGCCGGTGCGACATGTTGCCGTGGATCAGCCCGAGCAGCAGGCCGGCAAGCGCGCCCACCACCAGCCCGAGCGTCGCAGAGCCGGTCGCCGACGAGGCGGCGACCGCGGTGAACGCACCCGTGATCATCATCGCCTCGATGGAGATGTTCATGGTGCCGGCCCGCTCCGCGAGGTACTCACCGCAGGCGGCGAACCCCAGCGGTGCCGCGAGCCGGATCGCGCTGGACAGGATCGTGGCGCCGTCGTCCAGGATCATCGGGCCCTCGCCATCGTCGGTTCGGAGTTCGCGGCCACGGCCGGACGACCCGCGGTGCCCGCCGCGGCCCGTCCGCGGCGGCGGTCGGCGGCGGCGCGCAGCAGCGCCAGCACGGCCGGGGGCAGCACGAAGGCGAGCACGAGCAGCGCCTGGGTGACGTCGATCAGATAGGCCGGCACGCCGGTCGAGGCGAGCACCCCGCCGCCGGACCGCAGCGCACCGAACACCAGCGCGGTGGCGACCGAGGCGACCGGGCTGTTGCGGGCGACCAGTGCGACCAGCAGACCGTCCCAGCCGTAGTTGTCCGACATCGCCGGCTGGAGCCGGTAGACCTCGCCCGCGAGCACCGCGCCGCCGGCCAGGCCGGAGAACCCTCCGGAGATCGCCAGCGCGAGCCCGCCGAAGGTGGCCGCACGTACCCCGGCGTGCCGCGCGGCGAGCGGGTTGAGCCCCAGCATCCGCACCTTGAAACCCCAGCGGCTGCGGGCCAGCGCGACGCCGGTGACCACCGCGAGCACCACCGCGATGATCGCGCCCGCGCCGATACTGAGATCGGGATACTGCCCGATCGACGGCAGCCGGAAGGACGGGGCGAGCGCGTCGGACTGCGCCGCCACGATCGCGCCCGGCCGGCGGGTCTCCTGCAGCAGCGACGGGCTGCTCACGACATAGCTCACCAGCTGCTGCGCCACGAAGATCATGAGCATCGTGCTGACGACGACATCCACCCCGCGGCGGTAGTGCATCACCGCGGGCACCGCGGCCCAGGCCGCGCCGCCCAGCGCCGAGCCGAGCAGGGTCAGCGTCAGCACCAGCGCCGGCGGCCCCTGGGTGCGCAGCCCGACGAACGCACCGACCATCGCGCCGACGAGGAGCTGGCCCTCCTGGCCGATGTTGAACACGCCCGCGCGGCTGCTGATGCACGCACCCACCGCCACCAGCAGCAACGGGGTCATCTCGACCAGTGTCTGGCTGATCGCACCGGGGCTCCCGACGCTTCCGTCCAGCATCGAGGAGAACACCTCGGACGGTGAGCCGCCCGCCGTGGTGACCAGCAGCGCGGTCACGCCGAGCGCCACGGCCACCGAAGCCACCGTGCACACGGCGACGAGCAGCGGCGAGACGCCCGTGCTGGACGGTCTGAGCAGGGCCCGCGCGGCCCGGTCCACCGAGCCGCGCAGCCCGTGGTCGCCGGTGCCGACGCCGGTGCCGGTGCCGGGCGCGGACGGCGGCCGGGCCGGAGCGTGGACGCTCATCGCGCCGGCCCGGTGAGCGCGGCACCGCCGACGAGCAGGCCCAGGCTTTCGGCGTCGGCGTCCTCGGGGGCGAGCTCGCCGGCCATCCGGCCGGCGGAGATCACCGCGATCCGGTCCGACAAGGCCATCACCTCCTCCAGTTCGGTCGACACGAGCAGGACCGCGACCCCGCGGGCCGCCGCTGCCCGCAGCTCGACGTACATCGACTCGATGGCACCGACGTCCAGTCCACGGGTGGGCTGGGCCGCGACCAGCACCGACGGTCGTCCGGCCAGCTCGCGGGCGAGCACGACCCGCTGCTGGTTGCCGCCGGACAGCGTCCGCAGCGGCGCGTCCAGCGAGGGGCAGGAGATGGCGAACCGTTCGGCGAGCTCGGCGGCGTGCCGCAGCTGCCGGCGCCGGCTGACCAGCATCCGGCCGCTGACCGGCGCGAGATCGGTGAGCACCAGGTTGTCGGCGACGCTCATGTCCAGCACGCAGCCGGCGCGGTGGCGGTCCTCGGAGATCACCCCGACCCCCGCCGCGTGCAGGGCACCGGGGCGACGCAGGTCGACGGGCCGACCGCCGACCCGCACCTCGCCGGCCGCCGGGATGATCAGGCCGGACATCAGATCGCCGAGGGTGTACTGCCCGTTGCCCTCCACCCCGTAGAGGCCGACGATCTCGCCCGGACGCAGGCTGAGCGTGAAGGCGTCCAGCAGGGCGCTCCCGGCAGGTGAACGCACCAGCAGGCCGTCCAGCTCAAGCGCGGCCGCCTCGTCGGCGGACGGCCGGCTGGTCCGCGTCCCGGCGGGGGCCGGCGGGACGTCGCGCGCCGTGGCGGTGGCCGTGGCCGTGGCCGTCGCGGTCGCCGGCGTCAGGCCGATGGCGGCGGCCTCCTCGCCGAGCACCACCTCCCGGCCGACCATCTCTCGGGCCAGCGTGGCCGTGTCGGTACCGGACGTCTCCCGTCGCGCGACCACCCGGCCCCGGCGCAGCACCGTGACCCGGTCGGTGGCGGTGAGGATCTCGGTCAGCTTGTGGCTGATCAGGACGACCGCCTTCGCCGCCCCCGCCCCCGCATCCGCGCCAGCTCCCGCTCCCGCTCCCGCTCCCGGACAGGCAGCCGCATCCGGCGGGCCGTCGCCGGTGACCGCACGGCGCAGCACCGCGAACAGGTCCCGCGACTCGGCCAACGACAGAACCGAGGTGGGCTCGTCGAGAATGATCACATCAGGGTCCCGGCGCAGGCATTTGATGATCTCGACGCGCTGGCGCTGCCCGGCGGACAGCGTGTCGACCCGGGCGAGCGGATCCACGGCGATGCCGTACCGCTCGCCGATCCGCACCGTCTGGGCGCAGGCCTCCTCCCGCCGCAGTCGACCGCCTCCGGCCCACCGGCGCCCGGCCCGCGGGAGCCCGGCCCGCAGCCGCCCGGCCCACCGCCCGTCGCCCGGCAGCAGATCACCGCCGTGCCGTCCGCGACCGGCGCCCTGGCGGGCGGGCAGCCCGGCGAGACCGGCCGTCGCGTCCCCGAGGATGACGTTCTCCCAGACGGTCAGGGCGCCGACCAGGCTGAAGTGCTGGTGAACCATGCCGACACCGATGCCGGCCGCGGCCCGCGGGTCCGTGACGTCGATCGGTTCGCCGTCCCGCAGGATCATGCCGGCGTCCGGCCGGATCAGCCCGCTGAGCACCTTCATCAGGGTCGACTTACCGGCCCCGTTCTCGCCGAGCAGCCCGTGGATCTCGCCGCGGCGCACGGCCAGGTCGATGCCGTCGCAGGCGACGACCGGGCCGTACCGCTTGGTGATGCCCCGCAGCTCGATGGCCGGGGCAGGCGCCGAGACGTGGTCCGGGGCGTGGTGGGCCTGACGCGGGACGTGGTGGGCGTGGTCCGGGCCGGGAGCGGGCGCCGGGATGCGAACGGTCGCGGTCGCGGTGGGCCGGGAGGTATCGGTCATGCGCGGTCAGCTCCTCGGATGTCCTCGGTTCGGCGAAGGGTCTGCGGCCGCCGAGGGGGCTCAGCCGCCGAGCTTCGCGACCTCGTCGGCCGGGACGATGGCACCGGAACCGATGTCCGAGATGAACTTGTTGACCGCGGCGGTCTGCTCGTCCGTGCCGGCGCAGACCTTCACGGTCGGCACCGCGTCGACGCCCATCTTCCAGTGCCTGGTGACGCCCATCGTCAGCGTGCCGGCGGAGAAGTCCTTCAGCGCGGCCGCGAAGTAGTCACCGGGGCTGAAGATCGCCGAGATGGCGAACTTCGCGGTCGGGTCGGAGCAGCGGTCCGTGCCGGGGGTCAGCGTCGGCACACCCGCATCGCTCGCGATCTTCGCCGCGGCGTCGGTCGCGCCGCCCAGGTACGGGTAGAACATCTTGACGCCCTGGTTGATCTGCGCCTGCGCGGCTTCCTGCCCCTTGGCCGCGTCGTCGAACGAGCCGGTGTAGGTGGCGAGGACCTCCGCGTCCGGGATCACCTCGCGGATGCCGGCCTTGAACGCCTTGTAGGCGAGGACGGAGAAGTCCGCCTCCGGCCCGGTGACATAGCCGGCCTTGGTGTCCCCGTTCTCCTTCATCAGCAGGCCGGCGGCGTATCCGGCGGCGAGCAGGCTCTCGTTGACGTCGTCCTGCGAGGTCGAGATGTAGGGGGTGAGCTCGACCCCCTGACCGGCGGCGACGTACCAGGCCGTCTTCGCGCAGACGGCCTCCTGGGCGACGGGCAGCGCGTCCTTGAGCTCGCTGGCACCGACGGCGACCAGGTCGACACCCTGCCGGCAGACGTTGCGGGCGGCCGACACCGCGTCGGCTGGATTGATCTTGTCCTGGGTGATGATCTGCCAGCCCTGGTCGGCCGCGAACGTCTTCGCCGAGGCCACGAAGCTCTCGTAGTAGCCGTTGTCGCTGGTGTCACCGGGGCTGAGGATGCCGATGACGACCTTGCCGTCACCGTTCACGTCCGGCTCGCCGGCCGGGACGGTGCCCGCGGCCGGGGCGGCCGACGCGCCGCCCTCGGCCGAGGTCGCGCTCGTGGAGTTGTCACCGCAGGCGGCCACGAGAGCCAGCGACAGCGCTGCCGCCGAGACGGCGGTCAGGCGTGGGAGAGCGCGGTGGAGCGAGAACCTAGCAGTCAACGTCGTACCTTCCGCGAAAGGGAGTACAGGCGAAGTTCAGGTGGCTCGCGGCCTACGACGCTGTAGAGCCGCCTCCGTGGTGGGGAGCCGCACGGAGGTGGGTACTGCCGAGCGGAGAGGGAGCCGGCCGTGACGCCTCGGCCTGTCCGCGCCACGCTTCGGCACGTCGGCACGACACTCCGGGGCGTCGGCACGACACTCCGGGACGTCCGCGTGACGCTTCGGCGCGGATCACGGCGCGATGGTGGTCCCGACCTCGCGCCGGTGCCCGGCCGGCCGGCACCGATGCCGCCCGAAGCGACCCGGATACGTCCTGACCAGGCAAAACCCTCTGTGATGCACGTTAGTCGAGCGGTCCGGGGGCTTCGCTGTGCCTTGGGCACCAACCCGCCGCGCGGCTCCCGGGCGGGGATTCGTTCGTTACAGTCAGCTGTTCCGGGCGCCACACGCCCRACATCTCGGACAGTGGTCGCGCCGGGCGCGGGCGGGCGTCAGTCCCCCCAGTCGGTGCGCACCGCCGCCGCCTCGCGGATGTGGAAGTGTCCCTGGGTGTCCCTGGCGGGGTCCTCGGCCCGGGTGCTGGACCGGTCCACCACCACGTGCTTGCCGAAGTTCTCCACCAGCGGGCGGCCGACATCCCGGCGCAGCCACAGGCGCAGCAGGTGGCGGGTGTGGGCGAAGTCGGCGCCGTTGACGAACTCGGTGCGCGAATGCAGCGCCGCGTAGTTGAGAAGCCACTGGATGTCGCCGGGCTGGAAGTCCATGTCGAGCGCGACACCGTCGGAGTAGGTGATCTCCTCGATCAGCGCGAGCGCCTCCCGCTGCGGCCCGGTGAGCGGCGGCACGCCCGGGTAGCGATGTGCCGACTCGATCATGTCGGCGCCCGCGTACATGCTGAAGCAGCCCTGGGTCCAGCTGACGATCGGCGAGGTGTAGGTGTCCGCCGGTGCGTCCGGGTCCTGCCGCCGCCAGTCGTAGTGCCAGGGCTCCAACAGCAGCGGAGCCAGGTCGGGGCGGCGCGCGAGCAGCTCGTTGAAGACCGTCGCGCCGCTGACCAGGCTGCTCAGGCCACCGGACGCCGGCGGGCGCAGGCACATCAGCGCCACGGCGTCGGAGCTGTCGGAGTGGTAGGGCAGCTTGTCCCGGGTCCGCGACGGCAGGCCGCCCTCCTCGTAGGCCTTGTCCGACACGCCCACGATGTGGTCGATGAGGTCACCGAGCTCGTTCTGGCGGATCGGTTCACCCAGGTGCAGGCCGATCAGGTAGAAGATCGCCGCGGCCAGGGTGTCGTCGTACTCCTCCATCCGCAGCCCGCGGATGAGGACGAAGCCCCGGCCGGAGTCCATGTCGGCGCCGAACCGGCGGATGGCGTCGGAGGCGGCCGTGAGCGGGTACTGCGCGGCGTTGACGGTCCGCAGGTCCGGGTCGTCGGCGATGAACCGCCGCCCGACCTCCTCCAGCTCGGCCACCTGGTCCGGGCCGAGCCGGAAGATCCAGTCGTCGGTGCGGGACAGTTCGTCGCCGCGCCAGACGAACGGCCCGGTGACCGGCTCCAGCGTGGTGGTGATGGTCATAGGTGTGCTGTTCCTTTCCCTGTCCTCTTCGCTATGCCCAGGAGCCTCGCTGTACCCGGGAGCTTCGCCGTGCCCAGGAGCTTCGCTATGCCCAGGAGCGGGGTACCCGCAGGTTGGCCCGGTCGAGCAGGGCCGCCGCACGGTCGCGGGCCGCCGCCCACAGCGCGTCGGAGTCCACTGTCGTGACCCGACCGCCCCGCACCACCTGGCGGCCGGCGACGAGCACATCACGCACCGTGTGGGTCGGCGCGTTCCACACCAGCTGGCGGGCCAGGTCGCCGACCGGCACCCACGCCGGGTCGTCGGTGCGGAAGACGACGATGTCCGCCTGCAGGCCCTCGACGAGCGCTCCGGTCACCTCGCCGAGGCCGATCGCGGCCGCACCGTCGACGGTGGCCAGCGCGAACGCCTCCCCCGCCCGCAGCGGGGCGACACCGTCCGCGGGGGCGTCCCGCGACAGCCCGGCCAGCAGCCGCGCCGCGTCCAGGACGTCGACCCGGTCACCGGCGTTGTGCGAGTCGCACCCCAGCGCCAGCCGGCCACCGGCCCGCCAGAACGGGACATGCCGTCCTGCCCTGGTCAGTCCCTGCCCGAGCCGCAGGTACGCCCACGGGCAGCAGGCGACAGCAGTGCCGGTCGCGGCGAGGATCTCGATCTCCGCTTCGGACAGCCACACTCCGTGGCCGAGCAGCAGCCGGGGGCCGAGCACGCCGAGCGCGGCCAGATGCTCCACCGGCCCACGCCCGCTGCGCCGCCGGTAGGCGTGGACGTCGTCGACGCTCGGCGCCAGGTGCAGGGTGAAGCCGGTGTCCAGGTCCTGCGCGAGCCCGGCGGCGCCGACGAGCAGCTCGTCGCTGGCGAGGTCGTGGCCCACGAGCGTGACCCACCCGCTGACCAGCCCGCCGGGCGGGAACGCCCGGACGACCTCGGCCTGCCTGGCGAGCACCTCCTCGACCGGACCGGAGTAGGGCAGCCCCGGCGCGTCCCAGCCCCAGGTGCCCAGCGTCGCCCGGATCCCGGCCCGGCGCAGCGCCGCACCGACCCGCTCCGGGTGGGCCACAGTGCCCGGCTCGACGATCGTGGTCACCCCGGCCCGCAACGCCTCGACCGCGGTGAGCAGCGCCGAGATCTCGTCGTCCGCGGGCAGGTGCGCGGCGTGCAGGGGCATCGCCCACTCGAAGATCGACGCCTGCGAGTCGATGTCGTCGGGGATGACGCTGCGTACCAGCGGATCCCCGGTGGTGTGCTGGTGGGCGTTGATCAGACCTGGTGTGACCACACAGCCGGTCGCATCCAGCTCGGTGCTGCCGGGGAACGCGGCCCTGATCTCGCCGGCCGGGCCGACGCCCACGATCCGCCCGTCACGCACCGCGACCCCGCCGCCGTCGAGGACGCGTCGCCCGGTGTCCATCGTGACCACCTGGCCGCCGATGACCAGCAGGTCCGCGGGGCCGGCCATGCCGGTTGGCATGGCCTGATCCTTCGACGTCGGCCCGGTCGATGTCATGGTCCGGATGCTAGGAACAGGCCGGCGGCCTCCGTATGTGCTCCTGACACAAGAACCGTCCACACGGCTTCGGGCGAACCGCGCCGGACGCTGATCCCGCACACCCGCCGTTCACCGGCCGCGGCGGCTGCTGATTCGCCCGTCAGGATCCGTTGGCCGGTGGGTTTCGCCCGTCAGGATCCGTCGGCCGGTGGGTGTGGAAGCAGCCGCGCGGCCCACGCTCCGGTTCCGATCAGCCTGGCGGCCTCACTCTTGATGATCTCGATGACTCTGGTGGCGAAGCCGGTCGGCAGCTCGAGGTGGGTGGTCACGGCGATACCGAACCGGGTGGCGAGTGACGGGTCGTGCAGCGGAGCCGCCCGCAGGACACCGGCGTCGATCTCGGGCCCGCAGGCCGAAAGCGGGAGAACACCCCAGCCGTAGCCCGCGCCGATGAGGTCCTTCATCACCTGCAGCGAATCGGTGACGAACCGTGCGGTGATCCTCAGCTTGAGCCGCAGCGCCGTGTTCTCGACGCTGGTGCGCACGCCGGTCGCGCTCGCCGGCAGCACCAGCGGGTGTGCTGTCAGCTCGGCGAAGCTGACAGCACGGTCCGGCCGCAGGTCGGCGGAGCCGGCCCCGACCACGAGAAGGTCCTCCTCCAGCAGATCCTCGTAGAAAAGCCGCCCATCCGAGAGGGGACCGATCATCGCAATGTCAACCACGCCTTTGAGGATGCCCTCGACGAGCTCCTCGGTGCCGGCGACGGTTATCTGGAAATGCACCTTGGGAAACGCGGCCCCCAGGCTTTCCAGAAGCGGCACGGCCAGCACTCCGGCGGCGGTCGTCGGCAGCCCGATATGCAGGCCCCGCTCGATGCGCGCGAGCGGGGATCCGACATAGAGCATCGCGAGCTCGAGCTGGCGCAGCGGCGTGGCCGTGGTGGCACGCAGCCGCTCACCCTCCTCGGTCAGCTGCACACCGCGAGCGGTCCGCAGGAAGAGCGTTACGCCCAGATCCTCCTCCAGCAGCCGAATGTGCCGGCTGAGCGCCGGCTGGGCGATCCCGAGAACGCTGGCGGCGCGGCTGATGGAGCCTTCGTCCGCGACGCGCAGGAAGTAGCCGAGCCGATGGGTGTCCACGTCTAGGAGGTCACGCCTGCGGCACCTGGTAGCCACCGTGGGTGATCAGGCGGACCGGATCGGTGCCGTCCCATTCCGCGCAGGTCCGCGAGATCCGGTCCAGCTGCACGAGAAACTTCGGAGTCTGTTCCACCACCTCGGTGTAGAAGCCGAAGTCCGCGSTGGTGTCGAAATAGGCCACCCGGAAGGAGCCGCTGGCGCTTTCGCAGGCGAGTTCGTAACCCAGCCGCTCGTAGTGCGCCTTCCTGCCCTCGTAGTCCGGCGTCACCGTGCAGAGCTGATGCAGCGCCGACACCCGGCCGCGCCGCCATTCCCGGTAGATTCCGGGGCGGTCGCAGAGCTGCTTCACGAGCTCGATCTGCACCGGCCCGGCCTGCGCCACCGCGACCTGGATCGTCACGGTGGCGGGCTCGCCGCGGTAGGTGGCGTGCTGGTCGACGACCGGCATGACGTGGAACGGCCCGACCCCGAAGACCTGGGCCCACCTCGCCGCGGCCTCCAGCAGATCGTCGACCAGGAAGCCGAGCTGGAAGAACCGGAACTCGCCGGCCGGCCCACCACCGGGATCACTGACCGGCCAGTCCTGTTCGAACAGTGAATGTTCCGGCCGGCTCATGACGCGCTGCCTTCCTGAGTCACCACCGGGCGCACGAGCACATCCTGCACGACGGTCGCCACGAGCTGCCCGTTCTCGTCGCGGATCGTGCCTCGCGCCAGGCCCCGGCCGCCGCTGACCGCGAGCGCGTCCTGGGTGTGCACATGCCACCGGTCGAAACGACTGGGCCGGTGCAGCCACAGGGCATGGTCCAGGCTGAACCCGCCCAGCCTGCCTACTGCGGCGAGGTCGGGGTAGGACCGGAACACGATGTCCATGAGGAAGTAGTCGCTGGCATAGGCCAGCAGCGCGGCGTGCAGCGCCGGGCTGTCGCCGACAGCGCGCGGCAGCCGCATCCAGTGCGACCGGGAACCGTGCGCCGGTGCCCCGCCGAGGAAAGTCGGCGGCTCCCCCATACGGATCTCGACCGCCGGCGGCCGCTCGATCCAGGAGCGGCTGGCCGCACCCGGACCCGAGGGAACCTTCTGCGCCCACTCCTGGATGGACGGCAGGTCCTCGGGACGTCCCGGCTCGACGATCGGGCCACCAGGCACACCGGACTCAGACCCGACAGCGACCGCGGGCGGCCTGGTCACGTCAGCCGTCGCGGTGCCCGCCCGGAAGCTCGCGAAGGCTTCGAGGAGGGGGCGACCGCCCTGCAGCAGGGTGACCCGCCGCGTTGCCGACGAGCGTCCGTCGCGTACCCGCTCGACCTCGATGTCGATCGGATGCTCCGGGACGCCGGCCTCCACGAACGCCGCGTGCAGGGACTGCACGGTCATCCCCGGCGCGGTTGCGCTCGCCGCGGCCAGCGCCTGCGCGAGCAGCTGCCCACCGAAGATCCGACCGGGAAACTGGCCGGGCGCCGACCCGGCACGGAACCTGTCCTCGCCGACCGGGTCCAGCTCCAGAGCCCGGAGAAGTCCGTCGAGTGAGCCGAGAACTGCCGGTGCATGGAGACTGCCAGCGGGCGGGGACATGCCCCAACTATGCAACACACGAGTACTTCGGATCAGAGGTCGGGCCCGGGTACCGGGGTTACCCCGTCACCACGGGCCCGGCAGTGGGCACATCGGCGGCGGCAAGGCGCTCGCATCGTCGCCTGCCCCACTCGCCCAGCGCGCGGAGTGCCTCGTTGAGGGATGTCCCGTGCTCGGTGAGGGAGTACTCGACCCGGGGCGGGACCTCTCGATACACCTCGCGGTGAACCAGGCCGTCCTCCTCCATCTCGCGCAGATGCTGGATGAGCATCTTCTCGCTGACGCCGGGAAGACCGCGCCGCAGCTCCCCGAACCGCCGGGTTCCGTGATTGTTCAGCTCCCAGAGGATCAACGACTTCCACTTCCCTGACACCACGTCCATACCAGCGTCTATGCCGCAGACGTAGGGACCGCGCCGCGCGCTCGTCGCCATCAGGCCCTCATCCCCTCTTCAGCTGCTCACTTACCTTCTGGTGAGTATTGAACAAAATCGTAGGTACTTGCCGGAGAGGAAGGCGCGGATGGAAGGTCGGGAGGCACGCCCTTCCAGACCACCACCACAGAGCAGAGGCCAGTTCATGACGACCCGCACGACCTTCCTGGGCCTGGGAGCGATGGGCAGCGCACTCGCCGCCACCGCTCTCGACGCCGGCCGACCATCCGTGGCATGGAACCGCACGCCAGGCCGTGCACGGGCTCTCGGTGAGCGTGGCGCAACCATAGCCAAGACCGCGGAGGAGGCGATCACCGGCGACGGAACGGTCGTCGTGTGCCTGTTTGACCATCGGTCGGTGCACGCCGTGGTCGATCCGCTCGCCGCCAGCCTGGCTGGACGCACCCTGATCAATCTGACGACGACGACGCCGACCCAGGCTCGCGGGCTCGCGGCATGGGCGGCGGAGTACGGCATCACCTACCTTGACGGCGCCATCATGGCTGTTCCCAAGATGATCGGCCGGCCGGGTGCGGCGATTTACTACAGCGGCCCCGAGGCCGCATTCGAGGGGAACCGGGAGCTGTTCGACCTGTGGGGCCAGAGCAACTATTTCGGAACCGACCCCGGCATGGCCTCGCTGCGCGACATGGCGATGCTCGTCGGGATGTACACGATGTTCGCGGGCTTCCTGCACGGAGCGGCGATGGTCGGCGCCGACGGCGTGCCGGCAGCCGAGTTCGCTCGACAGCAGGCGCCTTTCCTCGCCGCCATGACGGGCCAGCTGGCCGGCCTCGCTGAGACAGTAGACACCAGGGACTACGCCGGGGCAGGCCAACAGAGCCTCGAGTTCACCGAAACCGCGCTCGCCTCGCTGGTGACGGCCAGCCTCGACCAGGGCGTCAACGTCGAAGTGCTGCGGCCTGTACTCGACATCGTGCGCCGGCAGACCGTCTCCGGGTATGGCAGGCAGGGCACCGCTCGAATATTCGAAGAACTCAGGGAGTCCCGATGAGCGGCGCGAACGGCCTGTCCCCCGTCACGGTCGTCGGCCTCGGCCCGATGGGTCAGGCGATGGCCACGGCCCTGCTACGGTCCGGCCATCCGGTGACGGTGTGGAACCGCACCGCGGGGCGCGGCGCCGACCTGATAGCCAGGGGTGCCACGCTGGCACCCACGCCGGCGGCGGCGGTCACAGCCAGTGAGCTGACCATCCTCAGCCTCACCGACTACCAGGCGATGTACGAGATCCTCGGCCCGGTCACCGGGAGTTCGCGGCGCTCCGGCGCTCTTGCCGGCAAAGTGCTGGTCAATCTCAGTTCGGACACGCCCGCCGCCTCCCGGGAAGCGGCGGAATGGGCGGCCGGCCACGGGGCCGGCTTTGTCACGGGTGGCGTCATGGTGCCCGCTCCCGCCGTGGGCGGTCCGGGGGCATACGTGTTCTACAGCGGTTCCGGCACGGTGTTCGCCGCGCACGAACCGACGCTCAGGCTGATCGGCGAACCCAGATACCTCGGGGAGGACCCAGGTCTGGCCCAGCTCTTCTACCAGGCAAACCTCGATGTGTTCCTCACCGCCCTGTCAAGCCTGCTCCATGCCACCGCGCTCATCACCGCCGCCGGCGTTCCAGCCGCCGACTTCCTGCCTGGCGCGCTGAACCTTCTGACCGACATCCCGGCGATGATCGGGGATGGGCGGGACCTCGCCCGGCTCCTCGAAGACGGCGAACACCCCGGCGACCTCAGCACCGCGCAGATGATGGGAGCCACGGCGGACCACATCGTCCGGACGAGCGAAAAGGCCGGCGTCGACACCCGGCTACCCAAAGCCGTCAAGGCACATTACGACCTGGCCATCGCCGCAGGCCGCGGCACCGAGAACTGGACCGTTCTCTACGAGATTCTCAAGGCAGCCGCGGCCTGAGCGCGGTCATGCCGCGCCACGGCCGCCGTCGGCGTTGCGGCACCACGGCGGCACCAGCCGCGGCCTGCTGCTCACCTGGCGCGACCGGTGGCACCGGCAGCGTGACGAGCACGGGAGGGTCTCCGGTCGCGCCACAACGGCGTGCACTGTTCGCCATACGTTGGTAAGTGTGGTGTCCAGTCAGCCGACAGACACGAACGGAAGGTGTGGACTGTGCCTAGGCAGAGGCCGCCGGGCGGGCCGGCCGGTGACGGAGGCGGGGCTTCGGTCACCGATACGGAGGGCACCGGCCCGGTCCGCGGGCGGTCCGCCGATGACGGTTCGGCCGCTGTCACCGCCGGCGGCCGGCCGAAGGGTGGTCTTCGGGCCGCCCAGCGGGCGTTCACCCATGCGAGGTTCATCGACTCGGCTGTCATCGAGTTCACCGAGCGTGGGTACGCACGTACCACGGTCGACGACATCCTTGCCAGAGCCGGCACGACACGAGCCACCTTCTATCTTCATTTCCGGAGCAAAGCGGATATTCTCCGTGAGCTGTACGACCGGGTGATGGCCGTGTTCGACGGCATCTACGCCGACCTCGACGGTCTCGGATGTGATCCGACGCTGGACGGCATCCGGGCCTGGCTCCGGCTGGATGTCGAACGTTGGGCACAGGTCCGGCACTACGCCGTCCCGCTGGCCGAAGGCGCGGTCATTGAGCCTGAGATAAGGGCGCTCGTCGAGCAGGGCTTCGAGTATCACATCCAGTCTCTCGCCCAAGCGCTGTTCGCAGGCCGCGAGGACGTCAAACCGGAGGACGCCGAGCTCGCCGCCATCATCCTGCTGAATCCACTGATGAACTTCTACGACCGCTACATGCACGGACGACTGACGGACACCGAGCGGATGATCACGCTGGTTGCGGCCGCCTGGATGGCGATCATCAAGGTGCCGGGTCGGTGACGGCCTAGCCAGATCAACACCACGACGCCGTGCCCGTCGACTGGGCGGACTCCGCACGACGTCCGAAGTCCGAATCCCCGACCGGGCCGGGCCGTCTCGACGGCCGGGTCGGTCCAGGCTGGCCTGGACCGGCCCGGAGCAATCCCGGTCGATCCGCGCGCAGCTGCCGTTCGACGCGTCACCAATGGGCCCGTTCGGACGTCACGATGACCCCGCCCCACCCAGCCGGCGGGGCTTCGGACGGACCAGGACCAGCGGCGACGCCGTTCGATTCGACGAGACGCCCACTCTTCCTGATCGCCGGACGGGTCCGAGGGCTGGGAGTGACTGAGGGCTGCCTCCTGCATCGAGCCACCGAGCTCGCAGGGCCAGGCCAGGGGTTCGACCGAGGGAACTAGGCAGACACAGAAGCCATTGACTAGACACTGTATCTACCTTATGGTCACCCCACTGGACAGCGCAGTCCTCGGCGGCCGGCCCTCCTGATCGAGCGCCACGCGCGCTGCGGCCCGCTGCTGGCCAGAGGTCGACGAAGCCGGTCCGAACGCTCCCGCGAGCGTCGATTGCTACATCAAATATTCAATATTTCCTGGCGCGCCTGCTTGGGCAGGTGAGCCCGCCCGGGAGCCACCGCGCCACGTGGCACCTCGGCGGAGCGTTCGCACATTCCGCCACGTGTCACCTGGGGGGCCGTGGCACCTGCGAGGGAGTATCCGATGGGCGTCTCACGATTAGTCGTCATGCTCGCGGCCGCGACAGCACTGGTGACCGGAGCCGCGGCCTGCGGCGGCGACGGTGATTCCAGCACACCGGCCAGCGGGCCGACCGTCACCGACGCCGCCGTCAAGGCCGGGCCGCCGAACGGCTGGGGCGACGGCGGCGTCACGGTCGACGCGAGCGAGCTGAAGTGCGGACTGACCGCGTCCGATCCGACCCGCGGTGTCACCGACACCTCGATCAAGATCGGCGGACTGGCCTACCTGACCAGTCCCAGCGGCAGCACCATGGCCGGCACCGAGGTCGGCGCCAAGGTCCGTTTCCAACGCGCCAACGACACCGGCGGCATCCACGGCCGCACGATCGACTACATCGGCACCCTCGACGACGGCAACGACTCCGCCCGCAACGTGAGCCAGGCCAAGGTCCTCGCGGACCAGGACAAGGTGTTCGCCGTCGTCCCCGAGATGACCGCCCACRCCAGCTACCTGGACACCTTCTGCAGCGAGGGCGTGCCCTTCTTCGGCTGGGGATTCAACGCCGGCTACTGCGGCAACACGATCGGCTTCGGCATCACCGGATGCCTCACCGACCTGCCCAGGACCACGTCGTCGCTCTACGGGATCATGGTCCAGTCGATGCTGGGCGGTGACGCCAAAGGCGCCTCCGTCGCACTGATCGGCAACGACGACGACTCCTCCCGGACCGGCCTGGCCGACGTCAAGCTGCAGATCGAATCCGTCGGAGCGAAGGTCGTCTACGCCGAGGCCCCGGTTCCCTACGCCGGCCTCGCCGACGCCACCCCGATCGTCAGCAAGATCATGGCCTCCGCCGACGGTGCTCCGCCACAGGCAGTCGTCTACACCACCGACTTCACCTCGACCACGAAGCTCATCCAGGCGCTGACCTCGGCCGGTTTCAGCGGCGGGCAGCTCAGCCCCCTCGGCTACGACCCACGACTGGCCGCGGCGAACTTCGCCGGGCTCCAGAAGTCGTACACGCTGCTGCAGTGGTCACCGACCGAGGACGCCTCGTCGGACGGCGTGCGCCAGCTCATCGCCGACTTTCAGAAGTACGCGCCCCAGGAGGCGATCAGCCTGCCCGCCATGGCCGGCTACTGGGCCGCCGACCTGTTCGTCGACGCCGCGACGAAGACCGGCCGAAACCTGACGGTCGACAGCCTCCTGAAAACGCTGAACAGCGACTACAGCTACTACGTCGACGGCGCGGTGCCGCAGACCCGGTACCCGCTCAACCACGTCGTCAACGCCCCCTGCGGATCACTCGTGCAACTCAACGGGACGAAGTACGACGTGATCAGCAAGCTTTCCTGCGGACAGGTCCTCAAGAAATAGTGACCATTGCGGCGCCATGCCTCGCGATGAATCTCGGGAAACGACCGCGTGTCGGTTTCCGGTGCCCCGTCCGGCCAGTGCTCGCCGCTGACGCCGCCATCGGCTGTAAACGGAGGACCTGATGGTCGAGTTCAATCCCTACGATGCCGTGACCTGGGCGGATCCCTACCCGACCTACGCCGCGCTACGCGCCGAGGTGCCCGTCTACCGGAATGATGACCTGCAGTTCTGGGCCTTGTCCCGGCATGCCGACGTGCTGGCCGCGCACAACGACTGGGAGACCTACTCCAGCACGGGTGGGGTCACGATCGAGGGGATCGAGAAGGATTTCCCCATGCTGGTCGTGAAGGATCCGCCGGACCATCACTGGCACCGCAGAATCGTCAGCAAGGTGTTCACACCACGGCGGATGTCGGAGCTGGAGCCGTTCATCCGCCGCCAGGCCAGGGAGCTCCTCGACGCCCAGCGGGACGCCACCGAGTTCGACATCGTCGGCGAGTTCGCGCTCCCGCTGCCGCTGGAGATCATCAGCGAGCTGTTGGGCATCCCCGTCGAGCACCGCATGACCGTGAACCGGCTGTCGGACCTGCTCACCGAACGCGGACCGGACACCGACCCGAACCAGTTCGCCGAAGCCATCGGTGGCCTGCTGGCTCTCTACCTGGAACTGGTCGTGGAACGGCGCCGGAAGCCACAGGACGACGTCATCTCCATGATCATACAGACGGAGGTGACGGACGACGAGGACGGCCGCACCCGACGCCTGTCGGATGAGGAGATCGCCTTCCGGTTCCTCGAGCTGGGCACGGCCGGCCACGAAACCGTCGCCAGGGCGATTCCCAACGGGCTCATGGCGATGACCCGCTTCCCTGACCAGGCCCGGATGCTGCGCGACGACCCGTCGCTGGCGACGAAGGCCGTCGAGGAGACGCTGCGTCTCGACCCACCGTCGCAGCTACAGGGCCGCACCACCACCAGGGACGTCACCCTGCACGGCGTCACGATTCCCGCCGGTGCGAAGGTCATGCTGGTCACCGGCTCGGCGCTGCGCGACGAGACCGTCTACGACCGCCCCGACGTCTTCGATCTCACGCGCCAGCACCATCCGTCGACGCTGTTCTTCGGTTTCGGTATCCACCGATGCCTCGGCGCGCATCTGGCCCGCCTGGAGATAAAGATCGCGTTCGAGGAGATCTTCGCCCGCTATCCGGAGTTCCATCTCGACCTCGACCGCGCCGAGTGGCAGGTCTCCACCAACGTGCGCGGTGTCAGCCGCCTTCCCTTCGTCGTCGGCCGGGCCAGCGCACCGGTCCCCGCGGGAGCGTGAATGAGCGTCAACGCTGACCTTTCCGGCCGCCGGATCCTGGTGGTCGGCGCCTCGTCCGGAATCGGCCGGGCGGTGGCTTTGTCCGCCGCGGCGGCGGGCGCGCGGATCGCCGTCGTCGGCCGGCGGGAAAGCCTGCTGGACGACCTGGTCAAGGAGGCCGGCGGCGGTGTCCCGATCGTCGCGGACGTCAGCGACGACGCGTCCGCGAAGCGGGCCGTCGCCGAGGCCGTGGCCGGGATGGGCGGTATCGACGCCGCGCTGCTGCCGTTCGCGTGGTCCTCGGTCGGCCTGCTCGCCGACGCTGACCCCGACGTCTGGAACAGGACCTTCGCCACCAACGTGACCGCACCCACCCTGGTGACCCGGCACCTCGTACCGGCCCTGGCCGAGGGCGGGTTCATCGGCTATGTCTCCTCGACCAGCGCGGCCAAGCCCATGCACGGCATGGGCGCCTACGGTGCGAGCAAGGCCGCCCTCGAGCACTCGATCCTCACCTGGCGCCTCGAGCACAGCGACGTCCGTTTTCTGCGCATCGTGGTCGGGCCCACCCTGCCGACGGACTTCTACCGCGACTACGACTGGGAACTCGTCAACAAGGTCACCCCGCGGTGGGTCGAGCACGGCCTCCTGGAGGTCAACTACCTGGCGGTCGACGAGGTCGGGCAGGTCGTCGCCGAAGCGGCGGCCTGGATCCTCGCGCACCCCGCGGTCGTCGTCGAGGACCTCGTCCTCAAGCCACCACTCAAGATCATGACAGCCGCCGCGGTCGCCGCGACCGCCGCCCAGGCCGACGGCTCCCTGCCCGAAGGCGCGGCGGACAACGCGCTGGGCAAGGTCCAAGCCGACCGCCAGGCGGAACGTGCGGCCGAAGAGCACGGGCACGCCCGCGCGTAGCACGCGAGCCATGCACCGACATGAACCTGTCCGCGGGGTCGGAGATCCCGCGGACACGACACAGGGAAGGACAGCCGTGGGAAAGCTGGACGGAAAGGTCGTCTTCATCACCGGCGCGGCCCGGGGCCAGGGACGCAGCCACGCCATCAGGCTGGCCGGCGAGGGCGCCAGCGTCATCGCCGTCGACATCTGCGCGCAGATCGACAGCGTGCCCTACCCGCTGGCGACCCCGGACGATCTGGCGGAGACGGTCAAGAGCGTCGAGAACCTCGGCGGCGCGATCGTCGGCGTCCAGGCGGACGTCCGTGACCGCCCGGCGCTGCGGGCAGCGCTCGACGAGGGACTGGCCCGGTTCGGCCGGCTCGACGTCGTCTGCGCGAACGCGGGCGTCTGCCCGGCCGTCGACGCGACACTGGCGGCGGGTTTCGTCGACGGCATGGACGTCGACCTGATCGGGGTGATGAACACCGTCGCGATCAGCCTGCCACACCTCGGCTCCGGCGCCTCGATCATCGTCACCGGCTCCACCGCCGGGATGATCGAGGGCACCACGGAGCGGATGGGCAACACCGGCGGTGTCGGCTACTCCCTCGCCAAGCAGATGATCGCCCGGTATGTCGAGGTGCTGGCCCTGCAGCTGGCGCCGGCCATGGTCCGGCTGAACGCGATCCACCCGACCAACGTCGACACCCACCTGCTGCACAACGAGACCATCTACAAGGCCTTCCGCCCGGACCTGGAGCATCCGACGCGGGAGGACGCCGAGCTCGCCTTCCCCGCGATGCAGGCGATGCCGATTCCCTACATCGACCCGAGCGACGTCTCCGCGCTGGTCTCGTTCCTCGCCAGTGACGAGTCCCGCTACATCACCGGGCTCAATCTGCGGATCGACGCCGGAGCGATGCTGAAGGCGTCCCCCGTCTGATGTACACGCTGAGATTCGACATGCGCGCGCCCGAGACGGGGGCGCCGGCGCGGGAGCTGTACGCGGCGGCGACCGACATCGCGGCGTGGGCCGAGACGCGCGGGTGCGTGAGCGTGCTGCTCTGTGAGCATCACATGTCGGAGGACGGCTACCTTCCGTCACCCATGATCCTCGCCGGGGCGATCGCGGCACGCACCTCGACCGTGATGATCACCATCGCCGCGCTCGTGCTGCCCTTATACGACCCGATCCGCCTCGCGGAGGAGATGGCGGTGCTCGACATCGTCAGCGGCGGGCGGATGACCTACGTCGCCGGCATCGGCTACCGGCCGGCCGAATACGAGATGTACGGGATCGACTTCCACCGCCGTGGACGGATCGCCGACGAGAAGCTCGCGCTCCTGCTGCGCGCGAAGACCGGCGAATCCTTCGAGCACGACGGCCGGCGCATCCGCGTCACCCCGGCCCCACTCACTCCTGGCGGCCCGATGGTCGCCTGGGGCGGCGGCAGCCCCGCCGCCGCCCGCCGCGCCGGTCGGCACGGCATCGGCTTCTTCGCCCAGAGCGGCGACAAGGAGCTGCAGGTCAGCTACGAGGCGGCGGCACGCACGGCCGGCCATGAACCCGGCATGTGCATCCTGAACCCGCCCGACGAGCCCAACACCGTCTTCGTGGCCGAGGACGTCGACCAGGCCTGGGACGAGCTGGGGCCCTACCTGATGCACGACGTGCGCAGCTACGCCGCCTGGAACGGCGGCGACACCGCCACAGCCAGCCTCTCGTCCGCGCGGACGGCGGACGAGCTGCGGGCGGAGCGGCGCAGCCACCAGATCCTGACCGTCGACGAGGCCGTGAACCGGGTCCGGGCCGGCGGCATCCTGCAGTTGCACCCGTTGGTCGGCGGCCTGCCGCCCGACGTCGGCTGGCGCTATCTGCGGACCGTGGTCGAGCAGGTCCTACCGGCCGCAAGGCCCCCGGCCGCATCGGCCTGACGCCACCGCGGACCCGGCCTCCGGGCCTCCGCCGCCCGCGCACTCCGGTCTGCCCCGGCCGGCCTCCGCCCGGCTGGAGAAGAGCCCCTCTCCGACGGCGACCTCATTTTCATAGGAGCCCGTGTGACTGATCTGTCCGGGACGGCGGCGAAGCCCGCCTACGACCCATCCATGGTCATCGGTGGGAAGCTCGTCGGCGCGGCCGACGGCGCGACCTACGAGAACATCAACCCGGCGACGGAGCAGGTGCTCGGGGTCGCGGCCGACGGGTCGGCCGCCGACGCGGACGCGGCGATGGCCGCGGCCCGTGCCGCGTTCGACGAGACCCCCTGGTCGACCGACCTCGAGTTCCGGCTGCGGTGCCTGACCCAGTTCTCCGAAGCGCTCGAGCGCCACAGGGAGGAGCTGCGTGACCTGGTGGTCGCCGAGGTCGGCACCCCGGTGGCCCTGACCTACGGGCCGCAGCTGGACTCGCCACTGGAGATCGTCCCGTGGGCGGTCGAGACGGCACGCTCGTACGCCTGGTCGGTCGACCACGGCGTGAAGGAGGGCGGCTTCGGCCCACCCACCCAGCGCTACGTCACCCGTGAACCCGTCGGTGTCGTCAGCGCGATCTCCCCCTGGAACTACCCGTACCAGATCAACCTCGCCAAGATCGCCCCAGCCCTGGCCGCCGGCAACACCGTCGTCCTCAAACCTGCCCCTGACACCCCTTACACCGGCACCGTCCTCGGCCGGATCGCCCTGGAGGAGACGGACATGCCCCCGGGCGTGTTCAACGTCCTGACGACCGCCGACAACACCGTCGCCGCCCTGCTGACGAGCGACCCGCGGGTCGACATGGTCTCGTTCACCGGCTCGACCGCCGTCGGCCGAGCGATCATGTCGGCTGCCGCGCCGACCATCAAGAAGATCTTCCTGGAGCTCGGTGGCAAGTCCGCGCACATCGTCCTCGACGACGCCGACCTCTCGAAGATCGTCCCGATGGCGACCGCGCACGCCTGCGGCCACTCCGGCCAGGGCTGCGCGATCCACTCCCGGCTCCTGGTGGCCCGCCCGCTCTACGACCAGGCCGTCGCCATGCTGACGGAGACGTTCACGAACTGGCCCTACGGCGACCCGACCAACCCGGCCAACCTCGCCGGACCGCAGATCAGCGCCGTCCAGCGCCGTCGGGTCCTGAATCTCATCCAGAAGGGTGTCGACGAGGGCGCCCGCCTCGTCGTCGGCGGGGGTGTCCCCGCTCATCTGCCGGCCGGGTTCTACACCGAGCCGACCCTCTTCGCCGATGTCGACCCCGACTCGACCATCGCCCAGCAGGAGTTCTTCGGCCCCGTCCTCGTCGTCATTCCGTTCGACACCGACGACGACGCCGTGCGGATCGCCAACAACTCGATCTACGGCCTGTCCGGCGCCGTCGACTCCGCCTCCCTCGAACGCGCCCGTGCCGTCGCCCGACGCGTCCGCACCGGGGTCATCAACGTCAACGGCGGCCAGTTCTTCTCCCCCGACATGCCCTTCGGCGGCTACAAGCAGTCCGGCGTCGGCCGTGAGATGGGCCTCGCCGGCTTCGAGGAATACCTCGAGACCAAAGTCATCGCGGAAGGCACCTGAACCTCCGTCGACCACAACGCATGAGATCGCGGTCGGTGAGCCTTCTCCGCGGCTCACCGATCACCGCGGCCTGGGCGGCCCGTTCGCGCCCCGGCCACGCACGGCCGTAATGCAGGCAGGCAACCTCGACACGTGGACTCATAGAGTCATCAACAGCTGCGGTCATTTCCGGCTGAACGGCAGCTTGGCTGTCAGCCAACCGACCAGTTCCTTCGGGTTGCGCGACTGCGTCCACACCCGTCCCGGTCCGGTGAACTCGAACACGAGACGCTCGCCGGACTTGAGCGACTGGATCAGACTGGAGCTGATCTTGCGGGTGGTGTAGGACACGCTGTCGTCGAACGCAACCAGATGGCCCGAGTCGAGGACGAACCGCGTGCCGGCGGCGACGTCGACGATGTCGATCGCGCCGTAGCACGAGGCGACCACCTTTCCGGAGCCCGTCGCCCGGACGAGGAAGCCGCCCTCGCCGCCGGCCAGGTTCTTGAATCCGCCCCAGGCCGTCTCGAGCTCGACGCCGTCGGACGACGACAGCCACGCGCCACGCGCCAGACTGACCGCTCCGGCGGCACCGGCGTCCGAATCGCCCAGGTCGATGACGCAGACGTCACCGGGCAGGTTCGCCGCGACGTCGACCCACCCGCCTTCCGCGCCGGCGGTGAACCGGGTGATGAAGAGCGACTCGCCGCCCAGCACGCTGCGCCTGAGGCCTTTCAGCAGCCCGCCGTTCGTGCTCGACTCGATGGTGACGGCATCCGCGTGGGCCATCATCGCGCCCGACTCGGCCCGCACCGTCTCGCCGGGCGCCATGCCCAGGCGCGCGACCGCGAAGGACGGGTTGTGCCGGATGTCGACCTGCATGCGGCCACCACCTGATCTCAAAAATACGATTAACGGTGTTTACCGACCAGCTACGCCGCCGAATATATAAGTGACACAATGGGCCTGTACATGAATACAGGTGATTAGCAGGACCACGCTGCGGCCGACTCGGATGGACACCGCTGATCGCCGCTTCGTGGGAGTGGCCGGTGGCCTGACCGCTGCCGACGTCGCCGTCGCCGTCCTGTGGACCTGAACGCCATGGCCAGGCCCTGCGCCACGGCCAGACCCTGCGCCACGGCCAGACCCTGAGCCACGGCCAGGCCCAATGCCACCGGGCATACCCCTGTCAGGTCATCGCCGGGTAGTCGGTGTAGCCGCGGTGGTCACCACCGAAGAAGCCGCTCCGGTCCGGGTCGTTGAACGGGCCGCCGGCGATCAGCCGCGCCGGCAGGTCCGGGTTCGCGAGGAAGAGGGCACCGTAGGAGATCACGTCCGCGGTTCCATCCTGGACGAGGTCCAGCTCGGCCGGGCCCGTCGGCTCCGGGAGGGTGTTCGGGTTGAGGATGAACGTTGCCGGCCACTGCGCGCGCAGGCTCGTGGTGAGATCGCGCTGCCCGGCGGTCTCCATGACGTGCAGGTAGACCGCACCCAGACCGGCGACGGCGCTCACCAGGCTCTTGTAGGTCAGGTCCAGGTCGTCCTCGGCGATGTCGTGCAGCGGGTTCCCCGGCGAGATCCGCAGGCCGACCCGGTCGGCACCGATCGCACCCACGACCGCGGCGGTGACCTCGACCGCGAAACGGATCCGTCCCTCGATCGAGCCGCCCCAGCCGTCGGTGCGCTGGTTGACGTTGGTGGAGAGGAACTGGTGGATCAGGTAGCCGTTGGCCCCGTGCAGTTCGACGCCGTCGAACCCGGCGGCGATCGCGTTGCGGGCGGCCCGGGCGAAGTCCTCGATCGTCTGCGCGATCTCGGCCTCGGTCAGGGAGCGTGGCATCCCGAACGGCTTGAACCCCTCGCGGGTGTACATCTCCCCCACCGCCGCGATCGCCGACGGCGCCACCGGAGTCAGCTCACCGGGCAGCAGCGTGGCGTCACCGACGCGGCCGGCGTGCATGAGCTGCGCGAAGATCGCCCCGCCGGCTTCGTGGACCCGGTCGGTGACGGTGCGCCACGCCTCGACCTGCTCATCCGAGTGCAGTCCCGGGGTGTCCGGATAGCCCTGGCCGACGATCGAGGGCTGGACGCCCTCGGTGATGATCAGCCCGGCGCTCGCGCGCTGTGCGTAGTAGGTGGCCATCAGCTCGGTCGGGGTCCCGCCGGGGCCGAACGCCCGGCTTCGCGTCATCGGCGCCATGGCGATCCGGTTGGACAGGACGATGCGGCCGAGGCGGTGGGGGTCGAACGCGGTGGCCATCGCAAGAGCTCCTCATCGGATTCGGGTCGAGTCACCCACGGGCTACGCATGTGACGAACGGCCGGGCAGCGCCGCAACGAATACGCGCACCACCAGATCGTTGAGTCACTCATGTATTGCGCCGCAACTCTACCCCAATGCATGACCGGGTCAACCATGGAGTCAGCCGAGTAATCTGGGGGCGTGACGGATCGAGAGGCCCTCTTCGCCGAGGCGGGCCGCCTGGCGCAGATGCTCGTCGACATCGGCGAGCGCGCGAAGGCCGACTTCGCCTGCACGGTGGCCTCGTTCGGCCTGCCCGCGCATCTCGCCCGCGCGATCGTCGGCCTCACCACCCCCGCCCCCATGCGGGACCTCGCCGACCAGCTGGGCTGCGACCGCTCCTACGTCACCAGCCTGGCCGACCAGTTGGAGGAGCGCGGACTCGTCACCCGGGTCCCCGGCGAGGACCGGCGCATCAAGCTGCTCGCGCTGACCGACGCCGGCCTGGCACTACGCAACCAGATCGCCACCGCCGTCGCCGAGCGCAACATCATCCTCCGTCGCCTGACGGACTCCGAGCGCGCGGCCCTCGCCCCGCTGCTCGAACGCCTCCTCGACGACAGCGAGGACGGCGAGGACGGTGACCAGTCCGTCCCCCACCGGGTCGCCGCCTGCGTTCCGTTCGCGATCGACTGCCTGCCCATCCCCAAGGCCGCCCGTCACCTGCCCGGCGAATGCCGGGGCGACTGACAGCCCCACCCACAACCGCCCCTGAAGCGCATCGGGGGGCACACCGCCCCTCGACCCGGGTGACACCACCGGCGGCGCGATCCGATCTGATCATTGTGTGTCGGCGACAGGAGCCGGGCAGTCAACAGGTGGCGCCGCCGTCCGTCAAGGGCGGGACGCTGGCGGCCTGTCGCGTCGACCAGCGCGCAGCCGAGTGGCTCGTCGGGATGGCGTGGAGGTACTCGTCGGGATGGCGTGGAGGTAGTGGTGGCGGAGCTCCGAGCAGTCTGCGGTGCTCCACCGGATCCTGTGCGCTCGGCCGGATGGTCCGGTATACCCCCGCCTCTTCGCCACGCGCTGGTGGGCTGCGCGCTGCTCGTCGGGCTGGCGGCCCTGTCCGCGGCGCTGCTGGCCCCGGGGCCGGCAGGGACCGCCACGACGGTCGTCGCGTTCGTCTCCGAGGTCACCGCCGCGGCGGCCTGCTTCTGGAGTGCCCGGCATGCCGCAGTGGACGATCGGCGATGGCGGGTGCTCATCGGCATGTTCGCAGCCGGTCTCGCCGGAGGTGCCCTCCTGACCACGGTGATCTTACTGAATGGCGACACGATCAGGTCCGCCGCGACCTCGGCGTTTCTCGGCCTGATCGCCTTCTACGGACTGGCACTGGCCGGGCTGCTGTACCTGCCCACCTATCCGGTCGAGGGCCGGAGCGCGCGCGGTCGAGACGGTGGCCTGAATCGATGGCACGTGATCGTCGTGCTGGACAGCCTCCTGATCGTCGGTTCGGTCCTCCTGTTCGAGTGGGGGACGTCGCTGGCGGCGATCGTCCGGGCAAGCTCGCCCGACCCCGCGCAGCTTCTCGTCGCGCTGGTCCACCAGCTGACCGCGCTCGTCCTCGCGACTGCCGTGCTGCTGATCGCCACCTTCCGCCGGCCACGGTCCCCGGCGACCCTGGCGCTGCTCGGTGGCGGCCTGCTCGGGTACGCCCTCACGAACAGCATCAACGTCTACCGCTACGCCCACGGTCACTACGACCTGCCGGCGTGGAGCCTGATGCCGCTCATCGTCTCGCTCCAGCTGATAACCCTCGCCGCGCTGGCACCGGCCAGCGCGGCTGTGGATCGGAACACCACCGTCGAGCCCGGTCCGCGGGCGATGTGGGCGCATACCGCCCTGCCGTACGCCGTGCTCGCGGTGACCGGCCTGGTGCCTCTCGGCAAGCTGGTCGCGGGCGTCCCGCTCAACCCGGTCGAAGCGTATGGCGCGGTGTCACTGCTGGTCCTGGCGTTCACCCGGCAGATGATCACTCTCGCCGAGAACACTCGTCTCCTCGCAGAGGTGCGAGAACGCGAGAAGCAGCTGAACTATCAGGCGTTTCACGACCCCCTGACCGGACTGGCCAACCGGGCGCTGTTCGCCCGACGCCTGCGGCACGAGGTCGACCCCGGCACCGAGGCGCGCGGCGGCGACACGGCCACCGGCGGCCAGGCCGCCGTGTCCGTCCTGTTCGTCGACCTGGACCAGTTCAAGCGGGTCAACGACACCTTCGGGCACGCCATCGGCGACGAACTCCTCAAGATCACCGCAGCCAGGCTGCGGGCCGGAACCCGCGCGAACGACCTGGTCGCCCGGCTCGGCGGCGACGAGTTCGCCGTCATCCTCGACGGCTCCGGCCCAGACGATCCGGTCCACGTGGCCCAGCGCCTCGCGATCACGGTGCAGACACCATGCCAGCTCGCGGGCCAGACCTTCCAGCCACGCGCCAGCCTCGGGCTCGTCACCCTCGACCCCGACACCTGGCCGATGACCCCCGACAGCCTGCTCCACCAGGCCGATCTCGCGATGTACGCGGCGAAACGCGCCGACACCACCAAACTCGTCATCTACAACCGCCGCCTGGGAGTCCACCCCGGACGCGATCCGCCGCAGATCCACTGGACGCCCAGCTGACCGTCGGATGGCACGTCTGTTTCGGGGAACCGGGCCGGCACCGTCGTGGCGGTCGACCACCCTTCGGGCTCGAACCGATCGCAGGGTTGCCGCGGGCGCTCCGTACGCGGCGGGCCGGCTGCCAGCGCCGGGATCAGGTCTCAGCGCTGAACAGTGCGGCGAACCGGCGGGCGAGGGTGGCCGCGTGCAGGTCGGTGAGGCGCCCGACCGGAATCTCCGCGACCGGGCCGGCCAGGCCCGCCACCAGCGCGGGCAGGCGGCGGCGCATCCGGGCTGGTGAGGCGCCCAGGCACGCGGCGGTGGCGTCGAGGCTGCCGTCCGTCTCCAGCCACGCGCGCAGCAGATCGACATCCGCGGGGGTCAGGCCGGCCAGTGTCCGCTCGGTGAAGGCCCTCAGGCGTTGCGGCGGGAGGCCGACGAGCAGCCGTTCCAGCCCCAGGTCGTCGAAGAGCAACGACGTCCGCTCCCGGTCACCGGGACGCGAACGGTCGTCCCGCGCCGAGGCACCGCCCCTCGCCGCGGTGGCGTCCCGTACAGGGTGGCCAGCCTGCGCGTGGCCGGCGCGCAGCAGGGCCAGGACCGTGTCCGCCGCGCCGAAGGAGGTGGCGGTCTCCGACGGGTCGACCGGGTCGCCCGGCACCACCGGCCCCGCGGCGGCGAGAACCGCGCCCGGTGAGCCGAGCTGGAAGGCGAGGTGCCGCGTCAGCCGGCCGAGCTCGGCCGGCACGTCACCGGACAGCAGCGTCCATGCCCGGTCACCGTCGCGAAGCACCGGGAAGCCGATCACCTCACAGGCCCTCACCCAGGCGTCCTGGTCGCTGCCGCGGTGCCACAGCGCCGCACCCGCGTGGGGGATGCGGACGTCCAGCCCGGCGCTCTCCGCGACGCGGACGAACTCGGCTGCCGGCCGGATCGCGCCATGCCGCAGGTCGTCGATCACCACATCGACCCCGCGGGCGAGGCCGGCGGCGTGGGCGTCGCGCCGCAGCGCCACGATGGCGAGCGCCGTGGCGGCGGCCTCGACCAGTCGATCGGCGTACGCCTGGTCGGCGTCGAGCAGGAGCGCGCCCAGGTAGCGCTGTCCGATGCGCACCGGGCCGCCGTGCCCGCGCCAGCCGTCCCGGCACACGACGGCGGCCGGGCCGAGCGCGGGACGGACCAGCAGGGCGGCCAGCGCGACGGCGGAGCTGCCCGCGACCGGCCCCCGCGGGGTCGACGGCTCGGACGCGGCCAGCAGCGCTCCGGTCAGGTCGAGCAGCCGGAACACCCGGCCGGTGGCGGTGGCGAGCAGGCCGAGCAGGGTGCCCCACCCCGCGCCGTCGAAAGCCGCCTCGACGAGGTCGGCTTCCAGCCCGGCCAGGTCCGGAGCTGCACGCACGGAAGCTGTATGCGCGGAAGCTGCCGGCAAGGAAGCCACCGGGGGCACGACTACCATGCCCCCGGTGGCTCGGTGGCGATGACGGCCAGCTGGCCGGGCAGCAGCGAACGGACAGCCCAGGGCACCAGGCCCACCTCGGCCAGCCACGACATCAGCACCGGCAGCTCGATCACCTCGGCCTCCCAGGTGTTCGCCAGCAGGGTCAGCGCCATCGACTGCGGCAGCGCGGCTTCGAGGTCGCGGCCGGTCGGAGGCTGCGCCGGGCGGTAGTAGTCGGAGATCACGACGAAGCCGCCGGGGCGCATCGCTCCCCTGGCTCGCAGCAACAGCGCCTTGGCCAGGTCGGCGGACTGCAGCCCGAGGACGTGCCCGATGGTCACCACCGCTGCCTCCCCGACGGGCAGGACGGCGTCCAGATAGCTGCCGGCCTGCACCTCGAGACGGTCGGCCACCCCGTGGGTGGCTGCCGCGGCCTGCGCGAACGGGATGATCGACGGCAGGTCGACGGCGAGAGCGCGCGCCCGCGGCCAGACCTGCAGCATCCCGATCGCCCACGGAGCGGCGCCCGCGCCGAGGTCGAGCACCAGCGCGTCCGGGCCGGGATCGGGCAGGTCGGCGGCAACGGCGGCGGCGACCGCCCGCTGGGTGGGCGCGCTCGCCTGGGCGAGCCTCCCGTAGAACAGGCCGGCGTCGTCCTCGACGGACCGGGTCGGCCGGCCGCGCCGCAGGGTGGCCGACAGTTCCGGCCAGGCGGACGTCGGACCGGGCGAGAAGCGCAGCATGTCGGCCATGGACAGCTCGGAGCCGCGCAGCAGGAAGCACCGCGCCGCCGGGGTGAGCGCGAAACGACGCTCCCCGGCGGCCTCCAGCAGGCCGGCGGCGACCAGGTAGTCCAGGACGACGACGAGCCGGGTCGGCGCGACCTCGGTGCGCGCCGCGAGCTCGTCCACCCCGCCGGGCCCGTCCGCGAGCGCCTCGAAGACACCCAGGTCGAGCGCGGCGACGACCGCCCAGTAGCGGGTGTAGCCGGCGATGACCTCCCAGATCGGCAACGGCGGGCCGGCGGGGAAGAGCGTCCCCTCCAGGTCCGGGCCGGCCTCGGCCCACGCCGCGTGCGCTCCCACCTGCTCCACCACATGCCCTCCGGGGGTACCACCAGGCCTCGCCGGACCTGGTCAGGCCGGATTCACCCGCGGGCGGCACGGCGGGAACGACAGCCCAGGCATCGTATGCACGGGATCGAACCGTTTTCTCCGCCGCCCGCCCGCGCCGGCGGCGAACGCGGCCGCGGCTGCGGCGGAGGCTGCGGTCGCGCCGGCCGCGGCTTCGGGCAAAAGGATCACGCCGCCGGGAAGTCGCTCTTGCGGATCTTGCAGTGGACGCCCTTGACGTCGTCGACGACCTGGCTGACAGCGAAGTCTCCGGCGGCGGACAGATACGCCATCGCGGCGGCGCGGCTCATCCCCATCCGCGTCGACAGGAACGCGACGGCGGCCCGGGTCGCCTTGCGCATCGCCTCGTCGAGGTCGCGGTCCATGCCGAGCGGCAGCCAGTAGGCGTCCGTCTCACCGAAGGGCTCACGCAGCACACCGACGACCCGGTCGGCCTCGGCGCCGCGCAGGACGTCCAGCACCACCGTGGCGCGCAGCGGTGCCTCCAGCGCGGTGAGCGCGACCTCGCCGTCGCCCTGCGCGTAGTGCGGGTCGCCGACGTAGAACAGCCCACCGTCGACCTGGACGGGCAGGTAGAACGTGCTGCCGGCGCCGAGCATCGCCACGTCGACGTTGCCGCCGTGGCCGCCCGGTGGCACCGACGGCACCGGTTCGGTGACGTTCGGCGCGACTCCCATCACGCCGAGGAACGGGGCCAGCGGGAACACCGCCTCCGCGCCGGGCAGGCCCGGGTTGCCGAACGGCAGCACCCCGTAGTCGCGGCCGCCGGAGCGGCGGGTCCGGACGAACGTGCACACCGAGCCGTAGCGGTCGGGATGGGCGACGTCGGCGTCCGGGTGGCGGACGGTGCCCTCCGGGAACTCGCCGGCCAGGCAGCCCAGCCCGTGCCGGTTGCTGATCACACCGAACGGGGCGCGCAGGTCGAGGCCGACCACCCGGACCCGCAGCAGGTCCCCGGCCACCGCCCCGTCGACCTGGATGGGGCCGGTCACGACATGTGGCCCGGCGTCGAAGTCGTGCGCGATGCCGGACGCGGCGATCGCCACCTGGTCGGCCGGCACCTCGCCCGGCCGCGCGCCGTGCGCACCGAAGTACGCCAGCGGGTCCCGGCCCTGATCCTCCATGATCCCCTCATGGCTGACCGTGTCGATGGTGACCGCGCTGCCCGGCGCGACCCGCAGAACGGGTGCCGACTCGGCGTTGGGCAGCCAGCCCCAGCGGACGGTGTCCGGTGTCGAGGGCAGGTACGCGGCGCCGTCGGTGCCTGCGGCCACCGAGCCGGTGCTCAGGGTAGTCATCGGGAACTCCGGAGGAAACTCCGGCCTTCAGGCCGGGGAGGAATCCGGTTTCCCGCCGAGCGGACCGTCGCCACGGTTGGCGCGGCGGGATCGGCCGGCACCGGTCCCGCGCCGGCTGCGGAAACCGCGGCGTCATCGGCGCCCGGCCAGTGCGCCGTGTAGCGGCGGACCAGCCAGCGGTTGAACTGCGCCTGCGCCTCCTCCAGGTAGGAGTAGCGCCCGCGCGGGGCGAACCGGCTGGTCAGCCCCTGCTGGACGCCGGTCGTCGCCTCGACGTCCTGGGCGACGATGCCGTTGACCCCGGCGTTGGAAAGCTCGTACTTCTCCTCGAAGAGGCGGTCGCGCAGCGCGTCCGGATGGAACAGGTAGTTCACATCCACCGCGATGTGCCCGGCATCGACCGGACGAATCAGGAAGTAGAACGCCTGGTCCGGCGCGACCCCGATGCACAGCGTCGGCGGGACGAGCGCGAACGCCGCGCGGGAGCGCTCCTCCTCGGTGATTCCCGGGAAGACCGGCAGCAGCGCGCGCTGCAACGCGTTGAAACCGCCGTCGGGGTAGAGAAAGCCGTTCGTACGGGCGATAGCCGCGTCATCCTCGTCGTAGGGCAGGAACTCCGAGCGGTCGCTCGGGCAGAAGTCGTGCACGCCGGCGTGAAGCCGGCTCGCATGGTAGCCGTCGTTGAAGTTCTCGAACATCACCTTCCAGTTCCAGGGCATGGAGGGACTTGAGAAGGAGTTCCGGGTGACGCACCGCTCGAGCTCGAAGTTCGCCAGCAGCGCGTCGAGCTTCGCCAGCCTCGGTGCCAGCGGCGACGGGTCGGCCCGCAGGCTGGTGAAGACGAAGCCCTGCCACTGCTCGACGGGCAGTGACGGCAGGCCGTGCCGGGAACGGTCGAAGCCCTCCGTGCGGCCCATCTCGCGGGCGCCGACCAGCCTGCCGTCGAGGCCGTACGTCCAGTGGTGGTAGGCGCATTTGAAGGCGCGGCAGTTTCCGCTGCCCTCGCTCACCAGCATTGCGCGGTGCTGGCAGACCGGGGAGAGCACCCGGATCCGCCCGTCCTGCCCGTGGACCATGGTGAGCCGTTCACCGATGATGTCGACGTTGACGAAGTCGCCCGGGTTCGGCACGTCGGACGCCCGGCCGAGGCAGAGCCATTCCTGGCCGAAGACGGCCTCCTTCTCGAAGGCGAAGAACTCCGCGTCGGTGTAGACGGCAGGTGGCAGCGTGACCGCCTGCGCGGTCGGCCGCACGGAGTCGACGAAGGATTCCAGCAGCTGCGGGGTGAGTACCGTCATGGCGTCTTCCTGATAGGCGGAATGCAGAGGCGGAGCTGCTGGCGGGCGGTCAGACCAGCGTCCAGCGGGATTTCGCGGGCAGTCCGGAGCGGGCCGTGATCGCCTCTCCGGCCGTCTGCGCGGCGGCGTAGAGCGCCTCCTCGTCGATCACCGTGTGGTGGTAGTTCTCGACCACGCGGCGGCCGTCGACCCACACGCTGTGCACACCGCGGCCGTCGGCGGACCACACCAGCTGGTTGGCGACGTTGAGCAGCGGGCGCCATTCGGGGCGGTCGGTGTCGTGCGCGACGAGGTCGGCCCTGCGTCCGGGCGCCAGCACCCCGATCTCGTCGGCCAGGCCGAGGCCGCGGGCACCGCCGACGGTCGCCATCGCGAACGCCTCCTCGGCGGGGAACATCGTCGGGTCCTGGCGGCCGTCCTTGAACAGCCCGGCGACCAGGTAGGTCGCGCGCATCAGGTCGGAGTAGTTGCTGGCGTTGTTGCCGTCGGTGCCGATGGCGACGTTGACCCCGCGGGCGGCCATCTCGGGAAACCTCCCGATCCGCGTCACGCCGTAGGAGACCTTCAGCGCCGTCGTCGGGCAGTGCGCGACGGACGTCCCCGTCCGCGCGAGCAGGTCGATCTCGGCGTCGTCGACGTGCACCGCATGGGTGAGGATCACGTTGTCCCCGAGCACGCCGAGGTCGGCGAGGTGCTCCATCGGCCGGCGCCCGTAGGTGGCGAGGAAGTACGCCGGGTCGACCTCGGCCGGCGACATGTGGAACGACAGCCCGGTGCCGCGTTCGCGGGCGAGCCCGGCCGCCGCCTGCCACAGCTCGTCGCTGCAGGTGTTGTGGCCGACGAGGATCGGCCAGGCGGCGATCCGCCCGTCGGCGGCGGTGGCGAACCGGTCGAGCTCGTCGACCAGCCCCTTGATGGCGTCGTCGGTGTTCTGCCGGTAGACGTCCGGCTCCGGTGGCAGGTCCCAGGTCCAGCGGCCGACCCGGCCACGGATGCCGGTCTCTTCGAGCCCGTCGACGACGGCGTCGAGGAAGCGGATCGTGCCCGCCTCCAGGAAGCTGGTGGTGCCGCTGCGCAGCATCTCCAGGGCGGCGAGCTGGCCGGACAGCCGCTCCTCCGGCTCGTTGTAGGCGGCGTAGAGCGGGCAGAGCCAGGCGAAGACGTTCTCCTCGAAGGGGGTGTCGTCCGGGACGTAGCCGCGGGTCAGCGGCTCGCCGGTGATGTGGATGTGCGTGTTCACCAGGCCCGGCGTCAGCACGAACCGACGTCCGTCGACGGTCTCGGCGGCCCGGTACCCGGCGAGGATCTCGGCGGTCGGGCCGACGGCGGCGATCGTGTCACCGGCGATCGCGACCGCGCCGTCGCGCAGGACCCGGCGCTCGTCGTCCATGGTGACCACGACCGCTCCGGCGATGATCGTGTCGACCGGCACAGGCGCGCCGGCCGGCACCGCCGCGGGCACAGAGGCCGATGGGGAGCCAGCTGGAGATAGGTCCTCGGGAGGCATCGTCACTTCCGGTTCCTGGTTGTGGGTGAGGGATGTCAGGGGCGGCGTGCGGTCATCACGGTCTGGCCGGGCAGCGGCTGGAGCGTCGCCGCCGGTTCGAGGCCTGCCGCCCGCATCCAGCCGTGCAGGTCGGCGACCCGGAAAACGCCGTCGCCGCCGGTTGACGCGAGCATGGTGAGGCCCATGAGCAGGGCCGGAGCGGACGGTGCGGTGGGCACCTCCGGCCGCGGGTAGTCGGCGACGACCAGCGTGCCGCCCGGCCGCAGCGCCGCCGCGGCCCGTGCCACCAGCCGGCGCGCTCCCGCGACGGACTCGGCCCGCAGCACATGGCCGAGGACGACGACGTCGGCGGCGGCGTCCGGAAGCTCCACCTGGTGGTAATCGCCCGCCACCACCCGCACCCGGGCACCGGCCCGCACGGCGTCGACCGCGGCATCACCCACCGCGGCGATCGCCCCTTCGGTTACGGCGACGACCTCGGGCAGCTCCACCGCGAGCGCGCGGGCCCGCGGCCACGCCGTCAGGAACGCCAGTGTCCACGGTGCGGCGCCGGCGCCCAGATCGATCACCAGCGGGTCCGGCCCGATCGGGCTCAGCGTGTCGACGACCGCGCGGGCGACCTGCCGTTGCACGGGAGCGGTGGCCGAGGCCAAGGCGGGATAGAAGCCGCCCGGGTCGTCCTCGATCCGCACCGCCGGCGCGCCGCGGCGCAGCGTCCGGGCGAGCTCCGGCCACCGCTCGTGCGGCCCTGGCGCGCCGCGGACCAGCGCCACCATCGTCCTCGGTGCGCCGGCAAGCAGATACGTTGCCGCGACCGCACTGAGCCGATAGCCGACGGCAGGCTCGTGGGTGAGCAGGCCGAGCGCCACCAGGGTGTCGGCGAGCAGCGCCGTCCGGTGCTCGTCCACGCCGACTGCCACGGCCAGCACGGATGCCGGCCGCGGGCCTGCGGCCAGCTGTTCGAGCAGGCCCAGGTCCAGCGCGGCGACGACCGCCCAGTACCGGGTGAAGCCGTGGATCACCTCCCAGACCGGGGCCGGGCCGGGCACGACCGGCTCCGCGGCGACCTCCGTCGACGAGCTCGGGTCGCTCAGGTCGACGCTCACGGCCGGAGCAGGAGCTTGCCGACGGCCCGGCGCTCCTCCAGCCGGGACTGCGCCGCGGCGGCGTCGGCGAGCGGGAACTCCTCGTCCACCGGCGTCACCAGGCCGCCACGCCAGTAACGCTCCAGCACCTCGCCGAACTCGCGAGCCGGGTACGGGTCGGAGCCGAGCAGCTTCAGGCCGAAGTGGAAGCTGTATTCCAGCGGCACCGTCGCCTCGGCGCCGGAGGTGTCGCCGACGAACACCAGCCGCCCGCGGGGCGCCAGGCTGAACAGGGACGCCGGCCACGTCGCCGGGCCGACATGGTCGAGCACCATGTCCACACCGCGGCCGCCGGTCGCCTCCCGTACCGCGCCCACCACCTGCTCGGACGGTGTGCCCGCCCCGGCGAGGATCAGATGGTCGGCGCCGATGCCGCCGGCGAACGCCAGCTTGTCGGTGCTGCTCGCGGTCGCGATGACGGTCGCGCCGAGCTGCTTGGCGAGCTGCACCGCGGCGAGGCTCACCCCGCTGGCGGCGGCGTGCACCAGCAGCGTCTCGCCCTCGCGAAGGCCACCGACCGGGCTCAGCGCGTGCCAGGCCGTGGTCCAGATCGTCGGCAGCAGCGCCGCCTCCGCCAGCGGGACATGATCGGGGACGAGATGTGCGTTCAACGCGGGGACCAGCACATATTCGGCGTAGCCGCCGGGAGCGTTGCCGCCGAGCACCCGCGTGTCCGGGCAGAAACCGTCGTCGCCCCGCAGGCAGGTCTCGCACTTCCGGCACGGCACCGCCGGATTGACCACCACCCGGTCGCCCTCACGCAGCTCACCAGCCGCCGGGCCGACCGCCACGACCGTGCCGGCGATGTCCATTCCCGCGATGTGCGGGGACGCGAACCCGGGTATCTTCGCCGGACCGCGGCGCTGCATGACGTCCAGGTGGTTCAGGCCGCAGGCCGCGACCTGGACGACGACCTCGCCGGCCCCCGGAACAGGGTCGGGAACGGTCTCGACCGCGAGCACCTCCACGCCACCGAACCCGTGCTGTACGACCGCCCGCACTCACGCCTCCCGTAGTTTCTGGCAGTTATCCATGCCAACGCCGACCACAGCCGGTACCGGTCTTCTCCCTGGCGAGCCGGCCGGGCGGGGGATTCGGCGGAGCCGTTTCCCGCGCCGGCACCGACGCTAGGTCCCGGCGGCGTCAGGCCCGATGTGCCGGGCGCACAAACGCTGGTCGGACCCACCCGCTCGGCGACTGTCACCGGAACTGCCAGGACAGCGGACGTAGCACTCCCGAAACGGAGCACGCCGGGCGACATGACCAGTCGCCCGGCGTGGCCAGGGGATACCGAGGAGGGGCGAGGTGCCTGCCATCCACGGTCGTCGTGCGGTCAGAACGGATCAGGACGTGGCCCGGGAACGGATCAGGACGGGACCTGTACCGCGTAGACCTGCTCGTGGTCGGCGGGGGTCCACATCCAGCCGGCGCCCAACCGGGAGCCCAGCACGTCGGCGGCGCGTACCGGGTATGGCTCCTCCGGGTTCGTCATTCCCCAACGCCGCGCGATCGTGTGGGCCTCCGCACGCGCGGAGGTGACTGCCTCCTCCTCCGCCGCGTACACGCCGATAATCCTCAGCACCGGCTCCTCGATGATTCCGCATTCGATACAGCCGACCTTGCAGACGAGCCAGCTCACGTTATTTCGCACCGAACCCACCCTCCGCATTCACGATATTTCCAGGTGCCGATGCGCACGCTCCTGAACCGCCGAACGAGCGGCTTTCAGAATGCGCGACCACAACGTGAGTTCAGACGAACTCACGGCGGCCAGGTTACGTAACAGACCATCGGGACCCGCGCTTCGCCCGTTATGGGGTGGGCCACCGGTTAGCCGCACGCCGCTGACCAGCCATCGGCGGCCGGAACAGCCCGAGATCCGGAACCATCGGCAGACACGAAAGGTGGGCGAGGACGAATCACCTTCGGTGTTCGATCACGCTGACTCCGGCAGGCTGGCGGGTTCCGGCGTACCTGGAAGGCCCCCGGGCGGATCCGCCGGACTGCCGTCGAGCCGGGCCCGGCTCTGCGCGACAAGCCGCTGGACCTCCAGTTCGACCTGCTCCGCGTCAAGCCCCAGCGAACGGCCTATGTGGGCTGACCAGACCTCGGAACGCAGATTCGTCTCGAAGTCGATGTCGGCACGGATGTTGTCCCGGGCAGCCTGGCGATTCTGGCTCACCATGACGAAGGTCGACAGGAAGATCGCCTCCAGGCTGACGACCATCGTGAGCAGACCGAACGGGTACGGGTCGAAGACCGCCGCACTGCCGAACACGCCCAGGTTGACCAGGATCCATCCGGCGAACCACACCGCGTGCAGATAGGCGAAGCGCATCCTTCCCGCGGACCTGGTGATCGCGTCCGCGACCCGCTCCTCGGTCCCGCGCATGCGGGCGAAGGTCTCCCGCTCGTGGGGCAACGTGACCAGCGAGCGGTGCGGCGTGGCGGTGACGCTGTCCGCAGGCGACGGCGCGTTGGCGTCGCCTGCGCCCCGCTGCCCCGGCGTAAGGGTCACGACGCGTCTCCTCCTGCCCGGCCTGTCGGCCCTCCCGGCGCGCACCATTCTCGCAAGGCCATCGGCGGCGGCGTTGCCCGCGGACGGCCCAAGCTGGCCACATCGGCGGGCTCATCCGGGCGGTACCGGACCTGGTGCCCCGGCGGTCCGGGAGGCCGGGAGGCTACGTCGGAACCGGCCGACGCTCGGTGACCGACTCGTCGGCGGAAGCCGTGGGCGCCGCCGACAGTGCCTGGAGGACCTCGCGGGCCACCACCGCGGCGTGCAGGCGCCACATGCGGGTCGGTTCGTCGTCCTGCAGACCGAGCAGTTCCCTGACCCGGTTCATCCGGTAGCCGACCGAGTTGCGGTGGACGTGGATGCGTTCGGCCACCGCGGCCCGGCTCCCGTTGGTCTCCAGCCAGGCGGCCAGGGTGACGAACAGGTCGGGCCGTTCGAGCAGCGGGCCGAGCTCGGCGCGGGTGAACGCCTCCAGACGGCTGCGCGGCACCGCGAGCAGCAGGCCGGCCAGGCCCAGCTCCGAGTGCACCAGCGTCATCCCGTCGCCGCGATGGCGCAGCAGGGCCAGCACCGCCTCCGCCTCGCTGAACGAGGATGTCGTCTCGGCGAGGTCGAAGCCGTTGTCGGTAACGACCGGGCCGGCGGCCGCGAGGACGGGGCGGTCCGGCCCGACCATGCCCTGCAGGCGGTCCCGGATGCGGCCGAGCTCGCGCTCGATGTCGCCGGTGAGCACCGTCCAGCCCAGCTCACCGTCCCGCGCGGTGGGCGACTCGATCCAGGTGAGGCCGGTGCCCCAGGCCCGCCCATGCCGGCCGTCGTAGAAGAACAGGGCGGCGGCGTGCGGAACGGCCAGGTCGAGACCGAAGCGCGCGGCGGAGCGCAGCATCTCGTCGTGGCCTCGTGGTGATCCGAAACGGAGCTCGTTCGCCAGTCGGCTGGCGCTTTCCGCCCGCGCGGCGGCCTCCGCGTCCCGCCGCACCGCGACGATCGCCAGTGCGGTCCGCGCGGCGTTGACCAGTGCGTCGAGGCCATCCCGATCATCATCGGCGGCATCCTGGCCAGCGCTGCCGGCTTCCGTTTCCGGGGCCGGCGGGCCGACACCGATCAGGAGCAGCCCGACGTAGCGCGAGCCGGCCTGGACGGTCGCGCCCCGGCCGCGCCAGCCGTCCGCACAGGTCACCTCGGTGTATCCGGGCCGGGTCAGCAGCGCGGTCAGTCCGCCGCTCACTCCGGCGGCTGACGCAGCTGACCCGGCTGACCCAGCCGTTCCCGCCGGGCCTGCCCAGCCGGTCGTTCCCGCCGGGCCCGGCGGGTTCGCCGCGACGACGTCGCCGTGCACGCCCAGCAGCCGCACCGGACGACCGGCCGCGGCCGCGAGCCGGCGGATGACCGGGCGCCAGTCGCTGCCCGACAGCGCGAGCTCGGTCAGCTCCCGGGCCAGCGCGGTGATGTCCGGCGCAGGCCGGGTGATGCCGGGCGCAGGCCACGGACCGCCCTGGGGCTCGGTGGGCGCCTGCGGCGCCACAGTCGTCGCGACGCGGTTGCTGGGTGACACCCTGGCGTCACGTCCTCTCGAGCCCGTGTGGGCGGTTGCGGGCTTCCCACCTGCGGGTTCGCAGGTCCAGCGGGCAGGATTACACAACGCGGCGGCAGCTCGGAACCGACGTGCGCAGATGGCGCGACGACGCGCCGGAGCGTGCCGGATCAGTCCGCCGCGGCGGCCCCCGCCGGCGTCGCCGCGCCGCCGGCGGGCCGCGCCCCGGCGGGAACCGCCCCGCTGTCCCAGTAGTCAACGCGGTGCGCGACGAGTCCGGCCCGCAGGGTGAGCATCCACAGACCGCGGATCCGCAGCGCCCCCTCGGGCATCGACGCCGTCATCAGGTACGGCACAGCGACCCGATCACCGGCCGCGACCGGGTCACCGTCCGGGACGTACCGCAGCCCCGGGAAGGCCGCGAGGAAGCCGGGCAGGCGCTCCCGGTAGGCAGCCCGCCCGACACAGCCCCGGCCCGCCGGCGAGGCGTGCTCGTTGCGGAAGTCCTCGGTCACACAGGCCGCGACAGCGTCCGGATCACCGGCGTTGAGTGCCGCGATGTAGGCCGCGGCCGGCCGGGGCAGGCCGGGCCATGTCGCCGGCTCCCCGCCCAGCGCCTGCTCTCCGCGCGTCTGCTCTCCGCGAGCCTGCTCCCAGCCGAGCGCCGAGGTTCCGTCCGTGGGTGGTGCGGAGGTCACGACTTCGGGCCCCACAGTTCGCGGACGGTCGAGAACACCCGCTGGTTGTGGCTGAACTCGATCACGTTGCCGTCCGGGTCGGTGACGGCGCAGATGTAGCCGATCGGGTCCGGCATGTCCCGGGGCTCCCAGTGCAGGCAGCCGGCGTCCCGGGCCCGGTCGGCGGCCTTGTCCACGTCCGCGCGGGTAGGCAGCTCGATGCCGATGTGCGCGAACGGCTTCATGATCCCCTGCTGGCTGCCCCRCGCGTTGTTGAACGCCGCGAGGACCAGCACGAACGGCGTCTCCCACTGGCCGGGGTTGGACAGCCAGGCGTTGCGGCCGTCGGCGTCCTCCCGTTCGGCCACCACGACCAGCGGAGTCATGCTCGTGTAGAAGGCGACGGACGCGTCCAGGTCGCCCGACGGCAGCGCGATGTGGGTCCAGCGCGGCTGCGCGAGCCCCGACCCACCCGTGACCGCGGCGGCGCTGTCGCTCTCAGACCGCACGCTCTCAGGCCGCACGCTCTCAGGCCGCGCCGTACTCTCAGGCCGCGATGTGGTCTCAGGCCGCGCTGCTGTTGTCGCTTCGATCGTCACCCGACGTCACTCCTCATGCTCCGCCCACGTGGCGAGATGGTGCGTCCACGTGGTCCGCCTGTCGCGGTCGCTCCCCGCCCGGCCGTCTGGAACTCCTACCCGGTTCGGCCGCCGGTGCCACGTCCGCCGGGCACCCACCGTCGTGCCGAGATGCTAGGAACGGCCCGGTACCCGCACCGATGTGCCAGAAGCACAAAAGATCCGGGCTGCCACCCCGGTGCGCCGGGTCCGCGTTACACGTTCCGGTCGCGGCCGCGACCGGTCTGGCCGGCTAGGCATCCCCGAATGTCTGAAGAGGTGCTTTTCGCCGATCCCGGGTATACATGGGCAGTGGACAACGGCTCGGCCGCGCCGGACCCGTGGCCAGCGGCGGAGCCGGTAGCGGCGGCGCGGGCGGCTGACGGCTGGCTGCTGCGAGGCCGCTGGATCCTGGCCAGCGAGCCCTCGGCCCCGGCCATGGTCCGCCGGCTGATCAAGGCCGCGCTGGCCGGGGACGCGTGGGCTGACGATCTTCGTCCCGACGTCGCCCTCATCGCGAGCGAGCTGACGGCGAACGCCTGGCTGCATGGCCTGCCACCCGTCGAGGCCCGGCTTTTCGCCGCCCAGGAGGCCGTGCGCATCGAGATCAGTGACGGCAGCCCCACTCCCCCGGTGTGCCCGCCGGTCGGTGGGCAGGGGCTGACCGGCCGCGGCCTCGGGCTGGTCGCCGCCCTCGCCACCCGGTGGGGGGTCGACGGCGCCGGTGTCAGCGGCAAGGTCGTCTGGGCGGAGCTGGCCCGCGGGTGCGCCGACTCGGGCACCGCGCCGATCATCGACACCTCCATCGACGCCGACCCTTCGGCGGCCGGTCGGGCCAGCTTCAACGTCAGGCTCGGGGACGTCCCGACGGATCTCCTGCTCGCGGCGAAAAACCATGTCGACGGGCTGGTCCGGGAGTTCACCCTGGCCACCACAGGTGCGCAGGCCGGGTCGAGCGGGCCGCTGCCCACCAGGCTGGCCGAACTGCTGCGGATCGTGACCACCCGCTTCTCCGAGCCCCGCAAGGCGATCAAACGGCAGGCGCTGGCCGCCGCGGCGGCCGGCCTCCCGCGCACCACCCTGGACCTCGCCCTGTCACCCCGTTCCGCGGTCGCGGGCGAGGCCTACCTCGCGGCGCTGGAGGAGATCGAGAGCTACGCCCGCGCGGCCCGGCTGCTGACCCTGCAGTCACCGCCGCAACATGTCGCCTTCCGCCGCTGGTACGTCCGCGCGCTGGTCGACCAGCTGCGGGCGCTGGAGGGCGGCGGCGGCCCGATCACGACACCGAGCTTCGAGCAGTACCTGCTCAACACCCTCGACGCGGAGGTTCTCGCCGGCCGGGCCACCGAACGCGCGGCCCGGCTGCAGCGGGTCACCGCCGCGCTGGCCAGCGCGACAACCGCGGAGCAGGTCGCGGACGTCGTCGTCTCCGAAAGCGTGACCGCCCTGGCCGCGTCGGGTGGCGTCCTGCTCGTGCCGGCGGATCCCGGCCACGCCGGGCAGCGCGGCGGTCAGGTGCTGATCCCGGGCGCGGTCGGGTACGGCGAGGAGCTGATGGCCCAGCTGCGTGCCGAGCGCCTCGACGACCGGCTGCCCGCCGTGGACGCGCTGCGCAACGGTCGGGCGATCTGGTTGGAGTCCCGCGCCGAGTGCTACCTGCGCTATCCGGATCTGGCCCGGCTGGAGCCGTCGGTGGTGGCCATGTGCTGCCTACCGCTGGTGGTCACCAGGCAGGTGCTCGGCGCGCTGCGCTTCTCGTTCGACCATTCGCGCCTGTTCGACGCCGACGAGCGGAACTTCATCGAGGCGCTGGCCGCGCAGACCGCGCTGGCGCTGGAACGAGCCCGCCTGTTCACCGCCGAGCGCCGCGCCAGGGAGCGGGCCGCGTTCCTCACCTCCGCGAGCGACCTGTTCGCCTCGACGCTCGACTCCGGCCGGATCCTCGAACGCCTCCTGCGGCTGCTGGTACCGCGGCATTCCGCGGCGGCGGCCAGCTGGCGGATCCCACCGCACGGCATCTCGGCGGCGGTCCCGCTCGACGCCACCGTCGTCACCGCCGCCACCGGCGGGGCGGACGTCGTCCGGACGCAAGGCGTCCCACCACCGGGCCCGGTGGTGGCGGCGGCCGGGCGGGGCGCGGTCGTCCGTGAGCCGACCACGGGCACGGTGGCGTTCCCGCTCATCGTCGCCGGGCGCACCGCCGCCGTCGTCGCCCTGGGCCGCGCCGGCTTCGCGGACGGCTCGGCAGACGGCACCGCGGACGGCACAGCCGACGACACAGCGGGCAGCACGGCGGACGACGCCAGCCGGCCCGGCCGCGCCCCCGCCAGGCTTCCCGGCGGCACCACCTTCGCAGCCGCTGCCTTCCCGGACACCGCCTTCCCGGACACCGCCTTCGCCGGCACCGCCGGGGCGGACACCGCTTCCGAGGACGAGGCACTGGTCGAGGAGCTCATCCGCCGTGCGAGCGGTGCGTTCGGGAACGCGCTCCAGTTCGAGCGCGAGCGCGAGATCGCGGTGACGCTGCAGCGCAGCCTGCTGCCCCGCCGGCTGCCGCGCGTCGCCGGGCTCACCTTCGCCTGGCGCTACCTGCCGGGCAGCGCGGGTGCGCTGGTCGGCGGCGACTGGTACGACGTTCTCGCCCTGGAGGGTGGCCGGGCCGCGCTCATCATCGGCGACGTCATGGGGCACGGGCTGCACGCCGCCGCGACCATGGGGCAGCTGCGCGCGACCGCGCGGGCCTACGCCCTGGACAGCTTCCGGCCCGCCGCCATCCTCACCGCGCTCGACGCCGCGATGAACCGCCTGGAGCAGGCGAGCATCAGCACCGTGACGACGGCCGTCCTCGACCCGCGCCGCCGGGTGCTCACCGTGGCCTCGGCCGGCCACCTCCCGCCGTTGCTGATCCCGCGTCGGCGGCGGCCCTGGTTCCCGCCCGTGGAGCCGGGGCCGCCGTTGGGTGCCGGCGTCGCGGACTACCCGGAGCTGGAGGTGCCGCTGGAGCCCGGAAGCACCGTGGTGCTGTTCACCGACGGGCTCGTCGAGGACCGTTCCCGGCCCATCGACCAGGGCCTGGAGCTGCTCCGCCGCCACGCGGCGCCCGGTCTGTCACCCGAACGGCTCTGCGACGGCCTGCTCGCCACCCTCGACCGGACCCACGGCAACGAGGACGACGTGGCGATGCTCGCCGTCAGCCTGACGGACGCCGACTGACCGCTGACCGGCCAACCGCTGACCGGCCAACCACTGAACGACCAGCCACTGATCGGCCAGCCACTGACCGACTGGTCCGCAGGCTGGCCGCGGTTTCGCCTCAGGGAGCCAGGATGAGGCGCAGCGGGTTTCCCTCCTTGGTGTGCATGCGCCGGACCGCGACGCTCGCCTTGCCCAGCGGCAGGACGTCGGTGATGGAACGGGAGAAGTCGAGCCGGCCGTGGTCGACCAGGTCGACCAGCCGCGGCACGACGTCGTCGCCCGAGCCGAAGTGCCCCATGATCCGGTGCTTGCGGTAGCTGAAGGTCGTGCTGTCCCGCAGTGTCAGGGGCCGGCCGGACAGCCCGACGACCACCAGGCGGCCCTCCTCCGCGAGCACGCCCAGCACCTGGTCGTAGACCGAGGCGACCCCGGCGAAGTCGAAGGCCGCGTTCAGCCCGGCGCCCTCGGTGAGGAAGAGGATCTGGTCCTTGAGCGTCGGGTCGCGGGGATCGAGGGCGAGATCGGCGCCGAGCTCCAGTGCCCGTGCCCGCGCGCCCGGCACCGGATCGACCGCCACGAGCGGATAGGCGCACACGGCCCGGAGCAACTGGATCGCGTGCGAGCCCAGACCGCCCACACCCCACACGCCGGCCGCCTCGCCAGGGCGGACCTGCGCGGTGTTGACGATCGCGCTCCAGGGGGTGGAGACGGCGTCCGGAATGATGGCGGCCTGCTCGAAGGGGATCGAGTCCGGCAGGGCGAAGATCGAGTCGACGCTGGCCAGCGCGTAGTCGGCCCAGCCGCCGTCGTAGTCGACACCGCGGGTGTAGGTCTCGCCGTCCCTGATCTCGCCGGCCTGCAGGACGACCCGCTGGCCGATGGACCATCCGCCGACCTCGGGCCCGAGCTCCGCGATCGTGCCCGCGACCTCGTGCCCGATCGTGACGGTGTCCTCGGCGAGATGGCGCGGCCGGCCGAGCGATCCGTCGATGAGGTGGACGTCCGACATGCACACCCCGGCCGCCGCGACCTTCACCAGCACCTGCCAGGGCCCGGGCACCGGCCTGGGGACGTCCTCGATCGTCAGGGTGCGGCTGGGGACGTGGAGGCGGGCCGCCCGCATCAGGTCCACGGATATCTTCCTCCGAATCTTCGTCGAGGTGGCAGGTATGTGCCGTAGCCGGCCGAGCCCGTTCGCCAGGGTCCGTTCACTGCGGTGACCGCATGAATCGCACCCTCTCAGCAGACGACAATTCCCCAACAGGACGTAGTGCGGCAACAGGCCATCGGCCCTTCGTGGGACCAGGTACCTGGATGATTCCATCTCCGCCGCCACGCCGGGCGCGCAGGTCCCCGTCCGGCCCGGCGGTGTGCATCAACGCACCGAACCCTTTYCTCCGGATCAGCTGCGACGACCGGCCCCGGGCATTCTCGTCGCATTGTCCCGCAATCCGGGGCGCAGCCGTGGACCATCGTCCAACTTGCCCGTTTCACCCGATTTAACCCACTGTTTCCCTGCCCGGACGTCGCCTGGCCGCGCGGGCGGCATGTCCCGGTCCGCGGCGGCCCGGACCACCCTCGGGTGCCTCGGTCCCACACCGGCCGGGCGGCGTCGCCGCCCACCGGGCAGGGTTGGGTACCGCCGGCAGGTAGGGTTATCAACTGCAAGAACTCGCCCGCCTCGTGGTGCCGGACCACAGCGGTGCGTTGATCGCGCACCGTACGCGTTGATCGCGCGCCGTGCGGATGGACCACCTCGGCCGCCGAAGCGGCCGACGCAGAGAAGGTCGACGAGGGTGGACGAGCCGAGGAGAGCACGCAACCGCGAGCGGGTGGTGCCGCGGGAGAAGCCGCAGCGCATCGCCGACGAGCTGCGGCGGCTCATCATCCAGGGCGAGCTGGCGGACGGCGAGTCCCTCGGGCACGAACCAGACCTGGTCGCCCGTTTCGGTGTCTCCCGCCCGTCACTGCGCGAGGCACTGCGCATCCTCGAGGCCGAGGGCCTGATCTCGGTCAAGCGCGGTGTCCTCGGCGGCATCGTGGCGCACCGGCCCAACCATCGGATGACCGCCCGCACGGCCGCCCTGGTCCTGCAGGCACGCGACGTCCCGCTGGCGGACGTGTACGAGGCGCGCAGCACGCTCGAACGCTTCGCCGCCCAGATCGTCGCTGGCTCCGACAGCCATCAGGAAGCCGCCACCGAGCTGCGCCGGCTGACCGCCGAGCAGCTCGAGGTCATCGACGATCCGGAGCGGTTCGGTCAGGCCAACTCGCGGTTCCATGCCCGGCTGGTCGAACTGGCCGGGAACCAGACGCTGGGCATCGTCGCGGAGATGCTCAACGAGATCGTCGCACGCGCCGTCGCCGCGGTGAGCCACCCGGAGGACGGTGGGGACCCGCTGGAGTCGGAGGAGACGCGCCTGCGCGGCCTTCGTTCCCAGGCCCGTCTCGCCGCACTCGTGGAGGCCGGTGACGCCTCGGCGGCCGAGAGGCACTGGGCGGAGCACATGGCGGTCGTCGGGCGGGTCCTGCTGGCTCACCGCGCGAAGACCGTGATCGACCTGATGCAGCACGAGTACTGAGCCTCCTCCGCGGAGAAGGCTCAGCGAGTGCCGGGTCGGTGGCCACGGCCGTTCGCGCGGCCGAGAACGATCGCGGTCGAGAACGCTACGACGTGCCGTCGGGGGCCCAGAGGATGTTACGGGTCCTCAGCATGGTGACGACGCGTTCTCCGTGCTGTTCGAGCAACGCGACGAACGCCGCTTCGGCACTCGCGCCGTCCCGCGCCTTCACCGCCCGGTAGACAGCGGAGATGCCCTTCTTCTGCGGCGTGATCGTGCCCGGGACGAGCGCGAAGAAGTTCCCCGGCACGATGCCCATCATCAGGCGGCTCATCGCCTTGAGCCGGGGCGAGGCCGCCAGTGCGAAGATCTGCCGGAGAAACACCTCGTTCGCGTCGAGCACCACCTCCGGGTCGGTCGCCGCGTGCAGCGTACGCTCCGCCGTCCGCAACCGGCCGATGCCCTCGTCATCGCCACGCTCGGTCGCACGCGCCGCCGCGAACCCGTAGAGCATGCCGAGGATGCCGTAGTGGTCACGGACCGAGTTCTCGTCCAGACCGTGCACGAAGGCGCCGCGGTGCAGCTCGTTGGTCACCCAGCCCTCACGGTCGAGGACGATGATCGCCTCCCGCACCGGAATCCGGCTCACGCCGAGCTCCTCGGCGATCTCGTCCTGGCGCACATGATCACCCTGGCGCAGCACGCCCGAGAAAATCAGGTTGCGGATGTGCTCCGCCACCTGGGCACCGCTGCTGCGGCGATCAATCGCCGGGCGGCGGCCGGACGCATGTTCCGCGACGGGCGCCGACGGGACTCGGCCATGGGCAGGTATCGGGGGGCTCCTTCTCGTCATCCGGCGCTGACGCCAGGCACCGGATCTCTCCATGCCGCCCAGCGCAAGACTGAGACAGCCTGCCAATCGTATCCAAGCTACGCACCGCACCGGCCCAGGCCCACGCTGGTCAGCGCCGATCCGCACCGGTCGGAGACAATGCTGAGACACAGACGGACACCGGAAGATCCGGTGAGGCTGGACAGGGCGGTACGGCCCCCGGCCGGCCGGTCACCCGGGTAGCCGGCCGGGCCAGGCGAGCGGCGGGCCGGCCACACCAACCAGCTCCGCGGTCGCCGAGAAGTCGACCGGAACCTCGATCACATGCACGCCGGGCTTCGCCAGCGCCGCCGCGAGCCGATCACGGTGTGCCTGCGCCGAGCGCAGATCGCCGCCATCGCCCCAGATCTCGATCACGATCGTTCCTGGGGCACCAGCCGCCCGGTCAAGCAGTGTGCCGGCCACTCCGGTCGTGGGCAGGGCGTCGACCACCGCTACGGCGGACCCGCCCGGCCGGGACGCCGCGCCGAGCGCACCGGCCAGCGCCACGCCCGCCGAGCCGACCGGTGGCACCCGGACACTGCCGAGCCGGGTCGTCGGCAGCGCCCGGGCGACCCAGAGCGCGGCATGGCCGGGCTGCGTCCAGACGGCGGCGCCGTCCGGCAGCATCTCGGCGATGTCGGCGGCGGCCCGCGCGGGGTTCAGCGGCGCGGCGGTCTGCTGGTAAAGCGGCTGCACGACCGCGGCCAGCTCCCGGTAGAGCCGCGGACGCTCGCCGCCGGCCTGGACGCCGGCCCCGCCGCGTGGGCGCAGCGCGGCCGGGGCGCCCATCAGCTCCTCCGGTGCCAGCTCGAGGATCTGATCCAGCCGCACGCCCGCGGCCCGCAGCAGGTCTGTCGGCCACTCGTCGGCGTCGAGCCCCACGGCGACGACGAGCCCGGACCCGCTGGCGCCGGCGAGCGCCAGGTCGAGTTCCTGCAGGCCACCGGTCCCCAGGTGGAAGGGACTGTCCCAGCGGAACAGGCCTTTGGCCGTGAAGGTGTTCAGCACACCCAGGCCGGTGCGCTCGGCGAACGCCCGCAACTGCTCGACGGCACCGGACCGGATCACGCCCCGGCCCGCGAGGATGAGATCGACCGGCGGCACAGCGCCCGCGTCGTCGGAGGTGACGGCGCCCGCACCGGCCGGGAAACGGGCCGCGAGACCGGGGTCGGCCCACAGCCGCGGCACGCCGGGCTGGTCCGCGGACGCGCCGCCCGCCGCGGATGACGCGGCCGACGCGGGAAGTACGGCCCCTGCCGGTGGTACGAGCGGCTGGGGTGGCGCGGCCGGGTCGAATCCGAGCCGGACGGCGATCACACCCAGGCCTCGCCGGCGGGCCTCGGCAACCTCGGCGACGACATCCGCCGGTGTGGAGACCGGCGTGGGCCGCGCCGCCGCTGTGACGGGGCGCGACACCAGGGTGAGCACATCGCCGTCGAGCACCGCCCCGAGGCCGCCGCCCATCGTGCCTTCGGCCTCCGCGACGAGCAGCGCGCTCGGCAGGTCGGGAGCATCCAGGCATGCGACCTCGCCGCCGCCCCCGAGCGGCGGCCCGCCAGGCGTGCAGGCCAGGACACCGACACCCAGCCGTGCGAGCAGATCCATCAGTGCCATGCCACCTCCACCGATCGCTGCTAGGATAATTTATACAAAATCAGTGCCGAGGGCACACCCAGTCCGGGACGCCGGGCGGGCACCGGCGAGCTCCAGCCAGGGGAGGAACCACGATCAACAAGACGTCACAGATCCTGCCACCCTTCCTCCCGATCCGCCCGGCTCGGCTGCCGACCGATCCGCAGCGGTGACAGCGGAGCATCCCGCATGAGGAACCTGTGTCGCGACTCGCTGGCATCCAGCAGCCGGCGGTGCCATTGGCCCGCGCCCGAGCTCCGGTCCAGCGTGGCCTTTTCGAGGTCGGCCCACTCCGCCCAGCTCGGAATAGCCCAGATCAGCACGCATTCGGCATCATCCGCCATGGCCGTGTGGAATGCGCCGACCAGCTGCCACCCATGTTCGGTATAACGCGGAATCGCCTCCTCCGCGACCACGGAGAGGAATTCCGGCGCAGTGCCCCGCGGCACCCTGATCATTTCATGCGCGTACAGCTCGCCGCGCACACCGTCGGCACAGAGCTCGGAAATGGTGCGGGTCCAGGGGGCCGGAACGAGGATCCGGTCGAATCCGCCGCTGCGGTACTCGGCCGCCTCCAGCCACCATTTCTCGAGCTTCGGGTCCTGGAACGTGGCGCTGGACGTCTCATGCTGCAGGCCGGCGGCCAGCCCGTCGAAGCCGTCCTCCTCCCACAGGTTCACGACCTGCGGCCACCGGCCCGTCGTGCCGACGACGCCCCAGACCCCGTAGCAGAGCTGATTACGCTCCTCCTGCGCGATCGGGCTCCAGTTCGCCGTCATGTGGTGGACGTAACGGGCCCTGTTCGAACCCTTGATATCAATGAACTCGTGCGTGTAGACCTTGGTATTCACGGATCACGCCCTCCCGGCCTCCCGAACGGGGCCAAAGCATGCATCAGACGGTTCCGACAGAATAACTGGTGTCCTGTTCTGATGGCTAGTACCGTTTTCGCGATAACCACCGGCCACCTTGGCCGTCCGGCGACACCGAACATTCGGGAGGTTCGATGACCTCGTCGTTCAGCACGGAACTCGAAGAACTACGCTCAGCGGTCCGGTCGTTCCTCGACGACACCACCGGGGAGAGCGCGGTCCGGGCGTACCTGGGCGCCGCCGAGGAATTCGATCGCACCGCGTGGTCGGTCCTGGCCGAGCAGCTCGGCCTGCTCGGGCTCGCCATTCCGGAGGAGTACGGCGGCGCCGACCACGGCTTCACCGAACTGGCGGTGGTGTTCGAGGAGATGGGCCGGGCCCTGTACGGCGGCCCGTTCCTGGCCACCGTCGCGGCGGGCCAGGCGATCCTGCTCATCGGGGACGCCGCGGCCAGCGCGGACCTGCTGCCCGCGATCGCCTCCGGCCAGACCGTGGCCACCGTCGCCGTCGCCGAGCGCGACGGGCGCTGGGAGGAGGCCTCCGTCCAGACCCGCGCGACCCGCACCGGTGACGGTGACGGCGGAGCCGGCTGGCGCCTCGACGGCACCAAGATGTTCGTGCTCGACGGCTGCGCCGCGGACCTGATCCTCGTCGCCGCGCGCACCGACCGCGGTGTCGGCCTGTTCGCCGTCGACGCCGCGACCGCCGGCACAGCCGGTGGGTTGCGGCGCACCCCGCTGGCGACCCTCGACCAGACCCGGAAGCAGGCCCGCATCGACCTCGACGGTGTCGAGGCCCGGCTGATCGGCGCCGAGGGAGCCGGGTGGGCCGCGGTCGAGGGCACCTACCAGCGTGTTCTGGTCGCGCTCGCGGCGGAGCAGGTCGGCGGCGCGGCCAGGGCCCTGGACATGGCGGTGGACTACGCCCGCTCCCGGTTCCAGTTCGGCCGGCCCGTCGGCTCCTTCCAGTCGATCAAGCACAAGTGTGCGGACATCCTGATCGAGGTCGAGTCGGCCCGTTCGGCCGCCTACGCGGCCGCGGCGGCCGCCGCGGCCGACGACCCGGAGCTGCCGCTGCTGGCGAGCCTCGCGGCCGCCTACTGCACGGAGGCCCACCTGCACGCCGCGTCGGAGAACATCCAGATCCACGGAGGCATCGGCTTCACCTGGGAGCACCCGGCCCACCTGTACTTCAAGCGGGCGTCCAGTGCACGGTTGATGTTCGGGGACCCGGCCTACCACCGGGAGCGGGTCGCCCAGCTCATCCCCGAGTGAGCGGGCCCCCCGTGTGAGCGGACGGCACGCCGCCGCGTTGGTGAAGCTCACGCTCCACCAACGCGGCTGAACCTCTGGTTTCGACCGGGCGAGCGCGAAGATCTGAGGATCTCGGCCGTTCCAGCAACCAGCATCCTCAGATCTTGCTCGGCAGCAGCGGAGCCCCGCCGCGCGCCAGACGCCAGGCGCTAGGCGCTAGGCGGGGATGCGCTCGAAGACCGCGGTGATGCCCTGCCCGCCGCCGATGCACAGGGTTTCCAGCCCGTAGCGGACCTCACGGCGGTGCATCTCGTGCAGCAGCGTCGCGAGGATCCGCCCGCCGGTCGCGGCGACCGGGTGCCCGAGCGAGATCCCGGAGCCGTTCACGTTGAAACGGTCCCAGTCCGCGGCGCCGAACCCCCACTCGCGGGTGCAGGCCAGCACCTGCGCCGCGAAGGCCTCGTTCAGCTCGATCAGATCGATGTCCGAGAGCTTCAGGCCGGCGCGCTCCAGCGCCTTGGCGGTCGCCGGCACCGGTCCGATGCCCATCCGCGACGGTTCCACGCCGGCGGCGGCCCAGCTCACCAGACGGGCCAGCGGACGCAGCCCGAGCCGCTCGGCCGCCTCCGGGTGCGTCACCACACATGCCGACGCCCCGTCGTTCTGCCCGCTGGAGTTCCCGGCGGTGACGGTCGACTCCGGGTCGGTGCGGCCCATCACCGGCCGCAGCCGGGCCAGTGACTCGAGGGTGGTGTCCGCGCGAGGATGCTCGTCGGTGTCCACCACCGTCGCTCCGCCGCGCTTCGGCACGGACACGGGGATGATCTCCTCGGCGAACCGGCCGGCGGCCTGCGCGGCGACGGCCCGCTGGTGCGAGCGCAACGCGAACTCGTCCTGCTCGGCCCGGGGGATCCCGTACTCGCGCCGCAGGTTCTCCGCCGTCTCGATCATCCCGCCGGGTACCGGGTGGTTCTCGCCACCGGCGGTGACCCGCCCGCGGGCGAGCGCGTCGTGCAGGGTCAGGTTGCCGCCGCGCGCACCCCACCGCAGCTCGGTGGAGTAGAAGGCCGCGTTGCTCATGCTCTCCGCACCGCCGGCGATGACCACCTCGGCGACGCCGGTCTGCACCTGCATCGCGGCCAGGGCCATCGCCTGGACCCCCGATCCGCACCTGCGGTCGAGCTGCAGGCCGGGGACGGTGATGTCCAGGCCGGCGTCCAGCGCGACGACGCGGCCCAGTGCCGGGGCCTCCATCGTCGGGTAGCAGGAGCCGAACACCACGTCGTCGACGTCCGCCGAGCCCAGACCCGTCCGCTCCAGCAGCCCACGCACGACCGCCGCGCCGAGCGCGTGCGCACTCAGCGGCTGCAGTGCCCCGCCGTAGCGGCCGACCGCGGTTCGAACCGGCTCGCAGATCACCGCTTCACGCATCACACACCATCCCGATCACTCACGCCGCCGTCCATCCGCTGACCTGCCCGCCCGTATGCCCGCGCCCGGGGGCGCGTTCGCGGGCCGTCCGGGCTATTCACCCACGGGCGGGGTCTGCGGCGCGAGTTCCACCCAGCGCGGCTCGCGCTTCTCCACGAAGGCCTGCGGGCCCTCCGTCTGGTCCGGATGCCCCCATACGGAGACCAGCTCGTCGGCGCCGTTGCGGCAGGCGTCGGTCAGGCCGCTCTCCAGCGCGCCCCACAGCGCCCGCTTCGTCGCCGCCATCGCGGCCGGCGAGTTGCGCGCGATCGTCTCGGCGAGCTCCCCCGCGCGTTCCCGCAGCCGCTCGGGCTCGACGAGCTCGCTGACCATGCCGAGCTCGTAGGCCCGCTGCGCCGACATCCGCTCGAACCGGCCGACCAGCGCCATCCGCATCACCGGCTCGAACGGCATCTTGCGCAGCAGCGCGATGTTCTCGAACGCCACCACCTGGCCGGCTGACACGTGCGGGTCGAAGAACTGCGCGTCGGACGACGCCAGCACGATGTCGGCGTCCGCCACGAAGTGGAACCCGCCCCCGGCGCACAGGCCGTTCACGGCGGCGATCACCGGCTTGCGCACCTTCTGGTGCCAGGCGGTGAAGTGCAGGTCCAGCTTCTCCACGGACTCGCGGTAACGCTCCATGCCCAGCCCGTCGGTGGCGAGCTCGGTCATGTCCACGCCGGTCTGGAACGCCCGTCCCTCACCGGTGTGGACGATCACCTTGACCGCCGGGTCGGCGTCGAGCTCGGTCCACGCCGTGGCGAACTCGTCCCGCATCCGGCTGCTCATCGCGTTCAGCTGGCGCGGCCGGTTGTTGATCAACCAGCCGACCGGCCCCCGGCGCTCCACAATCAGGGTCTCGTAGGACGAATAGCTCACCGATGTGCCTCTCTCACGGGCGGTCCGGGCTCGGCCCACCGCGGCTCACGTCGCTCGGCGAAGGCCGCTGGGCCTTCCAGCTGGTCGGGATGGCCCCACATGCCCATCAGCTCGGCCGCGCCGGTGACGCAGGCGTCGGACAGGCCGGACTCCAGCGCACCCCACAGCGCCCGCTTCGTCGCCGCCATCGCGGCCGGCGAGTTGCGGGCGATGGTCTCGGCGAGCTCCTGCGCCCGCTCCCGCAGCCGATCGGGCGGATCGACGATCTCGCTGATCATGCCTAGCTGGTAGGCGCGGGCGGCACCGATCCGCTCGTGCCGGCCGGCCAGCGCCATCCGGGCGATGGTCTCCGCGGCCATCCGCCGGCTCAGCGCGATCCCCTCGAACGCCGTCGCCTGCCCGACCGACACATGCGGGTCGGTGAACTCGGCGTCGGCGGCGGCGATCACGATGTCGGCGTCGGCGACGAAGTGCAGGCCGCCGCCGGCGCACAGCCCGTTCACCGCGGCGATGACGGGCTTCGCGACCTTCGTGTGCCACGCGGTGATCTTCAGCTCGGCTCGGCGGGTCTGCCGCGAGTGCTCCCGCAGCGCCGCCGGGTCACGGCTCAGCTGGACCACGTCAAGCCCGGTCTGGAACCGCTCACCGGCACCGGTGTTGACAATGGCCCGCACGGCCGGATCCGCGTCCAGCTCCGCCCAGGCCTCCGGCAGCGCCGAGAGCATGGCGGCGTCCATGGCGTTGCCGACCTCGGGCCGGTCGAACACGAGCCAGCCCACCGGCCCGTGCCGCTCCACCAGCAGCCCCGACGACACCCGTCAGCTCCGGGGGACGTCGCGCCAGGGCTTGCCCTGGTACGGGTCGGGCTCGCGGGGCAGGCCGAGCACACGCTCGGCGAGGATGTTCTTGTTCACCTCGGTGGTGCCTCCCTCGATGGTGTTCGCGCGGCTGCGGAGCATGCCCCGCACCTCGTGGATGAGCGACTCCGCGTACTGGGCCGCGACCGCATCGGCATCGGTGCCAGATCCGGCGCCGTTGTCGGCATGCGCGGCACCGGCGGCGGGCGCCGCCTGGACGGCCGGGCTCTCCCAGGCCGCGCCGGACGCCCCGAGGATCTCGACGGCGAGCGCCTGCATGCGCTGGTTGAGCGTGCCCTGCTGCACCTTGCCGATCGAGCTCTCCGGCCCCGGCGCCAGGCCGGCCCGCAGCCGCTGGCGCACCCGCTCGTTCGTCCAGCCCCGGATCCGTTCCTCGGTGTAGAGCTTCACGATCTCCTGGCGCATCACCGGGTCGTCCCAGCCACCCGGCAGGCCCTGCGCGCTGACCTTGCGGGCCAGCCGGATCAGGCTGGCGATACCCGAGCCGCCGATGCGGTCCACACCGCCCGACCCCGCGCCCGACACCATCTGCCGCTCACCGGACAGCGTCGCGCCCGCCACCCGCCAGCCGTCGCCGACCCGGCCGATCCGCTGGCTGTCGGGGACGACGGCCTCGTCCAGGAAGACCTCGCAGAAGTCGACCTCGCCGGTGATGTGCCGCAGCGGTCGGACGTCCACCCCCGGCTGGTGCATGTCCAGCAGGAAGTAGGTGATCCCGGCCCGCTTGGGGACGTCCGGATCGGTGCGGGCCAGCAGCACGCCGTAGTCGGCGCGGAAGCCCCAGGTCGTCCAGACCTTCTGGCCGGTGATGATCCACGAGTCACCCTCGCGGACCGCCCTGGTCGCGAGCGACGCGAGATCGGAGCCGGCGCCGGGCTCGGAGAACAGCTGGCACCAGAACTCCTCGTTGCGCACGATCGGCGGCAGGAACCGCAGCCGCTRCTCCTCGGTGCCGTGCGCGAACAGGGCCGGTGCCGCGTTCGACAGGCCGAGCGGGTTGAGCCGGCCCAGGTTGAACGGACGCAGCTCCGCGTCGACGACGCGGGCGAGGTCGGGCGCCAGGCCCAGCCCGCCGTAGGCCGGCTCCCAGGTGGGCGCGACCAGCCCGGACCGGCCGAACACCGGGTACCAGCGCTCGTACTCGTCCCGCGAGCGCACCAGTCGGATCGCCGCGGCGCCACCGCGGCGCCCGGCCTCCTGCCAGGCGGCCGGGACGTGCTCGGCCACCCACGCCTGGACGGCGGCGCGGACCTGCTCCGCGTCCGGCGACGGCGGGAGCTCCAGCCGCCCGTCCACGCCCGTGGACGTCCGCGGGCCCTCCACCATCTCGTGCTCCTTCACCATCGGAAAATGCTCGGGTGCTCGGGTGTTCAGGTGCCCGGCTGCTCAGGTGCTTGCTGCTCGGGTGCCTGGGTCCGGTCCGTCCGGTGCCTAGCGGCCGCTGAACCGCGGGCGCCGCTTCTCCCGGAAGGCGCCGAGCCCCTCCCGGAAGTCCTCGCTGCGCGAGGACAGCTCCAGCGCGAACGCCTCGTTGCGCAGCTGGTCGTCCAGCTCGGCGGTGGCACCGGCGGCCAGCAGCCACTTGGTGAGCCCGACCGCGACCGTCGCGGCCCCCGCGAGCTCCGCCACGATCTCCTCGACGGCGCCGTCCAGGTCGGTGGCCGGGACAGCCCGGTCGACCAGGCCCCACTGCGCCGCGTCCGCGCCGGTGACCTTCTCGCCGAGCAGCAGCATCCGCCGGGCCCGGACCTCCCCGACGCGGCGTTGCAGCAGCCAGCTCAGGCCGCTGTCCGGGGTGAAGCCACGATCCGCGAACGGCGCCCAGAAGGTGGCGTCGGCCGTGGTCACGGTGATGTCCGCGGCGACGGCGAGAGCCAGGCCGATCCCGGCGGCCCAGCCCCGCACCGCGCAGACGACCGGCGTCTGCACCGTCTGCACCAACGGGATGAGCCGGTGGGCTGTGGTCGGCAGCCGCCGCTGGATGCTGCCCGCCCGCGGCCGGACCACCGCACCGCCGTTGCCGCTGGCGCTGCCGTTGGCGCTCGCGCTGCCGCTGGTGCTGCCGTTGGCGCTGGGCTTCGCGTTGCGGGCGATGATGTCCGCGCCGCCGCAGAAATGATCCCCGGCGCCGGACAGCACGATCACCCGCACGGACTCGTCCTGGCCGGCCGCCTCGATCTCGTCGATGAGCTGGCGCATCATGGCGTCGTCGATCGCGTTGCGCTTGTCCGGCCGGTTCAGTCGCAGGCGCAGCACCCCGCCCTCGGCGCTGACCACGAGCCCGCCGGAGGTGCCGCTCATTCGGCGAACCGGTCGATGATGGCGTCGAGCGTCTCGGTGAGAGTGTTCGCGCCGCCGGGCGGGTCGGGCAGGACCACCGGCCCGCGCTCACGGCTGGGCAGCAGGATGGTCGCCGACCCCGGGGTGGTCACGGCGCCGCGCTGGTTCGTCGCGGTCAGCTCGACGTCGACGGCGGGGCGGTCACCCTCGGCGAGATAGTGCCGGGTCACCGTCCCGCGCAGCCACTGGGTGTCGCCGACGTAGTTGAACGCCCGGAACTCGCAGCGCAGCTTCCACAGCCAGGCGTCGTCGCCCATCCAGTCCGTGCACAGGTGGATGAGCCAGGTCTCGCGCATCCGGCCGTAGTCGAAGGTGGTCGGGTTGCCGGAGCGCCGGGCGTACTCGGGATCCCAGTGGACGCGCTGCAGCACGTCGGGGATGTTCAGCTCGTCGCGGTGGTAGAAGCCCGGGATCCGCCTGCGGTTCGCCACCGCGAGCCGCAGCGGGACCACGCCGTACAGGCCCATGCCCATGCCGACGTGCCAGCAGACGATGTCGGTGACGGTGAGCGGGCCCTTCACCATGGGGCCGAGCTCATCCCCGACGGCGACGTCCTCCCAGTAGCGCGGCAGCGCCCCGCGGCGGGTCTCGGCGGCGGCGGCCTGCTCGATCTCGGCGATCTGGTCGTCGGTGTAGGGCGCCGGCTCGATCGCGGTGTACTTGCCACGCGCGCGGGCCTTCGAGCGCTCGGTACGGATCATCATCTTGTACTGCCCCGACAGCGGCCCGCCCGCGGCGTCGGCGAAGACCTGACCGGTCCACTCGTGGATGGCCCGCCCGGCGAACTCGCTGACCTTGTCGTGCACGCCGACCAGGGCGTTGCGCCGGCGCACCCGGGTGCCGGGCCGCAGCGGAGCCCACCACTCGCGCACACTGGCGGAGTAGAAGGCGTGGACGCCGCGCAGCGGGTCGCCCTTCATCAGGTCCCGCCGGTCGGCCGGCACCTCGGCGACCTCGTCCTCACCGATCAGCGTGTCCCCGCCGACCAGGGGCGGCGGGGCGATCAGGCCCTGCCAGCGGGTGCCGGCGGCGTAGTCCTCCTCGGCGTAGAGCGGGTTGTCGTCGCCGTAGGCGGTGGCGACGTGCCGGAAGGCGTCCGCGCCGGGCAGGCGGTAGTGCGGCGGCCGCGGGTTCGGCTCGGGAACGCCGATCCGCGCGCGCAGCCGGGCGACGCCCTCGTCGGTGATCACCCCGCGCGGGCGCCGCGGCGCCGGCTCCGGCGGGGCTGCACCGGTTGCGGCGGCGGCCTCGGCGTCGGCCCGGGGCTCACCCCGGGGATCGGCCTGCGGCTCGGATTCGGAGCTGGTACTGGTCGCCATCTGCCAAGACCTCGCACTCACCTGGGCTGCCTCCGTTCGTCGGATCACCGGCTCACCCCGCTGGTACCCGCCGGCCACCGGGACCGGCACAGCGGGAACGGGCCGAGCGCCGCCCGGCAGCCATCCAAGGATGATGGATATTGTATATATCAAGGCTTCGCGTTGCGCGACCATCCGGAACACGGCACGCGAAGGTCGACGGCGGTTCACCGCGAGTCCGCCGGGCCGCCACCCGCCGGGGTCGCCCCGCCCGGTCAGCCCCCGGCAGCCGCCATGGACTCGATCACCGGCACCACGGCCCGCCGCAGGTAGTCGCGCAGCACCGGCTCCGACCCGGTCCGGCTGCTGTCGAACATGAGCAGGGACAGCAGCCAGCGCACGATCGTCTCCACGATCTCGTCCAGATGCTGCTCGAGCCGGGGGTCGTAGTCCACCACCGGCGCGATGATCGGCCTGGCGATCGCCAGCGCCTCCACGGACAGCGCGTCGGTCGCGTCCCACGCCGGGCCGATGCCCATGATCGGCCGCAGCGCCGGCTCCGCGCGGAACTCCCGGCGGACGGCGACCAGCGCCTCGACCGCGAACTCGCCCGCCGTCGTGGCGCGACCGCGCGCGGTGACGGCGACCCGCTCGGCGATCTGCGCGCCGACCCGGCCCAGTGCCGCCGAGACCAACGCCTCGCGGGTGTCGAAGTAGGCGTAGACAGTCGGCCGGGACACCCCCGCGATCGTCGCGACCGCGCTGATCGACGTCCGCTCGACGCCACGGCGGCGGATACACGCCACCGTGGCGTCGAGAATCTTCTCCCGGGCCGGGACGGACCGGTCCACCGGCGACGCGGAGTGGTCGACGGGAACGGGCGCACGGCCGGACCAGGGCGCGCGCCGTGCACCGGCGGCGGCCTGGGTCTCGGTCTTGGATTCGGTCTCGTGCGCGGGTTCCACCCGTCTCCTCCCAGGCTCCGGCGAGCCTATCGCGCGGGGCGCAGCGTCGGGGGGCGCTACTAGGCCGGCGCTCGTCAGCCGGCGTCGGCCGGGTCCGCGGGCTTCGGCTCGGCGGTCAGCAGCGGCGAGTGGGTGTTCGACGGCCACTGCGGCCGGTAGTAGCCGCGGAAGTGCAGTTCGCCACCGCGCAGCTCACGGATCGTCAGGAAGTCGCCCTTGTAGCCGCGGTGGTCGTACGGCGCGAAGGTGATGTAGGCGCCCGGGCCACCGTTCGTGCACGGCATCCACTTGATCTTCTCGAGCCCGAGCCGGACCTCGCTCGGGATGGGGATCATCGCGTTCGCGATGCCGTGGATGCCGGCGCGGGCCGTGTCGTAGCCCAGCGCGACGACGACGTTGCGGGTCACCCGCCCGAACCTCGCCTCGAACCGGCGGACCATCGCCTCGTAGTTCGGGTTCGCGCCGTCCTCACCGAGCTGGTCGACGCCGTGCCAGCCCTCCAGCCCCTCCGCCCAGGCGTTGGAGTTGGAGTAGAACATGAACGCGGTGCCCATGAAGCGGGGCGGGTCCCAGTCCAGGGCCTTGAACGCGGCCGCGAAGTGGAACGTCGAGTAGCCGTAGCCCATGTAGACGATCGCCTCGGCGCCCTGCTCGCGCATCGTCGCCAGCTTCTCCTGGAAGCCGCGCGGGTTCGGCCCGAGGCTGACCTCCTTGACGATCTCCACGCCGACGTTCTGCGCGGCGAGCCGGAAGTAGTCCGAGTAGTGGTCTCCGGAGGAGCCCTTCTCCCAGAAGAAACCGACCTTGGTGTATCCCTGCTGCGCGCACCAGTTGGCGCCCATCACCGACTCGGTCGGGATGTCCCCGTTGGCGACCGTGAAGCAGTAGTCCCCCGCGAACTTCACGCTGCCGGTCCAGCCGATGCAGGCCACGCCGGTGGCGTTGACGACGTCCTGCAGGTTCAGCGAGTTGTCGGAGATCATCGGGCCGAGCACCACCACGCAGCCCCGCTCGACCAGGCTCAGGTAGCCTTCGCGGACCTTGCGGTAGTTCTCCCGCGGCAGGCCGCGCGCGTCGACGGTGATGATCTCGACCGGCCGGTCGTAGACCCCCTCGTTCAGCGCGTCCTCGATCGCCAGGATGGTCGAGTCGATCCAGTCCGACAGCAACTGGCCGAGGTCCATGTCGACCAGGATGCCGATCTTGACGGGCTCGAACGGGTCCCCCTGGCCGACCACGCCGCGGGTCGGCGGGTAGACGACGATCGACTCGACCGCCTTCTCCCCGACCTGGCCGCCGCCCTCGTACCAGCGGCCCTGCGGGTCGTTGTAGGTGACCGCGTCCGTCCCGCGCTCCACCGTCGACACCGCCCGGTCGGTCCGGGCGATCCCATGGTCGATCGGCGCCGGGAACATCCGGTGCGCGTACTGCACGGGCTTTTCCTCGCTCATCAGCGCGACTCCTTATTTCCAAGGCCCGCCGCGACGGACCAGATCTTCATAACCGAAAGGGCTCGGACCAGCTCAGGATCGACACAGCAGCAGCTCAGGACCGATGGAGCAAGGTCATCACCTCGGTCACGACAAGCTCGCCGGCCTCGTCGCGGAACTCCGAGCGGACCCGGACGAACGTCCGGCGCCGGTCGTCGCGACCGGTCTTCACCTGGACGTCCTCGACCACACCGGTGAGGGTCAGGACGGCGCCGACGAGAACCGGCGCGTGGTAGGTGAACTCCTGCTCCGCGTGCAGGATCAGCCCACCGCCCGCGCGCAGCTCGCCGATCAGCTCGGTGAGATCCACCGCGCCCGGCGGCTGCTCCGGGCTCAGCTCCTCGTAGGCGGCGAGCAGGCGGGCGGCGAAGGTGAACGTGGGGGGCGCGGGAATGCCGGCGAAGCCGGCCTCGGCCGCCGCGTCCGGGCGCCGGTAGACGGGCGAGGTGTCGGTGACCGCGGTGGCGAACGCGGACACCTGCCCGCGTTCCACCACGACCGTGGACGACCGCAGCACGCGGCCGGTCACATCAGGTGCACTCATGATCAGAACTCCCGGGGAAGGCGAGACGCGGTTCAGGCGGGCCGGAACACCGGCAGGGTGACCTCGCCGACGTCGGAGAAGTCGACCTTGAGGCGCATGCCGATGGTCAGGTCGGCCTCGGTCACGCCGACGATGGTGGTCTCCATCCGCGGTCCCTCGTCGAGGTCGACGACGGCCGCGAGGTAGGGAACCCGGTCCCGGAAGGGCGGGAGGTCGTTGGCATGGACCTGCGACCAGGTGTAGAGCGTCGCGGTGCCGGCGGCCTGCTCCCAGCTGACGTCCTCGCTCCAGCAGGTCGGGCAGAACGGCCGCGGGTACAGGTGCGCCCGCCCGCAGCCGCCGCACCGGCGCACCAAAAGCTCGCCGCGGCGCGCCGCCTCCCACCAGGGCGCGGTCTCCGCCTCGATCGTCGGCAGGTCGTACCGTGCGCCGCTCATGCCGACCTCCGCCGCGGTGCCGCGACCGCCGAGCCGGTGAGGACGACCGCACCCTTCTCGGTGACCACCCGGCAGTCGAGCTCGACGAGGTGGGTGGCCTCGTCCTTGCCGCGCACCGTGATCTCGGTGGTCAGGGTGTCGTCGGGCCAGGCCTGCTCGGTGAAGCGGACCTTGTAGCCGCGCAGGTTCCCGATGCCGACGAAGTCGGTGAGCGCGGTGGCCAGGAAGCCCGCGGTGAACATCCCGTGGCCGAACACCGAGCGCATGCCCGCGGCCTGGGCCTTCACCTCGTCGTGGTGCATCGGGTTGAAGTCGTGCGACGCACCCGCGTACCGCACCAGGTCGGTGCGGGTGAGCCGATGGCTGCGCGCCGGTGCCTGTTCACCCTCCCCGAGATCCTCGAAGAAGACTCCACCTTCGTCCATGTGCTCTCCTGACGGCGCTCCACCGGCCCCGGCACGGATCAGGCCCGGCCCGACGAGCGGAAGATTGGATAGTAAATACAGTCTGGCGGACCGGCCGGCTACCGGCGCGGGATCACGAGCGCGTCGACCGCGACGACACCCCGGCCGGCCGGCCGCACCATGATCGGGTTGATGTCGAGCTCGGAGATCTGATCGCCGAGGTCGACGGCGAGAGCCTGCAGACACATGATCGTCTCGACGAGCGCGTCGATGTCGCCAGCCGGGCGGCCGCGCGCGCCCCGTAGCAGCCGCACGCCCCGGGTGGACTCGATGACCGCCCGGGCCCGGTCCGCGTCGAACGGCGGCACCGCGAAGGCGACATCGGCGAACACCTCGGTGAACACACCACCGAGCCCGAAGGTGATCGTCGGGCCGAACGGCGGCTGGTGCGACAGGCCCAGAATCACCTCGGCGACCGCGTCGGTCACCATCTCGGCGACGACGACCCCGTCGATTCGGGCGTCCGGGGCCGCCGAGCGGGCGGTGGACGTCAGCCGGGTGTAGGTCGCCCGCACATCGTCGGCGTCCCCGACACCCACGGCCACCAGGCCCAGGTCGGACTTGTGCGCGATGTCGGCGGAGGCGATCTTCAGCACCACCGGGAAGCCCAGCTCCGTCGCGGTCGCGACCGCCTCGTCCGGGGAGGTGGTGAGCCGCTCCGTCACCACCGGGATGCCGTAGGCCGCCAGCAGCTGCTTGGAGTCGACCTCGTTGAGCGCGCCGGAGCGGGTCGCCAGCAGCGCCCGCGCCCGTGTGGTGGCCCCCGCGGACGCCCGCGGCACGCTGCCCTCGGCCTCCGCGGTGAACGGACTGCGGTACTCACGGACCAGCCGGGAGAACCGCCCGAGCTCGCCGAGCCCGCGCACCGCGGCGCCGAACGAGTGGAACAGCGGCACACCGGCCGCGCACAGCGCGCGGTACGCGTCGTCGTCGCGGATCGGCGACGTCCAGGCGGCGACCACCGGCTTGCCCTGCCCGGCCTGCGCGCGCTCGTGCAACGCGATCAGGTCGCGGGCCAGCGCGTCGCTCATACCCGGGAACACGCCGGTGATCGGCGCGAACAGCACGTCCACGTTCGGGTCGTCGAGCATGATCTCGAGTACCCGGCGATTCTCCGGACGCGCGGTGATCACACCGCCGGAGTCGACCGGGTTGTCGCGCTTGAGGTACCAGGGGATGTACTCGCCGAGGGCGGCGACCGTCTCGGGCGTGAAGTGCGGCACCGGCACGCCCGCCAGGCCACACAGGTCGGCGACGTGCGACGCGGTGCCACCGGACATCGCGTAGACGGCGACCCCACCGGCCCCCGGGAGCAGGCCGGCGTGGCAGAACAGGCCGGAGATCTCGATGACCTCGTCGATGTCGTCGACCCGGATCACGCCGTACTGCTCGAACACCGCGTCGTGCACGGCATCCGGCCCGGTCAGGTGGCCGGTGTGGGCGGCGGCCATGGCCCGGCCCTCCTCGCTGCGCCCGACCTTGATCGCGACGATGGGGATGCCGGCCCGCACACAGGCGTCGGCGGCCAGCATGAACGCGCGCCCGTCCTGGAAGCCCTCGACGTAGGTCGCGATCGCGCCGACGCCGGGCCGGGTGGCGAGATGGCCGGCGACGTCGGCCCATTCGATGTCGGTCTCGTTGCCCAGCGTCGCCCACATCTCGATGCCGATCCCGAGCACCTGGCCCTGGGTGATCGGCCGCCCCTGGTAGCCGGACTGCGTGATGATCGCGAGCTTGCGTCCAGGTAAACCCTGCTTCCAGGGCTCGAAGATGTTGAGGTTGGTGTTGGGGCCGATGATGCGGGTGGAGCCCGCGGCCAGCTCACGCAGCCGGGCCTCGGCCGCGTCGCCCTCGGCGGTGCCGAGCTCGGAGAAGCCGGCGGAGAAGACGATGACGAAGCCGGCCCCGCGGGCCACCGCCTCCTCGACGGCCGGCAGCGGGTCACGGACGAGCACGACCACCACGTCCGGGTCCGCGGGCAGCTCGGCGACGGACGGATAGGCCCGAACGCCGAGGATGTCGTTCTTCTTCGGGTGCACCGGGACGACGTCGGCGCCGAGCGCGCCGAGGCGCTCGCGGACCTGTGTCCACTGGGCCCGCTGCGGGCTACCCTCGGTGTCGGTCGCGCCGACGACGGCGACGACCCGCGGCGAGAACAGCCGCGACCAGTCGATCTGCCGCAGCGCCGGCGCCGCGGGCGAGGCCGAGTCCACGTCTGGTTCCGGCAAGGCCGACCTCCTCGAATCCGCACTCGAACGCTGCGGCCAGACCGTCTGACCTGCGACAGTTGGCTATCGATATCATATACATTATCCTCTCTGCAGCCGAGGCGATTCCTTGTTTCGCCGGCCCGGCACAGGCAGCAGCAGGCGAACCGGTCGACATGGCGAGGCGATCTTGACAGATCAGATGACGCATGACCTGACGCAGGCACCGGCCCAGGAGCCGGTCGACGAGACGTCGGTGGCCCGGATCCCGCGGCTCATCGACATGGACGCACATGTGGTCGAGCCTCCCGACGTGTGGAGCTCCCGGCTTCCGCAGCGCTACCGCGAGGCCGGCCCGCACGTCGTCCACGCACCGGCCGGCGAGGTGAAGCTGGTCGGGTCGAGCTACATCGAGGCACCCGGCACCGAGGGCCCGGACGTGGCCTGGTGGGTCTACGAAGGCCGCCACACCAGCCTCAAGCGCTACATCGCGGCCGCCGGCGTCCCGGCCGACGAGGTGACCATGGACGGCATCACCTTCGACGAGATGCGCCCCGGCTGCTGGAAGGTTCCCGACCGGCTGGCCGACATGGACCTCAACGGGGTCGAGGCACAGCTCAGCTTCCCGAACTACCCGCGGTTCTGCGGCCAGATGTTCCTGTGGGGCAAGGACAAGGAGCTGGCGCTGCTGTCCGTCCAGGCCTACAACGACTGGATGGTCGAGGAGTGGTGCGGCACCTCGGGCGGCCGGCTCATCCCGCTGTGCATCGTGCCGCTGTGGGACGTCGACCTGGCCGTCGCCGAGGTGCGCCGCAACGCCGCCCGCGGGGTGCGAGCCGTCGCGTTCAGTGAGCTGCCCGCCTACCTGGACCTGCCCAGCCTGCACTCCCGGTACTGGGACCCGTTCTTCGCCGCCTGCGCCGAGACCGGCACGGTCGTGTCGATGCACATCGGCTCGGGCACGAAGACCCCGCAGACCTCGGCGGACGCACCCGAGGCCGTCGCGGCCACCATCCTGTTCGGCAACAGCGCGGCCAGCCTGGTCGACTTCCTGTTCTCCGGGGTGCTGCACCGCCACCCGGCGCTGAAGCTGATGTACGCCGAGGCGCAGATCGGCTGGATCCCCTACGTGCTCGACCGCGCCGACGACGTCTGGCTCACCCACCGCGGCTGGGCGCACGGCCAGCAGAACTGCCCCGAGCCGCCGTCGACGTACTACCGCCGGCAGGTCTACAGCTGCTTCTTCAAGGACCCGGTCGGTGTCGGCCTGCTCGACCGGATCGGCATCGACAACGTGGTCTTCGAGACCGACTACCCGCACCAGGACGGCACCTGGCCGCGGTCCCGTGCCGCCGCGGCGAGCCAGTTCGGTCACCTGTCGGCGACCGACATTCACAAGATCGCGCGGGGGAACGCGGCCGGCCTGCTCGGGCTGACCATTCCCGGGCCCGAGGCCGCCGGCGGTACCCGCCCATGAGGCTGGTCGACCTGCTCGAACCACGGCCGGACGACGAGACCACACCCGCTGTCTTCGTCGAAGAGCAGGTGGTCACCCGGGCGGCGCTGCGCACCGGCTCGGACGCGTTGGCCGAGCGCCTGCGCGCGGTCGGGGTGCGACCGGGCCACCCGGTCGCGGTGATGCTGCCGAACACCGCCGAGGTGGTCGCCGCGATGTTCGGCGTGTGGTCGGCCGAGGCGGTGTACGTGCCGCTCAACCCGCGCAGCTCCGACGCGGAGATCGGCCACCTGGTGGATGCCGTCCAGCCGGCGGCCGTCGTCACCCTGGCACCCTGGGCCGAGCGGCTCCAGGACACCACCCGGCCGGTGATCGTGGCCGTCGACGACGAGGCCGCCGGATCGATCGGATGGCGTAACGAGACGGGCACGCTCCAGGCTCCGGACGTGCCGGCCCACGACGCCGACATCGCGCTCGTGCAGTTCACCTCCGGCACGACCGGGCGGCCCAAGCCCGTTCTGCTGCGGCACTCCGGCTACCTGGCGCTGCTGGAACCGGTGCTGCGCAAGCTGGTCGGCGACGCCGCGGCCGGCGACCTCGCGCGGCGCAAGGCGCCGATGCCGAACCTCATCCCGACGTCGATGTCGCTGTCGGCCGGCATCTACAACGTGCTGTTCGCGTTCCGGGTCGGGGCGCCGGTCGTGATCATGCCGACGTTCACGACGGCGGCCTTCGCCGCGGCCGTGGCCCGGCACGGGATCCGCTCGACGGTGCTCCCGCCGGCGGCGATGAACATGCTGACCGACGACCCGGCGATCACCTCGCTGGCGCCGCTGCGCTACGTGCGGGGCATCACCGCCCCGCTGTCCCCGCTGCGGGCCCGGATGTTCCGGGACCGCTTCGGCGTCATGGTGCTCAACTGCTACGGCCAGACCGAGATCGGCGGGGAGATCATCGGCTGGAACGCCGCCGACTCCCGCGAGTTCGGCGAGTCCAAGCTCGGTTCGATCGGCCGCCCCCACGCCGGTGTCACCCCGCGGATCGTCGGGGCGGACGGTGCCGAGCTTCCCGTCGACGAGCCCGGTGAGCTGCATGTCCGCACCCCCGCGGTGTCGGCCGGCTACGCCGACGGCTCGGCGCTGGGCGACCGGCTCACCGCCGACGGCTGGTTCCGCACCGGTGACATCGCCCGCATCGACCCGGACGGCTTCATCTGGATCGAGGGCCGGGTCTCCGACATGATCAACCGCGGCGGGCTCAAGGTCTTCCCCGGCGAGGTCGAGGAGGTGCTGCGCCTGGTCCCGGAGGTCGCCGACTGCGCGGTCGTAGGTGTCCCCGACGACCGGCTCGGCGAGGTGCCCTGGGCCTTCGTCGTGCCCCGGCCGGGTGCGACGGTGCACTCGGCGGCCCTGCGGAAAGCCGCCCGCGACCGCCTCCTCCCCTACAAGGTCCCGGTCCGGTTCGTGTCGGTCGACGAGCTACCCCGCACCGAGGTCGGCAAGGTCAGAGCCGGTGACCTGCTCCGCCTCGCCGAACTGACGGTCACCGAAACGGCCATCGAAGCCTCCGCGCACCAGGCCTGAAATCGCGGGATGGATGGTATGTTCTTGTCACTTTGACCAGCGGGAGTCGTTTCTTTCCCTGGTTGGCACCGCACCTCGGTTGGCACCGCATTCGGAACACGGAGACGGGCGGAACTGTGGCTGATCCCTTGACCGATGCAGAGGTCGACGAGCTGGCCAGAGTTTTCCCGACGCCCACTGGCGCGGGGCACCTGCTGTCGTCGGCCGGCCTTGGCCCGCAGTACCACCCGCGACAGGCGGCGAACGCGTTCGAGTTCTGGCATGCCGTAAGCGCCGACATCGGCGCGGGCCGGCTGCCTGACGGGCGGCTGCGCGTCCTCATCGCCGCGGCGGCGCGATATCCGGACAACGAGGTCTTTCGCCAGGCGCTGGGAATCACGCAGGCATCCGAGGGAACCGCTCGGGCGCCTGCGTGGCCCGGCGACGATGACCACGAAGCACCGGCCGCGGCCGTACAAGCTGGTCCGGCCGGTGCGACTGTCATCGTCCACGGCGGCAACGTGATTTTCGGCGGACGCCAGGCCAGCGTGATCGGTGTGCAGCACGGGAGCCCCGAGCCGCCCCCGCGGTAGCGCACCCGCACGACGGCTCCCGTGCTCGGCCCGCGGGTCAGGGCTCCGCCAGGCCCATCGGTCACCATCGGTCACCACCGTCACCGCCGTTCCCATCCTCATCCGCCTCGTCGCCGACCGTGGATGTCTCGTCCACCAGGTCGTCATCGAAGGATGCGCCGGCGTAGTGATCGCCGTCGGTGGCGACCAGTTCGGCGCGGCGCCGGAATCGGCCGTCCTCCAGGCCCGCCGGCCTGCGGCCCTCGTCAACGCGATCCAGGAACGCGGAGGCCCGATCCCGACGAGCCGTCCTCTCCGTCTCCTCCTGCACCGCCTCGAAGTCGAAGTCGTCGACCCGCCGCTCATTTCTCCGGAACTGCCGCAACCGGTCGACATTGACCTGCACCTCGCCGCGCTCAAGTTCGACCTGCAGCTCCTCGAATCCCTTCGGCGGCGCGACGATGACATTGTCCAGCCAGACGACCAGTCCACTGCCGATGGTGAATTCGACACCACGTTTGGCGTCGACGAGATGCTGGGCCAACGCCGCCGAATCCGGACGCACCGACCTCGTTATGTCCGACAGGATAACCATGATCATGGCCCAGCAGTGCCCCGCCGGCTCCAGCGGTTGCCGGAGGAAGTCCATCGGACCGCTGATTCTCCAGCGAGCCCAGACCTCGACCTGAAAACGGGATGCACTGGCGGTGCTCGCCGACTCCACCGACAGCTTGAGATGATAGGTTCGCCCGTCGACCAGGTAATAGTAACGCCATATTGACTTGTTCAGGCGCTCACCTGGCGGCAGATAGTAGTAGGAGCCGCGGCCGTCCGCGTACGCCAGCTGCCAGCCTGGTGGCGCCAGGGGCTTCCCGAAGAAGGGGACGTCGCACCGCGGGCTAACCAGAGACCACAGCCCTTGCCATTCCGATGGGCCGACCGGCGGAAAATTACCGTGGACCATGGTTCTCCTCTTGAACGGATCTCCCGATCACCGCCATGACCTCCCGAGACGTATGAGGGCACGTCTCCTCCCAGAAAGAGAAGGAACGCCACATTCTCCGGAAGTCCGCCGGCGTTTCCAGCGACTCCCAGACGACATGCGCGAGAGTCGTCCGGGAGGTCTCTCCGTCTAGTTCCGCGTATTCGGCCCACTCGCGCAGGCAGCCGAGCGCGATCTCGTTCGTCACTGGTTCCGCCAGAGCTCTCCCCCACAGCACCGCCACCAGCCGCAGCGTCCGGGGCCCGGTCGGCCGACCGGGCATGCTCAGCGCGAGCAGGGTGGGCCGCCCGTCCGGGTCGAGGCCTTCGGTGACCTTCGCGTGGAGCGCGATGCGCAGGAAGCCGAGAAGGCCCATGAGCCGCGTCCGGCGCGGATTTTCCTTCTCCGTCCACTCGGCAAGCGCCTTCACGACGATGGCGGTCGCATCGTGCGTGGGGCACTCGAACAGCTCCAGGACGCTCTGCGCCGCCTCGCCTATCAGCGCGTAGTCGACGCTGTCGTGGGCATCGGCGTCGATGACGCGTTCGGTCTCGAGCAGCCCGATCAACCAGAGAATCTGGTCAAGCGCAGCTCCGATATCGGCCGAGCCGAGGCCCGCCCCCCAGGCGCGGACGGCCGCGTGCCGCCGCTGCGGAACGAGAGTGTGCCACTTCCAGTCCCGCAGCATCTTCGTGACGACAGGCAGTAGCGACGGCTCGTAATGGACGGCGAGGCCCAGCGCGATACCCACGGCCGATCTTTCCGAGGGCCGGTCCAGATCCGCCCACCGCAGCAGTACCTGTGACCGCATCTCGTCGAAGCCCCAGCTTGTCAGCAGGCCGACCGCGGCCGCCGCACGCACCCGCACCAGAAGGTCGCGATCGCCGCCCAGCGCCGAGAGCCATTCGACCAGAACCTTGTGGACGCCGTCCTGCTCATGCCACAGCCAGTTGAGGATCTTCCACGCGTACCCGTCCGTACGCAGTCGCACGAGCTCGACGGTGATGTCGCCGTACGGGGTCTCATCGACACCGATCCCGACCGCTGCTCGGGCCGCCTCCAACCGCGGCCCCCGGGGCCCGCTGAACAACGGCGGCCCCGCTGGCACCCGGCGGTTCTCACGAGTCGGGTCATCCAGGTCTCCGCGCGAGAGGCTGGTCTCCTCCCGGCCGTCAAGGAGGTGCCCGGCGGGCCGCAGGGCACGCCGCAGCCGTGTCTCGAGATCACGGCCAAGCCGCGTGACCTTGGAGTACGGCATTCCGTTGAAGACCGCCAGGGCGATGACGAAGGCCCGGTGAGTGAGGTCCTCGGTGGCCGTCATCCACTCCACGAACTGGCTGTCGATCTGTTCCTTCAGCCACTGCCGCAGATCATCACGCATCGCCTGCTCAACCGGATCACCTCGCATCAGGGCGGCACCACAGCCTCGCGCCCACCGCTCGCCCAGCGCCGCGACAGCCTCGGTGCGGACGCCCTCACGCTGGAGCTCCCGCGCCATCAGTTCCAGCTCCGGATCGGCGGCTACAGCCGTCCCGGCCTGCGCCCGGTCGATCGCCAGCACGCGGGCCCCGTGAGCGGCGAGCAGTTCCAGTGTGTCCGGTGCCGGTCCACCCTCGTGCAGGAATCCTTCGAGCTCGTCGCCGAAGGCGACGTCCGCGTCCACGGTCACGACCAGATACAGACCTGCGGCCACCAGATCATGGGCGAGCCGTTCGAGGTCGCTGCCGCGCAGGGTTTCGGCGTTCGGCAACACGCCGACGTCCAGGAGGAACCCACGGCCCGGCGGGTTCGTCGCGCCGCCCGCCGTTCCCGCGGTGGCGTCCGGACTACTGGTGAGATCCGCGATACCCAGCTCACCCGGTTCGACATYCGTCCCAAGCCGGCTGATCCGAATCCGCGCCCGCGATGTTCCGTCGGGATCCGCGGCGGTCAGGACATCGTGGAGAAGGTGTTCGGCGACAGCGGTGCGGCCCCAGCCGCGGCTCGCGCGCAGGACCACCAGATGCCGGCCCGACAGGGCCTGCCGCAGTTTCGGGTACACCGGCGGCTTCACGAACGTGTGCACGACTCTCGCCAGTTCACGATCGCTGATCACACCGGGGACACGCTTCCCGACGCCGCCAGACCCGACGCCGCTGGTGCCGACGACGGCATCCTGCTGACCACCGAAGATCACATTTCCGCCGGCGACGGTGAAGTTCAGCCGTGCCGCGTTCACCCCGGCGCCGACAAATGCCGCATCCTCGGCGCTCGCGCGGTCCCTGACGAGGTCTCCTGCTTCCTGGGCGGCGCTGTCCCGTTTCTGCCGGCGACTCTTCTCCTCCTTGTCCGCGCCCTGTTCATTGTTCTTGTCCGGCTGGCCATCGCCTTCCGGGAGCGGACCGTTTCGCGGACCGGCTCCCCGTCCGCCGGCGGCATCCTCCGGTCGGGACTGTTGCGACCGGCCGTCGCCCTGCCGTGCGTCAGGCCGCTCGACGTTTCCCGGAGGTCTCCCAGGGCGACCCGCGGCAGCCCGCGGCGGAGGGTCCCGGCGCTCGCGAGGCGGTTGAGGCCGCCACTGCGGGCCATCACCGAGCGATGTCATGACGTACGCCCCCTGTCAGTCATTGCGCTCCGGGTGCCCCCCCTCGCAGGTGCATCTGACGACGGCGGCGACCCCGGACACAGAAGGAGGCACGCGAGTCAGGTCACGATTCGGTCACCGTCCGGCGCATGCCCGGATCAGGATGCCACATGCGGCATCAGCCAGATCCCAGACTTATCGGACTTCCGGCGTCATCAACCGGATGCTCGGGCGGGGGCGGTCTTCCGCGGCGGGAACCTCGCCAGGACGCCGGCCGGCTCAGGCGACGCGCGATCAGGAGCCTCGGCCTGAGGCGCACGGCGCCGGTCCCCCGGACGGCCGCGCCCACGGCGAGCGGCGCGACCCACGAGCCACCGGTCAGCGTCCGTCGGCGCACATCCGTTCCCGTACGGGCTGGAACGCGTCACCCGTGGGGCTGACCTGAACGAAGGCGTAGCTCAGCAGGTCAGCGGGTCAGCGCCGGCAGCACCTCCGCCAGCAGCCGGCGGCGGGTCTGCGGCGCACGGGCACAGGGCACCAGGACGAGGTGCTCGGCGCCGGCATCGACGAACGCGCGCAGCCGTGCGGTCACCTGCTCCGCCGTGCCGACGCAGGCGACGCGCTGCAGCATGGCCGAGAAGTCGCCCCGATACGTGCCGCCGAGGAACTGTTCCGCCTCCGCTCGGGCCTGCGCCTCGTCGTCGTCCAGGCTGACGAAGACGTACGCGTACCAGCCGAAGTCGCGCAGATCGCGGCCGGCGCGTTCGGCCTGGGCCCGGATCTCGGCCACCGAGGCCGCGTAACGCTCCGGCGAGTACAGGTAGGGCATCCATCCGTCGCCGAGCTGGGCCGCGCGGCGCATCGCCGGGTCACGGCGGCCGGTCACCACGATCGGCGGTCCACCCGGCTGGGCGGGAGCGGGGTGGATCCGCACCTGGTCGTGACGGTGGTGGCGGCCGGCATGCGTGACCGGTTCAGCGGTCCAGAAGGCACGCAACAGCCCGATCGCCTCGTTGGCGCGGCTGCCACGCTCCTCGCGCGGAACCCCGCAGGCATCGAAGTCGGACGGGTACTCCCCGCCGACTCCCACTCCGACCGTGAGCCGCCCGGCCGATGCCTCGTCCAGGTCGGCGAGCTGCTTGGCAAGCAGGCCAGGCGGATACAGCGGCAGGATCAGGGTGGCGGTGCCGATGCGGACGGTGCGGGTCTGCTCGACCAGCCTCGCCAGCCAGACCAGGGGCTCCCGAGTCGGGTTCAGCGACGCGACATGCCCACCCACCCACAGCGAATGCGCGCCCAGGGCCTCCAGCTCCGCGACCTCCTCTCGGGACGTCGGCGCCAGAAACCCCATCCGGACAGGTTCGGCCATCCTGCGGATCACCTCATCTCATGACCACGGTCATTCTCCGTTGGCGCACATCCGCTCGCGAACGGGCTGGAACGCGTCGCCCGTCGGGTTCACCTGCACGAACGCGTAGCACTCCAGCAGGACATCGGAGTTGTTCCTCATGTTCACCGGGCTGACCAGGCCGCCGGCGTCGTAGCCGGTGAGATCGCGCAGGGCGCTGACGACACCGGCGCGGGTCGGGCAGGCACCGGCCCTCTCCAGCCCCTGCAGGAACAGGTCGGTGTAGATGTAGGCGTTCATCGAGTACTCCTGCTCGGCCCGGACGGCCTGCGGAGCGAAGCGGCTCATCGCCTCGCGATAGCGGTCGATGGCGGGACCGCCGGCCTCGAACGGCCGGAAGTAGACGGGAAACGACACACCGGCGAGCGCCGGCCCGAGCCTGGCCAGCCGCGCATGGTCGTACCCGCTCAGCGCGACGGTGACCACGAGGCGTGGCACGGTGGTTCGGATGGCGGGCAGGATCTCGGCGAGGTCCTCCGCCGTGGTCAGGCCGACGATGGAGTCCGCACCCAGAGCGGCGATCTTGTGGGCGATCTGCGCGGGGCTGTCGGCCAGGCGTGCGTAGGAGACCGCTCCCACCACCTTCAGTCCCACCGACTGCAGCGCCTGGGTGTAGCGATCGGCGGCTCCGGTGGTGTTGCCCGCGATCCCGGAGAGCACGAGGGCGACTTTCCTACCTGAACTGGCCTGGATGTAACGCCCGATCGTCACCGGTGACGCGTCATAGGCGTAGGAGAACATGTTCGGGTGCTCGGCCCAGTCCGGGCTCCCGGGCAGGCCCACGACGGGCACATCCTGCTCGGTGAGCGCGTCCGTCGACTCCTCGAGTGCCGTGGTGACGGTCACCAGGCCGATCACCTGTCTCGACCCGACGAGTTCCCTGGTCACCAGCGCGTTGCGGCTCTGCAGGTCCTCGTCGTCGCGCCACTCGTAGACGACCTGACGGCCGTGCACGCCACCCTCGGCGTTGGCCAGGCCCAGCCTCGCCTCCACCCCGGACCGGGCCGGGGAGAAGACGTCACCGGACGGGCCGGAGTCGGAGAGGACGAGCCCGAGCCGCACCTGGGTGCTGGTCACCCCGGGACTGGTGCAGGCGTTCGCCTCGACGCCGCCTGATCCGGACCCCGAACACCCCGCGGCGGCGGCGAGGACCAGCACGGAGGCCGACCCCAGCGACATCCGTCGCAGCAGACGATCGCGTACCCGGGTACCGCGCGGCGGGGGCGACGACTCGTCGGGTGGGGCGCATCGACGCGAAGGCTGACTCACACCAAATCACTCCACACGTCCCATGGTGAAACACAAGAGGGCGAGTGTCTCACCTCCACAAGAAGTCCCGGCGACAGGGTTGCCGACGCCACCCCTTCACGCATGTCTTCATTCGATGACATCATGCGATGACAAACCTGCTTCAGACGTTGGGACGCTACGTGCACGCGAAGCCGAACCCCGCCCGACCAGCACGAACCGACCGCACACGCCGCGACGAGCGGTCCGGAGCCCACCAGCAGCCGGGTGCGGTCGCCGCGCACACCCACCCCCGTCCCGGCCTGCTGCTCGGGGTCCTCATCTACTGCGGACTCGTGATCGCGGTCATCGGCACGCTGGGCACACCACTGATCCCGCTGATCGCGGACGCCCAGCACGTGTCGCTTTCCGACGCCCAGTGGTTGCTCACCCTGACCCTGCTGACCGGCGCGGCCTCCACTCCCCTGCTCGGCCGGCTCGGCGACGGGCCGCACCGGCGCACCGTGCTGCTCGCCGGGCTCGGCACCGTCGCGGCGGGCTCCCTCCTCGCCGCCACCGCGAACGGATTCACGCAGCTTCTGGTCGGGCGCGGCCTCATGGGCGTCGGCGTGGGCCTGATGCCGCTGGCGCTGGCGATCGCGCGCGACCTGCTGCCACCGCGCCAGCTGGCCGCGGGCATCGGCGCACTGTCGATCACGGTCGCGACCGGCGCGGGCCTCGGCTACCCGCTCAGCGGGCTGATCGCGGAATCGTTCGACTACCACGCCGGGTTCTGGGTGGCGGCCGTGCTCACGGCGGCAGCGATGGCCGCGGTGCTCGCCGTCGTGCCGGGCAGGGCGAGCACCCGAGCCGCCCGCGGGCCGGTCGACCTGGTGGGCGCGCTGCTGTTCGCCGCCGGGCTCAGCCCGCTGCTGGTCGCGCTGAGCGAGGGCGAATCGTGGGGCTGGACGTCGCCGCGGATCATCGCGCTGTTCGGCGCCGGAGTCGTCTGCCTGGTTGCGTGGATCATGCTGGAGCTGCACAGCGCGCATCCGCTGGTCGAGCTGAAGTACCTTGCCGCCCGGCCGGTCCTCATCGCCGACGTCTGCGCGATTCTCGCCGGGTTCGGCATGTTCAACGCGATGACCTTGATCAACCGGCTCGCGCAGGCCCCGACGTCGACCGGCTACGGGTTCGGCGCGTCACCGGCCGTGCTCGGCCTGGTGATCCTGCCGCTGGCGGTCGGGACGGTGCTGGCCAGCCGGTGGTCACGTTGGCTGGGCCCACGCACCGGCGGCGGCCGTGGCCTGCTGCTGGTCGGCCTGTTCGCGGTCGCCCTCGCCGAGTTCGGCCTGGCCGTCCGGCACGACCATCTCGTCGAGCTGGGCGGGGCCACCTTCCTGTTCGGAGTGGGTATCGGGCTCGCCTTCGCGGCGATGCCCGGCCTCATCATCGGCTCCGTACCGCCGCATGAGACGGGCAGCGCCACCAGCTTCAACCAGGTGCTGCGCACCGTCGGCGGCTCGGTCGGCAGCGCGCTCGGAGCGGCGATGCTCGCCGCCCATACCCCAGCTGGTGCCACCGAACCCAGCAACAGCGGCTACACGGTGGCGTTCGTCATCGCCGGCGGCGTCGGCGTGCTGGCGATGCTCGCCGCACTGGCTCTGCCCAGCTCACCGCGCGCCGGCGAGCCCGCGGTGCCCGCCTCCCGGCAGGCGGAGCTGGAGACTCTGCAGGAGGAGGCGGCGGACGCCGCCGCCTCCGGACTCGTCATGGCCGATGATGTCGAACCATGAACACCACCCGACGGCGCGACGCGGCGCGTAGCCGTCAGGCTCTGCTGGCCGCGGCGGCCGATCTGTTCGCCGAACGCGGCTACGCGGGCACCGCCATCCGGTCGGTCGGGGATCGGGCGGGCGTCGACCCGGCCCTGATCGCCCGCTACTTCGGCGGCAAGGAGGGGCTGTACCAGGCCGTCCTGGCGGCCGATCCGCTCCTTGGCCAGAGCTCCGGGGATCATCCGGGCCCGCCAGCCCCCCCGTCCCCGGCGCAGTCGGGGAATGGCACCAGCGAATCCGCCGCGGGATCCGTCGCCCAGGCCGGCGACACCGCGACCAGCACGACTGGGACCGTTGGCACAGTCGGTACGGCTGGCACGACCCGAACCACCAGCGCAGTCGGCATGGCTGGCGCGGCTGGCTCCGCGAGGCCGAACGATGGGGAGCCGGTGGAGCCCCTGGCCGCGGTCAGCGCTCTGGTGGACCGAGCGATCACCAGGTGGACGTCCACCGGCGTGAGCGCCGCCGCCCAGAACGTGTTCCGACGCGAGGTGGACGCCGCCGCGCGCGAGGCGACCCGCGAACGGCTCGACACCGTGCTCCTGCCCCTGCGCGACACGATCACCGGCCCCGATCCGGAGCTTGCGGCCGAGCTCGCGGTGGCGCTGCTGTTCGGCGTCGGCGTCGCCAGGGACGCCGGCACCCTCCCCCGGCTGTCCACCGCCTCCGCCGACGAGCTGCGCGAGCCCCTGATCGCCGTGCTCGCCACCGCCCTCGGCCTCACGGACGCCCCGCAGGCGTAACTGCCGCGTCACGACTCAGATGACGAGTCCGCTGCGAGCGCTGGAGGCGCTTATGCCTGCGGATATCCTCGGGGACCAGGGCTGTATATTTTATCCATCCAGTGACGCCCATCCTACGGCCGGCCCCGTTCCAACGGCCAGTGGCCGATGACGGGCTCGTCACCGGGCGGCGCCACCCGAGGGCCTGATGCGGGGCGGGCGGGCGAGCGGCGCCCGCCTCGACCATCGGCGTAGTGAGGCACACATGCGTCCAGCTCTGCCGTTCGTTCATCCAGCACCGTCGTTCGTTCGCCGGGCGGCGGGCCACCGTGCGGATCTCGGCCGGCCAGCACACATCCAGCGGGTGCGCTGGCTGGTACTCGTGGTGCTGTGCGCGAACCTCGCGCTGATCGCGCTGGACGCCACGATCCTGAACGTGGCGTTACCGACCCTGCGTGCCCCCGGCGCCGATGGTGGTCTTTCCGCTTCGGTGCGCCAGCTTCAATGGATCAACGAGGGCTACATCATCGTCTTCGCCGGGCTCCTGCTGACCACCGGCAGCCTTGGCGACCGCTTCGGAAGGGCACGCCTTCTCACCTGCGGCCTCGCCGCCTTCGCCGCGGGCTCGCTGCTGTCGGCGCTGGCCTCGTCGCCTGACCAGCTGGTCGCGGGCCGGTGCGTGATGGGTCTCGGTGCCGCGCTCATCATGCCCGCCACGCTGTCGATCCTGTCGAACGTCTTCACCGACGACCGGGAACGCCGGGTGGCGGTCGGAATCTGGTCGGGGGTCTCGGCGATCGGCTCGGTGAGCGGGCCGATCGTCGGCGGGCTCCTGCTGTCCCGCTTCTGGTGGGGGTCGGTCTTCCTGGTCAACCTGCCGATCGTCGCCGTGGTCCTGGTGCTGGTGTTTCTGTACGTCCCCGAATCGCGGGACCCGTCGGCCCGACGGCTGGATCCCCTCGGAGCCGCGCTCTCGATACTCACCCTGGTCGCCCTGCTCTTCGCGATCATCGAGGCACCGACCCACGGCTGGCTCTCCCCCGCCGTCCTCGCCGCCTTCGCTGTCAGCGCCGTACTTCTCATCGCGTTCATAGCCTGGGAATTCCGCACCGGAGCTCCCATGCTCGATCTGGGCTTCTTCCGCGACCCGCGGTTCAGCGTCGCGAGCCTCGCGATCGCGTTGACATTCTTCGGCATGTACGGGACGTCGTTCATCCTGACGCAGTACCTGCAGGAGGTTCTCGGCCTCACCCCGCTCGGTGCCGGCACGCTGGTGGCACCGCAGGCCGTCGTCTTCTTCCTGGTCGCCACCCGGGTCGCGACGCCGCTGGCCGAGCGGGCCGGCGCCCGCGCGGTCATCACCGCCGGTCTCGGCGCACTCTCCGTCTTCTTCGCCGCGCTCGCGCTCTGCGACAGCGGGACGTCACTCGGCGTCGTCGTGGCGATCACCTGCGGGGTGGGGGTGGGAATGGGACTGACCCTCGGCCCGGCGACCTCGTCGATCATGTCGTCCGTGCCCCGCGAGCGGGCCGGCGTCGGTTCGGCGATGAACGACACCACCCGGCAGGTCGGCGGCGCGCTCGGCGTCGCGGTGCTCGGTACGATTCTCAGCAGCCGCCGGACGGACGACGAGTCGGTGACGACCGTGGCGAGCACACCTTCGCTGAGCGGCCTGCACGCCGCCGCCCTCACCGCCGGCATCGTCGTCGCCTGCGCGATCCCCCTGGTGGCGCGCTACCTGCCCGCCCGCCAACGAGCTCATCCAAGGACACACCTGATGAGGGACGCACATGGCCAGTCCTCCGCGGAATAGCAAGAACGCCAGGGTCGCCCTGGTCACGGGGGCGTCCTCGGGCATCGGCGCGGCCGTCGCCGAAGCTCTGGTCAGGCGGGGATTGCGCGTTGTCGGCACCAGCCGTGACCCGGCGGCGGTCGGCAGCCCGCCCGCGGGGGTGGAGCTCATCGCGCTCGACCTCACCGACGAGGCGTCCGTCGAGCGCTGCGCCGCCGCGGTGGGGCGGGTCGACGTCCTGGTGAACAATGCGGGCGAAAGCCAGAGCGGCCCGTTGGAGGAGCTTCCGATCGAGGCGGTCAGGCGCCTCTTCGAGCTCAACGTCTTCGGCGCCATCCGGCTGACCCAGCTCGTGCTCCCCGGCATGCGTGAACGCGGCTCCGGCTGTGTGATCATGATCGGTTCGATGCTCGCGAGCTTCCCGCTGGCGTACCGCTCGTCCTATGTGGCATCCAAGGCGGCCATCAAGGGATTCGCGAACGCCGCCCGCCGCGAGGTCGCCCCCTACGGGGTCAGGATCAGCACGGTCGAACCGGGCTCGATCAACACCGGGATCAGCCAGCGGCGCACCCAGTACCTGGCCGCAGGCTCCCCCTTCACGGCGGAGTACCACACGATGCTCGCCGCCCTCGACGCGAACGAGGCGGGCGGGATCTCGGCCGCCGAGGTCGCCCGCACCGTGCTCCGGGCGATCGAGGCGCGCCATCCCAGGCCGCTCTACGCGGTCGGCAGCAACGCCGGGCTGGTTTTCGCGCTGCGTCGCCTGCTGCCCCGTGCCGTGGTCGAGAAGGCCGTCGCCCGCCGCCACGGCCTACGCTGACCCCGCCGTACACGGCCTACGTCCGCTGACGTCAGCTCAGCCTGTTCGGGAGGCAACATGTCCGGGTCCCGGCCCGTTCTGCTCGTCATGGACTTCCAGCACGGCATCGTCGAGCGCCTGGGCGCGGCGGGTGCACCGCCCGTGCTCGAGGCCGCCGGGCGCGCGGTCGGTGCCGCCCGGGGCCGGGGGATTCCGGTCATCTTCGTCCGGGTCGCCTTCCGCGCCGGTTTTCCCGAGATCGCCGAAACCAATGCGAGATTCGACACGCTGCGCCGGGCTGGCGGCGCGCCGGTCGAGGACCAGCCCGCCGCCCAGATCCACACCTCGCTCGCACCCGGGCCCGACGAGCCGGTCGTCACCAAGCGCCGGGTGAGTGCGTTCAGCGGAAGCGACCTCGACGTACTGCTGCGCGCCACCAAGGCCGACACACTGGTCCTGGCCGGCATTTCCACCAGCGGCGTGGTCCTCTCCACCGTGCGCCAGGCCGCCGACCTCGACTACCGGCTGGTCGTCCTCGCCGATGCCTGCGCGGACCCCGACCCGCAGATGCACGGCTTCCTGACCGAGAAGGTCTTCCCCCCGCAGGCCCTGGTCACCACGGTCGACGACTGGGCCCGCACCGGCTGACGACCACCCGCGCCAGGCGTTCTCCAGCATTATTAGCCTTCGACGCCACCAGAGAGGGAAGCGATGTCGCGACTGTGCCAGACCGAGGGACTCACCGAGGACCAGATCGAGATCCTGAAGACCGTGCGGACCTTCGTGGACGAGCAGATCATCCCGGTCGCCCAGGAGCTGGAGCACGCGGACGAGTACCCGCAGGAGATCGTCGACGGGCTCAAGGAGCTCGGCGTGTTCGGGCTGATGATCCCCGAGGAGTACGGCGGCCTGGGTGAGTCGCTGCTGACCTACGCGCTGTGCGTGGAGGAGATCGCGCGCGGCTGGATGAGCGTGTCGGGCGTGATCAACACCCACTTCATCATGGCCTACATGCTCATGCAGCACGGCACCCCGGAGCAGAAGAAGAAGTACCTCCCGCGGATGGCGACCGGCGAGGTCCGCGGCGCCTTCTCGATGTCCGAGCCGGGCCTGGGCTCCGACGTGTCGGCGGTCTCGACCAAGGCGACGAAGCAGGCCGACGGGTCGTACTCGATCACGGGCCAGAAGATGTGGCTGACCAACGGCGCCACCTCGACGCTGGTGGCGTTGCTGTGCAAGACCGACGAGGGCGCGGAGTCGGTCTACAAGAACATGACGACGTTCCTCCTCGAGAAGGAGGCCGGGTTCGGCGAGACCGCGCAGGGCGTCACCGTGCCCGGCAAGATCGACAAGATGGGCTACAAGGGCGTCGAGACCACCGAGCTCCTCCTGGATGGCCACCAGATCGCGGCCGAGCAGATCCTGGGCGGGGAGCCCGGCAAGGGCTTCTTCCACGTGATGGACGGGGTCGAGGTCGGCCGGGTCAACGTGGCCGCCCGGGCCTGCGGCCTGGCCTGGCGCGGTTTCGAGCTGGCCGTCGCCTACGCCCAGCAGCGCAGGACGTTCGGCAAGGTCATCGCCGACCATCAGGCGGTGTTGTTCCGGATCGCGGACATGGCGACCAAGGTCGAGACCGCGCACACGATGATGGTGCGGGCCGCCCGGCTGAAGGAGACCGGCCGGCGCATGGACGTCGAGGCCGGGATGGCGAAGATGGTGGCCTCGGAGTACGCCAACGAGGTCGTCGAGGACTCCTTCCGGATCCACGGCGGCTACGGCTACTCCAAGGAGTACGAGATCGAGCGTCTCATGCGCGAGGTCAAGTTCATGCTCATCGGCGAGGGCACCAGCGACATCCAGAAGATGATCATCGGTCGTGCCCTGCTCAAGGACTACCAGCTCCGCTGAGCGGACGGCGGGCCGTCTCCCACGGCTCGGCGAACCCGTCGCGCCTCAGTAGACCCATCTGTAGGCCGCTGCCACCGCGGCGGGTTCGGCGTCCGCCATCCGGGCCGCCTCGCCGCGGCGGACCGCGACGATCGCCTCGGTCAGGGTCGGGCCGAGGCAGGCCTGCAGGTCGGGGCGGCGGGCGAACTCGTCCAGCGCCTGCGTCATCGTGGTCGGAAGGCGGCGGATCTCGTCGCGGGCCAGTTCTTCGTGGCTCAGGCAGGCAGGGTCGACGGTGACCTCCGCCGGCAGCTTCAGGCCTCGGGTCAGGCCGTCGCGGGCGGCGAACAGCAGCCCCGCCAGCAGCAGATATGGATTGGCCGCGAGATCGGCGCACTTCACCTCGATGTTCGCCGCGTCGGCCTGCTGCCCGATGCTCCCGCGGACCAGGCGGAGCGCGGCCTCCCGGTTCTCATAGCCCCAACAGCCGTAGGCGCCCGACCAGCGGGTGGGGCCCAGGCGCAGAAAGCTGGACGGGCTCGGCGTGGCGAGAACGGCCAGCGCCGGCAATGCCTCGAGAACACCCGCGGCCATTCCTTCCCCCGCGCCGGTCAGGCCGTACCTGCCGCTTCCGCCGGCGAACAGGTTGACCCCGTCGCGCCAGGCCGAGAGGTGGACATGCCCGCCGTTGCCGACCTCACCGGCCACCACCGACGGAGCGAAGGAAACACGCAGCGCATGCCGGCCGGCGATGGCCCGGACAGTCTGCCGGACGACGACGCTGCGATCCGCGGCGCGCACCGGGTCGAGTGCTCCCACCGACAGTTCGAACTGCCCCGGTGCATATTCCGGGTGCAGCTGGTGCACTTCTGTTCCCTGCGTGGCGAGGGCGGCCAACAGGTCCTCGGTGAACGCGGCCATCTCGATCATCCGCGTCATTCCGTACGCGGGTCCGCCACAGGCGGGGACGAATTCGTCGGCCGGCGTGTCGCCGCGGGCGAGCACGAACTCGATCTCGATGGCGGCCTGGAAGTCCAGGCCTTCGTCCTGAAGGCGGGACTGGAGGTGCCGCAGCAGCGTTCGGCTGCACCCGGGATGAACGGAGCCGCCCTGCTCGATCCGGTCGAGGGGGGCCCACGCCCATCCCGGCTGGCCTGCCAGCGCGGTGAGCTGGCCGAGGTCAGGATAGAGCCGGAGATCCCCGACCGGCCCACCAAGGCGATCCGCCGGCGGGATCGACCCGTCCGCGAGCATGATGTCGAAGATCGGGGACATGCCGACACCCCACCTCGCCGCCGCTGCCAGCGCGGCCGTGGCAACCCCTTTCACCCGGGTTATTCCCGCGGTGTCGACATAGCAGAAGGCGATCCCTTTCACGCCGGCACCGGCCAGCCGGGCGGACAGTTCTTCGGCGAGTTCGACGTCGCCGGGGCGGCCGCCGGGAACCGGATCGGCCAGCCCACCCGGACCCCCAGATTCCGACCGCACATCGCCTCCAGCCCAGGTCATGGCGCGAATCCAGATTTCGCATCCCGCGGCTGACACGAGGCGGCGACGGGATCGGGTGATCCTACCGTGACGGCGAGTGTTCTTTGCCTGCTCCGAACCATGTCCCGGCCGGACCCGACTGCCGGCAGACCTCCGTGCCCGATTTCTGGACAGATGGTGGGCAGTCTCGGCCTCGGCGATCCGGAGCATCGGCTGCGCGGGCCGAACCACGGCAGGCTGCATGCTTATCCGCGTTCCCCAGGTTCTTCTGCATGTTCCTTAAGCTCCCGTTAGGGCTGCGGGCCTTTGCTGAGATGACGGGGACGACGGTCGCTCGGCGGCCATGCGGGGACAGGAGCCGGTGTGGGTATCAGGGACCGTTGGCTGCTGTGGCGGCACGCCGAACGGCGAACCGTCCTGGATCGCGAGGCGACCATCGGTGACCTCGCGGACCTGCGCCGCTTCGCATGCGAGCGGCTCGGAGTCGAGTTCTACGCGGAACCGGAGACGACCGCCACCGACGCGACGGTCGTGGCCGTCGACAGTGACGGCGCCTGGATCCGGCGCCGGGTGGGCGGGCCTGCCGTCGCCCGCCGGCTCGCCCGCGATCTCGCGCTCCCCGTGTACGACGCGGCGGTTGTCGGCTATCCCCGACGCATGCGGGAGTGGGACCGGCGGAACCGGACGTAGATCTCACCGGAACCCCTGCCGGCCATCGGGGGATTCCGCACCCGGTCGCCGGTTCCAGGCGGGACCATTGCCGAATGGACGCCCAGCGGGTTCTGGTTGTCGGTAGCGGCGGGGCGGGAAAGAGCACACTGAGCCGACGGCTCGGTGAGCTCTGGGAGCTTCCGGTGGTCCATCTCGACCAGCATTTCTGGAGCCCGGGATGGGTCGAGATGCCCGACGACGCCTGGCGCGAGGTTCTCACGCGGCTCCTCGGCGCACCACAGTGGATCATGGATGGCAACTACGCCGGCACGCTGGACCTCCGGCTTCCCGCCGCCGACCTGATTCTCTTCCTCGACCTGCCACGTCGCGTCACCGTCCCACGGGTGCTGTGGCGGCGGATCAGATGGCACGGCCGGACTCGCCCGGACGTGCGGCCAGGCTGCCCCGAGCATGTCACCGGGGAGTTCCTGGCCTGGCTGTGGACCTACCCCCGAAGCGGGCGGATCCGCCTCGTCACCGCGATCACCGAGGCTGACGCCTGGTCACGCGTCGTCCGGCTGCGCAGCCCACGCCAGGTGCGCCGGTGGCTGGCGCTGGAGGCCCAACCGGGCCGCCAGGGCCGCTGGGACCGCCAGGACCGCCAGGACCGCCAGGACGGGTGTTGACCCGCGCGGCGCCGATCTAGCCGACCTGATCGGCCCCGGCCCGCTGCTCCGCCGCGCGGACCCGGTCACGCAGCTCGTATTTGACGATCTTGCCGGTGGCGTTCAGCGGGAGGGCGTCCACGACCTCCACCCGGCGGGGCACCTTGTAGTTCGCCATCCGCTCCCGGCTCCACGCGATCACCTCGGCCGGGTCGACGGTCACTCCCGCCCGGGGGATCACGAAGGCCATGCCAACCTCGCCGAGCCGTTCGTCGGGCACCCCGATCACGGCGACCTGCGCGATCCCGCCGTGTTCCAGCAGCATCGCCTCGATCTCCGCCGGGTAGGCGTTGAAGCCACCGACGATGAACATGTCCTTCTTGCGGTCGGTGATCCGGATGTTGCCGGCCTCGTCCTGGACCCCGATGTCGCCGGAGTGCAGCCACCCGTCGGCGTCGATCGCCTCGGCGGTCGCCTCTGGGTTGTCGAAGTAGCCGCGCATCACGTTGTAGCCCCGGATGACGATCTCCCCGGGCTCCCCCGGCGGCAGCGGGGCGCCGGTGTCGTCGACGACCCGGACCTCCACCCCCGGAATGGCCCGGCCGGACGTCAGTGCGATCGTCTCCGGGTCGTCGTTCTGCCGGCACGCGGTGGCGGTGCCGGTGGTCTCGGTGAGGCCGTACGCGGTGAGCACCGTCTGCAGGCCGAGCTCCGAGCGCAGACGGCGGACCAGCTCGACGGGTACCGCGGCCGCGCCGGTGACGGCCAGGCGCAGGCTGGACAGGTCGTAGCCGGCCAGGTCGGTGTTGAGGATGCTCTGGTAGATCGCCGGCGGGCCGGGCAGCATCGTGATCCGCTCCTGCTCGACGCGCCGCAGCACGCTCGGGACGTCGAACACCGGGTGCGGCACCAGTGTCGCGCCGACGAGCAGGCAGGCGAGCAGCCCCGACTTGAGTCCCGCGGCGTGGAAGAAGGGGTAGACGAGCAGGTAGCGGTCGCCGTGGCGCAGCCCGACGAGCTGTGACCAGGAGGTGTAGACACCGGTCGACGCGCCGTGGGTGAGCATGGCGCCCTTCGGCGCGCCGGTCGTCCCCGAGGTGAACACGATGTCGGACAGGTCATCGCCGCTCAGCGCCGCCAACCGTTCCGCCACCTCGGCGTCGAGGGCTCCGCGCTGCCCCTCGGCGCGGGCGAGGAAGTCCGGCCAGCCGGTCGCCCCCGCCCGGCCTGCGGCTGAACCCATGAGCACGATTTCCGCCAACGCCGGCGGGGCCGGCTGCTCGGCGAGCATCGCCAGGTAGTCCGTGTCGAGGAAGCCGTCGACGACGAACAGGAGCCGGGAGCCGGCGGTACTCAGGATCCGGGCCGCCTCGGCGCCCTTGAAGCGGGAGTTGATCGGCGCGAGGACCGCCCCGGCCCGGTAGACACCCAGGGCGACCAGCGCCCACTCGCAGGTGTTCGGCGCCCACACCGAGACCCGGTCACCGGCACGGACGCCCGAGGCCACCAGCGCGCGGGCCACCTCGGCCGTGCGCGCGTCGAGATCGGCGAAGGTGAGCCGCTGGTCACCGTCGACGATCGCCTCGTCGTGTGGCCACCGCGCCGCCGCCCGGGCCAGCGCCGCCGGGATCGTCGCCGGCACCTGCTCTGGACTGCCCGCGGTCTCCGGCGACGCCACTTCCGCCGAGGCCTGGTGCGCCGACGCCATGCCCCCCGGCGCCGGGTCCGCCGACGTGGTCACCGTTGTCGTCGCCGTGGTGTCTGCCGTCGTCACCGCAGCCTGTGGTCGCGTGCTCATGTGGCACCCTTCGCCGTCGGGAGGGCCGGCCCGGCTTCGAGCACCGATGTACGGCCCGGTGCCGCGGCCGCCGGGACGGGCGGTATCACCCACAACGCGACACGCGACAGTCGCAGATTATATAAGTTATTCAATCGAGTCCGGAAGAACGGAGTGCTGGGATGCCCGACGCGACAGCGCCGCTCGCCGGCGTCCGGGTTGTCGACGTGTCGATGCTCGGGCCCGGCGCGCTCACGACACACCTCGCCGACCTGGGCGCGGACGTCATCAAGGTGGAGCCGCCCGGCGGCGACTACGTACGGCGCATGGTCTGGCCGTTCGTCGACGGGGTGTCCCTGCTGCACCTGCACATCTCCCGGGGCAAGCGCAGCATCGTCCTCGACCTGCGCACGCCCGAGGGGGTCGCGGTGTTCCACGACCTGGTCCGCGGCGCGGACGCGGTGGTCGAGGCGATGCGCCCCGGTGCGCTGGAGCGACGCGGCCTCGGCTTCGCCGCCCTGCGCGAGCTGAACCCGCGGATCGTGCTGGCGTCGATCTCCGGCTACGGGGCGAGCGGTCCATACCGTGACCTGCCCAGCCACGGCATCGCCTACGACACCTGGGCTGGGGTGGTCGCCCCCGCCGTCGACGAGGACGGCTTCACCTACCTGCCCGACCACGCCTCGATCGGCATCCACGCAGGGCCCCTGTACGGGGCGCTGACGCTGGTCGCCGCGGTGCTCTCCGCCCGCGAGACCGGGCAGGGCCGGCACGTCGAGGTCGGCCAGTCCGATGCCGCGGCCGCGATGGACTGGCTGCGGATCGAGACGTACCGGGCCTACCAGCGCCCCGAGGACGAGGTCACCGGCAACCCGTCCGACAACTACGAGCGCCGCCCCCCGGGCACCGGCGGGATGCGCGACGCCGTGCGCTACCAGGTGTACGCGACGTCCGACGGCCACGTGCTGTTCATGGCCTCGGAGCGGCGGTTCTGGCGCAACTTCTGCGCCGGGGTCGGCCGGATGGACCTGTACGAGGCCCGGCCCGGCGCCGAGTACGCCGACCACGCCCGCGGTGACGTGGAGCTGCGCGACGAGCTGCGCAAGATCTTCGCCACCCGCACGACCGCCGAGTGGGTGCGCTTCGGCGGCGAGGTCGACACCACGCTGTCGCCGGTGAACTCACCCGAGGCGATCGACACCGACCCGCAGTTCGCCGACCGGCTGCCCTGGCTGCCGGCCGCCGACCTAGGGGTGGACGAGCTGCCGTTCCCGGTGCGCCTCGACGGCCGCAACCCGGTGCCGGCACGGCGGGCCCCGACCCCCGGGCAGCAGACCGCCGAGATCCTCGGCGAACTCGGCTACGACGACGAGCGGATCGCCGCCGCGCGCGCCGCCGGCGCGTTCGGGCCGATCGAAACACCAGACATCTGATCATCTGATCCTGTAGGCGAGAAGCCGACCGGGGTGGCGTTCCCACCCCGGTCGGCGCGGATGGGAGGGCACGCCATGGGGCTGCTCGACGGCAAGGTCGCGATCATCACCGGCGCCGGCCACGGCATCGGGCGCGGGCACGCGCTCGAACTGGCCCGCCACGGGGCGAAGGTCGTCGTCAACGACCTCGGCGGATCGGTGCGCGGCGAGGGGCAGGGACGGGCGGCCGACGAGACCGTCGCGCTGATCGAGAAGCGCGGCGGCACCGCGGTCGCCGACTATTCCGACGTGGGCGACCACGAGCAGTGCGGCGCGCTGATCAAGCGGGCCATCGACGCCTTCGGCCGGCTCGACATCCTCGTGAACAACGCCGGCATCGTGCGTGACGCGGCGATCTGGAACATGCCTCCGGAGGACTTCGACGCGGTCATCCGCGTCCACGTCCGCGGCACCTGGTCGACCTGCCACCACGCGGCGCGTTACTGGCGGGCGGCCGCCAAGAGCGGCGAGACCGTGCACGGACGGATCATCAACACCACCTCGGGCGCGGGCCTCGGCGGCAACTTCGGCCAGACCGGCTACGCCGCCGCCAAGGCGGCGATCGTCGCGATCACCCAGACGCTCGCGATGGAGCTGTACCGCTCGGGGGTCACGGTGAACGCGGTCGGCCCGTCCGGACTCACCCGGATCACCGCCAGCATCCCCGGCATGGGCGACTCGTTCGAGCCGGACGCGGTGGCCGACGACGAGTGGCACGCGATGGACCCGTCCAACAGCTCGCCGCTGGTCGCCTGGCTGGCCAGCGACGAGGCGGACCACGTGACCGGCCAGGTCATCCGCTCGATCGAGGACCGGATCATCTGGATGCAGGGCTGGAAGGAGCGCAAGGTCATCGCCGCCGGCCAGAAGCGGTGGGACGCGACGAAGCTCAGCGAGGTCATCAACCAGGACCTGTTCGAGACCCGCGCCCCCGGCATGCGTTTCTGACCCCAGGAACCGAGGAGCCGAGGAGCCGAGAGATGCCCGTCGACCTCGCCGAGCTGCTGCGCCCGGCGCACACGGTCCTGCTCACCCAGGAATGCCAGAACGGCGTGGTCGGGGCCCAGAGCTCGCTGCCGGCGCTGGCCGCGGCGGCCCGGGACAGCGGCATGCTGGCCAACGCCGGCCGGCTCGCCGCCGCCGCCCGGGCCGCCGGGGCGGGCGTGCTGCACGCCATCGCGGCCCGCCGGCCGGACGGCCGCGGCGCCAGCCACAACGCCCGGCTGTTCGCCGCGGTGGAACGCGCACCGGTCCAGCAGCTGCTCGGCACCCCGGCGGTCGAGGTCGTCGACGAGATCGGGCACGCCCCGTCCGATCTCGTCTCCACCCGGCTGGCGGGCCTGTCCCCCATCGCCGGCACGGACGCCGACACCCTGCTGCGCAACCTCGGCACCCGCACCCTGGTCATCGTCGGCGTGTCCGCCAACATCGCGATTCCCAACGCGGTGTTCGACGCGGTGAACCTCGGCTACCAGGTCGTCCTCCCCCGCGACGCGATCTGCGGGGTGCCCGCCGACTACGCCGACGTCCTCATCGCCAACACCCTCTCGCTGGTCGCGACGATCACCACCACAGCCGAGATCCTCGGAATCTGGCAGCCCTGACGAACAAGCACGATCCCGCCCCGCCCCGCCCGGCCCGGCAGCCACGAGGACTTGGGGCGAAGAGTGAAGGAACCTGGTCGTCAGAACAACCAAAATTCTTCGTTCTTTGGATTCAGCCCAGGCGACTGCGTCTCAGCTCCTCCGTCTACTCCTGTCGGGATCGGGGTTCCAGCCGCGTTGGTGGAGCGCGAGCCTCACCTGCGCGGCCACGTGCTGCGGTTCCTGGCGGAGCAGCCAGGTCGGGAACCTGAGCACGAGCCGGTCGTCGAGGACGCCCAGGTTCTGACGGGCGAGGTCATCCCACCACTGGCGGGGTTCCCGATGGGCGGCACCGTCGATCTCCACCCAGACCCGCCACGGCTCGTACCAGACGTCGAGATACCGGCGTCCATCGAGGTCGACGGCCACCTGCCGTTGCGCGGCCGGCAGGCCGTGACGCCGCTCGATATGTCGGTAGACGATCTCGGCGACCGAGTGGGCACCGTCGGAGAGGTCGTCCAACGTGTCAAGGATGAGCGCTCGTCGCCGCAACGTCATCCGCTGTTCGAGTTCCGGACGGAGCTGCTCGACCGTGACGAGCCGCTGCCCGACGGCACTCGCCAGCACGGCACGGGCATCGTCGTCCCTCGCGGCCCAGCTCGCCATGTCGACGACCGAACGTGGCAGCCGGGTTCGCCGGGGCACCCTCGTCGGATGGACGTCCTGTTCGCCGAGGTAGGCCGTCCGCCGGATGACGACGCCAGGCCTGGCGATCCGTGGTCGGTGCATCGGCACGAGAACGTGCACAACGGTCGACGTATGGCCCCGCAAACCGTCGAGCGAGGCGGCCGTCGCCCCGGCCAGCGCCGCGCCTGGGCCGGCGACCAGCAGTGCGCACCACATTCGCTGCCGTTCGGTCACCGGGCMGGAGTGGGTGATGGCCACGCCCGCGAACGGTTGTTGCCATCGGCCCGACGACACCCGCCAGCGCAGTTCAGCCCGGGTCATTCCACCAGCGAGGGCCGCCGAAACGGTGATGACACCGTCCTGCGCCTCGGCGATCACCTGCCACGTGAGCGGGGACGGTTCTACCGGCGTCGGTGACACCACTCCACAGTCGCCGAGAATTCTCGACCGTACCGATCATCCCCAAATCTGTGGAAAACTACGCCACACTCCAACATGGTGGATAACCCTGCTTCGCCCTGCCGCCGACCATCGCCACGCACAAAGTCGAAGTAAGGGTGGTCGAAGTAAGGGTGAAGGATTCTGGTCGTCCCAACGACCAGAATCCTTCACCCTTTGCTCTTCGCTGCGCGGCGGACCGCACGGTCAGCGCGGCGGGACACGGGCCGCCGGCGGCGTCAGGCGGTGGCGTTGCTCGCGAGGGCGGACAGGTCGGTGCCGGCGCCGGTGCGCTCGAAGCGGCCCTTGTCGAAGGAGCGAGTCGAGACATCGTGCCCGGCGACCTCCGCGCGCAGCGCTCCGACCGTGGAGCGCTCGCGCGGGCGGTGCGCGAACGGGTCGAACGAGTACCAGCGCATCGCGTTCTCAAACGTGATCTTGTTGAGCTCGTCGTCGGGGACGTCGGCGGCGACCACGGCCAGCTCCTCGCCCGCGTTCGGCCAGGACGAGTCCGAGTGCGGGTAGTCGCACTCCCAGGCGATGTTGTCCAGGCCGATCATGTCCCGCAGCTTGATGCCCACCGGGTCGGCGATGAAGCAGGTCAGGAAGTGCTCGCGGAACACCTCGCTGGGCAGCTTCCCGCCGAAGTCCTGGCCCGTCCACAGGTGGTGCATGTCGTAGGTGCGGTCGATGCGGTCGAGGAAGTACGGAATCCAGCCGGTTCCGCCCTCGGACAGCGCGATCCGGATCCCCGGGAACTTCTTGATCACACGCGACCACAGCAGGTCGGCAGCGGCCTGGCAGATGTTCATCGGCTGCAGGGTGATCATGACGTCGACCGGGGCGTCGGCCGCGGTCACCGACAGCTTGCCCGAGGAGCCCAGGTGGATGGAGAGCACCACGTTCTCGTCGACCAGCGCCTGCCACAGCGGGTCCCAGTGCTCGTCGTGGAAGCTGGGCAGCCCGAGGGTCGCCGGGTTCTCGGTGAAGGTGATCGAGTGGCAGCCCTTGGCCGCGAGGCGGCGCACCTCCGCGGCAGCCAGGTGCGGATCCCACAGGATCGGCAGCGCCATCGGGATGAACCGGCCCGGGTAGGCCCCGCACCACTCGTCGATGTGCCAGTCGTTGTAGGCCCGCACGACCGCCAGGGCGAGATCCTTGTCGTCCGCCGCGGAGAACACCCGGGCGCTGAAGCCGGGGAACGACGGGAAGCACATCGAGCCCAGCACCCCGCCGGCGCTCATGTCCTTCACCCGCTCGTGGATGTCGAAACAGCCCGGGCGCATCTCGTCGAAGGCCGTCGGCTCGACGCCGTACTCCTCCTTGGGCCGCCCGGCCACCGCGTTCAGCCCGATGTTCGGGATGACCGACCCGTTGAAGGTCCACACATCGGAGCCGTCGTCGAGCCGGCGCACCCGCGGCGCCACGTCGGCGAACCGGGCCGGCAGCCGCCCGTCGAACATGTTCGGTGGCTCGACCAGATGGTCGTCCACGCTGATGAGAATGAGATCGTCCGCTTTCATGCCGAGCCTCCGCTCCTCGGTATGACATCACTGTCACACTTTTTCGCTGACTGTCTAGCGACCGGTCACCCGCTGCGGGCGGCTCGCAGCCGGTCACGTATTCCTCGGACGTGATCGGCGAAGCCGGGCCGGTCGACGGACCACTGCTGCACGACGAGCTCGGCCGCGACCGCCTCGTCCGCGTCCGCGAGCGCGGCCGTGGTCCGCAGCGTCTCCTTGGTGCGGGCCACCAGGTCGTGCTGGCGCCCGGCGGCCCGCCGGGCCAGCCGGGTCGCGACCGCGGTCAGCTCGTCGTCGGGAACGCATCGCCAGGCCAGCCCGCTGCGGGCGGCCTCCGCACCGGTCAGCCTGTCCCCGCAGAGCACGAGCGCGGCGGCGCCCTGGGTGCCGATCCGCCCGGCGAGGCGCCACAGATGACCACCGCCGGGAGCGATACCGACGTCGAGGAAGCGCGGGTCGAACGACGCCGACTCCCCGGCGATGATGATGTCGCAGGCCAGCGGCAGGTTCACCCCCGCGCCGATGGCCGCCCCGCCGACGGCCGCGATCGTCGGCACCGGGGCGTGCGCGAGCGCGAGCATGCCCGCGTAGGTGTCGGCGAGCGGGACGCGCGGCGCGATCAGGTCGTCCAGGTTGCCGCCGGCGCAGAACACCGGCGGGGCCGCGGTGAGCACGATCGCACCGGCGTCCGCGGCGAGCACCAGCTCGACCGCCTCGGCGATCGCGCAGCTCATCTCGTACGACAGCGCGTTGCGATGCGCCGGGTCGTTCAGCGTGAGCACCGCGAACCCGTCCACCTGCTCGACGGTCACCAGCGGCCCCGGGGCCGGCGCCCCGCCCATCAGCCGGTGCTCCACTGGCCGGTCGTCCCGTCAGGCCGCTCGCCGGTGGCCGCGTGCGCGCCCAGTTCCTGCAGCGCCGCCGGATCGAGCGGAGCGCTGGCCGGGTTGAGCGTCACGTCGTCGAGTGCGATCCCGCCATACATGAGCGCGAGGGCCGTGCTCTGCGCGACCGCCGCGCCGACGTCGTCCACGTGCATGAAGTCGGCGGTGACCAGGCCGGAGGACGCCCATTTCGGCAGGAGCTCACCGAGGATGTCGTCGCCGAACTCCCGGTGGATCTCGGTGGGCATCGTCGCCCCGACCGAGAGGCGCAGGAACCGGTGCTCGGGGTGTTCGCGGCGCCAGCTGCGGATGGTGTGCTCGAGCGCGGCCTTGCTCGCCGTGTAGGCGCCGAGCCCGTGCACCGGGTTCCCGACCGAGTTGGACGACAGGTAGACGAACAGGCCCGGCTCGTCGCCCCGGGCGGTGACCGCGGCCGCGGTGACCAGCGCCGGTGCGGTCACGTTCGTGGCGAAGACGTCGGACCAGGTGGCCGCGTCCGTCCTCGTCAGCAGGCTCAGCGGCGAGTACCCGATCGGGAACAGCACCGCGTCCAGGCCGCCGAAGGCCTCGGTCGCCGCCACCACGGCACGCTCGCATTCGGCGTCCACGCGCAGGTCTGCGGGTAACGCGAGCCCGCCGTCCAGGGTGGCGACGACCTCGTCGAGCTGCGCGGCGCGCCGCCCGACCACAGCGACCCGCCCGCCGGCGCGGCCCAGGGCCAGAGCGGTCGCCCGCCCGATGCCGGACGACGCCCCCACCACCAGGAAGCGCCGGCCGGTCAGATCGATCGTGATGCCCATCAGATTCCCGTCAGTAGGCCGGTGAACAGAGGAGAAGRCGCAGCGCCGGCGACGTCAGCCACGCGGCAGGCCGAGGATGCGTTCGGCGATCACGTTCAGCTGGATCTCGACGGTCCCGCCGCCGATCAGCTTCGGCGGCACCGTGAGATAGCCCTGCGCGCGGGCCCCGGCCGGACCGTCGGCGACGGCGGCGCCGGGCCCGGTCCAGCGCATCGCCCGTTCGGCCACCCGGGTGGCCAGGGTGCCCGCCAGCACCTTGGAGACGCTCGACTCCGCACCGGGGCGCAGCCCCGACAGGCTGCGCAGTGTGGTGCGCAGCGCCAGCGCGGCGAGCGCGTGCGCCGGCCCGAAGGTCTCCCCCAGCTCCCGCAGGGCGTCCGACTGCTCCGCCGCGAGGCCCGGCTCGCCGGCGAGCTCCACCAGACCGACCGGGATGTGCTGCATGCCGCTGATGCTGACCCGCTCGTTGCCGAGCGTGGTGCGGGCCAGCGTCCAGCCCTGGTTCACCTCGCCGACCAGCCGGTCGTCCGGCACGAACACGTCGTTGAGGAACACCTCGTTGAACAGGAACCCGCCGTTGGCCTCCTGCAGCGGGCGGATCTCCAGCCCGGGGGCGGCCATGTCGACCAGGAAGTAGGAGATGCCCTTGTGCTTGGGGGCGTCCGGGTCGGTGCGGGCCAGGCAGATGCCGTACTGCGCCTCGTGCGCCTTCGACGTCCAGACCTTCTGCCCGTTGAGCCGCCAGCCGCCGTCGACCTTCTCGGCGCGGGTGGACAGCGCGGCGAGGTCGGAGCCGGCGCCGGGCTCGCTGAACAGCTGGCACCATTCGATGTCGCCGCGCAGCGTCGCCGGGACGAAGAAGTCCCGCTGGGCGTCGGTGCCGTGGGCGAGGACCGTCGGCAGCGCCCAGTCACCGACGATGAGCATCGGCGGCGTCAGGCCGGCACGCTCGTACTCACGCTGGATGACGAGCTGCTCGATCGGGCTCGCGCCGAGGCCGTACGGCCGCGGGTAGTGCGGCACGACCAGCCCTTCCTCGGCCAGGCGCAGGCGCCGGGCGGGGCCGTCGGCGGGCAGCGCCGCGACCTCGGCGAGGATGCCGGCGATCCGCTCCCGGAACGCGGGGTCGGCGTCGGAGAGGTCGACGTCGAAGTCGCGGGACGTCGTCCGGACCCGCTCGCCGAGCTCACGCTGCCAGCGGCTGGCCGGGCCGAGCAGGTTCTCCAGCACCATCGCCCGGCGCCAGTAGAAGTGGGCGTCGTGCTCCCAGGTGTAGCCGATGCCGCCGAGCAGGGTGATCGTCGCGAGCCCGAGGTCGGTGGCGCCGGGCAGGCAGACCGCCGCCGCCCCGGCCGCCGCGACCGCGAGCTGCTCGTCGCTCTCGTCGAGCGCCCGGGCACCGTCCCACGCGGCGGCGGCCATGGTCTGGACGTCGACGAACATCCGGGCGCACTTGTGCTTGATCGCCTGGAAGGAGCCGACGGGCCGGCCGAACTGCTCCCGCACCTTGACGTAGGCGACGCCGGTGTCGACGCACCACTGGGCGAGGCCGGTCGCCTCGGCGGCGAAGAGCACCGCGGCGACGGCCCGCACCTGCGAGGAACCGACCGCGACACACCGGTCGGCGCTGATCAGCACGTCGTCCAGCGTCACCGGGCCGACCGCACGGGTGTGGTCGACCGGCTCGCCGGCGCGGACGTCCACCCCCGGGCCGGGCTCCACGACGAACCAGACCTCGTCACCGGCCGGTGCGGTCGCGCCCAGCAGCAGCAGGGAGGCGCCGGGCGCGCCGAGCACCGGATCGGTCGTGCCGCTCACCCGGTAGCCGCCGTCACCGGCCGGCTTCGCCGCGAGCCCGGCCGCGGAGAGGGCGGTGGCCCCGACGGACCCTTCCGCCAGTGCCGGCAGGGTCCGCTTGCGCAGGTCGTCATCCCCGTAGCGGGCCAGCACCGAGCTGGTCAGCAGGGATGGCAGCAGCGGCCCGGGCAGCAGGCCGCGCGCGGCCTCCTCGACCACGACGGCCAGCGCCACCGGCCCGGCGCCGGCCCCGCCGTGCTCCTCGGGCAGGTGCAGGGCGGTCAGCCCCTGTTCGACGACGCCCGGCCAGTAGTCGGGCAGTGCGCCGCCGACCCACTCCGGCATCGCCGCCCGGACCACGGCGGACGGCGCGTGGCGGGCCACGAACCCCCGCACCGAGTCGGCGAGTGCCGCGTGGTCGTCGTCAAGACCGATGGACACGTCTGTCTCTCCTAGCTGCCGTCAGCTGCCGTGCCGCTGCCGGCTCAGGCGTCCAGTTTCAGAACTCGGCGGGCGTTCTCATGCAGGAACTTCGGCCACACCTCGTCGCGGAACGGGACGTCCTGCATGTCCCGCATGATGCGCTCGAGGGTCAGCCCCATGGGGAAGTAGCCCGCGTAGATGACCTTGTCGGCCCCGCGCCTGTTCGCGAAGTCGATGATGTCCTTCGGGTAGTACTTCGGCGCGAAGGCGGACGTCGAGTAGTAGAGGTTCGGCCACTTGAGCAGCAGCTTCACCGCCAGCTCCGTCCACGGCTCGCAGCCGTGCCGGGTGACGAACACCAGGTCCGGGAAGTCGTACATCACCTGGTCGATGAGCTCGACCTTCTGCGGAGCGAACGGCAGCCGCGGGCCGGGCACGCCGGCGCAGACGAAGATGGGAATCCCCAGCTCGACGCACTTGGCGTAGATCGGGTACATCTTCTCGTCGTTGATCGCGACCTGCGGGAAGGTGCCGGCGGGGAAGACACCCACCGCCTTCACCCCATGGGYCTCGTAATCGGCGACCAGACCGCGAACACTGCCCATGACATCGGACGGGTTCTCGATCGTCGCGCTCGGCACGAACCGGTCCGGGAAGGTACGCAGAGCCACCTGGGCGGCTTCACCGCGGCAGCCGATCAGGCCCTTCTCGACGTTGTAGCGGTCCATCTCGCCCAGGGTGACGCTGACCGGGTCATCAGTGGGCAGATCGTGCGGCACGCTCTTGAACATGTACTCGGCCGGGAACGCGAACGCCCTCGACTCGGAGYCCTTGAGCTGACGCCGGATGAAGTCGTACTGGGAGGAGTCCTTGGTCGGAAAGGCGATCATCGTGTCGATGACCGGGACTCCCAGGGGAAACGCCATGGCTTCATGATCCTTCGGAGGTCGGGAGGTGGTGGCGGGCAGGGCCGGCGGGCGTCGACCGGCGGGTCAGGTCCAGATCAGCTTCGTGGTGGTCGTCCGCGCCGAACGCTCGCAGCGCCTCATCCGCCATGCCGCACCTCTCCCGGGTCACGGTGACCTTCGACGATGCCCAGCAGACCAGCTGGCCGGCCGGCTGTCAGCACCGGAGGCGCCGTCGTCAGGTCGAATATAATATTCAAACTGCGAACTGGCACCTGCCGTGCCGCCGCAGACCTCCCGAGGAGACACCCGTGACCGACGCTGTTGTTGTGTCGACCGCCCGCACCGCCATCGGGAGGGCCCGCAAGGGCTCCCTCGTCGGGCTGGACGCCTTCGCCCTCGCCGAGGCGGTCGTTCCCGCCGTGGTGGAACGCGCCGGCGTGCCCGTCAGCGACATCGACGACCTCGTGCTGGCCGAGAGCTACCAGGGCGGTGGCGTGATCGCCCGGCACACCGCGGTCCGCCTCGGCCTGACCGACGTGTCGGGCCTGGCCACCAACCGGCACTGCGCCTCCGGCCTGAGCGCCGTCGCGATCGCCGCCGCCGGCATCCGCGCCGGGATGGAGAAGGTCGTCGTCGCCGGCGGCACCGAAAGCCTCAGCAACCAGATCCTCGGCTCCCGCCGCGACGCCGACGGCAACCAGAAGATCTGGATGTCACCGCCGAACCCGGACACCCCGGAGGCGCCCTCGTTCGACATGCCGATCACCGTCGGCGAGAACACCGCCCGCGAGATGGGCCTGACCCGCCGCGACGTCGACGAGTGGACCGTCTACACCCAGGAGCGCGCGCTGGCCTCGATCGACGCCGGCGCCTTCGTCGACGAGATCATCCCGCTGGACGTCACCCTGCCCGACGGCACCACCAAGCGGTTCGACACCGACGAACACCCCCGCCGCGGGACGACCCTGGAGCGCCTCGCCGAACTGCCGGTGATCCGCCCCGACTACCCGAACCCCACCGTCACCGCCGCGAACTCGGCCGGGCTCAACGACGCCGCCGCCGCGGTCACCCTGACCAGCGACGACTACGCCGCAGCCCACGGTCTCACCCCGCTGGCCCGGATCCGCTCCTGGGCCACCGCCGGGATCGACCCGGCCCTGACCGGCCTCGCCCCCACCCTGGCGATCCCCAAGGCCCTCGACCGCGCCGGGCTGACCATTTCCGACATCGCCCTGTTCGAGATCAACGAGGCGTTCTGCTCCGTCCCGGTCGCCGCGATCCGCAAGCTCGGCCTCGACCCCGCGATCGTCAACGTCAACGGCAGCGGCGCGAGCCTCGGCCACCCGATCGCCGCCACCGGCGCCCGCATGATCGTCACCATGATCGGCGAGCTGCGCCGCCGCGGCGCGAGCCTGGGCGTCGTTTCCATGTGCGCCGGCGGCGGCATGGGCGCCGCGATGGTCATCGAGATCGTCTGATGCATCGGTGAACCGCCCTGGGTTCCTGGGCCAGGGCGGTTCAGACGCCTCCTTTCTGCTACTAAGACCTCACTCGGGTGGCTGCTGGTATCCAGAGACGACCTTCGACCAGTTGGACGAGGGCGAGTTCAGCAGTCACGTTGTCGATTTTCGAACGTCCGTAAGTCCTGGTACCCAACATCTGTCAGGTACTCGTTGGCACGTAGAGTTTCAAGAGTAAAACCGGCGCTGACCCTGAGCCTCTTGTTGGTCGAAACCTCGAATCCAACCGAGTGGTCTCGGTCGAACTCCTGGAACGGGACGGTCAACGAGAAACCCGTCGGCACCTCACCGGGCGAGAACTTCGACACTGGCCCCGAATCTTCCGCATCGATCTGCCAAAGATCTTTTACGTCATCATCGTATAGAATTACCTGCTCGACCTTCTCGTCCGAGCATAGGAGGATCCGGAATACCGGTCTCCCGTCGTCAATCGTGACGCCGGTATCAGTGCTGCGCGTCGGAGGGTCGGAGGGAAAGAAAACTGCGCAGGAACAGGTGGCGAGCTGTAGTATTGCTACTGCTGTGCCGATCGTGAGTAGTTTCACGGACGCTGCCATCTGGTTGTATCCACCGTCCGAAAGTCCGGCCCACCGCTCGAAGTAGCTCTTCCTCGGCCCTCCCCGCAGGGCGCTCTGCATCAGGTCGACTCCATAGGCCCGGACGAATCGGGTGGGACCGAAAAGCGCCCACTGATCCGCGTGATGACTTTCGTGCCGCAAGCGTCGCGAGGTGCGGAATACAGATTCGAATCAATACCGAAAGAAGCGCTCACGGACTTCATCCAGATGTTCACCGTCGACCTCTTCGCGATCCGCCTGGTACGGAAACTGTTCACCCGCCGGCTTGAGCTTTCACTCGTGATCCGCGGAGTTTCCTACACCTCGCTCAGAAGGGCCAGAGATATCGAGCCCTGGGAGGAGTCGCATCTGAATCTCGCGGCCGAATAGCCACTGTGTCGATTCAGGGGGCGGATGCGGGGAGGTACTCGGCCCGGAGCTGGCCCTTCGCGAGCTTGCCGGTGGGCATCCGGGGCAGCTCGGCGCGGAACGTGACGACGCGGGGAACCTTGTAGCCGGCGAGGCTGCCGCGCAGGTAGGTCCGCAGCTCCTCGGCGAGCTCGTCGGTGCCCTCGACACCGTCGGCCGGCGCCACGACGGCGTGGACGTACTCGCCCATCTCCGGGTCGGGCAGCCCGAACACCGCCACGTCGGCGACCTGCGGGTGCATGACCAGCGCGGCCTCGATCTCGGCGGGGTAGATGTTCACGCCGCCGGAGATGATGGTGAAGTTCTTGCGGTCGGTGAGGTACAGGTAGCCGTCGGGGTCGAGATAGCCCATGTCCCCGCAGGTCGTCCAGTTCGGGTGGTCGGGGTGCCGGCTGTCCCGGGTCTTCTGCGGGTCACCGTGGTACTCGAAGGGCGCCTCGGCCTGCTCGAAGTACAGCAGCCCGGCCGTGCCGGTGGGCACATCGGCGCCCTCGTCGTCACAGATGTGCGGAATTCCGACGAGCGCACGGCCCACCGAGCCCGGATGGTCCAGCCAGTCGGCGCAGCTGATGTAGGTGACGCCGCAGCCCTCCGTCCCGGAGTAGTACTCGTCGACGATCGGGCCGACCCAGTCGATCACGGCCTGCTTGACCGGGATCGGGCAGGGCGCCGCGGCGTGCATGATCCGGCGCAGACTGGACGTTTCGTAGCCCAGCCGTACCTTCTCCGGGAGCTTCAGCAGCCGCACCAGCATCGTCGGCACCACCTGGACGTGGGTGATCCGATCCCGCTCGATCACGGCCAGGGTCTGCTCGGCGTCGAACTTCTCCAGGATGACGAGGGTGGCGCCGAGCTGGTGCACGCAGACGGCCCACTGCAGGCTGGCCGCGTGGTACAGCGGGGCCGGGCACAGGTAGACGGAGCTTTCGTCCATGCCGAACAGGAAGGTGCCCATGGCGGCGATGCCACCGCCCGCCGGCCGGTCGACCGGATCGCCGCTGAGCCGTCGGCGAATTCCCTTGGGCCGGCCGGTCGTGCCGGAGGAGTAGAGCATGAACTCGCCGCGGGGCTGCTCGGCCAGTGGTTCGGTGGACTGGGTCGCCAGCGCCGCCTCGTAGTCGTCGAAGCCGTCGACGCCGCCCTCGGTTCCGTGACCGGTTCCGTCGATCATCAGGCGCAGGTCGCAGGCGGGCACCTCGGCGGCGATCTCCGCCGCCGTCGCGGCGAACCGCTTCGTCGCGATCAGCGCGCGGGCACCGGAGTCCGCGACGAGCCAGGCCGCCTCGGCGGGGGCGAGGTGCCAGTTCACCGCGGTCAGGTACAGCCCGGAACGCAGGGCCGCCCAGACCACCTCGAGGTAGCGGACGTGGTTCTCGGCGACGATCGCCACCGTGTCGCCCTCGCGCAGGCCGTGCGCCTGCAGCAGCCGCGCGAGGCGCAGCGAGCGTTCGTCGAGCTCCCGGTAGGTGATCCGCTCACCGGTACCACTCATGATCACGGCCGGGGAGTCCGGATGGGTGGTCGCGTGCGTGCCGGGGTACATCGTCGCACCTCCAACGTCCAGGCCCAGCTGCGGCGCGGCTGGTATCCAGGCGAACGGCGAACGGGCTCAGGTCGATGGTGCGGCCGTGCGGCGGTGGGTCGCCGGCTGGCGGACGAACGACCGGCGGCGTGCTGCGGCGTCGGTCAGGCGATCCGGCCGGGGTTGGCGGGCAGGCTCGCGAGCCGGGCGGGCCGGATCTCGCGGTACTCCCCCACGACGGACGTCAGCTCGGCCGGCGTCGCGCCATGCATGATCACCCCGGTCACACCGAGGTCGAACTGGCGGGCGATGGCTTCGGCGCACTGGCGCGGGCTGCCCGTCGCCGCGGTGGCCAGCCACTCCGGCGGAATCAGGGTGGCGATGTGTTCCAGCTGTTCCCGGGTCGCCTTCGTGTCGATCCCGCCCTTGATCGCGCCGACGACGTCGTCGGCGCGGAACCGTTCCAGCACCGCCGGGTCCCAGTCATTGACCCGGACCATCAGATCGCCGTAGCCCTGCAGGTAGGACCCGAGCCGGCCGACCGTCTTGAGCAGCCGCAGCTCCTCCTCGACCTCGTCGGAGACGGTGGCGAGCACCGACCAGACCCGCACGCTGGCCGGGTCCCGCCCGGCCGCCTTCGCGCCGCGTTCCACCGCGGCCATCGCCTCGGCGACCGCGGCGTCCGAGTAGAAGGTGTGCAGGATGACCCCGTCGAGGCAGCGCCCGGCGAGCTCCAGCGAACGCGGGCCGAGCGCCGCGAGCATGATCGGGATGTCCTCGTCGAAGTCGGCGTCCTGGTGCAGGTAGGGCCAGGCGCCGGCCGGCCCGTCGTGGCCCAGCACCATCTCACCGCGCCAGAGCCGGCGCAGGACGCCGACGACGTCCTCGATCTGCGCGCTCGTGATCGGGGTGAGCCCGAAGGCCTTGAACAGGCGGTCGAAGCCGCGGCCCAGGCCGAGGGCGAACCGGCCGCCGGTGAGCCGGTGCATGGTCGTGGCCATGGTGGCCGTGACGATCGGGTGGCGGGTGTTGTGGTTCGTGGCACCGGTGGCGATCCCGATCGTCTCGCTGACGGCGCCGGCCGCGCCGGAGAGCGTCGCCGCGTCCTTGGTGCTGAAGCGCTCGGAGATGAAGGCCGCGCCGATGCCGAGCTCCTCGGCGGCACGGACCTCGGTTACCAGGTCACGGGGCGCTGCACTGTGCCCGGCCAGGGTGTAGAAACCCAGCTCGTTCAGCGGTAAGCCGTCCGCGGTCACGCTCATACCGGTACCTCCCGTTCGACACGGTCAGGCCCGMCGCGATGTTGACGGGCCTGTGGTCTGATGTCCGGGCCGGGACCGGGCCGGACTCACCCGCAACCCATCGGTGGCCCGCGTCCGGGGGCGGGATCTGCGGACCACCGATGGATAAAATATATCGTAGCCACGAACGCCTCCCGACACAATTGACAGTTGATGGCAGAACTGTAAATATGCGGCCAACTGCCGTCCAGCCGTTGGGAGAACCCCGTGTCCTTGGAGACGATCGACGTCTACGACGCCGCCCGCTACGAGATCGGCATCCCGCACCAGGACTTCCAGCTCCTGCGCACGCAGGCGCCGGTGTTCCGGCACGCCGACCCGCAGGTTCCGGAAGGCTTCTGGGCCGTCACCCGGCACCCGGACGTCGTGCGCGTGTCCCGCAGCTCGGAGCTGTTCTCCTCCAGCCGGCGCACCGCGATCCTCGGCGAGATGTCCGAGGAGGCCCGCGCGCAGCAGCAGCTGATGATGCTGAACATGGACCCGCCGGCGCACACCCGGCTGCGCAGCCTGGTCAACCGCGGCTTCACCCCGCGGGTGATCGCCCAGATGCGGGAGCACCTGCGCCTGGCCAGCGAGGTCATCGTCGACAAGGCCCTGGCCGCCGGCACCGGCGACTTCGTCGAGCTGGTCGCCGCCGACCTGCCGCTCATCGTCATCGCCGAGCTGATGGGAGTGCCGCTGGAGGACCGCCACCGGCTGTTCGAATGGTCGAACCGGCTCGCCTCGGCCACCGACCTGCAGCTGGAGGAGGGCGGCGACGCCGCGACCGCCGTCTTCGAGATCTACGAGTACGCGAACAACCTGGGCGCGACGAAGCGCGCGAACCCGGCCGACGACATCGTCACGAAGCTGACCTCGCCGGACGAGAACGGCGAGGCGCTGTCCGAGCTGGAGTTCGACCTGTTCTTCCTGCTGCTCATGTTCGCCGGCAACGAGACGACCCGCAACGCCATCACCGGCGGCATGATCGCAATGATCAACAACCCGGGCCAGTGGGAGCGGCTGCGCGCCGACCCGGACCTCGCGCCGACCGCGGCCGACGAGATCGTCCGGTGGGTGAGCCCCGTCAACGCCTTCCGCCGCACCGCGACACAGGACCTCGAGCTCAGCGGCCAGCTCATCCGGGAGAACGACAAGGTGGTGATCTTCTACTCCTCGGCCAACTTCGACGAGGATGTCTTCACCGACCCCTACACGTTCGACATCGGGCGCAGCCCCAACCCGCACATCGGCTTCGGCGGCGGCGGGGCGCACTTCTGCCTCGGCCGTCACCTGGCGATCCTGGAGATCGAGCAGATGTACCGGGTCCTCATCGAGCGGGTGCGCCGGGTCGAGCTGCTGGAGCCGCCGACTCGGCTACGCTCCAACTTCGTCAACGGTGTGACCGCCATGCCGGTCCGCTTCGTTCCCGCCTGAGCAGCCGCGGCCGCCCGGGCAACCCGTGAGGAGAGTCCGGGATGGATCTGAGCGCCACATCCGCGATCGTCACCGGTGGCGCGTCGGGCCTCGGGGCCGCCACCGCGCGGGCACTCGCCGCCGCCGGCGCCCGGGTCCTGATCGCCGACCGCGACGACGACCGCGGGAGCGCCGTCGCCAAGGAGATCGACGGCGTGTTCGCCCACGTGGACGTCACCTCCACCGAGCAGATCATCGCCGCCACCGAGCTCGCGAAGACGCTGGGACCGGTGCGCTCGCTGGTCAACTGCGCCGGCATCGGCTGGGCGTCACGCACGATCGGCCGCGACGGCAGCTACGACTCGGCGCACAGCCTCGACGCGTTCCGCAAGGTGATCGAGGTGAACACGATCGGCACCTTCGACTGCGTGCGCATCGTCGCGACCGCGATGGCGGCCACCGAGCCGCTCGCCGACGGGGAGCGGGGAGCGATAGTGAACACCGCGTCGCTCGCCGCCTTCGACGGCCAGATCGGCCAGGCCGCCTACTCGGCGTCCAAGGGCGGCGTGGTGGGCATGACCCTTCCCATCGCGCGGGACCTGTCGGTGGCCGGCATCCGGGTGAACACGATCGCCCCGGGCCTGATCGACACGCCCATCTACGGGGAGGGCCCCGCCTCCGAGGAATTCAAGGACAAGCTCAAGCGGGACGTCCTGTTCCCGCACCGGCTCGGCACCGCCGACGAGTTCGCGTCGCTCGCGCTCGAGCTGCTGCGCAACAGCTACCTCAACGCCGAGGTCATCCGGATCGACGCCGGCGCCCGCCTCCAGCCGAAATAGACCGGCCTCCGCCACAGCGGATTGCCGCAGAGCACTGAGCGCATCCGGCGGTTCCGCGGATTCACGCTCACCTCCAGTCGTGCCCGCGTGCCGCACGGGATGCGGGCACAGCTCGACTACCTGCTGCGATACGGGCATCACCCGGCCACCGAACGCATCAATGCTTCGTCTGGGATTCACGTCGCGACGGGTCTGCCGTTACCGCGCCGTCCCCGGTTGCCGCCAGCGTGGTTCAGGTTTCGTCTTGACCACCGACAAACGGAGCATCCCATGCGGTTGCGAACCTCCCGGGTCACCCTGACCCGAGCCCTGGCCGGGTCTCTCGCGGTCGCCGCGCTGACCGTCACCGCCGCCACCACCGCGATCGCCGCCACCACCGCCGCCGGTGATGCCTCACCGACCCCCGCCGCGACGGCGGCGGCGACCGCGACTCCCACCGCTGCCGCGACCCCCGCCGCGACCGCGACCGCGACGGCGACCGCCGCAGCCGCAGCCGCAGCCGCGCAGCAGGATCTGACGGCGACGCTGATCCGCCGCTACGCCGCCTTCGACGCCAACCAGGGTGTCGCGGTCGACGGCAAGTACTTCTACGCGGTCGACAACCGCACCGTCACCAAGCACGACCGGGCCACCGGCGCCCCGCTGCTGCAGTTCGTCTCCGACGCGACCGGCCCGCTGATCCACTTCGACAGCGGCACGGTCGTCGACAACAAGCTCTACCTCGCCCACTCGAACTACAGCCAGGTCCCGATGGCGAGCTCGATCGAGGTCCTCGACACCCGGACCATGCGCCACATCGAGACCTTCAGCTTCGGCATCGCCCGTGGTTCGCTGACCTGGCTTGACCGCCACGACGGCGCCTGGTGGGCCGGCTTCGCCAACTACGACACCAACGGCGCCGACGGAAAGCCCTACGGCGGCGGCAGCCAGAACACCCAGGTCGTGAAGCTCAACGACAGGTTCGAGGTCATCGAGGCCTGGATCGTTCCGGCGGCCCTGGTCGACCGGTTCCGTCCGATGAGCAACTCGGGTGGCTCGTGGGGCCCCGACGGCCGGCTCTGGCTGACCGGCCATGACAACGCCGAGGTCTACGTCATGGAGCTCCCGGAGGCCGGCACCACGCTGACCTGGGTCGCCACCGTCGCGCTGCCCGACGTCGAGGGCCAGGCCATCGCCTGGGACCGCTCGGACAAGAAGCACCCGACGTTCTGGGCCATCAAGCGGACGACCAAGGAGGTCCTCAACTTCGAGGTGCCTTTCAAGTCGGTCAAGGACGCGCCCGCCGCACCGTTCCGCGTGGTCGGCCCGGGCTCGTTCGTGCCGTGATCACCGCCTGAACCAGCCACCGCCTGACACCACAGCGACAGGCAACAGCGACGGCGGCCGGCGGTTGCGCGCGGCCGGCGGTCCGCACCGGTCTGCGGGTGCGGACCGCCGGCCACCAGCCACCGGCTCGGCTCGGCTCGGCTAGAGATCCAGCAGGTTGTGCCCGGTCTCGGTGGGGTTGAGGCCGGCGCCGAACCGTTCTGCGCGCGCGCTCAGGGTCTTCGCGGCGTCGTCCCGCCCGAGCATGAGGCAGTACTCCCCCGCCGCGATGCCGCGCAGGACGTCGTCGGCGACCTCGTCGAGCGGCTGGATGGGAATCTCCCGGCCGTCCTTCGCCGCGGCGGCGACGAGCCCGGCGACCGTCATCGCCGGGGTCGAGCGCGGCTTCTCCCGGGCCAGGTCCGCGGGCCGGTTGCGGTCCGCGGTCCACAGGCCGGTGTCGAGCAGCCCCTTGCCCGACGGCAGGAACAGCGACACCGCGATCGGATGTCCCTCCTCCGCGAGCTGGGCCCCCAGGCACTCGGTGAGCGTCGCCACCGCCGCCTTGCTCGCCGCGTACACCGACGCGTTCGGCATCGGCGTGACCGCGCCGTCCCCGGACGAGGTGTTGACGACGTGCCCGGGCTCCCCGGAGGCGATCATCCGCGGGACGAACGAGCGGATGCCGTTGGCGACGCCGTAGACGTTCACGCCGAACGTCCACCGCCAGTCGTTCGGTGTCGACTCCCACACCTTCGCCCCGGGCGGACCGACGCCGGCGTTGTTCACCAGCACATGGGCGCGCCCGTAGCGGCGGAAGACCTCCGCGGCCAGCTCCTCGACGGAGGCCTCGTCGGAGACGTCCGCGACGATGCCGTCGACCTTCGCGCCGGTCTGTTCACGCAGCGCGTCGACGGTCGCCGCCAGCGCGCCGGCCTCGATGTCGGAGAGCACCACGAGCGCGCCGGCGCGGGCGAACGCCTCCGCCAGCGCGCGGCCGATGCCGGCGGCCCCGCCGGTGATGACGACGACCCGGCCGGCGAAGTCGGTGATGGGCCCGCTCATGCCGCGCCGCCGTCCCGGGCCGGCCCGTGGATCTCCTCGACGGTCGGGCCGATCCGGTCGACGACCGGCGCGAGCTTCGCCAGGTCGAAGTTGTACAGCTCGGCGGCGTTGAGCCCGAGGATGCGCCGGGCGTCTGCCTCCGGCACGTCACCGAACCGGTCGCGCAGCCACTCGCGGGTGTGCGGCCAGGTGCCCTCCGGATGCGGGTAGTCGTGCCCCCACATCAGCCGGTCGACACCGATGTCGTGGCGGCGGTCGATCTCCAGCGGGCCCATGACGGACGACGCCATCCACACGTTGCGCCGGTAGTAGTCCGACGGCTTCATCCGCATGCCGTCGCGGAAGGTCTTCGGGCCGAACTTGCGGGTCGAGTGGTCGCCCTCCCACTTCGCGTCCATCCGGGCCAGGATGTCCGGCACCCACCAGGCGCCGTTCTCGGCCAGCGCGTACTTCAGCTTCGGATGACGCTCGAACACCCCGCCGAGAAGCAGCGCCCAGAACGGCCGGGCCGCCCACCAGTACGACTCGGTGGCGTAGATGGACAGGAAGCCGGGTGCCCAGGTGTAGTCGGTGGGGCCGACACCGGAGTGGGTGTGCACGACCAGCCCGGCCTCGGCACACACCGACCACAGCGGGTCGTACACCGGGTCGTTGTAGGCCGGGTAGGTGCCCCACTTCGTCGGGATCATGATCCCGCCGCGCAGTCCGTTCTCGGCCGCCCACTCGGTCTCCGCGACCGCGGCGGCCACGTCGTGCAGCGCCGGGATGATCGCGATGCCGTAGCGGCGGTCGGGCTCGCTCTGGCAGAACTCCGCGGCCCACCGGTTGTGCGCCTTCGCGCCGGCCATCACCAGCACGGGGTCGCTGTCACCGGAGGAGTTCAGACCGGATCCGAACGGCGACGCCGAGACGCCGCCGACACCGGCCGAGTCCGCGTCGGGGAAGACGACCTCGGCCGCCACACCCTCGGAGTCCATCTCCTTGGTGCGCACGGTCGGGTCCCAGGCGCCTTCCATCCCGCCGTGGTCGCCGATCTCGGAGTTCCACTCGGCGAGGAACTTCAGGTGGTCGTCGGCGGTCACCAGCGCGGACGCCTGGACGTCCGCGGCCTGGGCGTCGTCGAACGCCTGGCGGTACCGGGGCTCGACGTACTCGCGGTACTGCTCCGGCGGGAGCCCGGCGTGGGTGTCGGTGGAGATGATTAAGTACCGGTCGCTCATGTCTGTTCCTTCAGCCTTCTCGTTCTCGTCGTCGGTCGCGCGGGCACGGGCGTCAGGCTCAGGGACCCAGGCTCAGGACTCAGTGGTCGTAGCGGCTGAAGGCGTACGGCTCGAACGCCACCGGGTCGACGGGGCCGACGACGCTGGCCTTGTTGGCCGAGGAGCGCGTCGTGTAGGTGATCGACACCGTCTCCAGGACGGGCAGGTCGACAACGGGCGCGGTGGGCTCGTCGCGCAGCACCAGCTTGCCCTCGACGCGCTCGACGGTGACCGGGGTGCGCACCTGGTCGAAGCGGACCAGCAGCGGGTCGCCGTCGAAGCCCGACCCGGAGACCGCGGGCAGGAACTTGAACCACCACTGGGTCGCCGGGTAGGGCTCGGGCACGGGCAGGGTCTCGGTGACGTCCCCGACGATCTCGACGAAGGTGACGCCGTTGCGCTCGATCCGGCCCTCGACGTGGTCGCCGTCGCGGGTCAGCTCCAGGTTGGCGAGCTTCTTCGGCTCGCCGTGCTTCTCCCGGCTGATCGAGATCGCCGACTCCAGGTCGATCGGGATCAGCAGCGGGTACTCACCGGTCACCCCGTCGTAGACGGCGTCAACCGCGAAATAGCCGACCAGCTCCTTGTAGTGGTACTCACCGAAGTGCAGGTCGATGTCGGTGACCCGCACATGCACCCGTGGCTGCGCCGGTGGTGTGAGCGGCGGCGGCAGCACCTCGGCGAGGCGCGCCGGGTCGGTCAGGTAGACCACTTCCAGCGACGGGATCGGGGGTAACCCTGCGCCCACGTTCGACTCGGCCTCGGAGCTCTTCTCGATGGTGCGTACCCAACGGTTGCCCATCAGGCCCTCCTCATGATGGTGGCGGTGGCGGATTTCGGGCAGCACGAACAGAGCTCGCGTCACGCCGTCGCGTGCACGAGCTCCGTTACGGTGCGGCCGGGCTCGCGGTCAGTGCGCTCGCGGTCAGTGCTTCGTCGCGCCGTCCGGCCAGGAGTAGAACTGCTGGCACCAGCGGCGCTGCTCGGTGATCGCCTTCTCGGAGGGGCGCAGCACCGGCGGGTTCTTGTAGATCTTGTTCTCCCAGATCGGGAGGTCCTGGCTGATGCCGTCGGTGAAGGCACGCGAGGCCTTCTCCGCCGCGTCCTCCCCGTTCTTCGCCGGAGCGGTGAAGATCCAGCGGACGTGCACGTTCTCCTCGTCGATCGGTGTCGTCGAGGAGATGAAGGTCGTGTACTTCTTTACCCGCAGCACACCGAGGCCCAGCCCGTAGCCCTCGCGGACGAAGTTGCCGTCCATCGCGACCGCCCGCTTGTAGTGGCCGTCGATGATGAAGTCCTGCTCGGGGATGGCCGGTGTGCCGTGCACGTAGAGGAAGTGGGGTGTGTCGACGTTGTTCTCGGCCATCTCCTGGCAGCACGTCGCGATCTCGAAGTCCTTGACCACGATCGGCAGCCAGGCGGGGTCGTGGAACTCCTCGACCTCGGGCACCTCGTAGGTCGGCGCCTCCTTCTCCAGGTGGTGCCAGGCCCAGATCATGTGGTTGCGCTCGACGACCGGGTAGGTGCGGGCGGCGGCCGTCTTCGGGATGTAGTCGATGTCGTCGTAGGGAACCTCGACGCAGGAGCCGGTCGCGCCGTCGAAGCGCCAGCCGTGGAACGGGCACTGCAGCGACCCGTCGACGACCCGGCCACCGACGCCGAGGTGGGCGCCCAGATGCGGGCAGTAGGCGTCGAACAGGTACGGCGTGCCGTCGGTGCCGCGGAACAGCACCAGGTCCTTGCCGAAGTAGAACAGGGACTTGGTGCGCCCCGGCTCGACCTCGTCGGCCCGGGCGACGATGAACCAGCCGTTGGGAATCGGGAACGGGAAGCGGGGCGTGCTCTCCCGCCGGACCTTCGTTCGCCGGGAGAGGTCGGTCAGCGTGTCGGGGCGTAGCGGCATGGGCAGCCCGACGAGCTCGTCGTCGGCGGTCGTGGTGGCCGCGTTGGTTCCGTAGAGCTCGGCGCCGCGACGGCGGGCCGGGGCCCCGTCCGAGGTGGTCATGGCGTCTGCCTCCCAGAAAGGTCCGCACCGTAGCGTGACGTAGGTGGGATAAGATATACAATCTGTGGCGATCGGGAGGGGCTGAAACCGATCACTGAACCGACATTCAACATGAGCCTCACCGAGTTCACAAGCCCAAACGGCTCGACTTCCGAGGAGCGCACGTGACCGACGGCGTCTGGGGCAGCGCGCCCCGGCACACCACGACCGAGTTACTGCTGCAGCGGGCCGACAAGGAGCCCGACTCGGAGTACCTGGACGTCTGCGGGACCAAGCTGACCGCGGGCGAGGTCGTCACGGCCGCCGCCGCCCTCGGCGGCGCGCTGCGCGAGCTGGGCGTCGGGCCCGGCGACCGAGTCGCCACCCTGCTGGAGAACTCCCCGGAGGCGCTGCTGGTCTGGTGGGCGACCCAGTGGGCGGGTGCGGTCGCGGTGCCGGTGAACACCGCCTACAAGGGCGAGTACCTGCGCCACCAGCTGCGTGACTCCGGGTCGACGGTGCTGGTCGTGGGCGCGGACCTGGCAGACCGGGCGCAGGCGGTCAGCGCCGACCTCGACGGCCTGCGCCACGTCGTGGTGACCGGGCCCGACGCGCTGGAGTTCCCCGGCGCCACGGCGCACCGGCTCGACGACCTGCTCGCCGCCACCCCGCTCACCGCACCGGTGCAGCGCGACCCGTCCGACCTGGCCACCTTCATCTACACGGGTGGGACGACCGGGCTGTCCAAGGGCTGCATGCTCAGCCACAACTACCACGAGGCGCTCGCCCAGCAGATCGGCTACAGCTGGGGGCGCACCGCGTCCGACGTGCTGTGGACGCCGCTGCCGATGTTCCACTACAACGCGCTGGTCACCRCGGTGGTCGGTGCCCTGGTCTTCGGTGGCCGCTCGGCGATCTACCGGAAGTTCTCGGTGTCGAACTTCTGGCCCGAGATGAACCGCACCGGTGCCACGATCACCTCGACGCTGGGCACCATGGCCTACCTGCTCGCCCACGACGTCGACCGGCCGGAGATGCCGCGTTCCGGCGCGGCGCAGGCCAACAGCTCGCTGCGGCTGATGGGGGCGGCCCCGCTGCCGCCCGAGGTCGACGACGTGATCCGCGAACGGTTCGGCATCGAGACGTTCTCCGGCGCCTACGGCGTCACCGAGGCCAGCCTGATCTCCTGGCAGCCGCCCGGTGTGCGCAACCGGCCGCGGGCCGCCGGGGTCATCAACACCCACTACTTCGACGTCCGGATCTTCGACGACTCCGACGTCGAGCAGCCGCGCGGCACCGACGGCGAGATCGTCATCCGGCCGAAGCTCCCGCACGTCATGTTCGAGGGCTACTGGGGCCGACCCGAGGCGACGGTCGAGGCCAGCCGCAACTGGTGGTACCACACCGGCGACATCGGCAAGATCGACGAGGACGGCTACCTCTACTTCGTCGACCGAAAGGCCGACTACCTGCGCCGGCGCGGCGAGAACATCGCCAGCTTCGAGGTCGAGCGCATCCTGATGGGCCACGGCCAGCTCGCCGACGTCGCGGTGCACGCCGTGCCGAGCAAGCTCACCGAGGACGACGTCAAGGTCACGGCCACCCTCGCACCGGACGCGACGCTCACCGAGGAGGAGCTGTTCCGCTGGTGCGTCGACGCCCTGCCGTACTTCGCGCTGCCGCGCTACATCGAGTTCCGCGCCGAGCTGCCCCGCAACCCCGTCGGCCGGGTGCTCAAGCGGGAGCTGCGCGCCGAGGGCGTCACCGCCGGCACCTGGGACGTCGAGGCCGCCGGCATCACCTACGACAAGCGCTGATGGGCAGGACCGGGTGATGGGGCAGGATCGAATGACCGAGCAGGTTGTCATCGTCGGGGCGGCGCTGTCCGACTGTGGGCGGGTGGACTCGACGACGCCCTTCGCGCTGCACCAGCAGGCCGCGGCCCGGGCGCTCGCCGACGCGGGGCTGAGCCACACCGACGTCGACGGCGTGGCCTCGACCGGTCTCGGCGTCCTCGCGCCGGTGGAGCTGGCCGAGTACCTGGGGCTGCGGCCGACCTGGACCGACTCCACCAGTGTGGGCGGCAGCGCGTGGGAGGTGATGCTCGAGCACGCCGCCGACGCGATCCGGGCCGGAACCGCGACCACCGTGCTGCTCGTCTACGGGTCGACGGCACGCTCGGACCTGAAGAACCGGCTGCGGACGGCGAACCTGTCGCTGTCCTCGCGCGGGCCGAGCCAGTTCGAGGTGCCGTGGGGGCACACCCTGATCGCCAAGTACGCGATGACGGCGCGGCGGCACATGCACGAGTTCGGCACGACCATCGAACAGCTCGCGAACATCGCCGTCGACACCCGGTTCAACGCGGGCCTCAACCCGGACGCGATGTACCGGGAGCCGCTGACGGTCGACGACGTCCTCGCCGCGCCGATGGTGGCGACGCCGTTCACCAAGCTGCACTGCTGCATCCGCAGCGACGGCGGCGGCGCGGTGGTGCTGACCTCCGCCCGGCGCGCCGCCGACCTGCCGGGCCGGGCGGTGCGGGTGCTGGGCACCGGCACCGCGAGCAACGTGACGACGATGTCGGAGTGGGCGGACTTCACCCGCTCGCCCGCCGAGGTGTCCGGCCGACTGGCCTTCTCCCGGGCCGGGCTGACCCCCGCGGACGTCGACGTCTGCCAGTTCTACGACTCGTTCACCTCGACGGTGCTGCTGACCTTCGAGGCGCTGGGGTTCTGCGGCCGCGGGGAGGCCGGCGGCTACCTGGAGGGCGGCACGATGCGGGTGGGCGGTGCGATGCCCACCAACACCGACGGCGGCGGGCTGTCGGCCTGCCATCCCGGCATGCGCGGCATATTCCTGCTGGTCGAGGCCGTTCGCCAGCTGCGCGGGGAGGCCACCGGCCGGCAGGTTCCCGACGCCCGGGTGGCCTGTGTGAACGCCACCGGAGGCTGGTTCAGCTCGGCCTCGACGGTGCTGCTCGGAGTCGACTGAGCGCCGGCCGAGCGCCGCCTGGAGGGTCGGGCGGGGGAACGAACACCACCAAGGTGGTGCCGGTACACAAACCCTTGCCACATTCCGGCATATGTGATTGATTATACAATATCTAAAGATCACTGCGGTGACGCCACTTCCCGGGTCACGCGTGGTCACCCGCCCGCCCCGCCAGGGCCCGTGCCGACCCCGCACCGGGCCGGGACCCCTGGCACCGGGGGTGGCGCGCCCATCTTCACAGATCCAGCACAACTCCGATGAGACATCGCAGCCGAGTCGTTGCCGCCGACGGCGGTTTTGGAGGCATTATGCCGACGCCGACACCCACCGCGGCGCCGCCCGTCACCGGAGCAGCGCCGCTGTTACGCCTGTCCTCGGTCAGCAAGCGCTTCGGCGGGGTGCGCGCACTGACCGACGTCGACCTCACCGTCGCCGCCGGAACCGTCCAGGGCCTCATCGGGCCGAACGGCGCGGGCAAGACCACCCTTTTCGACATCATCTCCGGCATCACCCCCGCCTCCGAGGGAACCGTCCACTTCGCGGACCACGATGTCACCGCCGTCTCGGCCACCCGACGCGCGCGGCTCGGCATGCGCCGCACCTTCCAGCGGGCCCAGGTCTTCAGCTGGCTGTCGGTGGAGGACAACGTGCTCGCCGGGCTCGAGTGGCACGGCGGCGGCGGYGGTGTCCTCGCCGACCTGCTCTCCCTGCCGTCGCGGCGCACGCTGGAACACCAGCGCCGCGAGCGGGTCGCGGAGGTCCTCGAGTGGTGCGGCCTCACAGAGCTGCGCAAGGTCTCCGCCGGCTCGCTGCCGCTCGGCCAGCAGCGCCTGCTGGAGCTCGCCCGTGCCATCGCCGACCGCCCCCGGCTGCTACTGCTCGACGAGCCGACGTCCGGGCTCGCCCACGCCGAGTCCGACCGCTTCGGGGAACTGGTGCTCTCGCTGCGGGGCGAGGGATGCGCGGTGGTGCTCGTCGAGCACGACGCCGCCTTCGTGATGCGGACCTGCGACCGCATCACCGTGCTCGACCTGGGCTCCGTCCTCGCCGAGGGCACCCCGGCCGAGATCCAGGCCAACCAGGCCGTCCGCGACGCCTACCTCGGCTGACAACGGCTCCCGCACCGCTCGTTCGTTTCAAGGAATCACCAGGGAGTGCATCGATGCGAACCATCCGATTAGTGGCGGCGGCAGCCACCGCGCTCGCGGTCATCGCGAGTGCCGTGGGGTGCTCGTCGGACGGCACACCGCAGGACGGCCCGACCGTCGCCGCCGACACGGTGAAGGCAGGCCCGCCGTCGGGCTGGAGTGACGGCGGCTACACGGTGGACGCGGCCAGCCTGAAGTGTGGCCAGACCGCCTCCAACCCCACCCGCGGCGTCACCGACACCGAGATCACCATCGGCGGCCTGGCCTATCTGACCAGCGCCAGCGGCAGCTCGATGGCCGGCACCGAGCTCGGCGCACAGGCCCGGTTCGACCGGGCGAACGCCGAGGGCGGCGTCAACGGCCGCAAGATCAACTATGTGGGCACCCTCGATGACGGCAACGACCCCGCGCGCAACAGCGCCCAGGCCAAGGCGCTGGTCGACAAGAACATCTTCGCCGCGGTCCCGGTGATGACCAGCAGCGCGAACTATCTCGACACCTTCTGCGGCGAGACGGTGCCCTTCTTCGGCTGGGGCTTCAACCTCGGCTTCTGCCAGACATCGATCGGCTTCGGTATCACCGGCTGCCAGTTCCCCGAGGGCGACGTCACCTCGACGACGTACGGCCTGATGATCCAGGCCATGTTCGGCGGTGACGCCACCGGCAAGACGACCGCTCTCGTCGGCGTCGACAACGACTCGGCACGGGCGGGCCTCAAGCAGCTCGGCGAACAGATCCGCTCCGTCGGGGTGAAGACCGTCTACGAGGAGAACCCGATCCCCGTCGCGGGCATCACCGACACCACCGCGGTGGTCAACGCCCTGATGACGTCCAACAACGGCGCCCCGCCGGACGTCGTCCTCTACGTCGCGGACTTCAACTCGGTCATCAAGATGACCGCCGCCATGACGGCTGCCGGGTACGAGGGCAAGAACCTCAACCCGGTCGGCTACGACCCGCGCCTCGCCGGATTCAAGGACCTGCAGAAGTCCTACACGATCGTGCAGTGGCAGCCCGGGGTCGACACCGGCGTCCCCGCCATCAAGCAGCTCACCGAGGACTTCGCCAAGTACGCCCCGGACCAGGCCATCAGCCTGCCGGCAATGGCCGGGTACTGGGCGGCCGACATGTTCATCCAGGCAGCCACCAAGGTCGGCCCTGACCTCACCGTCGACAAGCTCCTGAAGGTGCTCAACTCCGACTACTCCTACTACGTCGAGGGCGCCGTGCCCGAGACGCGGTGGCCGCTCAACCACAACATCTCGGCTCCCTGCGCCTCGATCGTCCAGCTCAACGGCGACAAGTACGACATCACCAGCAAGCTCTCCTGCGGTTCCCTGATCAAGAAGTAGCTCCACCGCACAACAGCAAAAACCGCAACGCAAAAACAGCAACAGCAACAGCAACAGCAACAGCAGGTAATACCGCCTGGCCGGAGCCGGAACGGAAACTCCGCGCCCGGCCAGGTGGTCCCAGAAATGGCGGCGGCGCGGGCCGCGACCAAGGAGGAATCGCGTGACCGAGTTCTTCAACCTGGTGGTCGCGGGGCTGGTCACCGGCGCGTTATACGCGATCCTCGCGTCCGGCCTGACCCTCACCTACCAGACCTCCGGAGTGTTCAACTTCGGGCAGGGCGGCGTCGCCTTCTCGACGGCCTACCTGTTCTTCCAGCTCAACACCGGCCAGGGCCTGCCCGTCGTGCCGAGCGCGATTCTCTGCGTCGGCGTGTTCGCGCCGGCACTGGGCTGGCTGCTGCACCGGATCCTGTTCAACCCGCTGCGCGACGCGTCCATCGCGGCGCGGATGGTCGCCACCCTCGGCCTGCTCATCGCGCTGCCCGCGCTGTGCCTGTGGATCACCGCCATGCTGCGGGAGAAGGCCAGCCTGGACCTGCCGACCGTCGAGGACGTCTTCCGGTTCCCGGGCCTGGGCCCCAGCCCCAAGGAGATCTACAAGCTCGGCAACGGCCTGATCCTGGACAGCGACAAGCTGGCCATTCTCGGCGCCGCGATCTTCTCCGCGCTGCTGCTGTGGTACCTCGTGCGCCGCACCCGCATCGGCCTGGAGATGCGCGCCTCGGTGAGCCGGCCCGCCATCGCCGCCCTGCGCGGCGTCGACCCGGACCGGGCGTCCGCGGTCTCCTGGATCACCTCCTGCGGACTGGCCGGCCTGGTCGGCGTCCTGCTGGCCCCGATGTTCGGCCTGGCCAACTTCACCTACAACACGCTGCTGTTCGTCTCGATCCCCGCAGTGGTGCTGGCGCGTTTCGCCTCCATTCCGCTCGCGATGGCCGGCGGCCTGCTGCTCGGCGTCGCGCAGAACCTGGTGGACGGCTACGTCGACCTCGACATCACGGGATTCCCGACCGCCGTCCCGTTCATCATTCTCTTCCTGCTGCTGTTCTTCTTCGGCGCCGAACGCGGCCGTTCCGCCGGCACCACCCTGGAGGAGAAGCCGCCCGCCGAGGACCCGACCGAGGTCTCGCCGTGGCGCCGGCGTGCGCTGTGGGGCGTCGTCACCGTCGGTCTGCTCTCCTACACCGCCTGGGGCGCCACCGACTTCTGGGCCGGTCTGCTCGCCGAGGGCCTGGCCACCGCCATCGTGCTGATGTCGTTCACGGTCGTGACCGGCATCGGCGGCATGGTCAGCCTCGCGCAGGTCGCCTTCGTCCTCGCYGGTGCCTTCACCACCGGCATCCTGATCTCCCATGACGTCCCGTATCTGCCCGCGCTGCTCGCCGGGGTGGTCGTCGCCGCCCTGACCGGCGCCGTCATCGCGCTGCCGACCCGGCGTCTCGGCGGACTGCCGCTGGCGCTGTCCACGCTGGCGCTGGCGTTCATCGGCCAGAACCTGCTGTTCCAGATCCGCGACATCTCCAACGGCTCCGGCGGCTGGGCGATCCCGGCACCGGACCTGGGCATCGTCGACACCGCCAACCCCCGGTGGATGGTCGTGATGCTGCTGGTGCTGCTCGGGCTGACCATCTGGCTCGTCCACGCCCTGCGCACCTCCAGCACGGGCCGGGCGATGCTCGCCGTGCGCTCCAGCGACGTCGGCGCGCAGACCAACGGCATCGCCGTCGGGCGCATGAAGCTGCTGGTCTTCGTCATCTCCGCGGCCATCGCCGGGTTCGGTGGCGTGCTGCTCGCGACCACCCGCGGCCGGGTCACCAACACCGACTACGACGCGTTCCTCGGGCTGGTCTGGCTGGCGACCACCATCACCTTCAGCATCCGCCGCCCCGCCGGAGCCGTCCTCGCCGGCCTCGTCGCCGCGCTCGCCCCGCAGGCGTTCGAGAACATCCCGGACTCCACCCACTTCATGCAGATCCTCTTCGGGCTCGGCGCCATCGGCCTGGCCCGCGACCCGGACGGCGCGCTGGCCGCCATCGGCCGCGCCACCCAGCAACGTCGCCGCCGCCAGGCCAGCTCGACAGCAGGCGCGACCTCGCCTGCCCCGGCGGCTCCCTCGCCCGCGGTCGCTGTTCCGGTGGGCGGCGACGTGCCCACGGCCGCCGGTGCCCTCGAAACCGCGGTGGAGCCCGTCCTGCGGGTCCGTGGGCTGCACGCCGGCTACAACGACATCGAGGTCCTGCACGGCGTCGACCTCGTGATCGGCCCGGGCGAGGCGTTGGCCCTGCTGGGCAGCAACGGTGCCGGCAAGACCACGCTGTGCGCGGCGATCGGCGGCCTCGTCACCCCCACCGCGGGCATCATCGAGCTCGCCGGCGAGGACGTCACCGCGATCCCGGCGCAGCGCCGCCGGCGCGACGGCATCTACCTGGCGCCCGAGGGCCGCGGTATCTTCCCCGACCTCACCGTCGAGGAGAACCTGACGATCTGGCTGCGTGACCGGGACGAACGCGACCGCGCCTACGAGGCCTTCCCCTCGCTGGCCCGCCGCCGCGGGCAGGCCGCGGGTGCGCTTTCCGGCGGTGAGCAGCAGCAGCTCACGCTCGCCCCGGCGCTCGTCCGCCCGCCCCGCCTGCTCATCGCCGACGAGCCGTCGCTCGGCCTGGCGCCGCTGGTCACCGAGCAGATCTTCGCCGCGCTCGGCCAGCTGCAGCAGCAGGGAACGGCCCTGCTCATCGCCGAGGAGAAGACCCGCAACGCGCTGTCCGTCGCGGGGCGCGCCGCCTTCCTCACCGTCGGCCACATCACCTGGGCCGGCCCGACCAGCGAGCTGGACACCGAGGCGCTGGCCACCGCCTACCTCGGCACCGCCACCGCCGGCGCCACCGCCGGCGCCGCCGCGGCCGCCCCTGCCACAGCGGCGACCGCGGCCGTCCAGGTGGCTGAATGACCCGGACCAGGCAGCACATGGAACGTCGCAGCAGCGGACGTCAGGTCGCGGACCACATCCGCGGCCTGATCTTCAGCGGCGCGCTGCGCCAGGGTGACCGCGTCCGCCAGGACATGATCGCCGAGGAGCTGGGCGTCAGCCGCATCCCGGTGCGCGAAGCGATGATCACGTTGGAGAGCGAGGGCTGGATCGCGATCGAGCCGCACCGCGGGGCGTTCGTCCACGGCCTGGACCGCAACTCCGTCATCGACTACTACGCGCTGCTGGGCCACCTCTACGGTCTGGCGGCCGAGCAGGCCACCGAACGCGGTGACCCGGCCGGCTTCGCGGCGCTGGCCGCCGCGGAGCGCCGGCTGTGCCAGGCCGAGGACGCCGAGGAGCTTCTGCGGGCCAACGAGCAGTTCCTCCGCCAGATCTTCGCGATGGCGAACTCGCCCCGGCTGTCGTCGTTCTCCCGGCTGATGACCGGGATCATCCCGGGCAACTTCTTCGCCCTCGTTCCCAGCACCATCGGGGGGCAGAAGAGCGGAGTGGCCGCCGTCATGCGGGCGATGGCGGCCGGCGACGGCGGCAGCGCGGCGGCGGAGTTCATCCGCATGCTGCGCAGCCACGGCGGGCATGTGGTGGAGCTGCTGGACGCACGCGACATCCTCTGGCACCCCGCGGCCTGACCGGCGGGCGGCCGCCGGCCGCCCGCCGCGCGCCGCCCGCCGGCGACACCCTCCACACGACCATCTCGTTGCAGGAACAGGAGCCAGCTCGATGTCCGACACCTCTGCCGCCCCGGCGGACACCTCCGTGTTCTCCGAGCCGCGGCTGCTGATCGGCGGCGCCCTGGTGCAGGCGCGGGCCGGCCGCACCTTCACCAACATCAACCCCGCGACCGAGCAGGTCCTCGGCCTGGTCGCCGACGCCGGCGCCGACGACATGGACGCTGCCATCGCCGCCGCCCGAACCGCGTTCGACGCCACCGACTGGTCGACGAACACGCAGCTGCGGCTGCGCTGCCTGCGCCAGCTGTCGGAGGCCCTGGAGCGCCACAAGGAGGAGCTGCGCGGGCTGACCGTCGCCGAGATCGGTGCTCCGGTCTCGCTGACCCACGGCCCGCACCTCGACGCGGCGTTGGGGATCGTCTCCTACACGGCGGACCTGGCCGAGAAGTACATCTGGGACACCGACCACGGCGTGTACGACTCGCCGGTCACGTACTCCACCAGCCGCCGGGTGGTGGCGCGGGAGCCGGTCGGTGTCGTCGCGGCGATCACGCCGTGGAACGTGCCGATGCAGATCAACCTGGCGAAGGTGGTGCCCGCGCTGGCCGCCGGTAACACGGTGGTGCTCAAGCCGGCACCGGACTCACCGTGGACGGCCACCGTGCTCGGCCGCCTCGTCGCCGAGGAGACCGACATCCCGGCCGGGGTGTTCAACGTCGTGACGACGTCGGACAACCAGGTCGCACAGCGCCTCGCGGAGGACCCGCGGGTCGACATGATCAGCTTCACCGGTTCGACCGCGGTGGGCCGGCACCTGATGGCCGCCGCGGCGCCGACCATCAAGAAGACGTTCCTGGAGCTGGGCGGCAAGTCCGCGCACATCGTGTGCGACGACGCCGACCTCGGCAAGGTCATCCCGATGGCGGCCACGGTCGCCTGCTTCCACTCCGGGCAGGGCTGCGCGATCGACTCCCGGCTGCTGGTAGCCCGCCCGCTCTACGACGACGCCGTCGCCGCCATGAGCGAGGCGCTGGCGAACTTCCCCTACGGCGACCCGACCGACCCGTCGGTGCTGATGGGCCCGCAGATCAGCGCCCTCCAGCGGCAGCGGGTCCTCGACCTGATCGCCGTCGGGGTGGCCGAGGGGCAGAAGGTCGCCGTCGGCGGCGGTGTGCCCGCGCACCTGCCGACCGGATTCTTCACCGAGCCGACCCTGTTCGTCGACGTCGACCCCGACTCGGCCATCGCCCAGCAGGAGTTCTTCGGCCCGGTCGCGGTGATGATCCCGTTCGACACCGACGACGACGCCGTCCGCATCGCGAACAACTCGATCTACGGGCTGGCCGGGTCGGTGAGCTCCGGTTCGCTGGACCGGGCGATGGGCATCGCGCGGCGGGTGCGCACCGGCTCCATCAACGTCAACGGCGGCCAGTACTACGCGCCTGACATGCCCTTCGGCGGGTACCGGCAGAGCGGCCTGGGCCGTGAGATGGGTGTGCCCGGGTTCGAGGAGTACCTGGAGACCAAGGTCATCGCCGTCGGAGTCTGACCCGGCCGCCGACCAGTCCCGAAAGACCGAAGACCGAAGCCTGGAGGAAACCATGGCAGGCTGGCCCGATCTCACCCGCATCCCGCCGTCGCTGCTCCCCGTCCTGACCGGGCCGGGCGCGCCGTTCGAGCTGGTGCGCGAGGACGTCCGCGGGGTCGAGATGGCGGTCTTCGCCCAGCGGCCGCGCAGCCTGCCGGAGCTGCTCGCCGCGGCCGCCCGGGAGCATCCCGACCGCCCGTACCTGGTGCTGCCGGAGCGGACGGTGACCTACCGTGAGGCCGCCGACGCCGCGCGGGCAGTCGCCGCGGTGCTGCGGAGCCGTCACGGGATCTCCGCCGGCGACCGGGTGGCCCTGGCCGGAGCCAACAGCGCCGAGCACGCGCTGACGATCTGGGGCGTGCTCCTGCTCGGCGCCGTCGTCGTCGGTCTCAACGGCTGGTGGACGGGACCCGAGCTCGCCGCCGGTCTGGCGCTGACCGAACCGGCGCTGCTGGTCGCCGACGAGCCCCGGCTCGCCCGCCTCACCCAGCTCGACGCCGACGCGGGCAGCAAGGTGGTCGCGGAAGCGGTCGCCGGCGCGGTGTCGTTCACCGACCTGGTCGCCGCGGCGGCGGGGACGGCCGGTGAGACCGGGGCACCGGCCTTCGCGCCGGCCACCGTCGGGGAGGACGACGCCTGCGCGATCCTGTTCACCAGCGGTACCAGCGGCCGTCCGAAGGGAGCGTTGATCAGCCACCGTGGGCTGGTCAACTTCGCGATGGACGCGGCGCTGCGCGGCGCGGTCGAGGCCGTCTCCGGGGCCGCTCCCCCGCCGGCGGGTACGCCCGTGTCGGTGCTGACCGGGCCGTTCTTCCACATCTCCGGGCTCGGGCCGCTGACGGCCGTGGCGCCCCGGTCCGGGATGACGCTCGTTCTTCCGGCGCCCGGCCGCTGGGATCCCGCTGTCCACCTGGAGCTGACCGCCCGCCACGGCGTCACCCAGTGGAGCGGCGTGCCGACCCAGATCCTGCGTCTGCTGGAGCATCCCGACCTGGACCGCATGGCCCGGCCCACGGTCAGGGGAGTCGGCTGCGGTGGCGCGACGATCTCACCGGAGCTGCCCCGCCTGCTCGAGCAGCGGATGCCGGGTATTCCGCTGACCAACGGCTACGGGATGACCGAGACCTGCGGCCTGGGCACGGCGATCAGCGGCCCACGCCTCGCTGCGCATCCCACCTCGGCGGGCGTGCCCACACCGACCGCCGAGGTCGCCGTCCGGGACGAGACCGGTGCCGAGATCACCGACGGACGGATCGGCGAGCTGTGGATCCGCTGCCCGAGCACCTTCCTGGGCTACTGGGGCGAGCCGGTCAGCCCGGTGGACGACCAGGGCTGGTACCCCACCGGGGACTACGGCCGGTTCGACGGTGGTCTGCTCCAGGTCGAGAGCCGGCTGCGCGACATGATCGTGCGCGGCGGCGAGAACATCTACCCGATCGAGATCGAGAACCGCCTCCTCGAACACGCCGATGTCGCCGACGCCGCGGTGATCGGGGTGTCGCACCGGGAGCTGGGCCAGGAGGTACTGGCCGTGATCGTCCCCCGCGACGGCGCCGTGATCGACCCGGCCGACGTCCGCGCCTGGGTGGGCACGTCGCTGGCGGCCTTCAAGGTGCCCGCACATGTCACGACCGTGAGCGATCTCCCCCGTAACACCACCGGCAAGGTCCTCAAGCAGGCCCTGCGTGAGCGCTTCGACGTCCCGCCCGGCGCCGACGCGGGCACCGAGAGCCCGACCGCGGCGGCCCGATGACGACCGCCTCCCCGCGCGAGCTGCGCCAGCGTGAACAGGCCGAGCGGGTCCGTGAGCGGGTCCTCGACGCCGCGGAGGAGCTGTTCGGCCGGCACGGCTTCCGCGAGACCAGCCTGCGGCAGGTCGCCGAGCGGTGCGAGATGTCGGTCGGGGCACTCTACCTGCACCTGCCCAACAAGGACGAGCTCCTGCGGGCGGTCATCGATCGGCGCGGCCTGCCGCTGCTGGACCGGATCCGCTCCTTCGCCGAGGCGGACGGGGCGGGCATCGACCTGCTGGTGGGACTCGTCCGCAGCGAGATCATGTTCTACCGGGCTTTCCCGGACTTCGGCCGGCTCATGAGTCGGCTCTACTCGTCGGGCCTCGCCGTCTCACCTCAGCTCAGCGAGGACATCGCCAACGGGTACACGGACGCGATGCGGTTGGAGGCCGAGGTGATCGCCCGCGGGCAGCGCGATGGCACGATCTGCGGCGGCGACGCCGACAGCCTCGCCCGGCTGCTCGCCTCGATGGTCGGCGCCTACCGCAACGCCGAGGCGACCCGCCCCGACGGGACGGCCGGCATCGCGGAGGAACAGTTCGTCGACATGGTCCGCCGCGCGTTCGCCGCACCAGCCGCCGCCGGCTGACCACAGGCACGGCTCCTGCGCGAGCCCAGCAGACACGGAAGGATCCCAGTTCATGACGGCCACGAGCGACCACCAGCCAGCCGGAGGGGCCGGCGAGCAGCACGCCCGGCTGACCGAGCACGACGGCATCCTCACCGTGACGATCGACCGCCCCAAGCTCAACCTCATCAGCGCCCAGGTCACCAGCACCCTCTGGCACGCCGCCAACCTGCTCTCCGACCGGGACGACCTGCGCTGCCTGGTCATCACCGGTGTCGGGCGGTACTTCACCGCCGGCGTCGACCTGTCCGAGCCCGTCGGCAACCGGCAGGGAAACCCGGAGACGGAGCACCTGCACCCGGGCTGGAACATGCGGCGCAACTACCGCAGCCACCACGCGCTCTACGACGAGTTCGAGGCGATCGAGAAGCCGATCATCATCGCGGCGCAGGGCAGCTGCCTGGGCGGCGGGGTGGAGATGGCGGTGTCGTGCGACTTCCGGTTCTGCACCCCACAGGCCGAGTTCGCGGTGCCGGAGATCCACATCGGGGTGCTGGCCGGCAGCGGCGGCACCAGCCGGCTCACCCGCATCGTCGGCCCCGCCTGGGGAAAGTGGATGGCGATGGCCGGCCGCAAGGTCACCGCCGAGCAGGCGCTGCGGATCGGCCTGGTGCACGACATCTTCCCGGCGGAGACGTTCCTGGAAGACGTGTACGCGTTCTGCCGCGAGCTCACCACCATCCCGGCCGAGGCGCTCGGCGTGGCGAAGCTCGCCGTCGACATGTACGCCGACATCTCCGACCGCACCGCCCAGCGCCACCTCGACCGCCTGCTGGTCACCAACCTGCTGAACACCCCGGAGTTCAAGGAGCGCAGCGCCCGCCTCGGCTTCGGCGGCGCGAAGAAGCCGAAGGGCTAGGTAAAGGCCTTCGCCGGCCCCGTGCTCGCCGCCGACGGCCAAGGAGTCAGGTGTTGCGGCCCCCGTTGACTCCGATCACCTGGCCTGTGATGTAGCCGGCCTCGTCGCGGACAAGGAACGCGCAGGCCGCTGCTATCGACTCCGGCCTGGATGGCGGCGGAGTCCGTCACATCAACAGCCAGGCCGAGGGATCTGCCGCCGCCGGCCGCGATCAGGGCGGCGGTCTCCTCGGCGGTGGCGCCGTTCAGATCGAAGACCGCCACCGCGAGTCCGTCCACGGCCAGCCGGCGAGCGATCGCCGCGCCGATTCCCGATCCGCCACCGGTGACGATGGCCACCCGACTGTTCACTGACCGGCTCCCCTGTCGGCGCCGGGCGGCAGCTCGACCTCGGCCGTACAGTCCACCAGAACCTGTCCGTCCTGATTCACGAGCCGCAGCCTGATGTGGACGAGCGGGGCACCCCAGGCCGAGTCGGTTTCCTTACCGACGACTTCGGCGTCGAAGTAGGTGACGTCTCCCTCGAAGGCAGGAGCACGGAAGTTCGCCCTGGTGTGGCGCACCATGCCTTCGACGCCAGCCCAGTAGGCGAGGTAGTCGGTGCACCAGGCGCCCATCGTGGCGCCGTACCCGTAGGCACGGGACATGCCGATCTCGCCGGCCTTGTCCGCGTCGACATGGCCACGCGACGGGCCGACGTAGAGGCCGTCGCGCAACCGCGGATCGATCCGAGCGCCGTCCTCGTCGAAGCCGAACCCGTCCACCCAGCCCGGGTCCTGATTGATCCATGGATCCTCGACACCCGGCGGTGCCACCCAGTGCGCCGTGCCCCAGATGCCGAAGACGAACGCGCGGTACTCGGTGGTGAAACTCGCGATACTGTGCGGGCCGATCACTCGACGCGGCAGTCCGGCGCCGACTTCCACATCGTCGAACCGCGGCGAGACGCCCAGGCGGTTCGACAGGATCCATTCGTGGCGAACCCTTTCGATCTCCGCGAGTTCCCCGGCGGTCCAACGCTTCACCGCCCCGAGCTGCTTGTCGTACATGCCACGACGTTCCGCCTCCGCCGCCAGGTAACGGATCGCCGTCGAGCGCTCGCGCGCCACCAGGGTGCCGTGCTGGTTGGTGTGGACCGTGTCGCCGCGGGAGAACATCGTCGGTCCGGCGAACTTCGTCTCGACCACCTTGTAGTCGTGGAAGCGCCTTTGCTGGAAGAGCTGGTCGCCCACATGCACGCGCGCGCCGTAGAACCACCACTCCTCACCGCCGAAGATGAGATGGCTACCGGGGATGTGGCCCACGCAGGCCGGCTGGGCGCCATGCCCGAAGTCCAGCGCGACCGCCATCGACTGAGGCGCGATGATGCGGCCGTATCTCGACCCGCGGGCGAACTCCTCGTCCCAGTGCAGCGGGTTCGGGTAGTCCATGGCCATCACCCAGCGGCGGATGTCCGAAGCGCTGCAGGGATCCCACAGCTGCCCGCCACCGACCAGCTGGCCCACACGATGGTCGACGTCGGACAGGTCGAGCCTGGTTCCTGACGAGTCCGCGCCTGTCGGTGCCGTCGTGCTCTGTTCACTCATCCTGCGCTCCCGACTGTCGGTTTGACGTCCACGGGAAATGCTCGCGCCGGCCACGAGCTGCTCACCCACGCCAGAAGGCCCGCCGCGCTGCTGACGCACCGGCCCGCGACCACGGCTGGCGGCTGCACCGCCCGCCGGAACGTGGCGCGTTGTACTGGCGACCGGGGCTGGGGGTCCCCCGCCGAGGCAGGTCGGGCGACCAGCGGCGGCACCAGGAAGACCGTATGGCGGATATTGACACCACGATGCGGTCTCGTCCAGAGTTCCTCGGGACAGAGGTCACCGACAGGACCCGCCACGAGCTGCTCTCGACAGCCCGACCTGCTACGCCCCGGCCTCCAGGACTCCCCGACCCTCCGGCGCCGACGACTCACATCCCTGTGACAATCCCGAACCGAGGATCTCGCATGCAGACCTGCGCACCGACCGAGACGCCCGAGGTCGACCAAGCGGCTCTCCGGGAGAAATACCTGACCGAGCGCGACAAGCGGCTTCACCCGGAGGGACAGAAGCAGTACCTGGAAGCCGAAGGCGAGTTCGAGGATTTCTACGAGGCCGACCCGTACACGCCGGTCGTGCCGCGCCCGCCGGTCTCCGCGGATATCGACGTGGCGATCCTCGGCGGCGGCTTCGCCGGCCTCATCACCGCGACCAGGCTCAGGCAGGCCGGGGTCACCGATCTGAGAATCCTCGAGTTCGGCGGCGACTTCGGCGGCGCCTGGTACTGGAACCGCTATCCCGGCATCCAGGTCGACTCGGACAGCTACTGCTACCTGCCGCTGTTGGAGGAGACCGGGTACATCCCCACCCAGAAGTACACCTTCGGCGACGAGGTCCGCGAACACTGTCAACGCATCGGCCGGCACTTCGGCCTTTATGAGAACGCCATGTTCAGCACGCTCATCCGGTCGCTCGGGTGGGACGCCTCGACCAGCCGCTGGAAGATCGGCACCAACCGGGGAGACGAGATCCGGGCCCGTTTCGTCGTCATGTGCCAGGGGCCGTTCAACCGGCCCAAGTTACCCGGAATACCGGGCATCTCCGACTTTGCAGGCCATACGATCCACACGGCCAGATGGGACTACTCCTACACCGGCGGCGACGTCCACGGCGGTCTCGACAAGCTCGCCACGAAGCGGGTGGCGGTGATCGGTACGGGCGCCAGCGGTGTCCAGGTGGTTCCGCATCTCGCCCGCGCCGCCGAGCACCTCTATGTCTTCCAGCGCACGGCGTCCTCCATCGATCAACGCGGCAACGCGCCGACCGATCCCGAATGGGTGCGGACGTTACGCCCTGGCTGGCAGCGGGAGCGGCAGCGCAGCTTCCACACGGCTGCCTACGAGGCGTTCGGCCCAGGCCAGCCCGACCTTGTCTGCGACGGGTGGACCGAGATCAGCCGCAACCTGCAGGCGCATCTCGATGCCACCGACGGGTGGGCGGCCCTCGCCGACCCGGCGACGTTCCTCGCACTGCGCGAGACGGTGGACTACCAGGTGATGGAGAGGCTGCGCCAGCGCGTCGAGGCCATCGTCGAGGATCCGGTGACGGCTGAGGCCCTGAAGCCCTACTACCGTTTTCTGTGCAAGCGGCCGTGCTTCAACGACGACTACCTGCCAACCTTCAATCTGCCGAACGTAACCCTGGTCGACGTGTCGAGCACGAAGGGCGTCGAACGGATCACCGCGAAAGGCGTCATCGCCCACGGCATTGAGCACGAGGTCGACTGCATCGTCTTCGCGAGCGGTTTCGAGATCACCACCGATCTCGACCGGCGCCTCRCCATCCACCCGTTCACGGGACGTGATGGCATTTCACTCTACGACCACTGGGCGAAGGGCTATCGCACGCTGCACGGTATCACCAGCCACGGCTTCCCCAACCTCATGTTCACCGGGTACATACAGGGCGGTATCACCGCCAGCGTCACCTCCATGTTCGAGCAGCAGGCCGACCACATCGCCTACATCATCGCCGAGGCCCTTGCCCGCGGCGTCAGCACCGTCGAGCCCACCGCCGAAGCCCAGGACGAATGGGTCGCCACCATCAGGGCGACCGCGATCGACAACACCACCTTCGTTCGGGAATGCACACCCGGCTACTACAACAACGAGGGTGAGCAGGAGATTCGTTCGGTCCTCGGCGATCCCTACTGGCCCGGTTTCTACGCCATGGAGGACCTGCTGCGGGCCTGGCGTGAGACGGGCGAGCTGACCGGTCTCGCGCTGGGCCGGTGAGCACCTTGACAGCCCCACTGTTCTCCTACCTCGACCGCCGGGTCCTCGTCGTGGGTGGCGGGCGGGGCATCGGGCGGGCTGTCGCGCTGGCCCTGGCACGGGCCGGGGCAGATGTCGCGGTCGCCGCCCGCGGCCGTGAGCAGCTCGATGCCGTTGTCGCGGAGATCCAGGCACTGGGGCGGCAGGCATGGGCGCTACCGGTCGATCTGACCGAGCCCGGCGCGCCGGGCGACCTTGTCGAGCGCGCCCTCGCCGCGCTCGGCAGGATCGACGTCCTGATCAACTCGGCCGGCGACACCGGTCGCCTCGAACGTGGGACCTTCAACGTCACCACCGACGACTTCGACCACGTCTTCGGGCTGCATGTTCGYGCCGCGCTGATGACCTCCATCCGCGCCGCCGAGTCGATGAGGGACCGCGGCGTCGCGGGCGCGATCCTCACCATCACCTCGGTCGGCGGGTGTTTCCCGTCGCCCGGGGCAGTGCTGTACGGGGCCGCGAAGGCGGCTCTCAACCACCTCACGTCGACCCTGGGCATGGAGTTCGGAACACACGGGATCAGGGTGAACGCGATCGCTCCAGGCCCGGTCGAGACCGAGCTCATCGCCGACCGGCTCACCACAGCCGAGGACCGGGCCGCGATGGCGTCCTTCTATCCGCTCAATCGGATCGGGCATGTGGACGACGTCGCCGCGGCGGCGCTCTACCTCTGCTCGGCAGAGGCGTCATGGGTGTCGGGTGTGACCCTCCTGCTCAACGGCGGGCAGCACGCGTCCAACGGCATGTTCCGCTGGCCGCGGACCCACAATCCGGTACCGCCCGGGCGGCACATCTGACCCTCTCAGGGGACGGACGCATGACGCGAGCACCCGCCGGGCGACATCCCGCGGGCCGAACGAGACGACGCGAAGCCGGCCGCCGACGAGCCGGGCCGCGCAGGAAGGAGCACCAGATGGCCGCAATCGCGACGAAGAAGCTGTCGGAACGGATCGGGGTCGAGCTCCTGGACATCGATCGCGAGCGCCTTCTGCATGACGACGAGTTCCCGGACGCCTGCCTCGCCGCGCTGGCGGAGCACGGAGTTCTGCTCTTCCGGGAAATTCATCTCGACGATGAGGCGCAGGTGGAGTTCTGCCGAAGGCTGGGCGAGCTGGCCCGCTTCCGCGGCTATCGGCTGCCGGAGGTAATGGAGATCAACTTCGAGCCGTCGAACCGCAACGCCGAATACTTCCGGAGCAACGACGGCTGGCACATCGACGGCTGCCTGGACGGCGGCCCGCCACCGAGGGCCGGGGTGCTGACAGCGCGCGTGGTCGCCGACCACGGCGGCGAGACCGAGTTCGCCAGCAGTTACGCCGCGTACGAGGCTCTCTCCGAGGCGGAGAAGGAGCAGTACGCGAAGCTGCGCGTCGTGCACACCTTCGAGGCGGTGCAGCGGCGCAGCTACCCGGACCCGACGCCGAAGCAGCTGGCCGAGTGGGCCTCACGCCCCATGCGGGAGCACCCGCTGGTGTGGGAGCAGCGGTCCGGGCGGCGGTCCCTCGTGTTCGGGCACACGGCTTCCCACATCGTCGGGATGGACCGTGACGAGGGGCGGGCGCTGCTGGCCGGGCTGGAGGCCCGGGCCACCACGCCGGACAAGGTGCTCCGGCACAGCTGGTCCGTCGGCGACACGGTGATCTGGGACAACCGGGGCCTGCTGCACCGCGCCTGCGCATTCGACCGGACCCGGCCGCGCAGCATGCACCGCACCACCCTCCTCGGCGACGAACCGATCCGTTGAGGCACTACCCAGCGCTGTTCCAGCCGGGCAGGCTCGGGCCGCGCACCACCCGCAACCGGGTCTGGATGACGGCCCACGCCACCGAGTTCACCACCGACCACACCTACTCGGCCACGCATGCCGCCTACTACGGTGAGCGGGCCGCGAAGGGCGTCGCCGTCATCACGATGGAGGCGACAGCGGTCCATCCCACAAGTCAGCCCCGCACGGGCGTCGTGCTGGCCTACGAGCCCTCGGTGGTCGAGAGCTACCGCACGGTGGCCGCCGCGGTACAGCCGCACGGCACACTGCTCCTCGCCCAGCTCTGGCACCGCGGCCGGGAGACCGACAGCATCGTGAGCCGCCTGCCGGTGTGGGCGCCGAGCCCGGTCCCGTGCGCGGTCTACCGGGAGATCCCGCACGAGATGACGGCCGCCGAGATCGACGAACTGGTCGAGGGCTACGCCCGCTCCGCGGCTCTCGCGGTCGACGGCGGCCTCGACGGCGTCGAGATCCACGGCCTGGCACATGGATACCTGCTCGGCCAGTTCCTCTCCCCCGCGACCAACCACCGCACCGACGACTACGGCGGCTCCCTCGACAACCGGTTCCGCCTGGTCCGGCGCATCATCGAACGCGTGCGTGCGGCCGTACCGGCGACCATGGTGGTCGGCATCCGGATCAACGGGGACGACGGCGACGTCGAGAACGGGCTGCGGACCGCGGACTGGGCGGAGATAGCCCGGCGCATCGCGGCCACCGCGGCGGTGGACTACATCTCCGTCTCCCAGGGCACCTACCTCGACCGGATGCTCATCTACGGCGCGTCGCCCACACCCATGGGTCACCAGATCACGGCGACCTCGTCGATCAGGTCCGCCGTCGGCGAACTGCCCGTCGTCGTCGTGGGCCGCATCACCACGCCGGACATGGCCGAAGGGGTGTTGCTCCGCGGCGACGCCGACTTCGTCGGCATGGCCAGGCAGCTCATCGCCGACGCCGACTGGGTGCGGAAGGCGGCCGAGGGACGCGCGAACGACATCCGGCCCTGCGTCGGCGCGAACCACTGCATCGCGTCGATCGCTCGCACGGCGCTCTCCTGCGTCCACAATCCCGCCGTCGGCCGGGAGGCCGTCCTCGCCGCGGCACCGGCCACGCCCTCGACACCGGCCACGCCCTCGACGCCGGCCACGCCCTCGACACGTGCCTCGGCCAGGAGCGTCGCGGTCGTCGGCGCCGGGCCGGCAGGGCTACGGGCCGCCCTAACCGCCGCCGAGCTCGGCCGGGAGGTCACCCTGTTCGAGCGTGCCGACACGACCGGTGGCCAGGTGCGCTGGCTCGGCGCCGTCGAGTCCTACCGGGAGTGGCTCGGCATCACGGACTGGCTCACCGATCAGCTGCTCAAGGCCGGTGTCACCATCAGGCTGGGCCATGCGGCGACGGCCGCGGACCTCGCCGGCCAGTTCGACGCCTACATCATCGCGACCGGATCGTCACCACGCCGGGACGGGTGGACGGCGTTGCGCCCGGCCCGCTGGGCGCCGGGCGCGCCCGCCGTGCCAGGAACAGACCAGTGGAACGTCTTCACCGTGCAGGACGTGCTCGGCGAGCAGGTGAACCTGCCGGCCTCGGTGCTCGTCGTCGACGACCTCGGGGATCGCCGGGCGCTCGCGGTCGCCGAGCATCTCGCCGGCGGTGCGCGGCGGCGCACCGTCGAGATCGCGACGCGGCTGACGCACGTCGGAGCAGGGCTCACCGACAGTCACGATCTGCCGTCCGTCACAGGTCGCCTGCGCCGGCTCGGCGTGCGGCTGTCCGCAGGCGTCGAGCTCGTCGAGATCAAGGACGACCGGGTCACGCTCGCGGACGTCCACAACGGCGAGCGGCAGCAGCGCGAGCCCGTCGACGCGGTGGTGCTGGTGACCGGACAGCGAGCGGACGACGGTCTGCTCCGGGAACTCAGCGCCATCGAGAGGCAGGTCGTGGGCGTAGGCGACTGCGTTGCCCCGCGCCGGGTGTTCGACGCGGTCTGGGAGGGCGAGCTCGCGGCCCGGCGGCTCGTGGGCGTGTCCGCGGCCAGCGTGTCATGAGTCTGCGCCGCGGGAGGTGCCCGCGTGGGCCGGGAGCACTCGCCGCGCTCCGAGGCACAGGGCGCCGACTGGTGCGTGTCCCTGGCGATCCGTCCCTCGCGACCAGGAGGCTGTGATGTCTGGCGATCCACTCGGCTACCGGGCCAGACTCGGTGTCGTGACGCCGTCGGTCAACACGGTGGTACAGCCCGAGTATGACGCGATGCGCCCCTACGGCGTGACGAACCACATCGCCCGCATCCACATCCCCGAGAAGCCGATCGACGGCGACGTGGGGTTCCAGGAGCTCGTCGACGCCATCGACCGCGGCCTGGACGATGCCGTCCAGCGGGTGCTCTGCGTCGAGCCGACGTGTGTCGTGATGGGAGTGTCCATCGAGGCGGTGTACCGGGGCGGTGTCGGCGCCGCGCGGGCCATCGAGCGGCGGCTCAACACCCGTTTCGGCGAGCTGACGCTCATCCATGCGGCGGACGCGCTGCCGGCCGCGCTGCGCGCTCTCGGTGTCGACGACGGGCCGATCTCCCTCGTGACGCCGTACATGCCGGACGCGGACGCGCATCTGAAGGCCTTCGTCGAGGAGATCGGCTACGGATACCAGCAGGCGATCCACCTGCGGGCGCCCACGCCCCTGCAGATCTCGCACACGCCCGAGGCGGACGTCCGCGCGGCGCTCACCGAACTCGCCGCCGGGCGACCGCGCGCGATCATCCAGTTCGGCGCGAACCTGTCCATGGCGCGGCTGGCCGACGAGGCGGAACGATGGCTCGGGCTTCCGGTCGTCGCCGTCAACACGGCGACGTACTGGCACGCGCTGCGCCGCCATGGGATCCCCGACCGGCGTGAGGGATTCGGCTCCCTCCTGCTCCGGCACTGACGGTCCCCGCGACGCGACGCGGCGGGCAGACGAACCGACGACCAGACGAGAGGCACCGGCAGGCGTGCACGACGACAACCGCAACGACACCGAGCAGGGCCCGCCCGGCGTGACGCGCGACAGTGACGCCGTCCAGGTACTGCACCGCCAGGCTCTGATCCTGGACTGCTTCTCCCGGGGACAGCCGCGGCTGCGGGCCTCCGACGTCCGGGCCGCCACCGGCCTCCCGACAACGACGGTGGCCCGGATCCTGCGCTCACTCGTCCAGGAGAACCTGCTCCAGCGAACCGGCGACTACTACTCGATCGGGCTACGGGTGATGGCCTGGTCGGCCGCGGCGACCGCCGGTTCCGACCTGATCGACGCGGCCAGGCCCATCGTGCGAGACCTGCGTGACCGCACCGGCGAATCGTGCATCGTCTACGTCCGCCAGGGCGGCGCCCGAGTGGCCGTGCTCATGAGCCACTCAGAACAGTCGATCATCTACCAGGGCAAGGTGGGCCAGATCCAGCCGCTCAACGCGGGTGCCGCCGGCAAGATCTTCATGGCCCACGAGCCGGAGGCGCTCGCACTCGCGCTCGACGCCGGCCTGCCCGCGTTCACGCCGAACACCGTCACCTCCGTCGACCGGCTCGCCGACGACCTGGCACTCACCCGCCAACGCGGCTGGGCGTACTCGCCCGAGGAGCGCGAGCGAGGGCTCAGCTCCATGGCGGCTCCGCTGACGGATGCACGCGACGCCCTCGTCGGGGCGTTGGCCATCGGCGCGCCCGCGTTCCGGCTCTCACCCGAGAGCGCCGCCCAGCATGCCCCGGCCCTCGTCGAGTGCGCCAAGGCGATCTCGCAACAGCTGCTCTGATGTCCACATATGACGTGCGCCGTGCCGACAGTCGAACCGGGCCGATGTTCGAACGAGACAAGTGATGTGGTGGGGTGACCGCAACAGATGACTGATGTGTCCGCGGCCACGAGCAATCCGCCCGGTCCCGAGGATCAGGGACGACGGGGCGACGGCCCGCTCGCGGGCCTACGGGTCCTGGAGCTTGGCCAGCTCATCGCGGGTCCGTTCTGCGGCCAGCTCCTCGGCGACTACGGCGCCGAGGTGATCAAAATCGAGGATCCGGCCGGCGGCGACCCGATGCGCCGGTGGGGCCACACCGACGGCACCGCAGCGCCGGTGCACTGGTCGGTGCTGGCCCGCAACAAGCGATCCTTCGGCTGCGACCTGCGCAGCCCCGACGGCCAGGACCTGGTGCGCCGCCTCGCCCTGACCGCGGACATCGTCGTCGAGAACTTCCGCCCCGGCACGCTGGAACGCTGGGGCCTGGGCTACGACGAGCTCTCGGCGGCCAACCCCGGACTCATCATGGTCCGGGTGACCGGCTTCGGCCAGACCGGTCCCTACGCCGGCCGGGCGGGCTACGGCTCCATCGGAGAGGCGATGGGCGGGATACGGCACCTCATGGGCGAGCCGGACCGACCACCGAGCCGCTCCGGGCTGTCCATCGGCGACAGCCTCGCCGGCACGCTCGGCGCGCTCGGTGCCGTCGCCGCCGTGGTCGAGCGCGCCAGCAGCGGCCGCGGCCAGGTCGTCGACTGCGCCCTGTACGAAGCCGTCCTCGCGATGAGCGAGTCACTGGTGGCCGACTACGCCGCGTTCGGCCATGTCCGTGAACGCACCGGCTCGGTCCTGCCAGGGGTCGCGCCCTCCAACGTGTACCCGACCTCGGACGGAGCGGACCTGCTCATCGCGGCGAACCAGGACACCGTGTTCCGGCGGCTGGCGGCGGCGATGGACCAGCCCGCCCTCGCCGACGACCCGGACTACGCCACGCACGCCGACCGGGGCCGCCGGCAGCAGGCGCTCGACGACATCATCACCGCCTGGACGAGCACGCTGACCCGCAGGGAGGTCGAGGACCGCTGCCTGGCCCACGCGGTGCCCGTGGGCCTGATCTACCGGGCGCCGGAAATGCTCGACGACCCGCACTTCGCGGCGCGGCGGTCCATCGTCGACGTCGAGGTCGGCGCGGACGGCACGACCCTGCCGATGCAGGCGGTGGTGCCCCGCTTCGGCCGCACGCCGGCGCGGATCCGCTGGGCCGGCCCGCCGCTCGGCGACGCCACCGACGAACTGCTCGCCGAGATCGACGTCGACGCCGACACGGTCGCCGATCTCCGTCGCCGCGGGGTGATCCGATGAGCTCGCTCGCGCTCCAGCCAGGTGTCAGGGTCGTGGAGGTGGGCCTGCGGGACGGCCTGCAGTCGGTCGAGCGGATCGTGCCGACGGAGGCGAAGATCGAACTCGTGGAACACATGATCGACGCCGGCGTCCGGGACATCGAAGTCGCCTCCTTCGCGCACCCACGGGTGCTGCCCCAGCTCGCCGACGCCGAGGCAGTCCTCGCGGCCGTGCCACGCCAGCCCGGGGTGCGGTACCGCGCGCTCGTCCCCAACCTGCGGGGCGCGCACCGCGCCGGGCAGTGCGAACTCGACTATCTCGTCGCCCTGACCTGCTGTGACGAGGAGGTCAGCCGCCTCAACCAGGGCAGCGGCGTCGCGCAGGTGCTTGCCGACCTGCCAGCCATCGGCGAGATCGCCCGGGCCGCGGGCGCGGCCCTCATCGTCGGGATCGCGATGGCCTACTTCACGCCCTGCGTGGGTGCCACCGATCCGGCGATCCGCCTGGAACTGGTGCGGCGGGCCGTTGACGCAGGGGCGGTGGGTGTCTATTTCGGCGACACCGTCGGCATGGCCAATCCGGTGCAGATCGTCGACTCCCTGGAAACCACCCGTGCCGCCTTCCCGACGCTTGAGATCGGCCTGCACCTGCACGCGCGCAACGGCTTCGCACTCGCGAACGTGCTCGCCGCGCTGGGAGTCGGCGTCGACTGGCTGGAGTCGGCGTTCTGCGGGATCGGCGGCGACCTGTGGTTTCCCGGTGAGCCCGACGTCCTCGGGAACCTCCCGACCGAGGATCTCCTCGCCTTCACCGGCGCTCTCGGCGTCACCACCGGCATAGACGAAGAGGCCTACGCCCGGGTGTCGGAACTGGCCCGGCTGACGACCGGCCGGGAATCCCTCGACCACCGCAGCCGTGGCGGCTCCGCCGGCGAGATGACCAATGCCCGATGGAGCGACATCCTCCGCACCTTCAAGGGCGTGACCACGACCCGGCAGAGGTGACCACGACCCGGCAGAACTGAACGCCGTCCTGGACCCTTCCCGCGCTCTGGTTGGAGATCATCCTCATGACCGTCATCTCGGCACCGACACTGTTACCGCTGGGCCATCCGGCCGGCGCCGACGACATTCGCGGGCTCGTCGATGCCGTCGCAGCGGCGGGCTTCAGCGGAGTCCAGATGACGAGATCCCACTTCGACGGCGCCGTCACCGCCGGAATGGCCCCGCAGGAATACTTCGACCGCCATCGTGATCGTGGGCTGTCGATCGCCACGGTGGAGGTGGCGATGGAGTGGGCCACCGCCGACCGGCCCGCGATCGCGGCGGAAGCCGCGCCGCTCGTGGACCTCGCCCGGCGCGCCGGGGCGGCGCACATCATCGCGATCACGACCTCGCGTCCCGGGACGGCAGACCTCGACGAGGTCGCCGCGCGACTGGCCTGCCTGTGCGATGTCGCGGCGGACCAGGGCCTGCGGATCAGCTTCGAGTTCCTGCCGTGGACGGTGGTGCCGACCCTTTCCGCGGCGGCACGGCTCCTGGACGCGGTGAACCGCGACAACCTCGGTCTCGTCCTCGATCTCTGGCATTGGTTCCGCCAGCCCGGCGGCCCGAGCGAAGACGTGCTGCGGACCGTACCCCCGGCACGGATAGACGTGGTCCAGCTCTGCGACGCGCCCGCTGCGCCGGCGCAGGACCCGGTCGTGGAGACGACCACCGCGCGGCTGTTGCCCGGCGTCGGCGACATCGACATCGACGCGGTTCTGGACGTTCTCGCCGCGATGGGAGCCACGCCGATCATCGCGACCGAGGTGTATTCGGCCTCACTCGCGGCACTCGGACCGGCGGAAATGGCCCGCCGGGCATTCACAGCCACGTCGGCAGCGCTTCGCGGGAGGTTCTCGCCGAACGGATGAGGTCGGATCACGCCGCGGGGTGCGCGGAGCCCTGATTCCGCGGAACGTGCACCGACAGCAGCACCGTCATCCGTCTGCGCGGTTGACAGGGCTGGGGCGCGCGACCGGCAGGGGAGCTGAAACCGCCGGTCACACGGTGCTGCGATCACATGGTGCTGCCACCGGCATGGGACGCCCCACCAGGTGGAACCATCCGCCGAAGCGCTCGATCAACCAGCTTCGGGGCCGGGTCCCAGGGTTTCCCGTCGCTGGGGTCCCAGGCATAACACGGGACCTGGTTCCGGATCAGCCCGGTGAGTGCGGGAATCGACAGTTCCGCGGCTGACCAGGAGTAGAGCGCGTCAAGGCGCGGCACGATCATCCCGACGTCCAGCAACCGGCCGAGGCCGTGCTCGTCGTCGATATACCCCTGCAGGTCGCCCTCGAGCGGATACCGGTCAGGCAGCACCCGGGACAGCGACAGAAAGATACCGGTCATTCCCACCCGCGGGTCACCCAGCAGGGGCGCGACCGGCCCCAACCAGCCCATCGCGAGGCGCGGAGCGGCCACCAGCGCGTGYGCGTACAGTACGCGGACCAGCACCAGGTTCAGGAAGAACCGCTCCACATAGCTTTCGGCGTCGGCCAGCGCCCGGTGCTCGAGATACGCGGCCACGACGCTCGCGTTGTGCGCGCGGTACCACGCCCGTACCGAAGGCCGGCGGGCGAACGCCACCGACGACGCGGCGCTTGGCGAGGACATCGGACCACCCATGCCAACCACGTGGCCTCGCGCCTCGGCGGTGTCACGCAGAAGCCGCTCGTTGACGGCCCGCCACCAGGCACTGCCCGGCGCCGCACCGGCCACCGGGGCGAGCAGGCCGCGGCGTAGCTGCCAGCGCATGAACGCCAGTGCCGCCCGCCGATACGGCAGCCGCAGCTCGGGCCAACCCGGTGGCGCCGCGTAGAGAGAGCCCAGCAACGCCAACCGCCCCGCCGGATCGTCGCGCACCGCGTCCACCCGACCAGCTGCGTACTCGGCGGCAGTAGCCACCCGCGAACCCTACGCCCCGGGACCGCTTCCGCGGTGGTCGTGGCAGGCCCTGCCACGGATCGGAGGTCAGCGCCGAGCAGGCGCTACGGATCGGCCTGGTGCACGACGTCTTCCCGACGACTTCCGACACCTGCCAGTAAGCGGGTGACGACCGGCGCCAGATGTTCGGCATGCGGGCCGCTGCGGCACCCTGGCTCCGTCGCGGTGCCCACCAGGGTCATCCGGTCCAGTTCCGGAAAACGGCCGCCGCGGTCTCCGCCGCCGTCTGCGGCCTCGCGATGGCTGCTCCGGTCAGCGAGGCCCGGTATCTTCAGACCGGAGATGAGGCGGTCGGGCAGCCGGACGCCGCACGGGAAGAGGCGCTGCACTCCGCCCGCAGGACCGACCGCGCGCTCCATCGGACCAGGGATTCCTGATGCGTCTGCCATACCGGTTCCGAGGCGACCTGACAGTTGTCGGTTATTCGCTGTTCTTCCTGGCCGGCCTCGCCCCACTACTGCTCATGAACCGCTGGCTGCTCGACAATGCAGTTTCTGGTCTTTCGTTACGGAACAATGGCGTGCACACGACCGCGGTGGCAATCTCCACACGCTACGAGTGGCGGAGCGATGAAACCACGAGCTGGAAAGAACACGCCACCAAGGTGAGCTATACCGTCGACGGAGAGAAGTATGTCGGAGAGGTCTCCGGCTCCTACCCTGCAGGCGGGCAGGTAGACGTTGTCTACGACCGCAGCGACCCCGCCAATCTCGCCCACAGCCCCTCCGGTGCCGGCATCGCGAGGGTCATCATGGACTTCGCCTTCCTGGCCGTCGGGATCGGACTGCTGGGCGCCTTCATATTGTTTTTCGTCGGGTTGTGGCCCTTCAGGATGTGACGGGTGGTGAGTTCGCCGGTAACCCGGCGGGCCGCCCGTTCCCGAGATCCGAGCCTGCGGACACCCGGGGACGCCCGGTCGGGCCCCGGCCCGCGCGATCTGTCTGTCATGCGGCGATCGGGAGGTTCTTGTAGCCGCGCACGGTGCTGGTGTGCAGGCGCACGGCGCCGGCCCGGTCGACGTCCCAGCGCGGGAAGCGGCGCAGGGTCTCCTCCGGTGAGCAGCAGGACGTTGCTGCCCGCGGGAATGGTGACGCCGTGCGGGGTGCCGCGGTGAGCCCGTAACCTGCGCCCGACGGCACAGCGGTCACCGTCCTTCGGCACGCCGCGCTCCGCCGCAGACCAGTGCACCTGAAGCAGCGACATCATCCGTCCGCTGCGCGGACCAGGATGCGCGCGCAATCGTGCGGGCCGGAAGAGCCGTGGCCCCGAGGACGGGTACCAACGTGAACGCGACGATTCCGGTGTACTCGGCCGGGTCGACGGCAGGCACGATGCGGTCGCCGTTGCACAGCGGGTAGATCATGGCAGCCGACCCCGGCAGCGCAAACACGGTCCCGACAATGCGGGCGGCGGCCTAGGTAGACGGCTCCCCAACGCCAGGTCCCCGACGTTGCAGCGGCGTGGCTCCGATCGCCGGCAGCAACGCGAACTCGGACCGGCGGGAAAGAGTGGCGATGACGAGGGAACTCGTCACGGCGACGGCGATACAGCCGGACACGATCATCAGCATCTCCCAACGAGGCTACTCTGATTGCCTGGTTTCCAGAGGTCGGAACGCCCCCACTCCGAGCCATACAGAACACCGCGGCGAGCACAATCATCCTTATACAGAGGATCCCGGAACATCCACAACGACTCGATGGTCGACGACCGGCCACAGAGTCAAGGGCACTTATGCCAGGCCGGCGTTTCACCGCGTCAAAGCCACGCCCGACGTCGATATCAGAACGGTCGAGCACGGAACGGCCTGACCGGTTCGGGCTCCATGGGCGGTTCGTCGCGATGGCGTCGACCCGACTGTCGCCGCCGGAGGGGCTGGCCGACTTCGCGCCTGGCGACCCGCCGGCGAGCACGGGGCGCGGGATCCGGGGTCGGCCGCGGCGTCGCCCTACCACCCAGACCATCCGCTCGTAACCGAAAGTAGTTGCCCGAACTGGTTGCGTCCACCCTCCCGACACACCTACTGTCTGCGACACGGAAATGGTTTCCGTTTTCATTACAGGTAGGAGGCAGTCGTGAGTGAGTTCCGAGTCGAACCCGTCGCGGCGGCGGCCCCGGTGGCGGCGCCGCAGGGGCCGGGCACCAACGCGCTGGTCCACAGCCCGTTCGTGATCGAGCCGGTCGCGGTGGCCACCCCGGTGGCGGCGCCGCAGGGGCCGGGCACCAACGCGCTGGTCCACAGCCCGTTCGTGATCTCTCGCTGAGTCGGCGGGGGCCGGGTCGCGCCCAAGCGGCCCGGCCCCCGTGCGGTCGCCGCCACAACACGGTTGCCGCCACAGCAAGAAGGAGGGTTGTCGGTGAGGCTGGCTGAGGGGCATCACCTGTACGAGTTCCCGGACGGCAGCTGGCGTGTCCTGGGGCCGGGGGATGCGTTTCTGCGGGTGACGGGCCCGTCGGAGGCGGTCGCCCGGCTTCGCGAGCGTCTGTGTGGTCCCCCGCCGAGGAAGGCGGAGCCGGCGCGACCGGTCGCGGACGGCGACGAGCGGTCCGACGCGGTCATCGGCCAGCTGGCCGAGGCGCTTCGAGGACGGGGCGTCATAGTCGACGCGGATTCGTCCGCCAGGGTCCGGCCGGGGCCGTCGGTGCTGCATGTGGCAGGGGATGGCCCGGTCGCGCGGCTCGTCGCGGATCTCGCGGCAGGGTGGGCGACGCGGGTGCGGCGCGGGCCGGTCGACGAGACCGTCGTGCGCGGCGCGGATGTGCTGGTGGACTGCGCGGGCTGGTTGCCGGACACGGACTGGCGGCGAGTGGAGCGATGGTGCGCGCAGCACGCGACAGCGTGGACACGTGCGCACATGGAAGGGCTGTCACTGTTCGTTGGTCCGCTGACGGTGCCTGGCCGCAGCGCCGGCTACGAGGACGTGCGGGGTCGTCGGCTCGCGGCTGCCGGCACGCCGGAGGAGTTGCTGGCGCACTGGTCCTGGCTGGGTGCTTCGACGTCCGAGCCTCCGCCGGTGCCATGGCCGGGGCGCGGTGTCGTGGCGGTCGCGGCCGGGCTGCTGCTGGGCGAGATGGAACGCTGGTGGGCAACCGACCAGCTGCCGGAGATCGACGTCCAGGTCGAGGTCGGTCCCGACGGTGAGACGCGTCGTCATCCGGTCCTGCCGTTGCCAGTCGTGGCGTCACCCGCCACGCCGCGGCGTGGTGCGCGACCCGCCGGGTCGGTGCGCACATGAGCGCGGCGCCGGGTGAGATGTGGACGAACCTGCGGGTCGCCGGCGCGGACGGAACGCCGCTCGCGGTCGACGTCCACCTGCCACCGCGGGTGGACTGGCCGGTCCCGGTGGTCGTGACGCGCACCCCCTACGGGCGCAGCACCCATCTCGCCGAGGGCCAGGGCTGGGCAGCGCGGGGCTTCGGCTACGTCGTGCAGGACGTCCGGGGCCGGTACGACTCGGACGGGCAGTGGCGGCCCTACCGCGACGAGCGCGCCGACGGCGCCGCGCTGGCCGACTGGATCATCGACCAGCGGTGGTGCGACAGCCAGCTCGTGGCCTACGGGGGCTCCTACTCCGGGTTCACCGCCTGGGTCCTCGCGGTGGAGCGCCCCGACGCGGTACGGGCGGTGGTGAGCCTCGGCCCGTCGATGGGCCTGCACCGGACCAAGTTCGAGCCGAGCGGCATCCTGCGCCTCGCCGAGCACGCCTACTGGTGGCTGGAACGAGCGGACGGACGGACCAGCCGGGACGGGCTGGTCCGCCTGGTGCACGCCCGCCAGCCCGACGTGCTCGACCACCTTCCCGTCTGCGAGCTGCCCGAACGGATGGGCGCGTCCCTGCCGCACTGGGCCGACCTGCTGCACACCGGTCCCGAACCTGGTCCGGAGGTGCTGACCGACGAGGAGCTGGCCGCGGTGAGGGCGGCCGCGTTCCATGTCGGCGGCTGGTACGACCTGCTGGTCACCGAGACCCTCACCCATTGGGTCCTGGTCGGCTCCGCGGTCACCCCTCGGCCGCCGAGGCGAATGCTTGTCGGGGCGTGGGGCCACGATCTCGCGTTCGCCCCGACCAGCCGGGTCGGCGACCGCGACCACGGACCGACGTCGCGCTACGACTTCGGGACACGCTGCGTGGACTGGCTGCGCGCCGTGCTGCGGCCCGCACCCGCCTCCTCGGCCCTCCCCGTGGTGTCACCCACGGCATCCGCACCGCACGCGCCGACGCCGCCGGCCTCGCAGGCACCGTCGGGAGCGGAGGTCTTCGTCCGCGGCGCCGATCGGTGGGTCGCGTGCACGGAGTGGCCGCCGACCCCGGCGACCGACACGGTCTGGTACGCCGGGGCCGACGAAACGCTGTCCGTCGAGGACTCCGGACCGGCAGGCGGGCGGAGTTTCCGCTACGACCCGGCGGATCCTTTTCCCTCCACGGTCCCCGGCGCGGACCGCCGGCCCCTGCTCGGCCGGAAGGACGCCGTCCGGTTCGTCTCCGACCCGTTGCCCGCCCCCGTCACGCTCCTCGGCAGTGGACGGGTGGAGCTGTCGGCCGCCGCGGATGGCCCAGCGGCTGACTGGATCGTGCGGGTGCTCGGCTGGCAGGTCGACGGCGCGCTGTTCGAGATCGCCTTCGGCAGCGCCGTCCGGACGGCACCGGCCGGCACCAGCGGGGCCTTCGCCGTCACGCTGGCAGGTGCGGTGGAGCAACTGCCTACCGGGGCTCGACTGGTCCTGGAGATCACCGGCAGTGATCATCCGAATCTGGCCCGGAACCTGGGCACCGGGCAGGACCGGTACACCACCGCCACGACACGGCCGTGCACGCAGACTGTGCTGTTCGAGCCCGCTCGCGCAGGAATCCGCCTCGTGCTCTCCGTGATGGGCCTCGGCGTCACCGCGGAGATCGAGCGGGACGGGAAGGCCGGGCGGGACAGGACGGCCGGGCCGGCCGAGCGTGCCTTCGGTTCCGGGGATGACCAGTTGCTCGCGGTAACGGGTGCGGGCGAAGGGCCACATCCATGAACGGCGAACCGCTCGTGGACGCCCGGCTGGGGCTGTTGACGGGAGTGGTCGACCAGCCACCCCCTCCTGGCATGCCGTCGGGCTGGCTGGGACGCAGTGCACGGGTGGCGCGCGCCGACCGGTTCGCCTGGTGGCGCGCGGACGGGTTCGGCTTCGGCGCGACTCTCGGCGATCCACGGCGGGCGCGGGCGGCGGCGATCGGTGAGGCGGTGGAGCGCTACTGCGGCAACGCGGTGCCCACCGACCTGCCGACAGCGAGCTGGGACGCGCTGACCGCGCGGGGTGTTCAGGCGGTCGACCCGAACGACCTGGCGTTGTACTCGGACCGGCAGTACTCGACACGTGGATTCCCGTTCGTCCCGTTCGCCCGGGAGCTGGAGGTCGCCTGGGTGCCCGGTACCGACCTGGCCGCCGGTGGGCCGGTCCTCGTCCCGGCGTCGTTGGTCTATCTGGACTATTTCCACGGCCCGCACCGCGCCGAGCCGCCGACGCACGCGCTGATGTACTCCGGGATCGCCGCGGGGACGAGCCGGGGCGCGGCGGAGACGGCCGCGTTGGAGGAGCTGTTCGAGCGGGACGCGACGACGATCTGGTGGGCGTCCGGAGCCCCGGCCCGCACGGTTCTCGATGACGGCCGGGTGACCGGCCAGCTGGGCCGCCCCGACCCGAACCATCCGCTGACCGTGCGGCTGCTGGCGGTGCCCTCCGAGTTCGGCGTTCCGGTCCTCGCCGCGTTCCTCGCCGACGAGGCGGCGGGCGTCGTCGCATTCGGCAGCGCCTGCCGCGCGGACCCGTCGACCGCAGCGGTCAAGGCGTTGGTCGAGGCGCTGCAGCTGCTGACCCTGACCCGTCAGCTCGCCACCCCCGACAGCGACGTATGGCGCGCGGTCGCCGCCGGTGACATCGAGGACCACGTCTTCCTGCCGTTTCGCGCCGACCGCCGCTATGGCGCCTCGGTGAGTGAGGACTGTCGGGAGCTGGTGGATCTGCCGGCCGTGGCCCAGCTCTATCTCGATCCCGACGTCCAACGCGGCGCCCTGGGCCGGCTGGGTCCGGACGAGGCCGTCCGTCTCGACGACCTGCCTCGAGCAGGCGGCCCGTCCCTCGACGGCACGGGCGCCGCCTACCTGGAGCGCCTGCACAGGCGTGGGCTACGGGCGGTGTCGATCGACCTGACCACCCCCGACGTGGCCCGCACCGGGCTGCACGTGGTCCGCGTCGTGGTGCCCGGGCTGGTCGGGAACGGTCCACCGGCCTACCCACTGCGCGGCGGCCGGCGACTCTACGACGTTCCGGCCGCTCTGGGCTGGAGCAGCCGTCCGCTGACCGAGGACGACCTCGTCCGCCACCCCCTGCCGCTCGCCTGACCGCGCGGTTCCTTTTCGGTGACCGGTGACGAAGGATGCTGACCTCTCATGAATCCCACGACAACCGACCTGGTCCCCGAGCCGCCCGCCGCCGACCTGCCGTACCCGTCGCTGTACGACGAGCGGACGGGGATCGTGCGCCGGCTGGCACCCCGCCGGATCCCGCCCTGGTTCCCGCCGTCGTTCAGCCTGACCCACGCCTGGCTGTGCGACACGACCTGGTTCGGGCCGTGGCCGGCGGACGCCACCGGGGCCGGCTACGCCTTCGCGGATCCACGGCGCGCCCTCGCCGCGGCGTTGGGCGAGGCCGCTGAACGGTACTGCGGCAACCTCGTCCCGGCGGGACTGACCACCGCCAGTTACCGGGATCTCGCCGACGCCGGCGTCGAGGCGATCGACCCGGACCAGCTCGCGTTGTACTCACCCGCTCAGTACGCGACGCCGGGGTTCCCCCTGGTCCCGATGAGCCGGGACCTCGAACAGCAGTGGGCGGCCGGCCGGGACCTGCGCACCGGCATCGCCGTCCTCGTGCCGGCGTCGCTCGTCTGGGTGTCCTGGAACGCTCCTGCCGCCGCCCATCCGGTGCCCCGGACCAACCCGATCATCCAGGCCGGTCTCGCCGCCGGCCCGGACCGCGCGAGCGCCGAGAGGGGCGCGCTGCTGGAAGTCGTCGAACGTGACGCGATGACCATGTCCTGGTTCGGCGGGCGGGGCCTTCGCGAAGCGCTGCCGCCGGGCTGGCTGCGGGACTTCTGCCGAGGGCCGCAGGGCGCGCTGGACGTCCGGTTCCTCGCCTTCGACGACGAGTTCGGCGTGCCGGTCGTCGGGGCGCTGGTCACCGACGACCGGACCGGCTACCTGACGTTGGGCATGGGGGTGCATCCGGACCCGGTGGACGCGGCGCTGAAAGCGTGCGGGGAGGCGCTGCAGCTGCAGTTGTTCGTCGCCGACTACGACGACCCCGACGGGCCCTACGCCCAGGTCGCGGCCAGCCCGACCAGCCCGCTACGGCCCTGGCGGTCTGATCGGGCCTACCTCCGCTCCTACCGCGACGACCTGTCCGACGTCGTGGACTACGGCTGCCACCTCCAGCTCTTCCTCGACCCGGCCGCGCGGGAGAGGTTCCGCCGGACCGTTGCGGACACCATCGTCGGATCCGTCGAGCTGACGGATCTCGGATCCGCTCCGGCGCGCGCACCCGGACCGGCAGCGGCCGACCTGTTCGACCTGGCCGATCCGGTCGACCGGCTCGCCGGAGCCGGTCACCGGGCGGTCGCGGTCGACGTGACCACACCGGACGTGCGCCGCGCAGGCCTGCACGTCACGCGGGTCGTCGTCCCCGGCCTGTACAGCAACACCGCGGTCGGGCTGCCGTTCCTCGGCGGACACCGACTGCCCGCGGCGCGCACCGCACCGCGCACCGCGGTCCTGCCGTCGATACCGCTGCCGCACTGACCGACGCCGGCTCGCGGGACCGCCTCGTGTGCCGACGTGAAAGCAGCCCACCGGCTTTCGCCTGTCGGGCGCTCCGCGCCGCACCGTTCCTCCTGGGGGAGATCCTGTCCACCGCATCCTCGACCGCGCCACCGGTCGCCCGACCGCCGCGAGCGTCCCGCCAGCCGCGACGGCGCACACCCCTGCCGCGCCTGCCGGCGTCCCGGTCACGGACCGCCGGCCAGGGCCGGTTCCTGGTCCTTCTCGTGACACTCGTCGCCGCGACTCCCGTCGTCCTCGCGCTCGCCGTGAGCCTCGGCGCGGTCCGCCTCCCCGTGGGTGAGGTGTGGTCGAGCGTGCTCGCCCACACCGCGGCCGGCCTGGGTGGCGGCGAGCCGCGGACAGGCCTCCGCGACCAGATCATCTGGCAGGTCCGGGTCCCCCGGGTCCTGCTGGGGTTCGTCGTCGGCGCAGGGCTCGCGGTTGCCGGCGCGACCCTGCAGGCCGTCGTCCGCAACCCGCTCGCCGACCCCTACGTGCTGGGGGTCTCCTCCGGCGCGGGGCTGGCCGCCGTCGCGGCGCTGACCCTCGGCGGCACCGGCGGCGTCGGCTGGCTGGCCCGGCTGGGTGTGTCGGGGGCGGCGTTCGCCGGCGGCCTGCTCACCCTCGGCGCGGTGCTGGTGCTCGGCCGGAACGGGGGCCGCGTCGACCCGGGCCGGCTGCTGCTGGCCGGCGTGGCGCTCGGCTACCTGTTGCAGGCGGCGACGAGCTACCTGCAACTGCGTGTCAGCAGCAACCAGCTGGCGCACCTGTTGTTCTGGCTGCTCGGGACGGTGTCGGGAGCGGACTGGCAGAAGCTCGGCCTGCCGGCCGCGGTCGTCGGTGTGTGCACCGGCTGGCTGGTTCTGCGCGGGCGTGCGCTCAACGCCCTGCTGCTCGGCGACGACCTCGCCGCGTCGGCGGGTGTCGCCGTCAGCAGGCTGCGCACCGAACTGCTCGTCGTCACCGCGCTGCTGACCGGCGCCGTCATCGCGGTCGCGGGAGGCGTGCAGTTCGTGGGCCTCGTCGCCCCGCACTGCGTACGACTGATCGTCGGCGCCGACCACCGGCGGCTGTTGCCGCTGTCCGCGCTGCTCGGGGGGAACTTCCTGGTCCTTGCCGACCTCGCCGCCCGGACGGTCGGCGTGCCGCTGGAACTGCCCCTCACCGTCGTGACCGCCGTCGTCGGGGTTCCGTTCTTCCTGGTGCTTCTGCACCGCGGCACCCCGGCGGGTACGCCGTGACCGGGCTGCGCCTCGACGCCGTCGAGGTTCACCTGGCCGGCGCGCCGATTGTGCGGGACCTGACGGTGGACTGCCCTCCGGGCACGTTCGTCGGCCTGCTCGGACCGAACGGAAGTGGCAAGTCCACCGCCCTGCGGACCGTCTACCACGCCCTGCGGCCCCGAGCCGGGGCCGTGCTCCTCGACGGTGTCGACCTGCACCGTGATCTCGGCCCGCGGGCCACCGCACGGCGGGTGGCCGCGCTCACCCAGGAGAACGCCGGGGAGGTCCACCTGCGGGTCCGCGACATTGTCGCCACCGGCCGGCTCCCGCACCAGAGCAGTTTCAGCCCGGCGTCCCAGAACGACCGGGCGGTCGTCACCGACGCGCTGAGCGCCGTCGGCATGACCGGGCAGGCGGACCGGCCCTTCGCCGGCCTGTCCGGTGGTGAGAAACAGCGCGTCCTGCTCGCCCGCGCGCTCGCCCAGCAGCCGCGGGTGCTCGTCCTCGACGAGCCCACGAACCACCTGGACATCGGCGCGCGGCTCGACCTGCTCGACCTGGTCCGTTCCCTCGGCATCACCGTCCTGGCCGCGTTGCACGACCTGGACCTCGCTGTCGCCTACTGCGACCTCGTCCACGTCCTCGCCGACGGCGAACTCCTCGCGGCCGGTCCCCCCGCCGACGTTCTCACCCCCGACCTGCTCCGTCAGGTGTTCAAGGTCGCCGCCCACCGGACCGTCCACCCCATCACCGGCCGCCCCCACTTCGCCTTCGCCTCCCTCACCGCGCCCCCTGTACCCCGGCCGGCCGATCCGGCCGACCGCCCGTCGCCCGCCCCTGTCCCCGCCGGCGACACACCGCTGTCATCACCCCCACGCCTCGAAGGAACCCCGTGAACGACCGCGCCTCTCGCCCGCACCGGCTGCGCCGCACCGCCCCTGCACTCGCCCTGGCGTTCCTGATGTCCGGTGCCCTGTTCGCCGCCTGTGGTGACTCCCCGGCCCCCGCCGCGGCCCCCTCCTCCGGCAGCCGCCCGGAAGGCTTCCCCGTCACCGTCACCAACTGCGGACGCACCCTGCACTTCGACCAGGCGCCGAGCCGGATCGTCTCGGGCTGGCCCACCAGCACCGACCTGCTCGCCGCGCTCGGCCTCACCGACCGGGTCGTCGGCCAGTACAACACCGGCAACGGCACCGCCGGGTCCGGCTACGCCGCGGCCGTCGCCGACATCCCTGTGCTCAGCGACGCCGCCCCGAGCCGCGAGCGGCTCCTCGCCGCCCGCCCCGACCTGATCTGGGCCGACGGCTCCTACCTGTTCGACGGCCAGCAGCTACCCACCATCGACGAGCTCGCCGCCCAGGGCACCCAGGTGATGATCCTGCGCGGTTTCTGCACCGACGACGCCACCCGCGCCCGGGTCTCCGACGTCAGGACCGACCTGGCCGCCCTCGGCCAGATCTTCGGCGTCGAGACCAGGGCACAGGAACTCACCGGCCAGATCGACACCCGCCTCGCCGCGGTGGCCGCGAAGGTGAACGCCACCCGACCCGTCCCCATCGCGATGATCAGCAGCTTCGGTGGGGCGATCTACACCTACGAAGGCGTCTACAGCGACATCGCCGCCCGCGCCGGCGCCATCAACATCTACGCCGGGACCCTGCCCGCCGGGCGGTACTACGGCGAGCTGTCGAAGGAGAGCCTCCTCCAGAAGAACCCGGGCACCCTCGTCTATCTGCTCAGCGGCGGTGAGACCGAGACAGCGGCTCGCACGACGCTCACCGAGACCCTGCCCGCGGTGACCGCGGTCCGCACCGGCAGGGTCGTCTTCCTGCCGCAGTGGAACTCGACCAACCTGGCCGGCGTCGACGGCGTCGAAACCCTCGCCGCCGCCCTGCATCCATGACCACCACGCCTCCGGCCGACGCGGCCCCGCCGGACCACACCCCCACCGGCCAGGCGGCAGGTGGTTACCGGCTGTTCCTTACCGCCCGCGCGATCTCCTGGACCGGCTCCGCGATCAGCCTTGTCGCCCTGCCACTGCTGATCTACCAACGCAGCGGCAGCCCAGCGCTCACCGGAGCGCTCACCGCCCTCGAAGCGACCCCCTACCTCCTGCTCGGCCTGCCCGCCGGGGCCTGGGCCGACCGCCTCGACCCACGCCGCGTCCTCGGCCTGTCCGCGCTGGCCAGCTGCCTGCTGCTGGCCAGCATCCCGCTCGCCGACGTCGCCGGCCTGCTGACCACCGGCCACCTGCTGGTCGCAGCCGCCGGGAGCGCGACCGCGCTGACCTTCTCCGACGCCGCCGGGTTCCGTGCCCTGGCAGCCCTCGTTCCGCCCGGCCTCATGGGACAGGCCACCGGACGCCTCAGCGCCGTCAGCACCGTCATCGCCCTGCTCGGCCCCGCAACCGGTGGCCTGCTCGCCACCGCCCTCGGAGCAAGCACCGCGATCGCCGTCGACGCGGCCAGCTTCGCCGTGTCCGCCGTGCTCATGGCCCGCCTACCGCTGACGCAGACGCTGACGCAGACGCCTGGCGTGCCATCGGCGGGACGGTCGCTACCTGCGGAGATCGGCGAAGGACTGCGCTGGGTGTGGAACCACCGGCTGGTCCGCACCCTCACTCTCCTCGGCGTCGGCAACAGTCTCACCGCCGGCTTCATCACCGGCCTGATCGTCGTCGTCGCCGTCCGCCACCTCGACCTGCCCAGCGACGACGGACGAATCGGCCTGCTCTACGCCGCCGCCGGCGCCGGTAGTCTCCTCGCCAGCCTTCTCCTACCGCCCCTGCAACGACATCTACCGGTGGGATGGATCACCCTCGGCGGACTCGCCGCCGGCCTGCTCTTCCTCGCCGGCTGGTCCGCGAGCCGCACCCTCACCCTCGGCGCGCTCACCCTGCTCGGCTGGCAGGCCGCCAACACCCTCGTCAGCCTCAACGGAATCGTCATCCGCCAGAGCATCGCGCCGCTCGGACTCCAGGCCCGCGTCAACACCACCGCACGGATCATCGCCTGGGGCGGCCAACCCGCCGGCGCCCTGCTCGGCGGGCTGGTCACCGAGCACGCCGGGCTCGGCCCCGCCCTCGCCCTCGGCAGCAGCGGACTCGCGGTCTCCCTGCTCACGGGAGCACTCACCCGGCTGCGCCACCGCGACCGCCTCGGCGCGCTCACGCCCGCCGCCCCGCAGCCAACCCGAGCACCGGCCTGAGTACACCGTCAGCACGCACGAACTGACCGTGTCCGACCAGGTCGGCACCGTTTCCGATATATCGCTGCTCCACTCACGGGCCGGTTCCAATCCCGGCTGCGCCACGTGGACCAGCGCGCTCACACGGCGATCGGGAGGTTCTTGTAGCCGCGCACGGTGCTGGTGTGCAGGCGCACGGCGCCGGCCCGGTCGACGTCCCAGCGCGGGAAACGGCGCAGGGTCTCCTCCAGCGCGATCCGCCCTTCGAGGCGGGCGAGCGCGGCGCCGAGGCAGTAGTGCGCGCCGAGACCGAACGACAGGTGCGCCTCGATACGCCGGCGGACGTCGAGCACGTCCGGGTTCGGGAAGGCGCGCTCGTCACGGCCGGCCGAGCCGGTGAGCAGCAGGACGTTGCTGCCCTCGGGGATGGTGACGCCGTGCAGGGTGACGTCGCTGGTGAGCCTGCGACCCTGGCTCGGTGAGGGGGCCTCGTAGCGCAGCAGCTCCTCGACCGCGTTCGGGATCAGGCCCGGGTCGGCGACGAGCAGCTCCCGCTGGTCGGGGAAGTCGGCCAGGGCGAGCCCCGCCCAGCCGAGCAGGCGGGCGACCGTCTCGGTGCCGGCGGAGACGAGCAGCACGCCGAAGTTGGCCGCCTCCTGGTCGTCGAGCCGGCGGGTGGTGCCGTCGTCCTCGGTGAGCTCGGCCTGGACGAGGGCGCTGAACATGTCGTCGCGGGGGTGCGCGCGCCGGTCGGCGAGCTGCTCGACGAGGTAGCCGTGCAGCTCGAACATCGCGTTGAGGGCGGTGTCGTTGATCATGCCGACGCCGGGCTCGATGTGGAACATCGTGTTGATGACGTCGAGGATCCGCGGCTGGTCGGTCGGTGACACGCCGAGCAGCGCCGAGATCACCCGCGACGGCAGCTGGGCGCCGAAGTCCGCGACGTAGTCGAACCCGGCACTGCCCACATGCGGGTCGAGCAGGGTGCGGCACTCCTCGCGGATCTGCTCGTGCAGCGCCGAGATGCGCCGCGGGGTGAAGGCGCGGGAGAACAGCACCCGCAGCCGCGAGTGCTCCGGCGGATCAATGAAGATCATCATCCGGGGCGCCTCACCGCCGGAGGAGAGCAGCTCCAGCGTGGTCCCCCGCGCCGAGCTGAACGTCCGCGGGTCACGCGACGCCGCGTCGACGTCGGCGTGCCGCGACAGCGCCCAGAAGTCGTACCGGTCGTTGCGGTACACCGGCACCTCGTCGCGCATCCGCCGCCACACCGCGTGCGGCTCGGCGTCGATCTCCGTGTCGTAGGGGTCGTAGTAGACGTCGGTGGCGGTGGACATGGTCTCCCCCTGCGTCATGGTCTCCCCCTGCTCAGAAGCCGCGGAAGCGGGTGGGGCGGCGTTCGACGAAGCTGCGCACGCCCTCGTCGGCGTCCTCGGTGTAGGACAGGGCCTCCACGACCCAGGCCTCCTCCTGCGCCAGGGTGTGCCGGTCGACGTCCAGCGAACGGTTGAGCAGCCACTTGTTGGCGCTGTGCGCGCGGGTCGGCCCGGCGGCGAGCCGGCCGGCCAGGTCGTCGACGGTCGCGGCCAGCTCCTCGGCGGGCACGGTCCGCGCGATCAGGCCGATCTCGGCGGCGCGGGTGGCCGGGATGTCCTCGGCGAGCAGGACCAGCTCGCGGGCGCGGGCGAGGCCGACCAGCCGCGGCAGCAGCCAGGTCCCGAGGCCGTCGACGGCCAGCCCGCGGCGGGCGAAGATCTCGATGAACTTGGCGTTGTCGGCGGCGACGACCAGGTCGCAGGCGAACACCAGGTGCGCGCCGATACCGGCCGCGGTGCCCTGCACGGCCGCGATCACCGGCTTCTCGCAGTCGAGGATCGCGTGCACCACGTTGATGCCGCCGGTGGTCATCGCCCGGCGGATGTCACCGACGAGCTTCTCGGGCACGCCCTCGGGGCGCGGACCGGCGCCACGCTGCTGGCGCAGGTCGGCGCCGGTGCAGAAGAAACGTCCGGTGCTGCCGAGGACGACGACGCGCACGGACGGGTCCGCGTTGAACCGGGCGAACCAGGTGAGCAGGGCGTCGCGCTGCCCCATGGTGAGGGCGTTGCCGGCGTCCGGCCGGTTGAGGGTGACCCGGGCGATGCCGTCGGCGGTCACCGTCAGGGTCAGCTCACCGTCCGCGGCCACCTCGGTCACGGCCGCGGGCGCACCGTCGGTGGTCGGGGTGGGCTCCGTCGGCGTGGAGTCCGTCGGGGTGGGGATCGATGTCGTCACGGCACTCTCTGCAGGCTCTGGGCGACCGCCTCGGCGGCGGCGTCGGACGTCGTGTAGGAGGTTTCCAGCAGCAGGGCGCGCTTGAGGTGCAGGTGGAGGTCCACCTCCCAGGTGAACCCCATCCCGCCGTGCACCTGGATCGCGTTCCGGCAGTTGAGCAGCGCCGCCTCGGCGGCCAGCACCCGGGCCGCGGCGACGGCGCGGACGGCCGACGCTCCGTCGGGCCCGGGCTCGGTGATGTCGAGCGCACCGGGTTCGTCGACGATCACTCCCGCGGCGTCGACCACGGCCCGGGCCACCTCGCCGCGGGCGAAGCAGTCCGCGAGCATGTGCTTCACGGCCTGGAAGGTCCCGATGGGCCGGCCGAACTGCTCGCGTTGCTGCGCGTACGTGACCGCCAGGTCGAGGACGCGCAGCGCGTGGCCCACCAGCAGCGCGGAGCTGAGCAGCGATCCCAGCAGCGACCACCGGGCGGCCTGCGCCGCGTCGCCGACCTCCTCGCCTCGCGGGAGGTCGGTCACCAGCGACAGTGGCGTCGTCGGGTCCAGCGGTGCGGTGACCGCCGTCGCGGTCAGTGCCGCCGGGTCGAGCCGTTCGATGCCGTGCGTGTCGAGGACGTAGACGACGTCGGCGTCGCGCAGATGCTCGACGAGCAGCGGCGCGCCCGGTTCCGGACGCACCACGACCGCCGGGACGACCTCCCCACTGCCGACCGCCCCGCTGTCACTGTCGAGATCGGCGGCGAGCGCCGCCGCGACCAGCGGACCCGGCACCAGGCAGGCGCCGAGTGTCTGGTAGGCGAGGACGGCGTTGACGACCGGCAGCGCGAGCCCGCCGCGCTCCTCCGGCTGGTACACGGCGAACGTGCCGAGCTCGGCGAGCGCGCTCCAGGCCGCCCGGTCGAACCCACCTGGCTCGGCCCAGCCGCGGGTCCGCTCCACCGGGAAGACCTCCTCGGCCAGCCGGCGGACGGTGTCCTGCAGGGCGCGCTGGTCTTCATCCAGGTCGAAGTGCATGCTCAGCGCTCCTTGGGCAGGCCGAGGACGCGCTCGGCGAGGATGTTGCGCTGGATCTGCGACGTCCCGGCGCCGATGCTGATCGCGAACGCGTGCAGTTGGGCGTGCACCAGCTGCCCGGTGGGCAGGCCCGGCTTCCCAGGCAGAGCAGGCAGGTCGTCCATGCTCAGCGCGGCCCGGTCCAGCACCCGGATGATCAGTGCGCTCAGGTGGTGCAGCGTCTCCGAGTAGGACAGCTTGAACGCGGAGCCGCCGGCCGGCGGGATGACCCCGACCATGCCCCGGGTGACGTTGCGCTTGGTGAGCGCCCACAGCGCGTCCAGCTCGGCGGCGACCCGGCCGATGTCGCGGCGCAGGCCGGTGTCGTCCCAGGCGGTGCCGGCGCCCCGCGGCAACACCCGGGCGAGTGCGGCGAGGTCGGCGACGTGGGTGCGCGCGGTGATCAGCTCCCGGACAAACGCGGTGCCGCGCTCGAAGCCGAAGGTGACCATCGCGACCCGCCAGCCGTCGTTCTCCGCGCCGACCCGGTTGGCCACCGGGATGCGAACCTCGTCCAGGTAGACCTCGGCGAACTCACTGTCGCCGTGGATGGTCCGCAGCGGGCGGACGTCGACACCCGGACTGTCCATCGGCATGATCAGCCAGGTGATCCCGCGGTGCTTCGGCGCGTCGGGGTCGGTGCGCACGAGCAGCTCGCAGTAGTCGGCGACCGGGCCGTAGGACGTCCAGATCTTCTGCCCGGTGACGACGTAGTGGTCACCGTCGCGGACGGCCCGGGTGCGCAGACCGGCGAGGTCGCTGCCGGCGCCCGGCTCGGAGAAGCCCTGGCACCACACCGCCTCCCCGGACAGGATCCGGGGCAGGTGGAAGGCGCGCTGCTCGTCGGTCGCCTCGGCGATGAGGGTGGGCCCGGCGTGCAGCTGGCCGACGAAGTGGACGCCGAGGTCGGGCGCACCGGCCGCGGCGGACTCCTCCAGGAAGATCAGGTGCTCGGCCGGGCTGGCGCCCCGGCCGCCGTACTCGCGGGGCCAGTGGATTCCCGCGTAACCAGCGTCGGCAAGCATTCGTTGCCAGGCGCTGTCGTACCGCCGGCGGGCCTGCCAGTCCCGCTCGGGCGGGGGCCCGCCGAGCTGGGGAACAGCCTGCCGGACCCAGGCCCGGATCTCCTTGCGGAACTGGGCCTCGGACTCGGAGTCGAGGAGCAGCATCCGACCACCTCCATTGGATACATTATGCCAATTGGCGGCGCGATGTCCGGTCTCGCGGGGCCGGGAGCGCAACCCGGCCGGCCGGCCCCGCGAGTGGCTGCCCGGCGGGCGTTATGAGCTGGCGATCAGGTCCAGCGACTCCAGGTCGCGCAGCGCCGCGCAGATCCCCCGGGCCATCGACAGGAACATCCGGTCGGAGCGCTCCGAGCGCACTCCGGCGGCGAACATACAGCCCAGCACGGTGATCAGCGGGCCGTGCAACATGCCGCTGCGGTAGTCGGTGAAGCACTGCTCGGCCGAGTAACCCGTGACGCCGAGCTCGACGAGACGGGCGTGATAGGCCGCCACCAGTCGCTGCTCGGTCGCGCGCCGCACCGCCGGCGGAAGCGCCGTGGACAGGAAGTACGCGAGATCGCGGGCCGGCAACCCGATGGTGATCGTCTGCCAGTCCACCGTCAGCACGCCCGGGCCCTGCGCCGGGAACATCAGGTTGTCCAGCCGGTAGTCCCCGTGCAGCAGGGTGAACGGGGTGCGCCAGCCGCTCTCCCACTGGTAGGTCAGCGCGGCGGCCCGGTGCAGCGTGTCGACGTCACTCTGGTCGAGCACACCGGCGAACCGATCGCCGAAGTCCTTCGTGGTCGCCACCAGCAGCTCGGCCAGGAACGCGAGCTCCGCGTCCTGCGGGCGGGGCAGCCAGTCACTTTCGGCGGCGAGCAGCTCACTGTTCCAGAACGACGCGTGCAGCCCGGCGAGCGCGCGGACGGCGTCGGTCGCCTGCGCCTCGTCGCACCCGTCCTCCTGGCTGCCCGGGCGCGCCGGGGCGGCGTCGGCCAGCACCAGAGTGAAGGCACGGGAGTCCGGGCTGATCGCGGCCTGCCAGCAGCGAGGGACGTCGATGCGGGCGTCCCGGGCCAGCCGGGCGTAGAACCCGACCTCCTTGCGGTAGCCGCGGCGCACCACGTCCCGCCCGCCCGGGTCACCGGCGCCCATCTTGACCACGAGCGTGCGCGGGGCCGGCGCGCCGTCCGCCGTGGTGTCGCGCCCGGGCGCGTACTCCAGCCGGAAACGGTAGCTGGAACCGATCTGACCGGTGCCGATCGGCTCATAGCTCACGGCGCGGACCTCGACGTCGCCGCCGCCGGCGCCATTAGCACCACCGGCACCGCTCAGCGCCGCGGTCATCCACTCCGGGGTGATCTCGGCCGGGTCGTCGACGATCTGCTCGGCGGTGCCGACGCCCGGCACGTCCGCACCCGCACCCGGCTCACGGCGCGTGCCGGCGTCGGCGTCGGCACTGACGCCGACGTTCGCGCCGACGCTGGCGTCGACGCTGGCGGCAGAAGCGGAACCGGAACCGGACGCAGGGCCGGACAACGATTCAGGATGGGAAGGTTGCATAAAGTATCCCTCTATGTTTCGGGTGGGGAGCCCGCTCGACCGGATGCACCCGCCCCTCGGGGGAACCGCATCGTCGGCACCGCAGAGTACTTCCAAGCCCGTCGGACGTAAACACTCTTGCCATACAGCGTCAGGACTGTAAAGGGCCTCCGCCCGCTCAGCCCGCGGTTTCGGCCGGCTGGGCGGAGAGCCAGGCCGCCACCTGGGCCCGCGAGGTGAGCCCCAGCTTCTTCAGGATCTGCTGGACGTGCGTCTCGGCCGTCCGCGGGGAGATCACCAGGGTGGCGGCGATGTCCCTGTTGCTCAGGCCCTGCGCGACCAGCTGGGCGACCTGCCTCTCCCGCCGCGTCAACCGCACACCGCCCAGCCACCCGCCGGCAGGCACAGCGAGCGGTCCGGTACTCGACCTGCTGGTGGATCCGGGGACCGGCCCAGCGGTCGGTCCGCTCGGCGATCCGCTGACCGGTCCGGTGGCCGCCTCGGCGGCGGAAGCCGTCGCCGAACCGGTGGCGCAGGAGGTGGCCCAGGCCTCCGCCGGTGCGAGCGCGGCTCCCCGTGCCCAGGCCGCGTCGAAGGCCCGCGGGCCCAGGCCCTCCCGGCACGCCGCCTCGCATTCCTGGCGGAGCCGGAACAGCGCGGGCAGCGCGGCGGTGGACGTCCCCATCCGCTCCCAGAGATGGTCCGCCGCGCCGAGCAGGACCGCCGCGCCGGCGAACTCCTCCAGGCTCGCCCGAATCCAGGCCAGCGCCTCCAGGCACAGGGTCAGACCCAGATGGTCGGGCAGCCCGCTCTCCCCGAAGAAGGCGGCGCGCACGATCGCCAGCGCGCCCTTCGGGTCACCGGCCCGCCAGGTGGCCAGCGCGCGGGCCCATTCCGCGTACGCGCGCAGCCGGCGGTCCCGGCGCAGATGCGCCAGGGCGACCCAGTCCTGGTAGTAGCGCTGCGCCGCCCACGGAGTGCTCCCCAGCGCGGTGGCGAGCGTGAGCACCGCGAGGGTCTCCTGCTGCCGGTTCAGGTCACCGTCCCGGCGGAACTGGGCGAGGGCCCGTTCCAGGTTCGCGACGGCGTCGGGCTTGTCGGTGTACACCGCGTCGAGGCCGGTGAGCTGGGTGATGAGCGCCGCTTCGGCACCCGCGCCACCGGCCGCCACCAGCTCGCTGCCATGCTCCAGCATCCGTTCGGCGTCGCCACGGTCACCCTGCAGAGTCGCGAGCCAGCCCGCGGTGTGCAGCGCACGGACCCGGCCGGGGACGTTGTCGCCACCCCCGCGGCCGGCCTCGTCACCACCCACACCTCCGGCGCCTCCGCCGCCGCCTCCGGCACGGCGGGAAGCGCCCGAGCCACCGCCGGTACCCGAGCCGCCGTCGTCGAGCAGGCGGGCCAGCCAGTACCGCCCCTCGGTGAACCATCCGTCCGCGACCCAGTAGCGGTGCAGCGAGTGCGCGAGCGCCAGGTTCGCCGCCAGGTCGGGGGTGGCGGCGCAGAACTCCAGCGCCAGCTGCAGGTTCGCGTGGTCGGCGCGCAGCCGACTGACCCAGGACCGCTGCGCCGGGCCGGTCCACTCCGCCTCCGCGCGGGCGGCGAGCCCCGCGTACCAGTCGTGGTGGCGGCGGCGCAGCACCTGCCACTCGCCGCGCCATTCGAGGTCGTGCTCCAGCCGCTCCTGGCCGTACTGGCGCAGCATCTCCAGCAGCCGCAGCCGCCCGCGCTCCGGACCCGGCTCGAACGTGAGGATCGACTTGTCGACCAGCGCGAAGATCAGGTCGAGGAACGGTTCGGCCAGCCCCTCACCGCAGACCCCCTCCGCCGCGTCGAGCTCGAAGTCACCGGCGAACACCGACAGCCGGGCCCACAGCAGCCGCTCCTGCGGGGTGCACAGGTCGAAGCTCCATGCGACGCAGGCACGCAGGGTCCGCTGCCGGTCGGCGACCATCCGGCCGTCGTGGCGCAGCAGCGCGGTCGGCGTGGTGAGCCGCGCCAGGATCTCCGTCGGTGACAGCGCCCGTGTCTTGACCGCGGCGAGCTCGATGGCCAACGGGATGCCGTCGAGGCGACGGCAGATGTCACCGACCGCGGCCCGGTTGTGCCAGGTCAGCGCGAAGTCCGGGCGGACGGCACGGGCCCGTTCGACGAACAGCGTCGTCGCGTCGCAGGGCAGGTGCGCGTCGGCCCCAGCACCATCCCCGTTTCCGTTCCCGCCGCCGACCGGCAGGGGCGCCACCACGTACGTCGCCTCACCCTCGACCCGTAACGACTCCCGGCTCGTCGCGAGGATGCGCAGCCGCGGGCAGCGGGTCATCAGCAGGTCCACCAGCTCCGCGCAGGCCTCGACGACGTGCTCGCAGTTGTCCAGGACGAGCAGCGCATCCCTGGCTTCCAGGTACGCCCCGAGCGCGACGGCCGACGGTTCGGCGCTCCCGCGCGGCTGGCAGCCGAACGCCGCGGCGACGGTGTGCGCCACCAGCCGCGGATCCCGCAGCCGCGCCAGCTCCACGACGCACACCCCGTCCGGGTAGGCGCGGCGCGTCTCGGCGGCGACCCGCATCGCCAGCCGGGTCTTGCCCACACCACCGACTCCGGTGACCGTGACCAGGCGAAACTCACCGAGCAGCTCACGCAGCTCGGTGCGTTCCGCACGCCGGCCGACGAAGCTCGTGCGTTCGGTGGACAGCCGCTCGCCCCGGAACCGAAGCTGCGCGGAGACTGCCATGGATCATCTTTGGCGGGCGTCTGCCACGACGTCAAGACGCACCGACACCTGCGACGATCCCGGTAGCCATCCCGGTACTTCTACGGATGCCCGCCCCGTGACCGGCCCCCGATCCTGGTCACGCCCACCCGCCGGTGCGGCACAGGCAACGGACTGCCGGGCCGCCGACATGACGGACGGCCGAGCGGATGGAGGGAAAGAAGGCCATGCTCACGCCGTTCGACGACTATCCGATCCATCAGAGCGCGCTGCCGGTCGCGCACGCCGGCGGTGGRCATCCCGACCACTACGACCGGTTCTGGTTCAACGGCTACGACGAGGACGTCTACTTCGCGCTCGCGTTCGGCCTGTACCCGAACCGTGGCACGATCGACGGCGCGTTCAGCGTCGTCCACCAGGACGTGCAGTGCTCGGTCTTCGCCTCGGGACGCATCCCGCTGGACCGCACCCGCACCAGCATCGGCCCGATCAGGGTCGAGATCGTCGAACCGCTGCGGGTGAACCGGATCATCGTCGACGCACCGGAGCACGGCCTCGCCGCCGAGCTCACCGCCACCGCCCGCACCCCCGCGCACGAGGAGCCCCGGGCCACCCAGTACGACGGGCCGACGCTGCTCACCGACTCCACCCGGGCCACCCAGATGGTCACCTGGAGCGGGTGGGTGGAGTCCGGCGGCGAGCGCATCGAGATCACCCCGGGCACCTACGGCACCAAGGACCGGTCGTGGGGGATCCGCGGCGTGGGCGAACGGACCCCCGCGGCGCCGCGCACCGCCCTGCCGCAGGTGTTCTTCCTGTGGGCCCCGCTGAACTTCGCCGACCGGGCCCTGCACTACGTCGTCATGGAGGACGAGACGGGCCGGCCGTGGCTGGAGCGCACCGCCGTCCTGCCCGTGCTCGGCGACGGCGACCCGGTGTTCGGGCCGGACACCGGCATCAGCTGGCTGCACGGGGTGCGCCACCAGGTGCGCTGGGCACCGGGCCTGCGCCGCTCCGACGGCGCCACGCTCCTGCTCGGCCCGGACGAGACGGTGGAGCTCGAACCGCTGCGCACCTTCCGGATGAAGGGCGTCGGCTACCTCCACCCGCACTGGAAGCACGGCCGCTGGCACGACGAGCTCGCCGTCGGCGGCGAGGTCCACAAGGTCGCCGAGCTCGACACGCTCGCGCCCGAACACGTACACGTCCAGCAGGTGGTGCGCGCGACCTGGGGCGAACGGGTGGGCCTGGGCGTCCTCGAACAGCTCGTCATCGGGCCGTACGCGCCGGGCGGCTTCCAGACCATGCTCGACGGCGCCCCGGCCTGAGCCGACCGGCGAGCAGCGGCACATACTCAGTAGCTTCGAGGGATTCTGACAATGCCTGTAGAACCGACCATGGCGCATGGATGGGGTGACGGCAGGCCCTGCCGGCCATGGCGCTAAAGGCGGGCCAGCAGTTCGGCCTTCTTCGCGGTGAATTCGTCATCCGAGAGAATGCCGCGGCGGTGCAGGTCGCTCACTTTCTCGATTGCCGCCAGAATCGCCTCCGGGTCGGTGCCGCCGGCGGATGCCGGGGCGGGCTCGGACGGGTTCGCAACCGGGTGGGGCCGCTGCGGCACCGGGGTCACCAGCGGCAGGCTCTCCACCGTGAAGGTACCGTGCTGGCTGGAGAAGGACAGCGTCCCGCGCGGGCCGCCCTGCTGCTGGACGCCGGCGATGCGGTGGTCGAGGGTGTCGTAGACGCGCACCTCGCCGTCGCCGCCGCGCACGGCCAGCCGCCGCGCGGCCGGGAAGACGGCATATCGGGATTCGTTCTGGCTGCCGGTCGAGCTGGGCTGGCCCAGGCCACCGGGCCACCAGTTGTTCAGGTTCGCCGGGTGGGCCGCGCCAGGCTGCCCGCCCGCGGCCGGCGGCGAGGCGGGCGCATACAAGTGTGTCGAGCTCAGCAGGCTGGAAAGCTCCGTGGCGAGGCCGCTGACCGTTGCCTGCAGGCCGTGGTTGAACATGTCGCCGACCATCGTCATGCCACCGGCCATCCACTGCCCGCTGCCGCCCAGCTCCGGATGGGAGAACTGAGCCTGGGTGCCGCCGCCGAGCAGCACCGCGTCCAACAGGGCTCGCACCGCGTCGGCGCTCACGCCGTACCGGCGGGCGAGATCCGCGATGGCCTGCTCACCCTGGCCGTTCAACCTGCGCATGGTGAATCCCCCTCGTCCCGGCGCCACGCCGTCTCGACGAAAGCCGGGCGGCGTCACCGGCGTGTTGCCACCACCCGAGTCTGCCAGCCTCGTCGCGGCCGCCGTGGCGTTACTGGTCGCCCCGGCGATACCGGCCGGGCCGAGGGCTGCGGCCAGGGGTGCCGGGGCTTCTCCCCGCGACCCGGGGACGGCGGCCGGGGACTGCGCGAATGATGAAGGTGCCACGGGCGTCTCGTGCGCCGGGATGCCGCGGCTGGCGACCGGATCCGCTCGTCCGAAGGGACCGCCATGTCCGACCCCCACATCTCTCCCGAACCGCCGGCCTCACCCGAACCGCCGGCCTCACCCGAACCGCCGGCATCCTCCGGCCCCGGCCCGAAGCCCGACCCAGGCGCCGAGTCCGGCACCGGTACCTCGTCGTCGTCCGAGCCGCGGGCCGTGGTCCGGGCGTTCCTGGTGGCGTTGGAGCGGCTCGACGCCGACGCGGCGCTGGCGCTCGTCTCGGATGACGTCGTCTACCAGAACGTTCCGCTGCCGCCGGCCCGCGGGCGGGCGGCGGTGGAGAAGCAGCTGCGCTGGATGCTGCGGTACGGCACCGGGTTCGAGGCGCGCATCCACCATCTGGCCGCGGACGGCCCGGTCGTGCTCACCGAACGCACGGATGTCCTGCGTGCCGGCTCGTGGGAGGCGGAGTTCTGGGTCTGCGGCACGTTCGAGGTGCGAGACGGCCGGGTGGTGCTGTGGCGGGACTACTTCGACTGGGCGACGTTCCTCGCCGCCAGCGCCCGCGGTGCGGGGAGGGCACTGTTCTTCCAGGCCGCCGCGGCTGTCGCAGCCCGGCGCCGAAACTCGCCCTGACCGCGTTCTCCCCCGCAGCGGGCGCGCAGCCGCCACGGAGCCTCCCCCGGAAGCGGGCCGCCCGCCGACAGCCAAGCCGTTGCACCAGGGCATACTTCTAGATAATTTCTGGGCTCAGGGCGCATCGGGTGCGGTCCTGCCGATCGACCGTGAATCCCCCGGGGCCGACCGAGTGCCTCCCTCCTGTGTTCGAGACCGCGGCACCGGCCGCACGGCGGCCCCGCCGCCGGCAGCGAGAAGGACCTGATCATGAACCTTGACGAGGCCGGCGGCGTCTTCACCGACCCCACCGCCTACGCGGACGAGCAGCGCTTCCACGCCGCCACCGCCGTGCTGCGCCGCGAGTCCCCGGTCCACCGGGTCGAGACCGAGGGCTTCGCCCCGTTCTGGGCGATCACCCGGTACGACGACGTCATGGAGATCTCCCGCGACTCCGAGCTGTGGCACAACGCCCCACGCACCGCCGTCCAGCAGGACCCGGACGCCCCCGCACCACCCATCCGCGCCCTCGTCCAGATGGACGCCCCCGACCACCCGATCTACCGCCACATCAGCGCCGACTGGTTCAAGCCCGCCGGAGTGCGACGGCTGTCCGACCGGATCGCCCAGCTCGCGAAGCGCTACGTCGACCACATGGCCGACCTCGGCGGCGAATGCGACTTCGTCCAGGACGTCGCCGCGCACTACCCCCTCTACGTCATCCTCTCCCTGCTCGGCCTGCCGGAGGAGGACTTCCCCCGGATGCTGAAGCTCACCCAGGAACTGTTCGGCGCCGAGGACCAGGACATGGCCCGCGCCGCCGACGGCGACGCCGCCGCGATGGAAGCCCTCCTCGACTTCTTCCAGTACTTCCAGGGTGTCATCGCCGACCGCCGCGAGCACCCCACCGATGACCTCGGCTCGGTCATCGCCAACGCCACCGTCCACGGCGACACCATCGGCGAACTCGAGGTCGTCGGCTACTACGTCCTCATCGCCACCGCCGGCCACGACACCACCAGCGCCGCGATCTCCGGCGGCCTGCACGCCCTGCTCGACAACCCCGACCAGTGGCAGCGCCTCACCGCCGACCCCGCCGCCCTCGTCCCCACCGCGGTCGACGAGATGATCCGCTGGACGTCCCCCGTCAAGCACTTCATGCGCACCGCCACCCGCGACACCACCATCCGCGGCGTCCCGATCCCCGCCGGCGACGCCGTCCTGCTGTCCTACCCGTCGGCCAACCGCGACGAGGACGTCTTCACCGACCCCCAGACCTTCGACGTCGGCCGCACCCCCAACAAGCACGTCGGCTTCGGCTTCGGCGCCCACTACTGCCTCGGCACCCACCTCGCCCGCCTCGAGGCCAGAGCCCTCTACACCGAACTCGTCCCCCGCCTGCGCGAGGTCGAGCTCGCCGGCACCCCTGAGTACATGCAGACCGTCTTCGTCGGCGGCCCCAAGCGGCTCCCGATCCGCTACAAGATCTCCTGACACCATCCGGCCCGGCCGTCGCAGCCCTGGGCGGCCCACACGCCGCGGAACCACCAGGGCTGCCGGAGGGCACACAGGATGAGCGAGTCGGAAGGCGCTACGCCGGCGGCGGGCACCGGCCCCTTACCGGGCACAGGCGACGGGGCGGGAGCGGGCGACGTCGCATGGATCGTCGACGACCCACACCACGTCACACCGCAGTGGATGACCGCCGCGTTACGCCGCGGCGGCACGGACACCGAGATCACCGCCGTGCGCCACGAACCCGTCGGCAGCGGCCAGCTCAGCTCCAGCTACCGCTTCCACCTCACCGTCGCACCAGACGCAACCGACCCGGCGCCGCCGTCGGTGGTCCTCAAACTCGCCGCCGGCACCCCCGCCGGACGCGCCCAGATCGCACCCGGCTACCGCAGCGAGGTCGGCTACTACCGCAGCTTCGCCACCGGCGCGCAGATCCGGGTCCCCCGCTGCTGGAGCGCCGACATCACCACCGACGGCCACAGCTTCACCCTCGTCCTCGAGGACGCGCACCCGTCCCGGCCCGGCTCCCAGGTCCACGGCGCCACCCCCGCCCAGGCCCACGCCGCGATCCGCAACCTCGCCGGCCTGCACGCCCCCTTCTGGGACCAGGAGGGTCTACGTGACGCCGCCAGCTGGCTGCGTCACAGCGACGAGGCCGCCATCGGCTTCTTCGGCGAGCTGTTCGCGACGGCCGCCGGACCCTTCATCGACCGCTTCGGCCCGGACCTCTCCCCCAGCGACCTCGACACCCTCCACCGGACGGCCGATCTGTTCGGCCGCTGGGGCAGCCACATCGGCGGCCGGCACAGCCTGATCCACGGGGACTACCGGCTCGACAACCTGCTCTTCTCCGAAGCCACCGACGGGCTGCCCACCGAGGTCATGGCGGTCGACTGGCAGTCGCTTGAGATCGGCTTCCCCGGCCGTGACGTCGCCTACTTCCTCTCCACCGCCCTCACCCCGGAGCTTCGCCGGTCGCACGAGAAGGCACTGGTCCGCGCCTACCACGACCGTCTCCTGGAGATCGGGGTGCCGGACTATCCGTTCGAGGCGTGCTTCCACGACTACCGCCTCGGGACCCTTCAGGCACCGCTGATCACCGTGCTCGGCGCCGTCTACGCCACGAACGAGCCCACCGAGAACTCCCACCGGATGTTCCTGTCGATGATCACGAACGCGTGCGCGGCGATCCGCGATCTGGCCACCCTCGACCTCCTCACCGCCTGACGGCCACGGCCACTTCCCCACAAGAGGCGCACAAGGGGCGCAGATTCGCCTGACAACCCGCAAGAACGAGGGATTCTGGTCGTCGGAACGACCAGAATCGTTCACTCCTGCGACTCGCCAAACGCGCCGGCGGCGTTCACCCGCGTCCCGGGCCGGCGGTGAACACCGCCGGCCCGGGCCCGGATCAGCTATCCGAACGGCAGCACGACCGTGCGGGTCTCCAGGTAGGCCTCGACACCCTCGGGGCCCATCTCCCGCCCGACCCCGGACTGCCGGAAACCCCCGAAGGGACTGCGCGGCTCGACGATCGCGACCGAGTTGACCGCGCAGGTACCGGTGCGGATCCGGCTGGCCAACGCCACCCCGCGGGCGACATCGGCGGTCCAGACCGAGCCGGACAGCCCGTAGTCGGAATCGTTGGCGATCGCGACCGCCTCGTCGTCATCGTGGTAGCGGATCGCCGTCACCACCGGCCCGAAGATCTCCTCGCGGGCGATCCGGCTGGCGTTGTCGACATCGGCGAACAGGGTCGGCTCGACATAGTGGCCGGCGTCCAGCCCGGCCGGACGGCCGCCGCCGACGACGAGCCGGGCACTGCTGGCCCGTCCGTCCGCGAGATAGCCCTCGACCCGGTCACGCTGCCGCGCCGAAACCAGCGGGCCGATCGCGGTAGCCATGTCGCTCGGGTCACCGACGGTCAGACCGCGGATGTGGTCGGCGAGCGCGTCGATGACCTCGTCGTACCGCGACGCCGGCACCAGGATGCGGCTCTGCGCCGCGCACACCTGCCCGTTGTTCTGCAGCCCCGAGTCGAGCAGCTGCGGGACGACCGTCGCAAGATCCGCGTCGTCGAGGATGACACCGGCCGACTTGCCGCCCAGCTCCAGCGTGACGCGCTTCATCAGCTCGCCGCAGGTGGCGCCGACCGTCCGGCCGGCCGCGCTGCTGCCCGTGAACGACACCTTGTCCACACCCGGATGCCCGACCAGGTACCGGCCGAGCTCCGCGCCGCCGGGCAGGATGCTCACCAGCCCCGGCGGGACGTCCGCCGCGAGCAGCACCTCGGCCAGCAGGAACGAGCTGGCCGGTGCCTCCGGAGGCGGCTTCAGGATGATCGGGGCACCCGCGGCGAGCGCCGCACCCAGCTTCATGCCCGACAGGAAGATCGGCACGTTCCACGGCACGATCCCCACCGCGACCCCGACCGGGACCTTCTGGATCAGGCAGCGCCCCATCAGCCCGGGGCGTTCCTGCTCGAAGGGGAAGCTCTCGGCGACGTCCGCGAAGCCCTCGATGACCATGGCGGAGCCGATGGCCTGCCCGAACAGGGAGAACGCCGCCGGCGAGCCCATCTCGTCGGTGATGATCCCGGCGAGCTCCTCGGCCCGGGCCTGCAGGCCCGCCGAGACCTTCCTAATCAGCTCCGCGCGTTCCTTGCCGGCACTCGGTGACCAGGTGCTGGCCGCCAGCGCCGCCGACGCGGCGGCGATCGCGGCGTCGGCGTCGGCACGGGTCGCCTCGGGAACGGTGGCGACGAGGTGCCCGTCGTGCGGCGAGCGGACCTCGATCCGCCCGGAGCCGGCGGGCTGGCGCCAGGCGCCGCCGATGAAAAGCTGGTCACGTTCGATGACGCTGGTCATGCGGAGGCCTCCGACGGGAGCAGGACCGGCTTGACGACCTTGCCGGAAAGGGACGCCTCCTCCGCGGCGTTGATCTCCGCCAGCGGGAAGGTCTCGATCAGCCGGTCGAACGGGAACCGGCCGGCGCGCCACAGCTCGATCAGCCGCGGGATCACCACCTGCGGATCGGCGCCGCCCTCCAGGATGTTGGAGATCCGCTTGCCGAGCAGCGTGATCGTGTCGAAGGTGATCGGCTCGGTCTGGATGCCCACCATTCCGCAGTGCCCGCCGGCGCGCAGCGCGCCCACGGCGTTGCCGATCACGGTCGCGTTGCCGGTGGTGTCGAAGGTGTAGTCGGCACCACCGCCGGTCAGCGCCTGGATCTGGGACACCAGATCCGCGCTCTGGCCGTCCAGGGTGTGGGTCGCGCCAAGCTCGACAGCGAGGTCCAGCCGGTGCTGGTGCAGGTCGACCGCGATGATCGGGTCGGCGCCGGCGACCTTCGCCGCCATCACGGCCGCGAGCCCCACCGCCCCGGCGCCGAACACCACGAAGCTGGCACCCGCGCGGACGTCCATGGCGACGAGCACGGAGCCCGCGCCGGTGAGGATGCCGCAACCGAGCGGCCCCAGCTTCTCCAGTGGCAGATCACGGTCGACGACCACCACCCCGCGCTCGGCCGCGACGCAGTACGTGGCGAACGAGGACTGGCCGAACCAGCGCGAGGCGATCTCGCCGCCGGCCGCGTCACGCACACCGGTGGTGCCGTCGAGACGCCGGCCGAAGAAGTTACGGAACAGGAACAGGTCGCAGTAGGGCGGCACGCCGCGCTGACAGCTCGCGCACTCGCCGCACGAGTCGAAGGACAGCACCACGTGGTCGCCGACCGACACCCGGGTCACCCCGTCGCCGACCGCCTCGACCACGCCGGAACCCTCGTGCCCGGTGATGACCGGCGGCTGCGCCGGCGACATCTCCTGACGCGGCACGACGTCCGTGTGGCACATACCCGCGCCGACGACCCGGACGAGGACCTCGCCCGGCCCCGGCGGGTCGAGCTCGACCTCCTCCAGGGCGTAGGGGCCGTCCGCCTGCCGCAGCACCGCCGCGGTCACCTTCATCCGGCACTCCCGTTCTTCAAGGTCAGCAGTTCAAGATCAGTGATTCACCGATCGGCCTGTCGAGATCAGCGCGTCCAGGGCCGGTGCGCCGAGGAGGCGACGAGGCGACGGGCTCACCAGGCAGCGGACCTGCCGGCTGCCGGGAACACCGCAACAGCGATGCGCGAAACCCTAAGGCACAGATCTACATGTTTCAACTGATCGCGGGCTCGGCGGGAGGTAGGCCGACAACCAGCCCAGGCCCAGTCGGGGAAAAAATATATAGATATTTAGGCTACGCTACGTGGTGGTCGAGGCAGGCATGCAGGAAGACACCCAGGTCCTCGTCGGAACGCAGCTGGGTGGTCTCGTCGAGCAGCAGCGACTGCAGCAGCCGCACCATGTGCTCGGCGAGCGCCGCCCGGGCCTGCTCACCCAGGTCGAGAGCGATCGGCAGCCGGTCGAGCACCGCCAGGGTGAGCCGCGGCGCGTCCGCCGTGGTGATCAGCGCGTCACCGCGGCCCGGCTGCGCGATGAAGGACAGGCCCGGGTCGTTCGGCAACGTCCGGACGCAGTGCAGCATCAGCCGGACGAGCGCGTCCCGGGGATCGTCGACACCGGTGAGGCTCGCGGCCATCCCGGCCACCAGCGCCTCCACACCCTGCTCCGCGACAGCCTCGAACAGGGCCCGCCTGGTCGGGAAGTAGCGGTAGACCGTCTGGCGGGTGACCCCGACGCGCCGGGCGACCTTCGCCAGGTCCGAGCCGGTCCCGTCAACCTCGATGCACGCCCTGGCCGCGGCGACGATCCGGGCGGCGGCCTCCTCGTCCGTCGCCGGCGGATCCCCGGCCCAGCCACCTCTGTGCACCCCACACAGCGTAGGCGGACACCGCGGGACAGACCCGAAGGAACCGGCAGCCCCGCGCGGGGCGGTCAGCCCGGGGTGTCCAGCAGCTCGAAGTCGGCGAAGTCGAACCCGGGCGCCACCACGCAGCCGACCAGGACGTGTTCCGCACCGGCCGGCCGGGCGGTCTGCCAGACGTTCGCGGGCACCAGGTGCTGCACCCGCTCGGCGCCGCCCACCGCAGGCTCCGGCCCCAGTCGGTACCCGGTCGTCGCGCCCGGGGCGCCCTGCGTCCCACCCTCGGTCAGCAGCAGTGCTCCGCCGCCCTGCCAGAACCACAGCTCGTCCGAGCGCACCCGGTGCCAGTGCGAGACCTCCCCCGGCAGCAGCAGGAAGGAGATCGCGGTCGCCACCGGCCGTACCCCGCCATGCGCGTCGAGCTCGAGCGGCGACTGCCAGGTCCGCCGGTACCACCCGCCCTCCGGATGCGGCTGCAGACCGAGAGCCTCGATCAGCGGATGCGGCACGGGCACCGGGCGCGGTTCAGCCATGCCGTCATCCTGCATCGGGCGCCGCCACACCACACCGCTGGTACCCGCGGCACCTGCAACCCCTCGTACCGCCGGGTCGCTGTGCCGTTCTGCCGTTCTGCCGTTCCGCCGTCCCGCCGTCGACTTTCAAGATCGACAATGCGCATCGGCGGTCGTCAACAATGTTGATTATCTTGACGATGGACGGGCTGGCAGCACCACCCGCCGACAGGGCTGTGCGACTGTGGACGCGCCGGAGGAACGCGTCCACAGAGGAGCCTGACGTGGTGGACCCGATGCCGCGCCCCGGCGCGGTCGAGGTGCTGCGAGCGGCGGGGGTGGGCCGGGGCACGCCGGTGGCGGTGGTGGCCGTCCCCGGGGTCGGGGTCGCGCTGGCGCACGCGGACGCCGGCTGGGCCTGGCCGGCGCAGGCCGCGGCCGTCCTGGCCGAGGTGGAGTCGGCCCTGGCACCCCGCTGGGTGTGGTGGTCGGCGCATGGCGGCGGGACACCGCTGACCGGGCCGCCCGACGCCCCCGGCAGGGCCACCGTGACCGCTGCGACCACCGTGACCGCTGCGACCACCGTGAGCGCTGTGAGCGCTGTGAGCGGCCTGGCCGGCGGTGCCCGTGCGGCCGGCGGCAGCGGCGCAGCTTCCGGTGGGCGAGGTCCGGGGGCGTCCGGCCGGCGGCGCGCCCCCGCGCAGTGCTGGGACCTGGCCGCGGTCCACCGGCTCCTGCACGGCGGCGGGCGGGATGACCCGGGCGTGGTGTGGGCCGCGGCCCGTGGGCTCGCGGCGCCGCCACCGCCGCCGCGGGTCCGGCGTGACGGCCAGCTCGACCTGCTCGCGGCCCTCGAGGACGACCCCCGGGAGCGCCAGGACGCCCAGGGCCCCCGCGCGCCGGACACACCGCGCGACGCTCCCGCGGGGGACCCGCGGGACGCACCTGTGGGAGACCCGCGGGAGGCTTGGCCGGCCGGCGGGCGGCCCGACGACCCGGTCGGGCCCGACGGCCAGCTACGGCCGGTCTGGGTCCAGGAGACGCTGCTCGGCCTCGCACCGGGTGGTCTGGCGACCAGGCTGGAACGGGCGGCCCGGTTCGCGCGGCTGGCGCTGACCGTGCGGGCGGCGCAGGAGCGGGCGCTGCGCGCGCTGGCCGACCCGCGGGCCCGTCCGTCCGGGCTCCCGCTCGCGGTGCTGACCGCGCGGGCGGAGTCGGGCGCCGAGTTGCTCGCCCATGAGCTGTGGCGGTACGGCCTGCCGGTGGACCGCCCGACCGCCGAGGCGACGATCACCGGCCTCGTCGGCCCACGGCCCCGCGACGAGGCTGGCCAGCTGGCCGCGCGGCGGGCCCGCGACGCTCCGGTGCTGCGCCACCTCGGCGGCTCCGTCGATCTGCGCAACCCTGCCTCCGTCCRGGCCGGGCTCGCCGCGGTCGGCATCGACGTGCCCGACACCCGGTCGTGGCGGCTGACCGCCCTGCGAACGGCGCACCCGGCGGTCGACGCCCTGCTGGTCTGGCGCCGGGCCGAACGGGTCGCGACCACCTACGGTTTCCGCTGGCTCGACGAGCACGTCGGGGCCGACGGCCGGCTGCGCGGTGAGTGGCGCGGCAGCGACGGCGCCGCCGGGCGGATGACGGCCGCCGCCGGGCTGCACAACCTGCCGGCCGACCTGCGGGTCGTGGTGGTCGCCGAGCCCGGCCACCAGTTCGTGCGGGCGGACCTCGGCCAGATCGAGCCGCGGGTGCTGGCGGTCGTCTCCGGTGACCGGGAGCTGGCCGCGGCGACCGGGCAGGACGACCTGTACGCGCCGGTCGCGGCCCGGCTCGGCGTCGACCGGCCCACGGCGAAGGTCGCGGTGCTCGCGGCGATGTACGGGCAGACCTCCGGCACCGCGGGCCAGGCGCTGCGCCAGATGCGCCGGTCCTACCCGGTAGCGCTCGCCTACCTCGACGCGGCCGAGTCGGCCGGCCGTGCGGCGGCGCGGGGCGGCTCCGACGGGCCGCCGCTGCGCACGTTCGGCGGGCGCCGGCTTCCGCTGCGAACCGGCGCCGCCGGGACGGGCGGCGGCACGCGCTCGGGCACAGCCGCGGTGGCGGGAGCCGACGCGGGGGGCGCGGACGATCGCGGCCCGGACCCGGGAGCCGTCGGCGGCGCCGATCCTGACCGGGCCGCCACGGCGTGGGGCCGGTTCGCCCGCAACGCCGTCATCCAGGGTTCAGCCGCCGAGCTGTTCAAAGCCTGGGCGGTGACGGTACGCCAGCTGCTCGTGCCGCTGGGCGGCGAGATCGTGCTCTGCCTGCACGACGAGCTGTTGCTGCACGTTCCGACCGCCCGGGCGGCCGAGGCGGTCGCCGCGACCCGCAGGGCCCTGGAGTCGACCGCTGCGTACTGGGCGGCCGGAAGCGACGTCCGCTTCGTCGCGGACATCACCGTCGTCGGACGGTGGTCCGACGCCAAGTCGTAGTCTGACGCCAGGTCTTGGTCTGACACCAGGTCGTGCAAGGTCTGGTATCCCCGGCCGCGGGGATACCAGCTCGCGGCCGGGATCACGGGCTCAGGGGGCGCCACCGGTGATCGGATCTCCGCACACCGACGGCTGCTCGACCCCGAAGCCGGTGCCCCCCGTGTTCACCCGCACGAAGGTCAGGCAACGGGCCGACTGACCGAAACCCTTGGTCAGGTCGACGGGCGCGCCCAGCAGGCCGGCTCCGGCGTAGGCCGAGACCGACCGCAGCGCGGTGAGCACTCCCTGCCGGGTCGGGCACGGCCCGACGGCCTGCAGCCCCTTGATCATCAGGTCGGTGGTGATGTAGGACTCGATCGCGGCCTGCGCATCCGGCGGATCCAGCTCCGGAGCGTAGCGCGCGATCGTGTCGAGATAGGTCTGCTGGGCAACCGTGTCAGCCTCGAAGGGGAGATAGGCGACGTAGAAGTACGCGCCAGCCATCATCGCGCCTTTTCGGGCGAGCAACTCGTGGCCGTAGCCGTTGATCCCGAGCCCGACCTTGAGGTCGGCGCCGGCGGAAACCGCCCCCTGGTAGATGTCGACGAAGTCATCGCCGGTCACCGGGGCGAACAGGGCATCGGCACCGGTCTGCCGGACCTGCCGGCCTATGGTTGCCAGTGTGGTCAGCGCCGGTGCGTAGTTGAGGGTTCCCACCACCTCGATCCCGGAGTGCTCGAGGATCGAGGTGATCCGGCCAGCGCCGGCCTGCGAGGTCAGGGAACCGGGGGTCGCGACAATCACCGCCCGCTGGACGCCTTTTGCCTTGGCGAACTTCCCGAGGGTGTCGAAGACCACCGACGACGGCATTCGGTTGAGATAGCTCACCATGTTGTCGTAGTTCGTCCACGCTGCTTCCGTGGCAAGACCGAACACCGGGACGTCGGCCTTGTTCAGGTACTCGGCCGAGCCGGTGGACACGGTCGTCGCGCTGAATATACCGAAGACCTGCTCCTTCGCCACGAGGTCCCGCGCCACCGCCAGGTTCACCGACTGGTCCGACTCGTCGTCGCGCAGCTCGTAGACGATCTTACGGCCGTGCACCCCACCGGCTTCGTTCTGGGACAGGACCCGGGCGTCGAAACCGGCGCGGGCGCCGATGACCTGATTGGCCGCGATACCCGTGTCGGACAGGATCAGACCGAGGTTGATCGTGTCGTCGGTGACTCCCGTGACCGGTGAACAGGCGGCCGTCGCCGTCGACTCATCCGGTGCCGAACACCCGACTGCCGCGCCCAGCAAAGCCACGGATAATGCTATGGCCAGGTTCCTGGAGCGGCCCCGGGCCCAGTACGGCCGGCGAGATGGTTTCCACCGACCGTAAGAACTCCGGTGTGGAGTTGCAATATTTCCGTCGATCACGTCGGCTCCTCACGATACACACTCCCGCCAGTCGGCCCCCAGCCCACCCGCTGGAGCACAAGGATTCGCAGCGCGGCGCATCTCGTCAACTGTTTCGTCACGAGACCGCGAGGGCACCCGCCAACGGATTGATCCAGAATGCGGCGGGATCAACATGGGCGTCACGTGAGCGCCGGAGCGGCGTTACGCGGTTCGCCTTCTCGCCCCGTCGGTTGTCCAGCCGCGCTCCCCTGCCCGGCGCCGCCGGGTCGGCCGGCCGCGTGGCGGCGCGGGGCCGATTCGACGGACCGCCGCTGAACACGTTCGGCAGGCGCCGGACTGGCCGGCGTCACGATGTCACGAGGTACCGCCGGCGATCTGATCTCCGCACACTGACGGCTGCTCGACGTCGAAGCCCGTGCCCGCGGTGTTGACCCGCACGAAGGTCAGGCAGCGCGCGGACTGGCCGAACCCCTGGGTGAGATCGACCGGCGCGGGCAGCAGCCCGGCGCCGTCGTAGTTCGAGATCGACCGCAGCGCGGTGAGCACCCCCTGCCGCGTCGGGCACGGCCCTACCGCCTGCAGCCCCTCGATCAGCAGATCGGCGGTGATGTAGGACTCGATCGCGGCCTGCGCATCCGGCGGATCCAGCTCCGGCGCGTAGCGCGCGATCGCGTCCAGATAGGTCTGCTGGGCGACGGTGTCGGCCTCGAAGGGGAGATACGCGACGTAGAAGTACGCGCCGGCCATCTTCGCGCCCTTCCGGGCCAGCAGCTCGTGACCGTACCCACTGACCCCGAGCCCGACCTTGAGGTCGGCGCCGGCGGCCATCGCGCCCTGGTAGGCGTCGATGAAATCGTCTCCGGTCACCGGGGCGAACATGGCGTCAGCCCCGGTCCGCGCGATCTGGCGGCCGATGGTTGCCGGTGTGGTCAGTGCCGGGGCGTAGTCGACGGTTCCCACCACCTCGATTCCGGAATGCTGGAGAATCGACGTTATCCTTTCCGCGCCGGCGACGGAGGCGACGGAGGTGCCGGTCGTGAGGATTACCGCGCGCTGGACGCCTTTCGCCTTCGCGAACTTCCCGAGCGTGTCGAAGACCACCGACGACGGAAAGCGATTGAGGTAGCTCACCATGTTGTCGTAGGTGCCCCACGCCGCTTCCATCGCCAGGCCGAAGACCGGAACCCTGGCGTTGTGCAGGTATTCGGCCGAGCCGGTGGACACACTCGTCGCGCTGAAGACGCCGAAGACGCCCTCCTTCTCGACGAGGTTCTTCGCCGCGGCCAGGTTCTCCCCCTGGTCCGACTGGTCGTCGCGCAGCTCGTAGACAATCTTCCGGCCGTGCACCCCACCGGCCTCGTTCTGGGAGCGCAACCGTGCGTCGGCGCCGGCACGGGCACCGATGGCCTGGCTGGCCGCGGTTCCCGTGTCGGAGAGGATCATTCCCAGGTTGATCGTGTCGTCAGTGACCCCCGGGACGGCCGCGCAGGCGGTAGGCGAGGCTGACTCATCCGGCGTGGAACACCCGACCGTGGCACCCAGCAGAATGACCGACAATGCAACCGCGAGATCCCTGGAGCGACCCCGGGCCCAGTACGGGCGGCGCTGCGGTTTCCAGCGTCCGTAATAACTCCGGTGTGGAGTTGCGGAAACTTCCTCGGTCACGTCGGCTCCTCACGATGCACACTCCCGCCAGTCGGCCCCCAGCCCACCCGCTGGAGGACAAGGATTCGCAGCGGGGGCCGGCGCGTCAACCACTGCGCGGCGGGGTCTTGGGGCGACCGCCTGAACCAACGGATTGATCCAGGTGAATGTGGGTGGAGCCACAGGTGGGGCGGACGGGACTGACCGAACGTTCGAGTCGCCTGCGCGACCGACAGCGTGACGCAGGCGGCACGGTCAGCCACCGTGCGACACGCCGGGCTCTCCGGCCGACGACGCCGGGCACGCCGCCCGAATTCCCGGTCTCACGGCACGTCCGCGATTGCACTCCACTTGGCGTGCCGACACCGTCGGTACCACCCGAGCGCATTGCCGGGCCTCCGCCGTACGGACCCTCCAGCGGGAATCAATTGTGGCTCCGTGGATATCCAGTGGGTATGGACCGTGCCGACAACGGGATACCGGTGGGTATGTCGGCGGTCCGCCGGACCCGGCACCGGCCGGCGCGGGAGCGACCGGCGACAATAGAGACATGCGCAGCGTCGACGAATCGGCCCTTGGCGATCTGGTCGCAGCCCGTCTGGGCGTCCGCGACAAAGTCGACGAAAACGACGAACCGGGCGAAGTCCGCGCCATCGGCGCAGGTGGCGAAAATCCGCCGACGGTGGTGGCGGCCGGGAACTTCGCGTCACCACTCGTCGCGCTGAGCGCCCTCGACCGGGCGATCGAGCGCTACCGGCTTTTCGTGCTGAATCCGCAGGAAGGGCTCCCGGACCGGCCCGGAGTCATTCCGGTGACGCCGTTCGTCGGCCCCGGTATGCGGGGCCGCCCGGCACTCGAATACCTGCCCAGCCGCCTCGGCCTCGTCCCACGCCTGTTCACCGGCGGGTACCACCCTGATGTCGTCGTGCTGCACACCAGCCGGCCGGTCGGTGGGCGGTTGTCGATGGGTACCGAGGTCAACATTCTGCCCGCCGCCGTCCGGGCCGCCCGGGCCGGCGGCGGCCTGGTGATCGCCCAGATCAATCGCCGCATGCCCTACACCTTCGGCGACGGTGAGCTGGACATCGCGTCGGTGGACCTGGCGATCGAGGTCGACGTACCGCTCGCCTCCCCCACCCCACGCCCGCCCGACGACATCCACCAGGAGATCGGCGCCCGGGTCGCCGCTCTTGTCCCCGACGGGGCGACGCTCCAGCTGGGCATCGGTACTGTTCCCGACGCGACCCTCGCGGCGCTCACCGGCCGCCGCGGCCTGCGGGTCTGGACGGAGACCTTCTCCGACGGACTGCTGGCGCTGGACCAGGCGGCGGCGCTCGACCGGCACGCGCCGATCGTGAGCAGCTTCGTCTTCGGCTCGCAGCAGCTGTACGGCTGGCTCGACCGCAACGAACGGATCCGGTTCCTGCGCACCGAGACCGTCAACGACCCGGCGGTCATCGCCCGCCAGCCCCTGATGACGTCGATCAACACCGCTCTGCAGGTCGACCTGCACGCGCAGGCGAACGCCTCCTACGTCCGCGGGCGGATCTGGTCCGGGTTCGGCGGGCAGCCCGACTTCGTCACGGGCGCCCTGCACGCCACCGACGGGCAGGCGATCATCGCACTGCCGAGCTGGCACGCCAGGAGCACAAGCTCCACCATCGTCGCCGCGCTGACCGAGCCGACCACCAGCTTTCAGCACAGTCATGTCGTGAGCGAGCACGGCGTGGCCGACATCTGGGGCAGCAGCCTGCGCCAGCAGGCGGACGAACTGATCCGCAACGTCGCGCACCCGGACGCGCGCGACGAGCTCGCCGCCGCGTTCGCCGACACGCACACCGACGCACGCGGCGGCCCGCGCGCCGACGTTCACAGCGGCGCGCGCGCCGCGGCCGACCGGCCCCGCACGTCGGCGCCTGCGCCTCAGCAGTCGGCCAGCCGTTCGACGACCGGTGCCAGCGCCTCGGCGGTCGCACCGAGCGGGGTCGAGAAGTAGCTGAAACCGAACCGGTCGCGGACGTCCACGAACTGCGCGCACACCTCGTCGAGGGAGCCGACGAACACCATCGGCGATGCGCGCAGCTCCTCGCGGGACGGCACGGCACCCACCCCCGTGTCCACCCGCTGCCGAACGAAGCCCTGGTAGAACGACTCGAACTCCTCGTCGGGCTCCGCGCCGACGGTCACGTGCAGCAGCTGGGCGGCAAGCTCCATGTCGGCGAAGCGGTCACCGGCGGCCGCCCGCACCCAGTCGATCTTCTCCAGGTAGGTGTCAGCGCCGAACGGGTCGCGCTCGGGCTCCGCCGGTCCGCCCCGGGAGATCCGCGGCATGATCTGGACGATGTCGGCCTGCCGCCCGGCGACCGACAGCAGCCGCCGGCCACCACCGCCGATCATGATCGGCGGGTGCGGGCGCTGGTGCGGCCGCGGCGTGCCACGCAGCCCGTCGACCGTGAAGTGCCTGCCCGCGTGATGCAGCGGCTCGCCGCCGAACAGGCCCTTCAGGATGACGACGACCTCCTCCAGTCGCTCGATGCGGGCCGGAGCGGGATCGAAGCGCAGGCCCGCCTGCTCGTACTCGGCCCGCATCCAGCCGGCACCGAGGCCGATCTGCAGGCGGCCCTCGGACAGCACGTCGAGCGTCGCCAGTTCCTTCGCCAGGACGGCAGGGTGGCGGAAGTCCTGGTTCAGCACGGTCTGCGTGATCCGCAGCGTGGACGTCGCGTCCGCGACCGCCTGCAGCGCGATCAGCGGCGCGAACGGGATCATGAAATGGTCGGCCAGCGCGAAGGTCGAGTAGCCGAGGGCCTCGATGCGCTGGCCGGCCTGGCGCAGCGCGCCGACGTCCGGTGTCCGGCCCGGGCCGGTGTTGAAGCGGAAACGCCGCGCCATCTCTCGAGCACTCCCCTCGCGCGCGGAGCACGTCCCGCCCGCGTGCCTGATCTCGACCGCCGTCCCGGTGGCCGCGACGCCCGCCCGCCGCGGCCGTCCGCCGCGGCTGTGCACCGCCGCCGCTGTCCACCGCGGCGTTGCGATACTCAGCCTAGAACGGCCGACCTTTCGATCATGCCGTTCGCGGTCTCCCCGTCCCAGCTGTAGCGGGCGAGGGCCTGCTGCAGATGCAGACGCGAGGCGGAGCCGATGTCGGCGCCCATCGTCGCGAAGGTCGACAGGATGGTCTGGCCCTCGATCGTGGTCTCGCCGCGCGACGTCTCCAGGGTGACGGAGACGTCCCCGCCGCTGGCCCGCAGCTCACGCAGCCAGGGCGCCCGGGTGACCCGCGCCGGGATCAGCTCGCCGTCGCCGTCGAACAGGTAGCCCTCGTTGAACGTGGGCCTGCCGTCGGGGCGCGGCGGGTACAGGCACAGGCCGAACGCCCGGCCGCTCGGGAACAGCGCCGACTGCCAGACATGGCCCCGGAAGGCGGCCAGCCGACGGATGCCGGCCCGGCGGATCCGCAGGCCACCGCCGTTCAGGTCGTACACCTCGTCGCCGAGGCGCAGCCGCCCCGAGGCCCGGAAGAGCTGCTCGAAGCGGGGCCCGCCCATCAGCGCGCCCTCCTCCTGGGTGGCGAGCACCAGACCGGCCTCCTCCAGCAGCGTGCCGCCCTCCCACGGCGGGACGGCGCTGCGCAGGTCCAGGGCGAGCTCGACCGGGACCAGCGGCCCGTCGGACGCCCCGCGCCGGTAGCTGCCGTCGATCTGTGCCCCGACCGTGGTCTGCACGGCCAGGCCATCCAGCCGCCCGCGCCAGTGCCGGAACGGCTCGACGAGCTCGTACGACAGCGGCCCGGCACCGAGGGTGCGGGGCCGCCCGTCGGCGCCGATCGGATCGTGCACCTTGCCGGCGTCGAAGATGTTGAATACCCGGCCGTCGGCGAGCGCGATGTTCACCTGGATGTCGTGGGTCTCCCACTGGTCGCCGACCGCCTCGATGCCGACGCGGGGCAGGCCGAACTCGGCGCCGTCGTCCCAGATCCAGGCGTTGACCGACTCACGCATCTCCGGGTCGTCCGGCTGGCCCGGGAGAACGAACTCGCGCTCCGCGTCGAGGCCGCCCGTCAGGTCGATGGTCACTGTGTTCCTCCCGTGGCGCACGGCGTCGGGCCGCACGGCAGGGCCATCCACCCGGCGGGACGCCATAACTTCACAAGTCTGATCGACAAAGTTGGCGCCAGCATCGTGCCACCGACCGACCCATCATTGCAATACTGCAACGCCTGGAAGGTGGCGGATGGTGTGCCGGGAGGGGTCGAAGGCGGGGAGGCGTCGGGAACGGGGCGGGGGCGCTACGAGCCGTTGCGGTCTTCGCGATCCCGACCGGCTTCCGCCGCGGCGCTGTTGGCGGCGGCCTCGCCAGCGGCCTCGTCGACCACCTCGACGGCAGATCCGGAGGCGGATCCGGCGGCTGCCTCGGCATGCCGGGTGACCAGGCGCGCCCTGACCTCGTCCGGGGTGTATGCGCGCCGGGAGCGCTCCGCGCGCGCCACCGCGGCGCCCCCGGCCGCGACCCCCACGAGGCCGGCCAGCCCGAGCACCTTCCACCAACGGCCGGGCGCCACGCCGAGGGACAGCTTCCATCTCGTCATGCGCTCAGGCTACGGAGAGCACGCCCACGACCAGCGGGCGTCCAGGCAGCCAGACCGGGCACGGCGCAGGGCGCGGACCGGAGGTTTCGCCCTCCGGGAAGCCGTCGCTGCCGGGCAGGAGTGACTTCGCGCCGGGCTCGCTGGCGGGTTCTAGGCTGACGTCATGGGCGGCCGACCTCTGACCCTCGACGACGCCGTGGAGCTCACCCGCACCGGCGACGTGTGGATCTTCCGCGGCCGCAGCACCATGGACCGTGCGATCCAGCTCACGACCAACAGCCCGGTGAACCATGTCGGGATGGCCGTCGTCCTCGACGACCTTCCGCCGTTGATGTGGCACGCGGAGCTGGGCCGTTCCCTGCACGACGTGTGGGCCGGCGGTCACCATCGCGGAGTACAGCTGCACGACCTGCGCGAGGCCGTCGTCGTCTGGGGCAACCGGTACGGCCAGCGGGCCTGGCTGCGCCAGCTCGAGCCGACCGTCGACCGGGCGGCCGAGGACGCCGTGCTGCGCACGGTCGCCCGGCTCGACGGCACCCCGTTCCCGTCGACGGCGCGGCTCGCGGGCCGCTGGCTCGCCGGCCGGGCACCACGACTGCGGCGCCCCGGCGCCGCCACCGCGGCGGGCCCGTCACCGGAGGCCGACCTCCCCGCCCCGGAGACGGCCATCTCGCCGCCCTCCCCGGAGGCGGCCGTCTCGCCGCAGACGGGAATCTGGCCGCAGACGGATATCGCCACCGAGGCAGACGCCTCCCCGCGGACCCGCGCGTCGCGGGTGCTGGGTGTCCTGAGGGGAGCCCGGCCGGCCCGGGCCGAGCCTTCGCCAGCCGGTCTGGAGTCCGCCTACTGCGCCGAGGTCGTGGCTGTCACCTACGAGGCGATGGGGCTGCTGCCGCCGGGGCGCCGGCCGAACTGGTACGACCCCGGGCGGTTCTGGAGCGGCGACGACCTGCCGCTGACCGCGGGTTACCGCCTGGGCGACGAGATCACCGTCGAGATCCCGGCCGGGCCCCCGCGGCAGGCCCCGCACGGCTGACCGAAAACGCCGCGCGGCCCACACGCCTGCTGGCTGCGCGTGGGCCGCGCGGCGGCTTGGCCGTTCCGGACCCGAGATGTTGTTCAGCCGGCCGACCTGCTGCCGGTTCGCCAGACGCCTACTTGAAGGTGGTCAGCGTCGGCTCCGTCCAGGTGGCGTCCTCGGCGGGCCAGCAGACGAACGGCTTGTCCTTCGTGCCGCCGACCAGCTGGAACTTGCCGTTCTTCACCTGGACCAGCGCTCGGCACACGTGCTTGTAACCGTGGGTTATCGGGTCTGCCTTGGTGGCCGTTTCATGCTGACGCGACCAGTCGACGGGTTGGTGCAGGCCGCCGTTGGTGTCCTCGGTCAGCTTGTTGGTGGCGGAGATCACCGCCTCCCGGGTCGGGTTCTTCCCAGCCTCGAGAAGGCCCTGGTAGGCGAGGTCAGCGACGATCCAGCCGTACATCGACATCTCGTCGAGCGACCCGCCCTCCTTCGCGATCCACTTGCGGAAGGCGACCATCGCGGTGTCGCCGTCACTGGCCTCGAAGGGGCGGAAACCCACGCTCATGTAGTCGCCCTCGAAAAGCCCATCGGCGTCGGTGACGAACTTCTGGTTGTAGGAGTTCAGGTGGTACATGGGAATGTTGTCCATGCCCTGCCGCTTGAGCTCCTGGGCCAGGGTCTTCATGCCGTTGAGGTCCAGGCAGGTCATGATGATCTCGACTCCGGCCTTCTTCATGGCCGTGACCTCGGGGCCGACCCCGTTCGCCAGGCCGAAGGCCAGCGAGTCGTTCTTGTAGGCGATCTCCTGGCCGGTGCTGCCCTTGTAGCGGTCGACCGTGTCGGTGATCTGGCTGACGCACTGCTTGGAGTTGTCGGTCACGCCGTAGCCGAGCRCCGCGATCTTCTTGACGCCCGCCAGCTTGGCCACGTAGGGGAACGTGCGGTCCATGCAGTCCAGGCAGGGCGGCGCCGAGCTACCGAAGATCGATTCCTTGCCATTCATCTCCGCCGGGTGGATGGCCCACCCGTACAGCGGGACGCCCGCGTCGGAGAACTCGCTCCAGCCGGTCGCGAGCTGGGTGGCACTGAAGGTGGCGAAGGTGTCGTTCGCAGCGATGATCTCGACGGCCCGCTGCTTGTTCTGCCCGAGCTGGTCGTCGACCTCCTTGCTCACGACGAGCTTGCGGCCGTTCACCCCGCCCTCGCTGTTGCGGTACGCGAAGTAGGCGTTGATGCCCTCGAGGAAGCACTCGTGCAGACAGTTGCCCAGCGGGTTGTTCGTCTTCGTGCCGAGCACGGAGAACTTGATCTCCGTGCTCGTCACGCCAGGCGCGCTGGCGCTGTTCCCGCCCGTGCTGGCGGAGCTGTCCGGCTTACCGCTGGAGTTGGAGCACGCCGCAGCCACCAGGCCGAGCACCACAAGCAGCACGGCCACGGCGCGCAGGCGTCCGGGGCGAAGGTTCATCGGTAGTTCTTCCTTCGTAGATGTGCTCAACCTGATAACGGCAGAGCGGACGGTGAGCTGATGACCCAACCGCGGGTCAGGAAGGTTGAGACGGCCCCCTCCGCGACCAACCGAACACATTGCGCCAGCCGGCGGCGGCCCCGTGTACCGGCCCGTGTACCGGCCCGCGGGCCGGCCACCTGGTCCGTACTAAGAGCAGTCATCGTCAACATGTTCTCCAAACCCGCACCGCCGGTTCTCCCCGACGTACCGAGGATCACTTGACAGCGCCTCACCAACGGAGATTCGCCGCTGTTCGAGTGCAACCTCGACACCTTTTTCGACGCGATGGTTCCGCGACCGGAGGAATAAGCCGGCCGACCACGCACAGCACCCGACCCAGGGCTGGCCGGCCGAGCAGCCGACCGGCCGATCGGTTGGTCACAAGGGTCGAAGCAACCAGCCACGGAGCCCAGGTCCCAGCTCCGCCGCCGCATGCGTCCATAAGACCGGCCGCGGCGCACATTGTCAAACTCGACGTCAACATCGGTCGGTTCGCGCGCCGCCGGGCGCCCGCGCCCGCGGCCCGTCAGCCCCCGATGTGCGCCGCCCGCCGCTCCCGCGCGGAAGCCAGGATGCGGTGGATCGTCTGCGGCGTGACGAACAGCGCCTCGGCGATCTCACGCTCGTCGGCACCGGCCGCCTGCCGGGTGACGATGTCCCGTTCCGTCCGGGTCAGCTCGACCGTCGGGCGGCGCGCGAGCGGGGCACCGGCCACGGCGAGCCGGTCCCGGATCCGCTCGTACATGCCCGTGGCACCGCACCGCCAGGCCAGGTCGGCCGCCTGTCCCAGCAGCACCGTCGTCTCGGCCGCCTTGCTCACCCCCGCCAGCGCGTACAGGGCACGTGCGTACTCCAGCCTGGACCGGGTGGGAGCCAGCAGTGCCGCGGCCTCCCGCAGGTCATCCACCCCACCGTCGACGTCGCCCGCGACGAACCGAAGCTCGCCGAGCAGGCGCAGGGTGCGTCCGACCGCGCTCGGCGCACCCCAGGCCCGGGCCGCCGCCAGCTCCTCCCCGAGCAGCTCGACGGCCGCGGCATGCCGGCCGAGACCGGACAGCGCCCGCGCGCGCAGCGAGCGCCACGGCCGCCAGCCCGGGTTGCGCGCGCTCACCATCAGCGCCCGGCTGTCGTCCAGGGCGATCAGTGCCTCCTCGAAACGCCCATGGGCGATGTGGAGACCGGCGTGCATCTCCGCGAAGACACGGTCGGCATCGGCCGGCCGTGGGGTGTCCCGCACCTGGTCGGCGAGCGACCGGGCCCCGGCCAGGTCACCCATGTCGATCAGCACCCCGACCGCGTAACCGTTCGCGTACCCCGCGCCGAAGGCGAGCCCCCAGGACGCCGACTGGTCACTCGCGATCCGGAACAGCTGGTAGGCCTCCCGCAGGTCGCCGAGCCCCCAGGTGCAGTACGCGCGCCACAGGTTCGCGCCCAGCGCGCCGAACACCGAGCCGTGCTGGTGCGCGTATGCCAGGCTCTCCGCCCACACCGCGTCGGTGTCCTCGTCGGCCAGGTGCAGCGTCACACCGGCCACCACGCACAGCAGGCCGACATCGGCGCGGGTCAGCACCCCGCCGTCCACCGCGAACCGGGCCAGCTCGATCGCGCGGGCCCGGTCCGTCCCGTCGATCGCCAGCTCCCAGGACAGCGCGGACGCCAGCATCCGCGCGCCGGGGCCACCACCGCTCACGGCCGGTTCGGGCTGCCGACGCCAGACGGCCGCTTCGACGTCGTGCATGTAGCCGCCGATCCTGGCCAGGCCGAGCAGCCCCTGCCGCTCGTCGTCCAGCTCGGCCGGCAGCTCGTCCGCCACCTCGTAGCCGAACCGGGTCGCCTCGCCGGGGGTGCCCGCGAACGTCAGCGCCCGGGTCAGCATCTGTGCCATCTCCGCCCGCAGCGGCCCGGCCTCCAGCTCCGCGTACGCCTGCGCCAGGTGGGTGACGGCGGCGACCCCGTCGCCCAGGACGGCCGCATGTGCCAGCTCGGGCAGCACCTGCGCACGCAGCCGCGGTTCGGGCTGCTCGCGCAGGGCGCGGGCGAGATAGGACGCGGCGGCGTCGGGCGCACCGCGCTCGCTGGCCCGAGCCGCCGCTCGGCGCAGCACGTCGACCACCCAGGGGTCACCGCGGTGCGGAACCTGCAGCAGGTGCGCGGCGATCTGCTCCGGGGCGGCCCCGGACTGGTACAGCACCCGGGCCGCGCTGTCGTGGTGAAGCTGGCGCTCCCCGGGCGGCAGGTCCCGGTAGACCGCGTCGGCCACCAGTGGATGCACGAAACCAAGCGGGTAGTCGTCGCGCAGCACCTCGGCCCGGGCCAACGCGCCGACGGCGGCCGCCGTGGCCGCGTCCGACAGGCCGGCCAGGGCGGCGACGGTCGGCAGCACCGCGCCGCCGCCCAGCACCGCGATCCAGCGGGCGACCGTGATGCTCTCCCGCGGCATCCTCGCCAGCCGCATCAGCACCAGGCTGGAGACCGCCCGCGAACCGATCGTCGTGACGGTGCCGGCGTGCGCGCTGTCCGGGCGGACCCCCTCGACCAGCAGCGCACGCAGCAGCTGCCGCAGGTAGAGCGGGTTTCCGGCGGTGGCGTCGTGGCAGGCGGCCACGAAACCGTCCTGGGCGTCGGTGCCGAGGCGGGCCCGGACCAGGTCGGCGACCGCGTGCCTACCCAGCGGTGCGGGACGGATCCACACCGTGGCGGGGTCGTGCGTCACCTCGGCCAGCAGGGCCTCGTCCTCGCCGCGCTCACCGGTCCGCACCGTGGCGACGATCAGCACTGGCATGCCCTCGGTGCGGCGGACGAGGTACGCCAGGAACCGCAGCGACGCGCTGTCGCACCACTGCAGGTCGTCCACGGCGAGCATGATCGGCGCCTGGGCGGCGAGCCGCATCGTCAGCCAGTACAGCCCGTGCAGCACGGCGAGCGAGCCGTCGCCGCGCGGGACGGCCGGCGCGTCACCCGGGCGTCCCCCGTCGCGCCCGTCCCGCGGGTCGGGCCCGACCCGCCCGCCCCACAGATTCGGCATGTCACCGGTCTGGCCGAGGTCGAAGACCGTGGCGGCCTGCGCCGCCGGGCCGGTCAGCAGCTCATGGTCGGGTGTCGCCGCGGCGACCTCCGCCTCGAACAGCTGGCGGACCGCACCGAAGGCGAACTCCCGCTCCAGCTGGCTCCCCCGGGCCGTGAGGACCCGGAACCCGCCGGCGACGGCGGGCCGCCGGGCCTCGACGAGCAGGCGGCTCTTGCCGATCCCGGCCGGGCCCTCGATCACCACCAGCCTGGCCTGCGCCTCGGCCGCGTCGGCGACGCAGGCGGCGAGCTCGGCGACCTCCCGGTCACGATCGACCAGGTCGTCACCCGCCGGCACCGGCGCGGACCATCCGCCCGGCCGGGCCGGTAGCGGTGCCCACCCCGGCCCCGGCGCCGGGCCTGTGGCCAGGCCTGGGCCCGCGGCTGTGCTCGGGCCTGGAGCTGTGGCAATGGCTGGAACTGTGGCAATGGCTGGAGATGGGATGAGGGTTGGGGCTGTGGTTGGGGCTGGGGCTGGGGTCGAGGGAGGCGGGACAGGCGACGACGGGGCCGGCGCCGGTGCCTCCAGAGCCGGTGACTGACGCAGCACCTCGGCCTCGAGGGCGCGCAGTGCCGGCCCCGGGTCGATCCCGAGCTCGGCCGCAAGGACCTCCCGGGCCCGGCGCAGCGCCGACAGCGCGTCACCCTGGCGCCGCGATCGGTAGAGGGCCAGGACGAACAGCCGCCAGCGCTCCTCCCGCAGCGGCTGCTCGGCGACCAGCGCCTCGATCTCGGGCACGACGACAGCCGTCTCACCGCGGCCGAGCCGGGCCTCGATCAGCTGTTCGCGGGCGACCTCACGCAGCTCGGCGAGTCTGGCCGCCTCGGGCTGCGCCCATGGCTCGTCCTGATACTCGCCGAAGGCCGGCCCGCGCCACAGGCCCAGCGCCGCGGTGAGCACCGCCACCCGCGCGTCCGGGTCCACCTCGGCGGCGGCCCGGCGCACCAGTTCCTCGAATCGCCAGGCATCGACCGCGTCGGGGGCGACCCGCAGCGCGTACCCGGATCCCGACCTGATGATGATCGAGGCCCGGGACCGGGCGGTCCGCTCGGGTTCCAGGGCGCGGCGCAGGTGGGACACATACGACTGCAGCGCCCCGCTCGGCCCCGACGGCGGGTGGTCGGCCCACAGCAGATGGATCAGCCGGTCGGCGGCGATGGCGTCGCCGCGGGCCACCACGAGCAGGCCCAGCACCGCCCGCTGACGGCGACCACCGAGATCCAGCTCGACCCCGCCACGGGACGCCGTGAGGTCCCCCAGGACGGTGATCGCCGCTGCCTCGGCCACCTCGCCATGCCCCTCGGTGGCGGCGGGGAGGGCTTCGCCGCCGCCGCGGTCACCAGCGTCCGGTCCGACACGGCCTGGACCACCCCGCACAGCTCTCCCCCCACTGCCCGGATGCCCGGCTCTGCTGTCGCATCGTCGCATATGACGCGGATCAGGCGTGCCCCGGTCCGACGTCCGCCGCCCCGTGACGTGGGCCGGAACCCACGCTCAACAAGCGGTGCTCCAGGAGCGTCAGTCTTCAAGTCGCCCGCAACCGGTCAGCCGCAAGTAGCTCGCAAGCGGCTGCCGGCACTGTCGTCCCATCGCACGACAGGCCTGGGAGAAGCGCTGTGAACACACACCCGACCACGACCGGATCCGCCTCGTCCGGCGGCGCGACGCACGCGACGTATCCGCGTGGTCTGCTCGTCGCCGGCGACCCCGGCTTCGACCTCGCCCGCAAGCCCTGGAACCTGGCCGTGGAGCAGCGCCCGGCGGCGATCGCGCATCCCGCCGACGCCACCGAGGTGGCCGCGGTGGTCCGGCTGGCCGCGGCCAGCCGCCTGCGGGTCGCCGCGCAGGCGACCGGGCACGGCGCCGGGGCACTCGGCCCACTCGACGACGTGGTGCTGCTGCGGACGTCCCGGCTCACCGGCGTCGCCCTCGACGCCCGGGCGCGACGGGCCCGGGTGGGCGCCGGAACGCGGTGGCTCGACGTGGTGCCCCCGGCCGGCGGGCAGGGCCTCGCCGCGCTGCACGGCTCGTCCCCCGACGTGGGGGTGGTGGGCTACTCACTCGGCGGCGGCCTGAGCTGGTACGGCCGGGCGCTGGGCCTGGCGGCGAACAGCGTGACCGCGGCGGAGCTCGTCACCGCCGACGGCACGCTGGTGCGCGTCGACGCCGACCACGAACCCGACCTGTTCTGGGCCCTGCGCGGCGGCGGGGGCAGCTTCGGTGTCGTCACCGCGCTGGAGTTCGCCCTCCACCCGATCAGCACCGCCTACGCGGGCCTGCTGGCCTGGGACTGGCGGCACAGCGAGCGGGTGCTGACCCGCTGGCTCGACTGGGCGGGGCCGGCGCCCGACGCCGTCAGCACGTCGCTGCGCCTCCTCCAGGTGCCGCCGCTTCCCGAGATGCCCGAGCCGGTCCGCGGCCGAGCACTCGTCATGATCGACGGTGCGGTGCTCGCCGACAATCTTGAGGCCGAGCGGATCCTCGCACCGCTGCGCGAGCTGGCCCCGGAACTCGACACCTTCACCCGGCTGCCCGCGTCCGCGCTGCTGCGGCTGCACCTGGACCCGGAGGGCCCGACCCCGCTGGTCTCCGCCAGCCGCACGCTGCACGAGCTGCCGGCGGGCGCGGTCGGCACGCTGCTGGACGTCGCCGGCCCGGACTCCGGCACCTCGCTGCAGGTCGCCGCCGAGCTGCGCCAGCTCGGCGGGGCGCTGTCCCGACCGGCCGCCGGCGGGGGCGCGCTCGCCTCGCTGGACGGCGCGTTCGTGCTGTACGCCAGCGGCGTCGTCCCCACCTCCGAGCTGCTCGCCCGGGCACGGCTGGACGCGCGCCGGGTCGTCGACGCCATGGCGCCGTTCAGCGCCCGCCAGCAGTGCCTGAACCTCACCGCGAACCGCACCGACGTCGCCGCCGGCTACGACCCGCTCGCCTGGGCGCGCCTGCGGGCGATCCGTGCCGCCGTCGACCCGGGCGGAATGTTCGTCGCGGGCCACCCGGTCCCGCTGACCGCCTGAGCCCGCTGACCGCCTGAGCCCGCTGACCACACCCGCCCACAGCCCCGCAGCAGTCCCCAGCCCCGCAGCAGTCCGAGCCCTGCGAAGGATGCCGAACCCATGGACACGATCCAGGCCCTCCCGGCCGCGAGGCCGATCACCACCGCCCACACCGCCACCGTTCCTTCCCCCGCTCCCCTTTCCGCCACCAGCCGGTCCGCGACCACCGGCCGGATCGCAACCAACAACCGGACCGCGACCACCCGCTGGCCGTCGCCGCAGGCCGAGCGCCTCGTGGTCACCGTGCTGATGTCGGACGTCCGTGGCTACAGCGGCATCGCGCAGCGCTCCGATCCCGTGGTCCTCGCCGGTCAGCTGGACGCCCACCGCCGGGAGATGGTCGCGGCGATCCGCCAGACCGGGGGGATCGTCGTGCAGTACGCCGGTGACGCGGTGGTGGCCGCGTTCGGAATGCCGGCGTTCGGGGTGCCGGCCCGGCGCGCGGACCATCGGCGCCGCGCCTGCCGAGCCGCCCTGGCGATGCACCGACGGCAACGGCGCCTGGACGGCGAGTGGGCCGCCCGCGGTCTCGAGCCGTTCGGTCTCGGCATCGGTGTCTGCACCGGTGAGGTGGCCGCGGCCGTGCTCGGCGGGGACGAGCGGCTCGGCTACACCCTGGTCGGCGACACCGTGAACCTCGCCGCACGGCTGCAGAGCATGGCCCGTGAACCGGGCATGACGGTCGTGTCCGCCGCGACCGCCGCCGGGCTGGCCGGTGCCGAGGTCCTCGGGCTGGCACCGACGACGGTCAAGGGCCGGGTCGGCCTCGTCCAGGCCTACCGGCTCGTCGACAACGTGATCACCCGGCGGCACCCGGTACCCGTGGCCGACTCTCGCGGGTGGCCCGACGCCGGCCCGGACCACGCGGCCGCTGCCTGAGCCCACCGCCGCCGGCTCGCGTAGCGGCCTGACCTGCGCGGGGAAGCGTTCGGATATGCCGGCACCGAAAACACCGGCGGGGGCACCTCGCGGGATTTCCCTATTCCTTTCGGGGAAAGCCCGCGGGCACCGAAGCACCGGTGCCGACCCGGCTTGGCGCCTGGAACTCGGCGACGGCAGAATCATCCGAGAAGGCATGAACCGCCCGGATACAGAACGCCCGGAAGAGGCGTTTGGGCATCGCAGCGAGAAGGGCTTCGGGTGCGCGCATGGCGATCGGCGGCGTGACGCCGCTGCGTCCGACGGATCCCCGCCTCATCGGTCCGCACACCCTCGAGAGCGTTCTCGGCAGCGGCGGGATGGGCCGGGTCTATCTGGGGCGCTCACCGGCCGGCCGCCGCGTCGCGGTCAAGGTCATCCACGATCATCTGGCCCGCGAGGAGCAGTATCTTGCCCGCTTCCAGCGGGAGGCCCGGATCGCGTACAGCGTCGCGCCGTTCTGCACCGCCGAGGTCCTCGACTTCGGCGTCTTCGACGGCCGGCCCTACATCGTCACCGAGTTCCTCGAGGGGCCGACCCTCGCCGAGGCCGTCACCACGCACGGGCCGCTGTCGACCACCGACCTGCACCAGCTCGCGGTGTCCATCGCCGCGGCACTCGCCTCCATCCACAGCGCCGGGCTGGTGCACCGCGACATCAAGCCGGCCAACGTGCTGCTGTCAAAGACCGGCCCGCGGGTCATCGACTTCGGCGTGGCGATGTCGATCGAGTCGCAGTCACTGCTGACCAACGCCTCGGACACCATCGGCACCCCCGCCTTCATGGCTCCCGAGCAGGCCGCCCGGGAGCCGACGGGTGCGTCCGCCGACGTGTTCGCCTGGGGCGGGGTCCTCGCGTTCGCCGGCACCGGGCGGTCACCGTTCGGGACCGGAGCCGCACCCATCGTCATGTACCGCGTGGTCCACGAGGAGCCGGATCTCGACGGTCTCGACTCCCGCCTGCTCCCCCTGGTCCGGGCGGCGATGAGCAAGCGCCCCGCGGACCGCCCGAGCGCCGCCGAGCTACTCGGCGAGCTGACCGGGTCGACCCGTCCTTCGGCCGCGCTGGCCGCGACCAGGCCCTCCGGGGAGGCGCCTCCGCGGGAGGTGACCCCAGCCCCGGCCTGGGCACCTGAGCCGGAGCAGGACGCGGAGCTGCGCCGCCGGATGTCCGTGCCACCATCGGCGACCGCGACCGGTTTCGGGCCGCCCGCGACACCCCCGTCATCCGCGACACCCCCGTCATCCGCGACACCTCCGTCATCCGCGACACCTCCGGCGCACGCAGCACGCCCGGCACAAGCACCCCCGGCGCCCGAACAGCAGAACGGCACAGCGCCAGCCGCCGCGCCGCAGCCCGCCACCGACGAGGAGGCCGCGGCGAACGACCTCCCGGCGGCGGGCCGGCGCAGTTCCCGACGGCGCCGTTCCCGGCGGGAGACCAGGCGGCGCGCGGTCGGGGCCGCGGTGGCGACGGCAGCCGTGCTCGGGGTGACCGGCGTGGTCCTGCTCGCCGGGGGCTACCTGACGGACTCCGACGCCCCCGGCGCGAAACCCAGTCCCGCCGTTCAGACCTCGGCGCAGACGCCCTCCACGCCCGCCACGTCGGCCAGTCCGCAGTACAGCGAGCAGGACTGGATCAGTGTTCTCCAGCGGCTCGACCAGGCCCGGGTAGCCGCGTTCGAGTCCGCCGACGTCCGCCTGCTCTCCCAGGTCTACGCCGAGGGCAGCGGCGCGCGGGCGACGGACGAGGAGGCGATCCAGCTCATGAGCGCGAACGGCGCGCGCGGCAAGGGCGGGCAGCAGACCGTCCAGTCGGTCGAGGTGGTGAGCCACAACGCGTCGGTCGTGGTCCTGCGGTTCACCGCGAGCATGGCGCCGTTCACGATCGTGGCCGCTGACGGCTCGGTCATCGACCGCAGGCCGGGGGCGACCTCGGCCACCCGGGAGGTCAACCTCGTCAGTACGCCGGAAGGCTGGCGCATCACCGCCGTCTGAGGCGGCCGGCACGACGGTCCGAGCCCCGGCCGGGCCCTGTTCCACGATGGTGGACGCCTGCGGCCGGCCACGACGGCGCGGGTCGCGACAGCACTAGAGTCCTCGTCGTCGCCTACCGCCGGGAGCGCCGATGCACGCCGCCCGCCCGCCGGCCGCACGGCGCACCGCCCGGTCGCGCCGGTGTTCGCTCTGGTCATCGCCCTGCTGTCGCTGATCGTCCTGATCGGTGGCGACACCGGCGGCGGTACGCAGGTGATCATTGAAGGCCCGGTCAACCGGCAGGTCTCCGCGGGGCTGGCGCGCACCCCGCCGATGGGCTGGAACAGCTGGAACGCGCTGGGCGCGGCAGCCACCGAGCAGGACATCCGGGCCGCGGCCGACGCCCTGGTCAACTCGGGGATGCGGGCCGCCGGCTACCGGTACGTGATCATCGACGACGGCTGGCAGGCGCCGGCCCGCACGGCGGGCGGCAGGCTCGCCGCCGACCCGCAGCGCTTCCCCACCGGCATCGCCGCCCTCGCCGACCACGTCCACGCCCGGGGTCTGCTGCTGGGCCTCTACTCCTCCCCCGGCACCGCCACCTGCCAGGGCCTGCCCGGCAGCTTCGGGCACGAGTCCGCCGACGCGGCCACCTTCGCCGCCTGGGGCGTGGACTATCTCAAGTACGACGCCTGCACCTACCCGTCGCTGCGCCCGGCCGGCACCGACGCCCGCCGCTGGCTGCGGGCCGGTTTCGCCCGCATGCGCAACGCCCTCGACGCCACCGGCCGGCCGATCGTGTTCAGCATCAACCCGTCCGCCGACGGCGATCCGCAGGCGGTGACACCGTGGGAGTGGGCACCGTCGGTCGCCCACCTGTGGCGGGTCACCAACGACCAGGCACCATGCTGGACGTCCACCCAGCCCCTCGACGGCTACCCGGGCGTCTGCCTGACCGACAACCTCGACGCCACCGCCCGCTGGACGGCCAGYGGCGGCCCCGGGCACTGGAACGACCTCGACATGCTGACGATCGGCCTGACCCCGGCCACCGCCAATCCCTTCGTGGAGCAGCTGGCCGAGCTTGCCACCGGAACCGACGCGCCCGCGCTCGACGACACCGAGGCACGCAGCGAGCTGGGTCTGTGGGCGATGCTGGCCTCGCCGCTGATCGCCGGCAACGACCTGACGACGATGACCGAGAGCACCCGCGCGATCCTCACGAACACCGCCGTGCTCGCCGTCGACCAGGACCCGCTCGGTGCCCCCGCGACCAGGGTGGCGCGCGACGACGGCGTCCTGCTGTGGTCCCGTCCGCTGGCGGGCGGCGATCTCGCCGTGCTGGCGGTCAACCGCGGTGACCGTGCCCGGACAGCCACGGTCACCGGCGCKGAACTGGCGCTGCCGGCTTCCGCGGCTGGCTACCGCGCCACGGACCTCTGGACGGGCAAGGTCAGCCACACCGCCGACGGCTCGCTTCCGGTCGCTCTCGCCCCGCACGGGTCGGCGCTGTTCCGCCTGCACCCCGCACGATGACCATGGCCTCGGGACCAGAAGTCCCGCGTCCTCGTCTCAGCGCGGCGCCACGCCCCCGACTGTGGTTCGGGCCCTGACAACAGGGCACGCCCAGACCTGTCCCCTACCCTGCTCCGTCCGCGCCGAGGGAAGATCACAGGACGGACTATTCGGACGACGATGACCGAAGCCGCGGTCGAGCGCACCTGACATCGGCAGGAGGCCCAGCATGGCTCCACGCAACATCCTGATCGCCCTGGGCTTCGCGGCGGTCGCGGTGGCCCTGTTCGTGATCGGCGCCGGCGTCATGACCAGCCGGGCCGGCAGCGACGCCGTCATTCTCGCCGGCGTCGTCTGTGCTGTCGGGGCCCTCCTGTCGCTGGCTCGGCCCTCGGACGGCAAGGACGGCAAGGACGGCAAGGACGGCAAGGACAAGGTCGGCAGCGCAGGCGGAGCAGGCCGGAGCCGCCGACCGTGAGCAGCAGCCACCGACCGTGAGCAGCGACGTCGCCCCACGACGTCCAGGACAGACAGACAGCGACAGCGACAAGGCACCCTGCCCCCGCGAACCAGTCAGGTCGTCCGAGCACGCGAAAAGAGGTCGATATGCGCGGGACCGAACAGCTGCTCGACCGCATTGAACGGGACGAGCGGCTTGACACGATCGCCGACGGTGTTTCGGGCTTCTGGTCATCAGCGCTGCGATCCGAGCGTCTGCGGGATGTGCTGTGCGGCCGGGCGCTCGGCCATCCGCTGCACCCGGCGGCGATACTCGTGCCAGCCGGAACGCTGCTGAGCGCGACCCTCCTGGACACCACCGGCGGCGCGGCCCTCCGCCCCGCGGCCCGCCGGCTCCTCGCGCTCGGCCTGCTGTCAGCCGGCCCGGCCGCGCTCGCCGGGTGGTCGGACTGGCTCGACACCGGGGGCGCCGAGCGGCGAGTCGGCCTCGTCCATGCCGCGTCCAACATCGTGGGGATCGCGAGCTACGCCGTGTCGTGGAACCAGCGCCGCCGCGGCGCCCGCGGGCTGGCCGCCAGCGTCACCGGAGCGGCTGCCCTCGGCATCGGCGGCTGGCTGGGCGGCCACCTCGCGTACGCGCAGGGGGTCGGCGTCGACACCACCGCCTTCCAGCGGGGCCCGGCTGACTGGACGGATGTGCTGGCCGCCGGCGAGGTCACCCTGGAACCGCGAAAGGTCGAGATCGACGGGGTGCCGGTATTGCTGACCAGGGTCGACGGCCAGATCGTCGCGATCGGCGACCGCTGCACCCACCGGGGCGGCCCCCTGCACGAGGGTGATCGCGTCGGCGGCTGCGTTCGCTGCCCCTGGCACGGCAGCCGCTTCGAGCTGGAGTCCGGAGCGGTCGTGCGAGGCCCGGCGACCCGTCCGCAGCCGCTCTACGAGGTCCGTGAGATCGCTGGGCGGGTGCAGATCCGCCGGCCGGAGGTCCGGGCGCTGCGTGCCAACCCCGTCGGGCCGTCAGCCGGCCCGCACGAGGCGCGGCCGAGGGTCACGGCCGAAGGCCACGTCGTGGCCGCGGCGGATCGACCGAGACAGCACGTGTGACGGCGCCCTGGCACGACGTGCCATCCGCGAACCGGAGCCATCGCGAACCGCGTTCGGCGCGGCGCGGCGCGGCCCGGAATCGCCGGGCACAATCCGCCGCGAAATCGGTGGACGCATCACGCCCGAAGGCCGAACAGCCGACGGGTTTCGACCGGGTTCCGCAGCCTGCCGGCAAAAGGCTCAGCCTCTCGTGGGCACACGGGTCCCGGCCGGCCCCGTGGAGTGACCGTGCGGGCCGACGGCTTTCACCCGGACCTGCGGTGACCTCACGGCAAAGTCCCGATGAATGTTCCATGACGGACTCGACCCCGCCGCGGCATCTCGATAGCTTCCCATCTCGGACAATTCCCCCTCCAGGAATGTTCCGTACGGGGACCGTTCGGCCAGCAAAGGTTTCCCAGCGGCGAGGTGAGACCCGTGAAAGATTCGTTCCTCGCGGCCTGGAGCCGTGCACCGCGCGGCCGCCGCCCCCGCGCCCGCGTCTCGGGCCGCTCCTGGACCGTGCTGGGCACCGCCGCGGTCCTCGCAACGGCCGCGCTCCTGGTGAGCGGGGTCGGCCCGGGGCAGACTCCGGGGCCCTGGTCACCAGCCGGCGACGAAGCCGCGGCGAGCGCGCAGCAGAGCCCGACCCAGTCGGCCGGCGGCCCGTCGCGGCCAGCCCGGACCGAGGCGGCACCGGCTCAGGACCCCACGGCGACGGACCCCACCGCGGCCGGTGAGCGGCCCGAACCCACCACCGAACCGCCTCCCCCGGCGGCCCCCCCTCCAGTCACCGCACCCCGGCCCAAGCCGTCGACCACCCGGCCGACATCCCGCGGGGGTGGCACGCCGGCCCAGCCACCGGCCGCGGCCGCCCCGGCCGGCGCCGCACCGGCACCAGCGGCCACCGTCGCGGCCGCCCCGGCCCCTGCCGCCGCGCCCGCCCCCGCCGCCGCGCCGGTGGCCGCGGCACCCGCGACCACCCAGCAACAGCGTTCGGGCGTCGTGACCTTCACCGACCTCGCGACCGGCTACTGCCTCGACAGCAACAGCGCCGGGAACGGCTACACGATGGGCTGCAACGGCGGCCAGTACCAGCAGTGGACGGTGTACGGCTACGGGACCCTGGTGCTCGTCAACCGGGCGACCGGCCTGTGCCTGGACAGCAACGCCAGCGGCAACGCCTACACGATGGGCTGCAACAACGGCCAGTACCAGCAGTGGAGGATGGTCGAGTCCGGCTACGGCACGGTGAACCTGGTCGACGTCGCGACCGGCCTCTGCCTGGACAGCAACGGCCAGGGAAATCTCTACACGATGGGCTGCAACAACGGCTCGTACCAGCGGTGGGCACGTGGCTGACCTGCTGCGGGAGCATCGCACCCTGATCCTTGACATCCTGACCGGCGTCGTCGCCCTCGTGCTGGTGATCGTGTTCACCCGCTGGTTCTCCCGGACCAGAGGCTGGCGTCGGACGATCTCCCACCGACGCCGCCAGTTCGCCGGGGGTGTGCGGGACCTCGGCCGCCTCGCCACCGCCTGGTACCGCTTCCATCGGGATGTACGCGACATCGCCGTGCTGCTCACGGACCCGACACTCGGCCCGCACACCGTCGCCGCGCTCGCCGCGGCGGACGGGGGCGAGCCCGCGCCGCCGGTGGGACGGCGGGCGGACATCTGGCCGTTCCAGGCCGTCGTGCGGGCCGACACGATCCAGGCCCACGTCGCCGGGCGCGAGGTGGACGCCGCCGGGCCGGTGCTCACCCGCGCGGAGCTGGCCGCGCCACCGGTCAGCCCCGGTACCGCCGACCTCCCGGCGGCCGGCGCGCCGGGCCGCGCCCCAGCGCGGACGCACTGCCCGGTCGCGGTCGGCCTGCTGCCCGGGTCGCGCGCCGCACTGGCACTGCTCGACCTCGCCGCGCTCCCCTCGGTCGGGACCATCGAGGGCCCGCCGGCCCTGTCCCGCCGGCTGGCGGCCACGATCGCGGCGCAGATCGCCGCCGGCGTCGTGGCTCCGGCCGGAACCCGGCTGATCGTCGTCGACGCGATCCTGCCGGGTTTCGGCGGACCGCCGCTTTCCGACGCCCTCGACCTCCTCGACTGGCAGGCGGCTGCCGGCCTGGTCCTCGGCGGCCCCGGTCCGGCCGGCTCGCCCTGGGATGACAGCCGCGGCCGGACCGGCGTCGGCGACGGCGACGGCGACGGCGACGGCGACGGCGACGGCGACGACCAGGCAGGGCCCACGGACCTGACGGTGCTGGTCTGCCCCGCTCCGGCAGCCGAAGATCTGCCACGTCTCGTCCGCCTCGTCGAGCTGCTGCCCAACCTGCGGGTACTCATGGTCGGCCGGCATCCCGGTCCGCGCTGGCGGCTCGAACTGGACGCCCTGGGCCGGATCACGGCTCCCGAGCTCGGTCTGCACGCGGACTGCGCCCCGCTGGAGCGCGGTGTGGCCCGTGCGTTGAGGGACCTCGACCGGAAGCACCGCCGCGCGGCCCCGGACGAGCCGGCAGCGGCCTGGCGGCCCGTCCCGGCCGCCGCCGCACCAGACAGCGACCCGCCGCCATCCGACGTCCCAGCGCCATCCGACGTCCCAGCGTCAGACAGCGGCACAGCACCAGACAGCGACGCGGTGACAGAAAGCGACGCGGTGACAGAAAGCAACATATCAGTGGCCGATGACGCGGCGACCATCCGCCCGGCCGCCCCGGGTGCCGGCGGACTGACCGAACCGGAGCCGGCCCGGCACGAGGGCAGCCACGCCGCCGCGGCCATCGGCCGGCCCGGGACSGTCGACGCCGGCGTCGGCGCGGCGGGAGCGGAGGACTGACCGTGCACGTGCTGCTCAGCATCGAGAACCCCGCCGACCACCCGGCCCCGTTCCCGCCACCGCCCGCGCTCGGCCCGCCCCCGGTCGACATCCGCGGCGACGTCCTGGTCCAGCTGCGGCCCACGAGCACTGTCGGGGAGCTCGCCGCGAGCCTCGCCGACCCGGCGCCCGCCTGCTTCCTGGGCACCCGACCACTCGACCCGCGTGCCACGGTCCGGGGCAGCGGCATCGTCCCCGGACTGCGACTCGGTCTCGACACCCCGCCCCGCCCGGTCGATCCGCTGGTCACGCACACCGGCCCAACCCTGTGGTTCGAAGTGCGGGTCGTCGGCGGTCCGGACGCGGGACGGGTCTGGCGGGTCGGCCCCGGCGCCCACGACATCGGCGCGGCGGCGGGCAGCGCCATCGAGCTGGACGACGACGGCGTACCGCCGCTCGCCGCGGTGCTGCACATCGGGCACGGCGGAGACACCTGGCTCACCGGGATCTCCCCGACCGGGGTGCGCACGACCGTGCCCAGCGCGCCCGAGCTGCGCCGCACCGACGAGCACCGCGCGGCGCTGCGCGTCGAGCACCGGGACCTGCCCCTTCCACCCGAACCGCCGGACTGGCCCGAGGCCGGCCCCGGAGCACCCGGGTGCACGCCGTGGGAGGTGGGGTCGGACCTGGTCGTCGGACCGGTGCTGCTGCGCCTGGCCGAGCCCTTCGAGCCGGACGCCGCCATCACACCGGCCGAGGACGTCGTCGGCCACGACTTCAACCGGCCGCCACGGATCGTTCCGCCGTTGCTGACCTCACGCCGGCGTTTCCCGACGCCTCCGTCGCCGCCCGGCCGCCGGCCCGTCCCGGTCCTGATGATGATCGCGCCGATGCTGCTGGGCCTGGCGTTCGTGTGGTTCTTCCACTCCTTCTTCTTCCTGGTCATCATGCTGTTCAGCCCGATCCTGGCGTTCGCCAACTGGAGCCAGGACAGGCGCAGCGGCCGCCGCCGCTACCGGGAGGAGTGCGCGCGGTACCGGACCCGCCGGGCCGCGGGCGAGAGCGACCTGCGCACCGCGGTCCTCGCCGAGCGGCTGGCCCGCTGCGACGCCGCACCCGACCCGGCGGCCGTCGGCCTGACCGCCACCGGCCCGGGCCACCGGCTCTGGGAACGCCGGCGGACCGACCCGGACCACCTCCTGCTGCGGGTCGGGACGGTCGACCAGCCGTCGCTGATCGAGGTGGACGACCCAGCGCTCGACGACTACGACCGCCAGCTGCGCTGGAACGTCCCCGAGGTGCCGCTCGCGGTGGACCTGCCCGGCCGCGGTGTCGTCGGCGTTGCCGGTGAACGCAGCGCCGTCCACGCCCTCGCTCGCTGGCTGCTCGCTCAGTGCGCCGTCCTGCACAGCCCACGTGACCTGCAGCTCGTCGTTCTCACCGACGCGGCCAGCCGGCAGAGCTKGGAGTGGGTGCGCTGGCTGCCCCACGCCCGCCCGGCCTCGGCGGCCACCGGCCACGGTCCGTTCGTGCTGATCGGCAACGACCCCGAGACCGTGGCCCACCGAGTCGCGGAGCTGCAGGCACAGATCCGGGCCCGGCAGTCCGCCCGCGGCTCCGCGTTGGGACCGGTGATGTTCACCCAGCCGGATGTGGTCGTGCTCGTCGACGGGGCACGCCGGCTGCGGGATGTGCCGGGCATGATCCAGGTGCTCACCGACGGCCCCGCTGTGCGGATCTTCGCCATCTGCCTCGACACCGAGACACGCCTGCTGCCCGAGGAGTGCACCGCCGTCGTGCGCTGCGACGGCGGGGGCGGCGGTAACGGCGGCGGTGAGGGCCGTGCAGGTGGTGTGGGCAGCCTGACCGTGCGCCAGAGCGACATCCCCGAGGTGCCCGGGGTACGTCCGGACCTGGTCCTGACGCACTGGTGCGAACAGGTCGCCCGGGCTCTCGCCCCGCTGCGCGACATCAGCCCCGACACCGCCGACGGACTGCCCGACCGGGTCCGCCTGCTGGACCTGCTCGGGCTGGCCGAACCGGACCAGCTCGAGCTTCCGGCCGTCGTCGCCGCCGCCTGGGCGGCACGGCCGGCCTCGACCCGCTTCCCGCTGGGCACCGGCTTCGACGGCCCGGTCGTCCTCGACCTCGTCCGCGACGGCCCGCACGCGCTCGTCGCCGGGACCACCGGCGCGGGCAAGTCCGAACTGCTGCAGTCCCTCGTCGGCTCGCTGGCCGCCCACAACCGCCCGGACGAGCTGGTCTTCGTCCTGGTCGACTACAAGGGCGGCAGCGCCTTCCGGGGCTGCGCACGCCTGCCGCACACCCTCGGGATGGTCACCGACCTCGACCCGGCGCTCGCCGTCCGGGCCCTGGAGTCGCTGGCGGCCGAGCTGCGCCGGCGCGAGGAGGTGCTCGCCGCCGCGGCCGCCAAGGACATCGTCCACTACCGCTCGCTGCGGGCCCGGGAGCCCGGCCTGCCCGCGCTGCCCAGGCTGCTGCTGATCATCGACGAGTTCGCCACGCTGGCCCGCGAGGTGCCGGACTTCATCCCGGGGCTGGTCAGCCTGGCACAGCGGGGCCGCTCGCTCGGCATCCACCTGGTGCTGGCCACCCAGCGGCCCGCGGGCGTGGTGACCGGCGACATCCGGGCCAACACCAACCTGCGCATCGCCCTGCGGGTCACCGACCCGATGGAGAGCTCGGACGTCGTCGACACCCCGGACGCCGCCCTCATCCCGGCGGCGGCTCCGGGTCGAGCGCTGGCCCGGCTCGCGCACCGGTCGACCCTCCTGTTCCAGACCGCCTACTGCGGCGCTCCCTATCCATCCACGCACCCGGCCGGTGCCGCTGCTCCAGGTGACTCCGCCGACGCGGCCGGTTCAGCCGCATCAGCGGCTTCAGCAGGATCAGCTGATTTCGCGGGTTTCGCGGGTTTCGCGGGTCCGCGCGGCGCGGGCGACGAGCCAGCGGCCGTGCCGCTGTCGTGGTCCGCTCTCGGCCGCCCGTTGCCGATCATCGCCGCCCCAGCCGGCACCGACCCGGACCAGGCGGCCGACGATCTCGCTCCCACTGATCTGGACGTGCTCGTGGACGCGGTCCGCGCCGCCGCGGACCGCACCGGCCACGAGCCCCAGCCCAGCCCCTGGCTGCCCGCGCTGCGCCAGCGGGTGCTGTTCGAGGACCTGCTCGAGCGGTGCGGGCCCAGGGCGGTGCCGTACGCGCTGGAGGACGTTCCGAGCCGGCAGCTGCAGCGGCCGGTGTGCTGCGAGCTCGGCACGTTCGGGCACCTGTACGTCATCGGCTCGCCGCGCTCCGGACGGTCCCAGGTGCTGCGCACGCTGGCCGGCGGGCTCGCCCGCGCCCATTCCTGCGCGGACGTCCACCTCTACGGCATCGACGCCGCCGGCGGGGCGCTGGCCGTCCTCGACGAGCTGCCGCACTGCGGGGCCGTCGTCACCGCGTCCGACCTGGAGCGGGTCGGCCGGCTCTGCGACCGCCTCACCGTGGAGCTGGCCCGCCGGCAGGCCCTGCTCGCCGAGTACTCCTGTGCGGGGCTGGACGAGCTGCGTGCCGCGATGCCCGACGGGACGGCCCCCGCCCATCTGGTGCTGTTCGTCGACGGCTGGGACTCCCTCGCCGCGACCCTGCCGGAGCATGACGGCGGCCGGCTCTACGACGCCCTGCTCGCCCTGCTGCGGGAGGGCACCGGTGCCGGTATCCACGTGGTGGCCACGGCCGACCGGGGCCTGCTGGCCGGGCGGGCCGGCGGCATGAACGATCACCGCGTGCTGCTGCGGATGGGCGAGCGCACCGACTACGCCACGATCCGCGTCCCGCCGCAGCGCGTCCCCGCGCACGTCCCGCCGGGGCGCGGGTGGCGGTCGGTGAACCAGGCCGAGCTCCAGATCGCGCTGCTCGACCCCGACCCGGCGGGCCAGGCGCAGGCCGACGCGCTGCGCCGGATCGCCACCCGGGCCGGCGTGCGCGACCGGGACGTACCGGCCGACCGGCGCCCGTTCCCGGTCGCGGCACTGCCCCGGGCGCTGACGTTCGCCGACGCGTTCGCGCGGGTCCCCGAGGCCGAGCGCGGCCCGCTGCGGGCGCTGCTCGGGCTCGGTGGCGACGAGGCCGCGCCGATGACGCTCGACTTCGCCGGCCGGGCGCACACCTTCCTCGTCGCCGGGCCCCCCGGGTCCGGGCGCAGCAACACGCTCGCCACCCTGGCGGTGTCGCTGCTCGCCGGGGGCACCCGGCTGGTCGTGGTCACCCCGCGGGACTCCCCGCTGCGCCGGCTCGCCGCCCACCCCCAGGTCACCCTGGCCGGCATGGACTCCCTGCAGGTGCAGGGGCCGGCGGTCGTCCTCGTCGACGACGTGGACCTCTTCGGGTACAACGCGCCGCTCGACCCACCGCTGCGGGAGATCGTCGCCGCCGGGCGGGACCGCGGCGTCGGCCTCGCCTATGCGGGCAGCGGGGAGATCCTGTCCCAGTCCATCAGCGGCTGGCTCGGGGAGGCCCGGCGCTCCCGGCAGGGCGTACTGCTGGCCCCGCAGTCCTCTCTGGAGGGCGACCTGCTGGGCACCCGGATCCCGCCGAGCCTGCTGCGCGGCGGGATCCGCCCCGGCCGCGGCTACGTCACCGACGCGACCGGGACGCTGCGCACCATCACCATCCCGCACACCGTCCTGCGGTAGACAGCCCCGGGCCCGCGCGGACGCCGCCGCGGCCCGCCGGGCTCGCTCAGCCGCCGGTCGAGGCGGGCGGGGGCTTGGACAGCTCCGTGTCCATGTTCTGCAGGTTCTGCGCGATCAGGTTGAAGCTCTCGGCGAACTTGCCGATGTTCTCGATCGCGGTGGTGAGCGAGGCGTTGAACTCGGTGTACTGGGCGCTCATCACCGGGCTGGACTGCTGCAGCCACAACCCACCACTGCCGGTGAGCAGCTCGGTCACCTGCCCCTGCAGCCGGATGAGCGTCGTCTTGATCTCGCCGCCCTCGGTGGTGAGTCGGCTGGCGACCGTGTTGACCTGGCCGTAGTCGACCTGGATCTCCGCCATGGATTCCGTCCTTCTCTCAGGAGGCGCTGATCGCGTCGTCCATCGCCTGCAGCTGGGCGACGATGTTGTTGAACTGCTGGGCGAAGCTGGTGATGTTGTTCACCGCGCCGGTCACCGAGGTGTTGAAGTCGGTGTACTGCTGGCTGAGCACGGGGCTGGACTTCTGCAGCCACAGGCCGCCGTCGCTGGTGAGCAGCGCCGTCACCGCCGACTGCAGTGAGGTCAGCTTCGGCACCGTCTCGGTGACGGCGGCGTTCAGCGACGTGGCGACGGTGTTCACCTTCGCGTAGTCGATCGAGATGTTGGGCATGGGCCGCTCCTGGTGATCAGATCCTGGTGATCAGACGCCGATGGGGTAATCGGAGTAGTCCGGTTCGGGGTCGGTGTGGGACTGCAGCGTCCACTGGCCGATCGCCGGGGTGCCGGTGTAGACGTCGGTCCCGTTCGGGCCGACCTCGGTCTTCGTCCCGGTGCCGTCCGGGTTCACCGCGACGGTCACGGTGGTCGTCTCACCCTCGGTGTCCACCGTGACGCTCTGGTAGCCGCCGTTCGCCGCCGGGGTGACGTTCGTCGTGGTCGTACCGTCCCCGGTGGTGCTGGTGACGACATAGCTGTCGTCCGGGTTCGTCCTCTTGACGATCTGCTCGGTGGTGCCGTCCGAATGGGTGATGGTGGTGGTGTAGTCGACGACGTCCGGATCCCCGTCGTTGTCGCGGTCGACGTAGGTGTAGGACGTCGTCTCGGTGTAGGTCAGCCCGTTCGGCGTGGTGGTGGTGCTCGTCTCCGAGATGATCAGTCCCTGGTCGTTCACCTCGGCGGCGTTGGTCGTCGTCGACTCGCCAGGCCCGCCGGTCAGGCTGGTGGGCATCAGGCCCGGATCCTCCGGCGGCGGCCGGTCCGGCCCCCACAGCGGGATGGTGGCCGTCTGGAGCACACCGTTCTCGTCGTAGTACTGGTACGTGATGACCTTGTCCTTGGTCTCCTGGTAGTGCTCCCAGGCGAGCTTCCTGGCCTCCCACTGGCCGATCTGGGCCTGCAGCCGGCCGGTGTTGACCTTGCCGGCGAAGTCTGCGTCGACGTCGAAGAAGGCCTTGGCGACGCTGTCGAGCAGGTCGCCGAGCTCCTTCAGCTTGTCCATCGAGTCCTTGAACGGCTTGTGGCAGGCCGAGTAGAAGGCGCTCAACGCGGCGAACAGGGTGCCGTCACCCACGGCGACGGAGCCGACCTCGCCGCCCGAGCCGACCACCGAGCGCCCGGAGACCGTGTTCACGTCGGTCTCGATCTGCCCGCGCAGGCTGCGCATACTGCCCGCGAGGTCGTGCAGCAGCGCGTAGTCGAGCACGAGATCGGCCATACCGGCTCCTGACTGACCGCAACAGGGCCCGCGCGGGACGCGGGACGTGGAACTGCGGGGCCTCGGCGGCGAGCCCCGGCAGTTGGTCCACCGCCTACTACGCGCCCCGGCCACAGAAGGTTCACCGGTGGGAGACGCGCCGCGCGGCGTCCACCGGTGAACCGCGGTGCCCGGCGGGTGCGTAGTACCTGCCGGAGCCGTGGCTGCCCGCCACAGCCGCGCCGCCGGCAACGCCGCCCGCCCGCCGACAGTGCCCCGCCCGCCGACAGTGCCCCGCCCGCCGAGGGTGCCCCGCCCGCCGACAGGAGGCCCGCGTGCCGCGTCCGACCGACTGGTCGCCGCTGGGGCTGGCCGGGGACCCGACCCCCGGTGACCCCGAGGCGCTGGTGGCCGTCGCCGACTTCATGCACACCATGGCCGGGCACGCGCAGACCGCCGAGACCGGCCTGAACCAGGTGGTCGCCAAGAGTGGCGAGGGCGCATTCGTCGGGAAGACCGCGGACTGGCTGCGCGACACCATCTCCACCGCCATCCGTGACTTCATCGGCGGCGTGCGCACCGCGTTCGGGCAGACCGAGCCCGCGGTGCGCAGCTACATCTCGGCGCTGCGGGAGGCGCAGTCCCGGGCGGACGGCGCGCTCACCGAGGCCGCGGGCCTCGCCGAGGGCGACTCGCGCCGCGACACCCTGACCGCGGACGCGAACCAGGCCGGCACCGATCTGAAGACGGCCGCGGGCACCGCCGCGGCGACGATCAGGGGGGCCCGCGAGCACATCCGCTCGCCGAACCCGAAGAAGTCCGCCTGCGAGGTCTTCTGGGAGATCTTCGGCTGGATCGTGCTGGCGATCACCGTGGTGGCGATCTTCGTCGGCGGCCCGCTCGGCCTGATCGCGCTCGGCCTGAACGCGATCATGGCGACCAAGGCGCTGGTCGACTTCGCCTCGGGGAAGACGAACATCACCGGCCTGGTCCTGGGCCTGCTCGGTCTGCTCGGCCCGTCCACCAAGCCGTTGATCGCACTGTCCACGCTGCGCGGTATCGCCGGCGCCACCGCGAAGATCCTCAAAGGTGCGGCCAGCTCCGTCGGTGTGACGATCGCCAGGATCGGTGGCGACTTCTGGCAGGCGATCTCGACGATCACCTTCTCCGCCGTCGTCAAGGGCGTCGGCGACATCTCCGCCACCCTCGCGAACACCGTCCGGGCCGGCTCCACCTGGGTGTTCAAGGCGTTCACCTCGGCCGACGGCCTCGCCGCCCGCGGGTTCGTCTCGCTGCAGAACTTCGTGGTGACCAGCCCGGCGGCAACCGCGGGCCTCATCCGCAACATCGTCAACCTGACCGGCAAGCTGCCGTCGGCACTGGTCGCGAGCGTGCGCGCGGTGCCCGGTTTCGCCCGCGGGCTGGGCGGGTGGTCCATCGAGGCCGCGCGGTCGGTGGGCAAGGTGCTGAGCAACGAGCTGGGCGGGTGGAAGTGGCTCAAGATCTTCCTACCGCTCAACGGCGTGGAGATCGGCGTCCTCGGCGTCCAGGACGCCTTCCGGCTCGCGGTCCTCGGCCGCGGCCTGGGGCAGGCCAGCCGCTACGCGGGGCTGGCGAGGCAGGTCGAGCTGGCAGCGGCGGCCGGCGGGGCGCTGCGGGTCAGTGACGGCATCCTGCGGGGTGTCGACCCGCCGGAGCCCGGCATGGTGCGCACCGAATCCGGCCTGCTGGTGCCGGAGAAAGCCGACGGGGTCTCGGCCCTGCGGACGGATCTCGGCGGCGGGGTCTCGGCGAAGCCGCTCGACCCCGCCGGGCTGGGCGGGCGGATCGTCACCGCGGACTCGCCCCTGCCCGACGTGAACCTGACCGTCGCCGGCCGGGATCTCGCGGCGCTCAGGCCAGAGCCGGTGGCACCGGTCCGGTCCGACCTCGACCTCTCGGGCGCCGTCCTGCTGGCGCCTGGCAAGGAGGCCGCTCCCGCGCCCGCGAGCCTGCCGACGACGTCGCACCTGTCGGCCGACACCACGAAGCTCCTCGCCGACGCCAACACCGTCACCGGCGCGAACCCGCTCGCCAGTGTCCACACGCCCGCCAGCACCAGCGCCCTCGGCGGTGTCACCCCGGCCGGCGGCGCGCAGGTGAGCGACCTCGTCTCCCCGGCCCGGCTGGCCGTGCACCACGCCGGCGACGTGACGGCGAACGGCCTGCCCGAGATCCGGGCGGTGCTCAACGGTGATCTCACCGCGGTCAGGGTCTCCGACACCCAGGTCGCCTTCAACCTGGGCGCGGCCGACGACGGAGCGGTGATCCCGGGTGGCGCCTTCGACGCGCCATCGGCGCCCGCGCCGTCCCAGCTGACCCCGCCCACCCAGCTGACCCCGCCCAGTCACGTAGCCCAGCAGATCGCGCCGCCGCCGGCCGTGACCGCCCCTCCCGCCGCGGCGGCGCTCGGCGGTGCGCTGCCGAGCCCGGCGTCCCTCGCGCCGCCGGCCCGGACCGAGCTGCTCATCGGTGCGAACGGCGTGCAGATCGCGGCGCCGGTGCACCCGGCCCCGCACACCGGGGAGCTGGGCCGGCCGGGCGAGCTGGCGGGTCTGCAGCAGGGCACCCTCGGCACCGTGCACGGCAACGACCTGGGGCTGACCGCCCGGTCAGCCGACGGTGGCCAGGGGCTGCCAGCGCCGCGCGACCCCTCGGTCCACTCGGCGCTCGACCTGCTCGCCCCGCCGCACCCCCCCCGGCCCGCAACCGTTCAGCCCGCCAACGCCGGCGACGGCCACAGTCACGGACGCGGCCACAGCCACGGACGCGGTGAGCGCCCGGGCGGTGGAGGGCGGTGCGCGCGACGGCGGCGCGGCGATCAGCAAGGCGCTGAACGACTTCACCCGGATCTCCGCCGAGGTGCGCCTCGCCCGGGAGAACCTGGAGATCACCCGGCTCGGCGGCGGGAACGGGAGCGACCCACTGGCCGCGGCCCAGAAGATCGCCCGGGCGGAGAAGAACCTGCACGTCGCCGAGGCCGTCCAGGCGAAGCTCGCCGCCGGGCTGCGGGCCCGCGGGGTGGACGACCCGTTCGCCGCCGCGACCGACCACGCCTGGGCGGAGTTCAAGATCGCCCGCCACCAGCTCGCCGAGGCCCGCACCGTCCACGACGACCTGCACCCGGGCCCGGACACCCGGCCACTCGGCGAGGGGACGTCGGTGGCGGGCGCCGGCAAGGGCAAGACGGTCGCCACGCCGGCCCAGCTGGAGGCCGGTGCGAACCTGGAGAGCGCCGCGGCCCGGCTCGACGTCGCGCAGGGCCGGCTCGACGATCTGGGCCTCGACGTCAACCGGCTGCAGGCGGCGGACGACGAGGCGCTACGGCTCTCCCTGCTCGAACGCCCCCGGCTGCTCGGTGGCATGCGCCCCACCGACATCCGCCAGCTCGGGCCGGACGGCACCGTCCACGGCTATGGCCGGCCGCTGGCCGGCGGGCTGCACCTGAACCTCGACGTCCCGGCGCCCGCCGGGACGGGAGCAGCCGCCCACGCCGGACCCGAGCTCGGGACCGTCATCGACCGCGCGGGCACGGTGATCTTCCGCGGCGAGGTCACCGAGCTCGGGCACGGCGGGTTCCGGATCTCCGACCCGGCGGACGCGGGCCTGTTCCGCGAATACGACGCCGCCGGCCAGCTGACCCACGCCGGCCTCGACGTCCACGGCCCCGCCGGCCCGGGTGGTGCGGCCGGTGTCGCGGCCGGCCGCCTGGAGATCGACTTCACCGCCGGCACGGCGACCCTGCACCGCCCGGGCCAGCCCGCCCCCGACAACTTCACCTACCAGCCGCTGCCCGGTGGCGGGCACCAGATCACCCGGGCCGCCGACGGGTCCTGGCTTCGCTATGACGCCGCCGGCAACCAGACCGGCGCGCTGTTCGAGGTACGGGCGGGCGGTCTGCCCGCCGGCCAGCTGGAGATCGACATCGTCGCCGGCACGGGCCGCCTGCACCGGCCGGGCCAGGCGGTGCCCGACAACGTCGCCTACCAGCCGCTGCCCGGCGGCGGGCACCAGATCACCCGGGCCACCGACGGGTCCTGGCAGCGGTTCGACGCCGCCGGCGACCTGACCGCCGCCCGTTTCGACATCCGCGAGGCGAACGGCCAGGCGGCCGGCCATCTGGAGACCGACCTCGCCGCGGGCACGGCGACGCTGCACCGGCCGGGGCAGCCCGTCCCGGACAACTTCACCTACCAGCTCCGGCCCGGTGGCGGGCATCAGATCACCCGCGCCGCCGACGGGTCCTGGCACCGCTTCGACCACACCGGCACCCGGACCGCCGCCGGCCTCGACGTCCGCGACCCGGGCGGCGCGGCCGCCGGCCGCCTGCAGATCGACTTCGCCGGTGGCACGGCCACCCTGCACCGCCCCGGCCAGCCGGCTCCCGACAACTTCACCTACCAGCCGCTGCCCGGCGGCGGGCACCAGCTCACCAACGCGGCCGACAACTCGACGCTGCGCTTCGACGGCGCCGGCGGCCAGACCGGCGCCGGGCTCGACGTCCAGGGCCCGGCCGGTGCGGCGGCCGGCCGCCTGGAGATCGACTTCACCGCGGGCACGGCGACGCTGCACCGGCCGGGGCAGCCCGCGCCGGACAACTTCACCTACCAGGCCCAGCCCGGCGGCGGGCACCAGATCACCAACGCGGCCGACGGCTCCTGGCACCGCTACGACGCCGCCGGCAACCAGACCGCCACCCGGTTCAACGCCACCGATCTCGGCGCGAACCCGTTCGGCGCGGTGGAGCTCGACATCGTCGCCGGCACCGGCCGCCACCTGGCCCCCGGCGGCGCGCCGCGAGACTGGCCCACCCTGCAGATCGGGGCCGGCGGCGAGCTCCGGCTCAGCAACGCCGCCGGGGAGATGCAGCGCTACACACCCGGCGGCGGCCTCACCGACGAGATCATCGCCCCGCGCGACCCGCGGGGGAACCTCGGACCGAGCCGGCTGCACACCACGCTGAACCCGGCCGGCAACCCGGTGCTGGAGCTGCGCCACGGCGGGAACCCCGTCCCGAACACCCGCGTCACCATCGACGGCGCCGACTACCGGATCACCAGCACCGGGCCGGGCCCGCACGGCGGCGACTACCGGGTGATCGGCCACGACGGGGCGCTGCACTCGGAGCGGATCTCCTTCCTGGGACGCAAGGGCCAGGCCGACGGCACCCACCTGTCCGTCGACTACCGCACGAACCAGTGGGCGCGCCAGGACGGCGCCGGACGCCCGCTCGCCGGGCACGCGAACGCGGCGCCCCGGGCCGGGCTCGGCCCGGGACACGCCCCGCCGGCGGTGCGCGGCTACAACAGCCGCGGCTCCGTCACGGTGAAGGCCAACGGCGACATCGAGCTCGTCGGCGGCGACCGGACGCCGTTCTACGCCCGGGAGACCCTGGGCAACGGCAACGGCCACCCGCGGCCCACCCTGGAGGTCTTCCGCGGCGGCGACGGCCGGCGCTACTGGCATCAGTGGAGCGGCGCCGCCGACGGCACGCTGGGCGCCTCGGCCGGGCGGGGCACCCGGGTCTTCGAGGATCTTCCCGAGGGCCGGTTGTGGTCGGACCACCAGCACGGCTGGCCCGCCGACCGGACGGTGCGCGAGTACCGCCGGGCCGCCGACGGCGGCGTGATCCGCGCCGAGCTGCAGGCGAACGGGTCGTGGCGGTGGTACCGGTTCGACGCGGGCGGCCAGCTGACCCTCGAAGGCGTCCGGGACCACCGCTGGCTCAGCACCAGCTGGCGGGACACCTACACCGGGGCGAACGGCGCGCAGGTGGTGGCCCAGCGCTACCACTCGGCGGTCAACTTCTTCCCCAAGGCCCTGCACTACCGGGAGTACGCCGTCGCCCCGAGGCCCGGCGGCGGGTTCCGGACCACCGATGCCTTCAAGGAGTTCTCACCGCAGATCAAGGACACCGGGACGCTCGACGTCCTGGGCAACGGCAACACGCTGAAGACCACCCGGTGGGCCGAGCAGCGCCCGCCCGACGCACTCTGGAAGACACCGGCCGGACTGCCCGGGCGTCCGATCGGCAAGGCCGTCTCGCACCTCGCCGGGTCGAAGCTGGGCGCCGTCGACTTCCCCGCCCGCGGCTCGATCCTCGGCGACAGCCGCTACCAGGTCTTCCGCTGGACCGAGACCGACGCCCACGGCGCCCAGGTGGCCACCGGCGTCCGGGCGATCACCCCGGAGGGCTCCTTCTCCGACTTCACCCGGGACGGGCTGTTCGTCCGCGGGGCGATCAAACTGGAGAACGGCAACACGGTGGAGATCGGCCGGGCCGCGAACGGGAAGTGGGCCTCGCTGGACGGCAACCTGCCCGCCGCCGGCGCCCGCACCCTGGACTGGCGGGAGATCGACTCCGCCAAGAACGTCGTCGCGAACGGCGAACGGCACTTCCTCGCCGACGGGAAGCACTGGGTCGACGGCACCGCGACCGGGGCCCCCGCCGGGCAGCTGCGGGTCGTCCGGCACACCGACGCCGCCGGCAACGTCGTGAGCACGGTCGGGGCGGGCCACCGGCCGCTGTTCAACCCGAGGCCGCCGGGCGGCCACGGCCACGGCCCGTTCGCCCCGGTGCACACCGGGCAGACCATCACCCGCAACACGATGGGGCAGATCGTCGGCCGGTCGGAGCAGTGGCTCTCCGACGCCCCGCTCGGCGCGGGCCAGGCCGGCCCGGCACGGATCACCGTCGAGGCCGCCGGAGACGCCCGCACCGGCAGGTGGCGCTGGGACGACGGCACGAACAGCGGGGTCCGCACCAGCGGCCGAAACGAGCGCTGGTCCGGCTCGTGGGACGACTCCTACCGCGACTTCCGCACCGACGCCGCCGGTGTGCGGCACCAGATCCGGGATGTCCGCGCGCTGGGCAAGGGCACGTCGCTGACCGCCCAGCGGATGCCCGACGGCACCTGGCGCGCCGAGATCCGCGGCGCGGACGGCACCCCCGTGCCGAACAGCGCCGGCACCCGCCAGTTCAGCCGGGGCGACGGGACCTGGGCCGGCAACGCGCCACCCGGCACCGGCCAGCCGCGCTGGCGCGACGTCGACGCGAACGGTCACGTCCTGCGCGAGCTGGTCGACGGCCGGGTCCGCCAGTACACCAACCCGCGGCCCGCGAACGCGCCGGCCGGCACCGGGGCCTGGAAGGAGTTCGACCAGGGCGCGGTCTTCCGGGAGCGGGTCGACTCCGGCGGCGGCGTGTTCCGGGAGACGGAGAGCTTCCACAAGCAGTGGCGTGAGACCGACGCGAGCGGCCGGCTGCTGCGCTACCGCTCCCTGTCCGGCACCGTGTGGGAGCGCGGCCCGCTGAACCGGTGGTCCATCCAGCACCGAAACTTCGAGCAGGTCGGCCGCGAGTTCGAGTTCCGCGGCGGACTGAGCGAGTTCCGCGGCAAGAACCGGATGTGGCGGGAGTCCAACCGGCTGCAGTACAAGGCGATCGACGGCCTCGCCGGCGAGTTCGTCAGCCCCACCCGCCGCATTCTGCAGAAGGCCGCGCTCGACTTCAGCCAGGAGTTCGTCCTGGACTTCACCGCCCAGGTGCTGATCGGCCTCGCCTTCAACCAGGGCCAGCTCAACCCTCAGGACTGGTTCCGGGCGCTGGTCGGCGCGGGCATCGCCAGCGGTATCAAGACCGGCAACAGCGTGTACCACGACAGCTCCGCCCTCGGGCTCAAGGGCGTCAAGGACGGCCTCGCCAACGTCGACGGCGGCAAGGACTTCAACCGCAACCCGTACAACCATGACAAGCACTGGGACAACGAATGGGGCGGGACGGAGAACCCACCGCGCTGGCGGCAGACCACCTATGACTACTTCCAGTCCACCATCGCGGTGAACTTCGTCGCCGCGTTCGTCGCCAACGCCGTCAACGCCGCCGCGTTCGGACTGCCCAAGGACTACGTCCCGCTGGCGGGTGGGGCTGCCGCGCTCGCCGGGGCCTGGGGCGGCGCCGGCACACTGGTCGTCAGCTCGACTCTCGGCGGCGCCCGCGCCCTGGCACACCAGCTCGGATCCGGGCGCTACTTCCACCGCGGCGGCCTGGCCGACATCGGCCTCTCCTTCGTCGAGCGGCTGGGTGAGCGGGCGATGGGGACCTACCTGCTGCTCACCGCCGCCGGCCTGCGCCCGCAGGACAACATCCCGGCGCCACCACCGGTCGTCGTCCCGCCCGCCCCGCCGCCGATGTGACGGACAGGCGGGACGGACTGGCGGGCACGGCAGTGGACAGGGGAGAAGAACGCAGATGCGCAGGTTGCGGGTCGGGCCGAGGCACGTCACCGACGGCGTCGATCCCGCCGCGGATGGCGGCGCCGGGACGGACCACGATCCGGTCACCGGTGATGGGAACCGCGGCGCCGGCCGTGCCGCCGGCACCCGCGATGCCGCGGTGGCGCGGGTCGGGCCGGGGGCGTTCACGACCGTCACGGCCGCCTTGCGCGCGGTGACGGCCGGCGGCACGGTATCGATCGCCCCCGGCCGTTATCCCGAGCGGCTCGTCCTCGACCGGCCGGTGCGGCTGGTCGCCGAGCGGGGGCCGGGGACGGTGTGGCTGAGCGGGCCGGACCCGGTGGTCGTGAGCGCGGCGGCCGTCACCATGACCGGTGTCGGGCTGATCGTCGTCGCCGCCCAGCCCGACACCGCCGCGCTGTTCGTCGGTTCCGGCGACGTCGAGCTGACCGACTGCGACATCGTCGGCGGGCGGGTGGAGGTCGCCGACGGCAGGGCACGGCTGCGGGCCTGCCGGCTCGCCGGCGCCGACCTGGCCGGGCTGCACGTGCTGGGTGACTCCCGCGTGCTCCTCGACAGCTGCGTCGTCGAGGGCGTCGCCGGGACGGGCCTGGTGGTCGGCGRCACGGCCACCCTTGAGCTCGTCAGCACCCGGGTCAGCCGGGTGAGCGGCTCCGGGCTGCGGGCCCGGGACGGCGCGACGCTGCTGGCGCGGGACTGCGAGATCAACCGTGCCGGGCGCAGCGGGCTGCTCGTCGAGGGAGGCGCCACCGCGACGCTGACAGGCTGCCAGTTCCTGTACCCGGGTGCGGAGGGGGTGCGCCTGCTGGGCTCGTCCCCGCTGGCCGCCGCACCCGCGCCCGCCTACGCCGAGGCCGAGGCCACCGACGCGGACGATGCCGACGGCACCGAGGACGCGGGCGATGCGGGCGGCGGTGTGCGTCTCGTCGAATGCGAGGTCGTCCACGCGGGCGCGGACGGGCTGCTCGTCGAGGGTGCGGCCCAGGCCGCGCTCACCCGGTGCCGGATCCGCCGCCCCGCCCAGGCGGGCGCGGTCGTCACCGGCGCCGCGGTCCTGCGCCTGGCGGAATGTGACGTCGACACCGCCGGAACCAGCGGGGTGGTCGCCCGTGACCGCGGGGCCCTGGACGGCGAGAGCCTCACGGTGCGCGGCAGCGGCGCGAACGGAGTCTTCGCCAGCGACGCGGCCCGGGCGGCGCTGCGGGACCTGACCGTCGAGGAAAGCGGCTACAGCAACGTCCATCTCGGCGGCGACGCCCACGGTGAGCTGACCGCCGCCCGGCTGCGGGGGACGCGCGAGCACGGCCTGCACCTGGCGGGCGCCGCGGTCGCCCGACTGACCGCGGTCACTGTCCGGGGCAGTGTCATGTCCGGCGTCCACGCCGAGGGCACGGCGGCGCTGGTGGCCACCGGCTGCGAGCTGGACGACAACGCCACCGGGCTCACCGTGGCCACCGGCACGACCGTCACCTGTACGGACTGCCGGATCACCGGCGGGTCCGGAGCGGGCGTGCAGATCGGCGTCGACGCCGAGGCCACGTTGCGTGCCTGCCGGGTCGAGCGGACCGGTACGGCCGGCGTGGTGCTGGCCGGCCGGGCCCGCACCCTGATCGAGGACTGCCGGATCGAGGACACCAGCGGTTCAGGCCTGGTCGTCTGGACCGGCGCGGCTCCCGACGTCCGGTCGACCCGGCTGCGCCGGCCGGGCAAGAACGGCCTGTTCGTCGGCGACGGTGGAGCGGGCACGTTCGAGCGGTGCGAGATCGCCGGCTCCGCCTTCCCCGCGGTGCACATCGGCGCCGGCGCCCGGCCCAGGCTCGTCGGCTGCCGGATCGCGGACTGCGAGACGGACCTGAGCCTGGCCGAGGGTGCCGAGCCGCACTTCGAGCGCTGCGAGACCGACGGCGTGCGCCAGTCGCACCTGCCCGGCACGGGCCGCTCCGGCCCCGGCGCCACCGCGGCGACCGCCATCGGCGCCGCCACCGCGCTCGGCGGGGGAACTGCCAGTCGCGCCGGCCTCGGCGCCGGCGGGGACGGCGCCGAGGCCGGGTCGCAAGCGGCCGAGACCCTGGAGGACCTGTTGGCCGAGCTCACCGGGCTGGTCGGCCTGGACCGGGTCAAGCAGGACGTCGGCGCGCAGGTCAAGCTGATGCAGACGGTCCGGCGCCGGCAGGAGGCCGGCCTGCCGGCGCCGCCGCTGAGCCGGCACCTGGTGTTCGCGGGCAATCCGGGGACCGGGAAGACGACGGTGGCACGGCTGTACGGCCGGCTGCTCGCCACGCTCGGCATCCTCGAGCACGGCCACCTGGTCGAGACCGACCGCTCGGACATGGTGGGCGAGTACGTGGGCCACACGGCACCGAAGACGCAGGCGGTCTTCCGGCGGGCGCTGGGCGGTGTGCTGTTCGTCGACGAGGCCTACTCCCTCGTCCCGCACGGGCTGGGGAACGACTTCGGCCAGGAGGCCATCGCCACCCTGGTCAAGCTGATGGAGGACCACCGGGACCGGATCGTGGTCATCGTGGCCGGCTATCCGGTGGAGATGGGCCGGTTCGTGTCCTCGAATCCGGGGCTGGCCTCACGCTTCTCCCGCACCCTCACCTTCGAGGACTACAGCTCCGCGGAGCTCACCCGGATCGTGGCCAGCCAGTGCCGCCAGCACGAGTACCAGCTCCCCGAGCCGACCGTCGCGGCCCTGGACACCTATTTCGAGGCGCTCCCCCGCAACCGTGGTTTCGGTAACGGCCGGCTCGCCCGCCAGGTTTTCCAGCGGATGACGGAGAACCAGGCTCAGCGCGTCGCGGAGCTCGCCACACCGACGACGGAGGATCTGCTGCGGTTGGATCCCGTGGATCTGCCGAGCGATGGCACGGAGACCTGAAAGGACCACGCCAGGAATTCATGCCGGGAAATATCTTCTGAACAGAAAATGACCGTAGGACACCCGCCAGAAAAACAGGATGCCGTCTCTTTCGCCGGGGGACGAATTGCACGGAAAACGGTAATCTGGCTACACGACCGGTCGCGAGCATCCGGCGGTGATGTCCTTCCCCGGCGAGGAGGGCCTGGAATATGGCGAGCCCGTCCGGCGGCACGGCGTCACCCGGCCGGGAGCCCGCGGCCCGGTTCGTCCGGACCCTCTTCGACGAGAACTCCGCGGACCTGCTCCGGTATGTCCGGCGGATCAGTCCGGAGGATCCCGGCCGGGCCGAGGACCTGGTCCAGGAGACGTTCCTGCGGGCGTGGCGGCACCGCGACGGGCTCTCCGCACACGGCAGCGCCCGCGCCTGGCTGTTCCGAGTGGCCCGCAACCTCGCCGTCGACTGGCACCGCCGCCAGGCCGTACGCCTCGGGGAGTCCGAGGCGCTCGGCGAGGACAGCGCCCGGATGACCGACCCGCTGGCGGAGGACAGCCTGGAGGCCGTGCTGCTGCGCACGGACCTGGTCGAGGCACTGCGGACGCTCTCCGCCGCACACCGGGAGGCACTCGTCCACCTGCACCTGTTCGACCGCACCCAGTGGGAGACCGCCAGCCTGCTGGACGTCCCTCTCGGAACGGTCAAGTCCCGCCACCACACGGCCGTGCGGGCGCTGCGCCGAGCACTCGACCAGCGCGGGATCAACGGCCACTGACCGCCGTGGCGTGCCTTCAGCCGGCGAGGGCCCGCCGCGCGCGCTGAACGGCCGGATCGGGCACGGGGATCGCGTCGACCAGGCGGCGGGTGTAGTCGGCGCTCGGCCGGCGCAGGACGTCGGCCGCCGGGCCGACCTCGACCACCCGGCCGTGCCGGAGCACCGCGACCCGGTCGGCGACCTCATCGACCACCGCCAGGTCGTGGCTGATGAAAAGGCAGGCGAAGCCGTACTGCTCCTGCAGGTCGCGGAACAGCCGCAGCACGGCGGCCTGCACCGAGACGTCGAGGGCGCTCGTCGGCTCGTCGGCGACGAGCAGCTGCGGGTCCAGCGCGAGCGCGCGGGCGAGCCCGGCCCGCTGGCGCTGCCCGCCGGAGAGCTCGGCCGGGCGCCGGTCGGCGTAGGACGCCGGCAGCTGCACCGATTCCAGCAGCGCGGCCACCCGCGCGCGGGCCTGCCGGCCCTGGGCCCGGCCGTGCACCTCCAGCGGCTCACCGACGGCGTCGCCGACGGTGCGCCTCGGGTCGAGGGTGGTCGCCGGGTCCTGGAACACCAGCCCGATCCGCGCGCGCACCTCACGCAGCGCACCCGCCGACAGCTTCCCGAGGTCGGCGCCGAGCACCTCCGCCCGCCCCGCCTTCGGCCGGAGCAGGCCGACGACGACGCGCCCGAGCGTCGTCTTGCCGGAGCCGGACTCGCCGACCAGGCCGAGCACCTCGCCCGGCGCGAGGGAGAGCGTGACCCCGTCGACCGCGGTGAACGCCGGACGTCCCAGCCGCCCGGGGTATTCGACGACGACGTCACGGAAGTCCACCACCGGCGGCCTCACCGCACCCTGCGGTTCCGCGGCGCCGCGCGGCTTCACCGCACCCCGCGGTTCCGCGGAACCGCTCCGCTTCACCGCGGCCTCCGGCTTCGCGGGCTGCGACCGCGCCGAATCGTCATCCCCGGACGCCTCTCCGTCCGCGTTCGAGGTCGTGGGGACGCGGGGGACGGCCGCGAGCAGCTCGCGGGTGTAGTCCGCCTGCGGCCGGGCGAACAGCTCGAGGACCGGGCTCGTCTCGACAACCCGCCCGGAGCGCAGCACGACCACCCGGTCGGCGAGGTCCGCGACGACACCCATGTTGTGGGTGATGATCAGAACGGCCCGGCCGAGGCGGTCACGCAGATCATGCAGCAGGCCGAGGATCTCGGCCTGCACGGTGACGTCGAGCGCCGTGGTCGGCTCGTCGGCGATGATCAGATCCGGTTCGTTGGCCAGTGCGAGCGCGATCACGACCCGCTGCTTCTGGCCGCCCGAGAGCTGGTGCGGGTAGTAGCCCACCCGCTTCTGGGGCTCCGGAATGCCGACGAGCTCCAGCAGTTCCACCGCACGGCGCCGGGCGTCGGCCCGCTTCACCTTCCGATGCGCGCGCAGCGCCTCACCGATCTGCCAGCCGACGGTCTCGACCGGGTTGAGCGCGGTCGAGGGCTCCTGGAAGACCATCGCCGCCCGGCTGCCACGCACCGAACGCAGTGCCTTCTCGTCGAGGCCGAGCACCTGCTGGCCGGCCAGATCGATGCTGCCGGTGGCCCGGGCCGTGTCGGGGAGCAGGCCGAGCACCGCCTTCGCCGTCAGTGTCTTGCCCGAGCCGGACTCGCCGACCAGGGCGACGATCTCCCCGGGCGCGACCTCGAAGGACACGTTGTCGACCGCGCGCGGGTGGACGACGGCGGCGGGGAACTCGACGGTGAGTTCCCGGACGCTCAGAATCGGTGTGGCCACGTCGTTCTCCTGTGCGGGGTCTGCGGTGCCGACCGTTGGACGCGGGACGTGGTGGCGCGTCATCCGATGCGCCTGCGTGCGCCGACCGCCTGGGCGATCAGCTGGAAGCCGAGGACGAAGCCGGTGACCAGCAGCAGCGGTCCGACCGCCTGCATGGGCGCCGTGTCCAGGTCGGACACGGCGTCGGCGATGATGGTGCCCAGCGACGGCTCCGGCGGGCGCACACCGATCCCGAGGAAGCTCATCGCGCTCTCCAGGAACACCGCGATCGACATCGACAGCGCGAGCTGGACGAACAGTGGCTCGGCCGAGTTCGGCAGGATGTGCCTGCGCAGAATCCACCACCGCGAGGCGCCGATGGCCTCCGCGGCCTCCACGAACGGCAGTTCCCGCAGCGTCAGGATGGACGAGCGCAGCAGCCGCCCGAAGTACGGGATCTCGACGGCCACGACGACCACGAAGATCGGCGTGATGCCGGCGCCCAGGATGGCGGTCACCCCGATCGCCAGAATGATCGGCGGGAACGCCAGGATCACGTCGAAGACGCGCTGCACGGCGACGTCCGCCGGCCGGATCAGCGCCGCGAGCGTGCCCGCGGCCGTGCCGAGCAGCGCACCGAGCGGAACGGCGACGAACACCACCAGGACGTCCACTCGGATGCCGTAGAGGGCGCGGGTCAGCACGTCCCGGTTGACCTCGTCCGTCCCGAACGGGTGCCTGCCGCTGGCTGGGAGGAGGTTCGCACCGGGGATCTGCTCGGTCGGGCCGTAGGGGGTCAGGACCGGGGCGAACAGGCCGAGCAGCAGGATGGCGCCCACCAGCAGCAGACCGAACAGGCCGCGCCCGTGCAGGAGAACCCGCCGGCGGCGCGGGACGGCCGCGACCACCGCCACGTCCTCTGCCGCAGCCGCAGCCGCAGCCGCTGCCACTGCCGCTGCGGGCGCGGGTGCGGGTGCGGGTGCAGTCGGGAGTTGCTGCTCGGGGTCCGTGGGCGCGTCCGCCGCGGGCCTGGTGGGCGTCTGGATCGTGTCGGTCACTGGGCACCTCCGATGCGCACGCGCGGGTCGAGAAGGGCATGGACGAGGTCGGTCAGCAGCTGGATGACCACGAAGATGAAGACCGACAGCAGCAGAAGCACCTGGACGACCGGGTAGTCACGCCGGCCGATCGCCTGTTCGATGAGCTGGCCGATCCCGGGCCAGGCGAAGATCGCCTCGACGAGCACGGCGCCGCCGAGCAGGCTGCCGGCCTGCAGGCCGATCACGGTCACGGTGGTCGGGAGCGCGTTGCGCATCGCGTACCGCAGCAGCAGGCGCCGGCGCGGGACGCCCAGCGCGGTGGCGGTGAGGATGTACGGCTGGCGCAGCTGCGTCCGCAGCGTCTCGGCGAGGAAACGGGACAGCACCGCCGACACGGGCAGCGCCAGGCAGAGCGCGGGCAGCACGAGGTACTGCGCCGTGATGTCCAGGCGGGCGAACATCCCGTCCGGCGGAACGCCCGCGCTGGGCAGGACCGGGAAGATCACGGTGAACAGCAGCACCAGCAGAACACCGCTGACGAATGTCGGCAGCGCCACCGAGATCGTGTTCACGACCGTGATCGCGCTTTCCAGCCAGCGGTTTCGTGTGGTCGCCCAGATCGGCCCCACGACGATCGCGATGAGAATCGCCAGCAGCAGTGCGCTGAGCGTGAGGATCACGGTGTTACCGAAGCCGTCGGCGACGAGCGAGGTGATCTCGCCGCCGACGCTGTAGGACTGGCCGAGATCGAAGGTCAGCACGTTTCCGATCCAGCTCAGGTACTGGGACGGCATCGACTGGTCGAGGCCGAGGTCGTGCCGGATGGCGGCGACGGCCTCGGGGCTCGCGTCGGATCCCGCGAGGCTGGTCGCGGGATCCCCCGGTATCAGCCGGATGATCGCGAAGATCAGCACCGACGCCAGGAAGAGCACGAGCACCGCCGAGGGCACGCGCCGGACGAGATAACGCAACAACGAATGCCTCCGGGGCTCGATTCGGTACCGGTCGGGTCCAGGCTGATCCGGATCGGGATCCGGATCGGGGTCGGGGATACGGCCCGGTCAGGCGAGGTAGGCGTTGGTGACGTCGAGCTCCCAGCGCTTGGTGTACGAAAGCCCGGACAGCCGGCTGGAGCTCACCCACTGGAAGGGAATGACGCCGATCTCGACAAGGAACAGCGCCTCGAGCAGCTCGTCGCTGACCTTGGCGTATTCGGCGATGGCGGCGTCCGACCGGCCGTCGGGCTGCTTCCAGGCGGCCTGCGACGAGGCGGTGTAGTCATCGGAGGTGAAGTGCGAGGCGTTGTGCAGGGCGTTGAACGGATACGCGCTGACAACCAGGGTCGAGGGCGTGTACTGCGCCCAGGAGTGGAACGTCGTCCACAGGCCCTTGAACTCGGCGCCGATGAGCTGCTTGACGAAGGTCGCCGCGTCGACCGGCTCGAGCTCCACCTTGATGCCGACGGCGGCGAGGTTCGCCTGGACGATCTGGGCCGTCGCCGCGTAGACGGGAAGGGCCGTGTTGTAGGTGTAGGGAATCGTCGGCAGTGTGCCGATCTGCGCGACGAGCTCCTTCGCCCTGGCCGGGTTGTACGCGTACCGCTTGTTCTTCTCGGCGTCGTGGGCGACCGAGTACTTCGGCCACGGCAGGTTCGTCGCATAGCCGTTGCCGCGGAAGACCTCGGAGATGATCCGGTCACGGTCGATCGCGTATGCGATCGCCTGGCGCAGCCGGACGTCCCCGAGCGCGGGCGCGGTCACGTTCGTCCCCACGTAGATCTGCTGCTCGGCGCCCTCCAGCGTGGTCTTGCTGAACTTCCTGGTGTCCTTGCCCAGTTCCTCGGTGTCCCGCGGGCTGACTCCCTCGGCGAAGTCGATCTGGCCTGACTTCAGCTGCGCGGCGATCGCGTTGGTGTCGGGGACGATGCCGATGCGGACCCCGTCGAGGTAGGGGCGGCCCGGCTGCCAGTACTTCGGGTTCTTCTCGAAGACCAGCGAGGAGTTCGGCGTCCAGGACTTGAAGGTGAACGGCCCGGTGCCCACGAATCCCTTGCCCGTCTTGATGTCCTCGACGCTTTCGCTGTCGATGATGAACACCGTGTCGAGCAGGTCGAAGATGTTGCCCAGCGGGTGCGCGAAATGCAGCACGGCCTGGTGCGGGTCGGTGGTGTCGACCGAGGTGACGGCCTGGGCGGTGCTCTGCATCTGGCCCTGCGCGTGCCAGCTCGCGTCGGCGTACGCCTTGATCGAGAACTCGACGTCCTTGGAGGTGAAGGCCCGCCCGCTGTGGAACACGACGTCGTCGCGCAGCTGGAGGGTGAGGCTGAGCCCGTCGGCGCTCGCCGTCCACGACTTCGCCAGCCGCGGCTTCGGCTCGATGCTGTCGTTGGGGTAGCGGGTCAGGCTCTCGTACACCAGCCCGATCAGCGCGGTGATCGCCGTGTTGGAGTTGGTGAAGAGGTTCTTCGGGATCAGGTCGTCCGGAATCGCGGCTTTGAGGGTGCCACCGGCCTTGGGCGTCGGACCGGCGCTCGCGCCGCTGCCCGCCTCGTCCACCGCCGACGAGCAGGCGGCGAGGAGCAGTGCGCCGCCGGCCCCGAGGCCGGCCAGCAGGGACCGACGCGAGATGCCGTTATTTTCCATCGACATTGTAGGGAATCTTTCGTCACGATGCCAGGGCAGCAAGCCAGCATGAAGGCGGAGGCCCGCTCAGCCCGAGGCGACGCGACCGAGACGGGCCGGGAGGACGGACAGCCCGGGTGCCGCGCGGCCCACGATCAGGCTCGCGGCGGTGGTGCTCCTACCGACAGGATCGACGGAGGTCCCACCGATGACAGCGCCGCCGACAACAGCACCGCGGCACGGGCCAGCACGCGGCATCGGCGACATCGATCACGCCGGCATACAAACGCCGCAGCACCGGAAGAGTCAACCTGCATGACCGCTTTGTTGCCTACTTCACTTTACCCATCAGTCCGATCGAGAAGGGGTTGTTAGCTCGGTACCGTCCCCCCAACCAGGACCGGGCATCCCATCAGGAAGGACCAGCGGAGATGACCACACAGCTGCGCGCGTACCGGGAGACTGCCGCGGTCACCGGGTACCGTTCGATCACCGTCGACCGGGTCTCGGCGAACATCGGCGCCGTCCTCGGCGGTGTCCGCATCGGCGGCGACCTCGACGCGGCGACCGTCAGCGAGATCAACCGTGCGCTCGTCGAACACAAGGTCGTCTTCCTGCGCGGCCAGCAGCATGCGGACGACACGACCCAACGTGCCTTCGCCAGCCTCCTCGGCACCCCGACCCTGCCCCACCCCACCGTCACCGGGGCCGACAACTCGGTCCTGCCGATCGACGCGGCCGAGGGCAAGGCGAACTCCTGGCACACCGACGTGACCTTCGTCGACCGCATCCCGTCCGCCAGCGTGCTGCGGGCGGTCACGCTACCGCCCTACGGCGGCACCACGACCTGGGCGAACACCGCCCACGCCTACGCCACGCTCAATCCGGCGCTGCAGGCCCTCGCCGACCGGCTGTGGGCCGTCCACTCGAACCTCTACGACTACGCCGCCGAGCGCACCGAGAAGGCGATCGGCGGCGTCGACGTCAAGGAGGAGGCGTACCGGGCCGAGTTCGGCCACATCGAGTACGAGACCGAGCACCCCGTCGTGCGGGTCCACCCGGTGACCGGCGAGCGCAACCTGCTGCTCGGCCACTTCGTCCGCCGGATCGTCGGCCTGTCCACCCGCGACTCGCAGGACATCTTCAACCTGCTCCAGCGGCACGTCATCCGGCTGGAGCACACCGTCCAGTGGAGCTGGCGCGACGGCGACATCGCCATCTGGGACAACCGGGCCACCCAGCACTACGCGATCGCCGACTACGACGACCAGCCTCGCCGCCTGCACCGCATCACCCTCGCCGGCGACATCCCGGTCAGCGTGGACGGCACGCCCAGCCGCCCGCTCAAGGGCGACGCCTCACACTTCTCCCCCATCGCGGCCTGACCCACACCCGGCCCTCACCAGCTGGAGCCGCCAGCCCGCGAACGACGCCGAGCCGACAGCTACGCCTGGCCTGGTGGGCCTGGTCAGACCACCGGCCAGGTACACCGGTCACGCGCGGCGGAAAATATCAGCTCGACGTCGTCAGCCGTCCACTGGCCCGCGACGCCGTCAAAGGCCTGGCGCAGATCGTCGTGGTGCGCCACGAGGACATCCGTGAGCGACGGAACGACCGTCAGGCTCTCCGCCTCGACGAAGGCCAGCACTCCGGCGACACCGACACCGAAACCGCAGGCGCGACTCAGCGCCTCGGACGCACGCACCGCCTCGGCCCTGGCTTTCAGCACATACGGATGAAACCCGTCACCCACCCGCACCGCGTCGTCACCCACCCATATCCGGCGACCGCGATGATATTTGGTGTTGATGGTGAAGACGCCACCCGGGCCGATGAGAAGATGGTCGATATCGACGTTGCGCGGTAACGGAATCGAATGCAGCAGCCGCCAGCCCCGGGCCGTGAGCGGCGCCAGCTCCGCCGCCACCATCTGCTCGCCGGCGAGCCCCGTGCGCCAGCTTTCCGTCTCCGGCCGGGCGCGCCGCAGCAGGCGGTCCGCAAGCGCCCGCCAGAACCCGGGCCGCAGCTCGCGAAGCTTCGCGCTGATCGCTTCGCCGGGACGGTGGGCCGCAAGGTCCATCGGGTGCGCCATCGCCGCCGGGAGGTTCACGGCCGCGGGGTCGGCGAGGCCGTCCGGCTCGACAGGGGTGACGGGGGTGACGGCGGTGACGGCGGTGACGGGCGCCGCGGGCGCCGACACACTCACCCCGTGGGCCTCGAGCACCGCCAGCACCGCGTCACGATCCACCTCGTCGGCCAGCATCGTGAGTTGACCGGTCAGATGGTCGAAGCAGGCGACGCTCGTGCCGTCCAGACGATTCACATAGAGTCTGTGCTGCCCGTACCGTTTCCACAGACGCACCAGCAGCTCGTCCATGCTTCGCCCTCCAACAACAGCCCACGACACGGGCCGCGAATTCCGCCGTCTGATTCAACCCGGGGCTATCCGCGCAACAACCATGAACGGTCCGGCCGCATCACGTTATCCTCCCGGAGCCGGTGCAGGTGCCGAAGCGCCGATTTTCGCGCTGACCCGAAGCACGGCCTTCCCTGTCATCTCGGCCGCGACCCGCGGGCCGCGGCCTCCCATTCAGGCTGAAGCAACGAGTAGAGGATGCTGTCCCGCCAGGCACCGTTCGTGAAAACGTGATCCCGGATCCGCCCCTCCCGGGTGAAGCCCAGCCGCTCGACAACCGCGACGGACGCGAGGTTGTCGGGGCCGATCGCGGCACTGATCCGACGGAGATTCAGGACGCCGAAGCCAAGGCCGAGAACGGTGCGGACCGCGTCGGTGGCATGCCCACGCCCCCACTGGTCGGCGCGAATCGCATACCCGAGCTTGGCGGCGTGAACTCCCGCCAGACCGAGTCTCACGAAACCAACCAACGCACCGCCGTGATCGACGGCGAGATAGAACTCCGCCCGTGGCTCCCGGTGCGCGCGCTCAACAATGCCGGCGACCATGAATTCGGCCTCCTCGAGACTCTTCGCGTCGAAGGAGAGCTGGTCGGTGACCCGTGGATCGCCCACGATGTCGTGGGCACGCCCGGTGTCATCGCGGTCGAACTCGCGGAGTGTGACAGCGGCGCCGGCGATGCGCAGCGGATACCCGGGCTGCGGCGGATGCGGGGTTCTCACGGCCCTACCGTCGCAGAACGGTCACCGCGGTGCGGGTGAGGCGACCATGCCGTGCGGATCTAACGGCGGACGGCGTCGACGGCCTGCGGATGCCCCGTGCCGCCGGGCGCGGCGAGGACGCTCGGCCGCCAGGCGAACTCGGCCTCCGGACTGAACCGCTCCTCCAGACCGAGGGCGAGCCTGCGCAGCGCCGCCGCGCCGTCACCCTGCCACGACGTCCCGTGCATGACCGCGAGTGTTCGCGGCTCCAGCTCGGCGAGCAGTCGCAGGGTGGACGTCGCCGCCGTCAGGCAGGAGGTCTGCCGCAGGGCCGCTTCCGCGTCCAGGCAGCGTTCGACCAGGTCGGCCGGGTCGTCGTCGGCGACGGCGGGGCCGTCGCCGAGCTGGGCGAACAGATCCCCGCAGAACAGCGTCCGGGTGGTCTCCTCGAACAACACCCGGGAGTCCCAGCCGTGCGGTACGTGCGGCGTGTCGAAATGACGGGCCCGGCGGCTCACCTGCCGGTCACCGAGGTCGAGGACCTCCCCGTGCGCGAGCGAGCGCGGCGGGCGGTCCGCGAGGTCACGCAGCGAGATCTCGCAGCCCAGCTGGCCGTGCGCGACCTGGGCGCGGGGGGCCGCGGCCAGGAACTCGTTCATGGCGCCGGACTCGTCCGCCTCCAGGTGGCCGAAGGCGATCCAGCGCAGCCGCTCGACCGGCACCACCCGGGCCACCGCGGCGGAGACCTCCGGGAACAGCTGGCGCATACCGGTGTGGAACAGCAGCGGTTCCTCGGCGGCGATCAGGAACTGGTTGAAGGTGAACCCGGCCGGCCCGGCCACCTCGGGGAAGAAGGTGGAGATCCGGTAGACGCCATCGGCGATCTCGTCGACCTCTGTGCCCATGGCGCATCGTCCTCCACTCGCGAGCGGCCCACGACCCGGCCGGACGCTACCCGCGCACCTCGGCCCCCGCTACCGGGGGCCGATCGGATCGAGCCGCGGTGCCCGGGGTCGCGGGAGCAACGCACCGACCACGGTGATCACCATCCCGGCCCCGGCCACCCACGGGCCGGCGCTGTACTCCTCGACGTGGCCGTCGACCAGATCACGGCAGGCGAGAAGGTGGCAGACCACGGCCAGGCCGCCCGCGACGCCGGTGATCACCATCAACGCCCGCCGCAGCGGTCCGCGGGCGAACACGGCGGCCAGCGCCACGATCGGGACACCGAAGGCGGCGAAGAAGGCGCCGACGCCGAAGTATGGCCCGACGATTCCCGGCGCGTCCTCCACATATCGGTCGACGAGCACACGGATGTCTTCAAGGGATGCCGTCTCGCCCTCGTCGGAGAGCCAGGGCAGGGAGAACAGGCCGAGCATCATCGTGAGGGCGCCGAGCAGCACCACCGTGACGCCGGCGGTGCTCGGCCCGTCCCCTCCACCGCCGGCGCCCCCGCCCCCTCCCCCGCCCGCGCCGGGACCGGGGCCCGGGCGGAGCTGTGTCGGCCAGCCGGACTCCGGCCCGTGCCAGCCGCGACCGTCGTCGATCTGGTCCGTCCACCCGCTGCCGTCGAAATAGCGGTGGACGAAGCGCCCCTGCGGGTCGGGATACCAGCCAGGTGCGGCAGGCCCGCCGCCTGGTTCGGTCACCGGCCGCGGTTCGCAACCGTGCGAGGCGACATAGCGGCCGAGTGTAGGGCTGACGCGAGCCCGAAAACCCATCCTGGGATGGGGTGTCCGGATCCAACCGATCACGATTCGATCGCGAAACCCACTACGGACAATCCATAGATTGCGATAAAGCAATCAGAACAGCAGGGTGACGTCCCGACACGGCGCCGCGGTACACCGGCCGGTGCGGCGTGCGGCAGACGCGAGGGTCCGGAGAAAGGGAGGCTTCACGCGTTCCGGGCGAGCTCGGCCGGGGTGGGAAGTGGACGACCGTCGCGGGCACGGCGGCCGGCCGTGTGGACGGCGCCGACCGCGACCAGGGAGGCGGCTCCGCCGAACCACATCGTGGCCCGCGCGTTGACCGCCTCGGCCAGCGCGCCGACCAACAGCGAGCCCAGCGGCGTCGAACCGATCATGATCGTCGAGTAGATCGACATCACCCGCCCACGGAACGCCGGGTCGCTGCCGAGCTGGATCCGGTGGTTCGCCGCCTGCGCGAAGAAGATCACCGCGAACCCGGTGGCGAACAGGCCGACGGCGGCGGTCGCGAACGTCGGGGCCCAGCCGGTCAGCGTCATCACCACGCCGAGACCGAGCGCCGCGCCGTTGACCAGTTCCGCCGACGGCCGGGTGCGGCGCCCGGTCGTCACCAGCGCCGCCAGCAGCGACCCGCCGGCGAAGGCGGTGGTGAGCAGCCCGAACGCGGCGGCGTCCGTGTGGAACACCGTCCTGGCCAGCAGGGGCAGCGTGAGCTGGAAGTTCATCGCACACAGGCCGACCGCCCCGACGAGCACCAGCGGAAGCAGCAGGTCCTCGCGTGACCGCACGTAGCGCACCCCGTCGATGATCCGGGCCCGTGCCGCCGGGCGTGCGGACCGGCGCAGCTCCTCGGGACGCATCATGCGCAGCCCGACCACGGTCGCCAGGTAGCTCACCGCGTTGAGGAGCATCACCGGCCCGGCGTCGACGGCGGCGATCAACGCACCGGCCAGCGCCGGCCCCACCACCCGGGCGACGTTGAAGTACGCGGCGCTCAGCGCCGACGCGTTCGGCAGCAGCTCCGGCCCGACCAGCTCGCTGATGAACGCCATCCGGGTCGGGGTCTCCACCGCGCTCACCACACCCAGCGCCAGCGCGAACAGCTGGATCTGCCACAGGGTCACGCCGCCGCTGAGCACCAGCACCGCGAACACCGACGCCACCACACCGGAGGCGACGTTCGCCGCGGTGAGCAGGAGCCGCTTGTCGTAGYGGTCGGCGAGCCGGCCCCCGACCAACATCAGCAGCAGCGACGGGGTGAACTGCAGCGCGGTCACGACGGCCAGCGCACTCGCCGAGTCGTCGGTCAGGTCTAGCACCAGCCAGTCCTGGGCAACCACCATCATCCAGGTGCCGGCAACAGAAAGGATCTGCCCGGCGACGAAGAGCCGGAAATTGCGCACGCGCAGCGAACGGAACGGGTTCACGGTCCTCCTCCACGCGGCCGACCACCGCCGGCGGCGGGGGACGGCCGCCCGTGCTCCAGATCCTTCCCGAGAATCCCGCGTTCCCGGCCCGACCGGCCGGACGCCTGCGAAAGTCACATCACCGCGCCGGTCAGGACAACGCGACCAGGGCTCCGAGGGTGAAGCCGACCGCCGCGAGCCAGATCAGCGTCGGCAGCATCCGCATCAGACCCGCCAGAGCGGGCGCCGGGGTCCCGGTTCCGGCGGGAGCACCGGCCGGCTGTGACGGCGGTGCGCCCGCCGGGCCGGCCACGCCTCCGGGAGCCCCTGCGGACGCTCCGCCCCAGGCACCGGCGGGCACCGCCGGGGGTGGCGGCGCCATCCGTGCGCCCGGGCCGGCGAGAACGGTCTGGGCCTCGGAGTTGTCCTTCGTCGGCGGCGCCGGGCGAGCGCCGCGCGGCTCGGGATCAGGCTGCGGCTGCGCCGCCCACAGCACGATCCGCGGGCCGTTGCTGCCGCCGAGGTGAAGGACGACCTCGCCGTGGACGACCACCTGTCGGCTCCGGGTGCCGTCCCGCCAGATTCCGTTGGAGCTCAGGTCGCGGGCGATCCACCCGCCCGGCTCTGGGACAAGTTCGACGTGACGGCGGGAGACCTTGGTGTCGGTCAACGGGACGTCCGCCTCACGACCGCGGCCGATCACATGCGAACGGTCCGGGCTCAGTTCCACCGTGCCCGCGGGCGTGGTCACCCGGATGCTGGTCAGGTTCACGTGTCCGTCTCCCCTCACACGCCGAAGACAGCGCTGTCACGAACGGTCACATTGACCGGCGGCAACTGCTTCTTGGCAGGGCCGGCAACCGGCTGACCCGTGGAGGCGTCGAACCTGCTGCCGTGGCACGGGCAGATGATCTGCCCCTGGTCGACCGAGGAGACCGTGCACCCCTGATGCGTGCAGACAGCGGAGAACCCATGGACGTTGTCCCCGCCGTCCCTGGTCAGGACGATTCCCTCGTCGCGCAGGACCAGCCCTCCGTTCTGGGGTATGTCGGCGAGCTGGGCGAGTGGGCCCTGGGTGTCCGGTGCGGTCGCACCGCCGTTGGCCGCCGCGGTCACGGACTTGGCGTCCGCCGCGCTGCTGTTCGCCGTCACCCCGTAGCCTGCGGCGGCGGCGGCCACGGTCACCGCGAGCCCGGGCAGCACGGCACGACGTGTCGCTGCTTCCTGTGCCATGTCTCTGTCGGCCTCTCTCAGAACTTCGGGATGTCGGGACGGGTGAAGAACCACAGGGACGCGCTGAGCCAGAGCACGAGCAGGCACAGGAGAACCGCGGAGCCGAGGACCGGCAGGGCCCAGCCGGGCAGCCGCCGGGTCCGCAGGCCCAGCATCTTCGCGGCGTAGGCGCCGTAGAACCCACAGCCGACCAGGCTGTGGACGAGTGTGCGGGTCTCGTCGCTGGCGAACCCGAGCGCCCAGATGCAGTGCAGCGCGACGGGGAGCGTGAGCACGAAGGCCAGGGTGCCGCTCCACCGGTGCGTCGGGGCCGCCCAGGCCGGAGCGCTGCCAGCGCCGGGAAGCCGCCCCCACATCCACAGTGCGGTCGTGAGCTGCACGAGGAGCAGCACCGCCGCGGCGGTGGTGAGCCAGGCCTTCATCGGAAGCATTCCGGAGAAGCCGAGTGTGAACAACGGACGCGCCGCCGGGTCGTGGGCCTTCGCGTACACGCCCAACGAGAGCGCGACCGCCGCGCCTGCCAGCAGGGCCACGGCGAACCCGGCCCCGGCCGAGCGCGTGTTCTCCGCTGAGCGTGAGCCGTCGGTCTTGACGCCGAGCTCCATCCGCCCCCCTTCAGAAAAGGAACTTGTTCGGCGAACTATGCAGGAGAAGACCAACTCGAACGCAGGAGCGTCAATCGAACGACAGGCAAACGTAGGGAAAGAAAGGTGCCGCGGCGCCGGTGACCTCGGCGAGGCCCCGGAAGATCACCCAGCGCGGTCGGGTTGGTGTGCGGACCGGCGGCGTCCGGACCCCGCCCGCAGTTCCGCGACATAGCCGCGCAGCATGGTCTTCAGCGCACGGAGCAGCTCCTCGTCCCCGTTCGGGTCGGCCCGGAACGCCTCCTGGATGACCGCGTCGGTCGCCAGCTGCAGCACCTGGCTCACCCGTGGCAGGTCGTCGCCGTCGAGGCCGGTCACCTGCGCGACGAGGACGGCGAGCCGGCTGGCCATGGCCTGCTTGTGCGCGCGGTCGAGATCGCGGGTCTCGGCGGTCAGGTGCCGGCCGAACCACAGGGCACGGAACCCCGGATGGGTGCGGTAGAAGTCGGCGAAGGCGTCGACGGCGTCACCGACGAGGTCCGCCCGCCCCCACTCACCAGCTTCGAACGCGCCGATCAGGGCTTCGAGCTGGGCTTCGAGCAGGCCGAGGTAGTGCTGGGCCAGCGCCTCGATGACGGCACCGCGGTGCGGCAGGTAGCGGTACACGGTGCCGACGGAGATGCCGGCCTCGGCGGCGAGCCTGGTCGTGGTGACCGCGTCGGCGCCTTCGGTCGCCATGATCTGGTCGGCGGCGGCGAGCATCCGGGCCAGTTTCGCCCGGCCGCGGGCCTGCTGCGGTGTCGTGCGCAGCGAGGGGAGCCGTGCCGTGGCGAGGGCCTCGCCGTCGGGTGCCGTCATCGCCGTGTCGCCTCCTGATGTCCTGTCGCGTGTTCTGTGTGTCCGGTCGCGACCGATGTCCCGGTAGCACCGAATGACGTACTTGAAGGTGAATCACTTTCAGGTTAATGTCCCGCGCATCGTTCCGGCGAGGCCCAGCCCGGGACGGACCACCACCGACAGGACGCGCGATGAGCACTGCGACGTACACCGGCCGGTCGCCCCGCTCCGACGACCCGGCCATCGGGGTCGCCCGCCTGTGGCGGCGCGAGCTGGCCCACTTCCCCGCCCCGCGGGCCCGGCTGACCTACCTGTCGATCGCCGTCCTCACGACGATCTTGTTCTATTACCAGTACTACCTGATCAGCGGCGTCAGCGAGCAGGTGCTGCAGAGCACCGGGATGTCGTTCCGCTTCTTCGTCAACATCAACGTCGTCTCGGCGCTCGCGAGCGCGCTGACGTCGGTCGCCGCCGGGGTCTGTGACCGCTACGGGCGGGCGAACGTGGTGACCGTCGGGGTGCTGCTGTGCGCGCTGACCTGCCTGGTCGGTTTCCCTCTCGCCAGCGGCGCGTGGGCGGTCGCGGTCTGCTACACCCTGCTCGGCGCGTTCGAGGGCACCGTGCTCGTCGCGACGGCCGCCCTCGTCCGGGACTTCAGCCCCCAGGTGGGGCGCGCCACCGCGATGGGGTTCTGGACGATCGGCCCCGTCGCCGGCAGCCTCGTCACCAGCGCCGTGGTGAGCAACACCGCCGACGAGATCCACGACTGGCAGAACCAGTACGTCATCGCCGGGCTCGTCGGGCTCGGCGTGTTCGTCCTGTCGCTGCTGTTCCTGCGGGAGCTCGCGCCGGCGCTGCGCGATCAGGTGCTCGTCACTGAGCGCGACCGCGCGCTGGTCGAGGCGCGGGCCCGCGGGCTGGACGTCGACGCGGCGCTGCGCCGCCCCTACCGCCAGATGCTGCACGTCGACATCGTCGGCTCGGCGATCGCGATCAGCGTGTTCCTGTTCATCTACTTCGTCGCGGTCGGCTTCTTCCCGATCTTCTTCCAGACCGTCTTCGGCTTCTCCACCTCGCAGGCCAACGCGCTCGGGAACTGGATGTGGGGAACCCAGACCGTGGCGCTGATCCTGATCGGCCTGTGCTCGGACCGGCTCGGTGTGCGCAAGCCGTTCATGCTCGTCGGGGCCCTCGGCGCGATCGTCACCACGCTGCTGCTGATCGACCGCACCGGGCAGTCGGGGACGAGCTACTACACGTTCGTCGCGATCCTCGTGCCGCTCGGGCTTTCGCTGGGGCTGGCGTTCGGGCCGTGGATGGCCGGGTTCACCGAGACGGTGGAGCGGCGCAACCCGGCGCTCACCGCGACCGGCCTGTCGGTGTGGGGGCTGACGATCCGCACCGTGGTGACCCTGTCGACGTTCCTGCTCCCGTATGTCGTCACCACGGTCAACCCGCTGGTACAGGACGGACCGGCGGTGCAGGCGATCGTGGCGGGCACCGACCCACGCCTGGACGCGGCACAGAACGCCGTGGTCAAGGCCGTCGCCGCCGATCCCGGCATCGTCGACCGGGCGCAGACGCTGGCCGAGCGTTATCAGGCGGAGATCACGACGGCGGGCGCGCTGAGCCGGGCCACCCAGGAGGCGCTCACGGCGAAGCCGGACGATCTGATGGTCCAGGCCGGCGCCGTCGGCGAGCTGTCCGGGCGCAGCGTCGACGATGTGGTCCGCGCGGTACTCCTCAGCGAGTCGCACGTCGACGAGACCGCCGCGCTGCGGGCACTCGACCCGGCGACCCGCCAGGCACTGGTCGCCGACCCCGCCGGCACCAACGGCACCAACGGCACCAACGACCCAGCCGTACGGGCGAAGGCCGCCGACCAGCTCACCACCGGCCTGCGCCTCACCTCGGAGCAGGCGCAGACCCAGCTGACCGCCCTGCTCGCACTGCCCGGCGACGACCTGCGCTTCCTGGTCTCCGACGGCGTCGCGGTGCTGAAGTCCGCCGACGATCTGACGGCGCTTTCGGCGGTGCCCGCCGCCGACCTCGCCTTCCTCGACGAGTACGGCACCGTGCTGGAGAACCCGACGGTGCAGGACGTCCTGCGCTACCTCGAGAAGCAGGGCCCGCGGGTGCAGCAGGCCGCCGAGGACGCACCGGGCCAGTGGCAGACCTACTTCTGGATCGCGGTCGCCGGCGAGGTCGTGTTCATTCCGATGATCTTCCTGATGGTCGGGGCCTGGCGGCCGCGGACCGCGCGCCGGATCGCCGCCGAGCACCAGGCAGTCGTCGACAGCGAGCTCGCCCGCCTCACCGCCACCGCGGCCTCCCCAGCCACCGTGGCTTCCTCCCCGGCCACCGCGAGCACGGCGACCACCGCGGCGCCGGTCGCCACCCCCGCCACACCGACGACGGCTATGAATCCGCCCGCGGAGCAGCCGCAGGAGGAGGGGTAGATGTCGTCGACGGCTGTCGAGGCCGCCCGGGCCGAGATCGCGGCGTCCTGCCGGAGCCTGGCCGCCCGCGGCCTGGTCGTCGGCACCGCGGGCAACGTGAGCATGCGCGTCGGCGCGCGGCAGGTCGCGATCACCGCGACCGGGGCCCGGTTCGAGGAGCTGACCCCCGAGCAGGTCACCGTCGTCGACCTCGAGGGCCGGATCGTGCACGGCGGCCTGGCCCCGACCTCGGAGCTCGCCCTGCACCTGGGCATCTACCGCCGCTACGACCCCGGCGCCGTCGTGCACACCCACGCGCCGCTCAGCACTGCCGTCGGCCTGGTCGTCGACGAGGTCCCCTGCGTGCATTACCAGATGCTGCTGCTCGGTGGCAGCGTGCGGGTGGCGCCCTACGCCACGTTCGGCACGCCGGAGCTGGCCGAGGCCGTGCTGGCGGCTCTGGACGGACGGGCCGCCGCGCTGATGGCCAATCACGGCGCGGTCACCCATGCCGCCACTCTGCAGGGCGCCGTCGAGCAGACCGAGCTGCTCGAGTGGGCCTGCGAGCTGTACTGGCGCGCCGCGGCGATCGGCACCCCGAAGGCCCTGGGCACCGACGCGCAGCTGGCGGTGGTCAACGCCGCGACGCAGCGCGGCTACGGCACCACCCGATCCGCAGGCACCAGCCGATCCGCACATCCCACCGCAGCACGTCCCACCGCAGCCGAGGAGCGTCCATCCCGATGACCGCGACATCCGAGCTGGACGCACCGGGCGAGATGAACGTCGTGGCGCTCGGCGCACATGTGCTCGACACGCTCGTGCGCCCGGTCGAGGGCATTCCCGCCGGGCAGGACGGGCTGCTGGTCGACCAGATCAGGGTGTCCGCCGCCGGCCCCGCCGGGGGCACCGCGCTGGTGCTCGCCCGGCTGGGAGCGCGGGTGCGCAGCGCCGGTGCCGTCGGCACCGACCCGGTCGGGGACCAGTTGCTCGCCCTGCTGGGCCGTGCCGGGGTGGACACGTCGCTGATCGTGCGGCGCGACGGGGCGCAGACGTCCGCCAGCGTGCTGCCGATCCGCCCCGACGGATCGCGACCGGCCTTCCATGTGATCGGCGCCAACGGCACATACGGCCCGGACGACGCGCCGTGGGACGCCATCGCCGCCGCCACCCACCTGCATCTGGGCGGGCCGGAGTTCATGGGTGGGGAGGCCGCCGGCCGGATCCTCGCCTTCGCCCGCGAGCACGGCGTCACGACCTCGCTGGACTCGCTCGCTCCCGCCGACCCCGGCATGCTCGACTGGATCGCGGGCGCTCTTGGGCACGTCGACTACCTGCTGCCCAACGACGAGCAGGTCCTCGGCTGGACCGGCGAGCCCGATCTCGTCGCCGCCTGCCGGGCGCTGCTCGCCCGCGGCGTGGGCTGCGTGGCGGCCACCGCGGGTGCCGCCGGAGCCGTCGTCGTCACCGCCGACGAGGTGCACCGCGTCCCCGCGTTCGCGGTCGACGTCGTCGACACGTCCGGCTGCGGCGACTCGTTCTCCGCCGGCTTCCTGCGCGCGCTCGCGCTCGGCCGGGCGCCGCGGGAGGCCGCCGTGCTCGGCTGCGCGAGCGCGGCGTTCACCGCGGCCGGTCTCGGCACCGACCACGGCGACTTCGACCTGCGCACCGTCGAGGAGTTCGCCGCGACCGCCGCCACCGCGGCGCTGCCCGACGGTACGGCGCTGCCCGACGGTACGGCGCTGCCCGACGGTGCAGCGCTTTCGGGCGGTGCGGACGCGGTGCGGCCATGAGCAGCGGTACCACCGCCGGGACCGCCGTGGGCGGGACTCCGGTCACCCTGCCGAGAAGGGTCGACGTCGCCGTGATCGGCGCCGGCCTCGCCGGGCTGACGGCGGCGGACGCGCTGAGGGCCGCGGGCCGCGACGTCGTCGTGCTGGAGGCCCGTGACCGGGTCGGCGGGCGCCTGCTCAACCACGATCTCGGCGACGGGCAGGTCGTCGAGGCCGGCGGGCAGTTCGTCGGGCCCACCCAGAACCAGGTGCTGGGCCTGGCCGCCGATCTCGGCGTCGCGACGTTCCCCGCCTACGCCCACGGGGCCAGCGTGTACGTCCACCGTGGCCGGGCTCGCCGGTTCGGCGGCGACATCCCGCCGGACCCGCTGGCGCTGCCCGGCCTGGGGCTCGCGATGGCCCGGATGAACCAGCTGGCCCGCACGGTTCCGATCGACGCGCCGTGGACGGCCCGGCACGCCCGACGCTTCGACGCGATGACCTTCGCGACCTGGCTGCGGCGGGTCACGGCCGGCACCGGCGGGCTGGAACTGGTCGACGTCTTCCTCGGCTCGGCGTACGGCGGGACGGCGGCCGAGGCATCGCTGCTGTTCAGCCTCCACTACATCGCCGGCATGGGCGACGAGCGGCACCCCGGCACGATCGACCGGGGCATCGCCGGGGCGGGCGGCGCCCAGGAGCTGCGCTTCCACGGCGGCTCCCAGCTGCTGGCGCTGCGCCTGGCCGAACGGCTCGACGGGCGGGTGCAGCTCGGCACACCGGTACGTGGCATCGAGCAGGGCGACCGGTCGGTCACCGTGCGCTCGGAGCGCGGCACGTGGACGGCTCGGCACGCCGTGGTCGCGACCCCGCCGGTGCTCGCCTCGCGGCTCGCCTGGTCCCCGCGGCTGCCACCGCAGCAGGACGCCCTGTTCCAACGGCTGTCCTTCGGAGCGCTGGCGAAGTGCGAGGCCGTGTACGACGAGCCGTTCTGGCGGGCCGACGGACTCAGCGGCCAGGGGGTGTTCCGCGCCGGGTCGACGGTCTGCTCGATGTTCGACAACTCCCCGCCCGGCGACGGCGGCGGCGAGGGCGGCGGCCCGGGGGTGCTGATGGGGTTTCTCGGCGGCCCGCAGTGGCGGGCGTGGGCGCACCGCCCGGCCCGCGAGCGCCGCGGCGCCGTGCTGCGCGCGTTCGCGCAGGTCGTCGGCCGGCGGGCGCTGCGGCCCCGGTCCTACTTCGAGCAGGACTGGACGGCCGAGCCGTGGACCCTCGGCGGCCCCACCGCGGTCGCCGCCCCGGGGGTGCTGACCGCGTTCGGGCCCTGGCGGGACCGGCCGTTCGGCCGGGTCCACTTCGCCGGTGCCGAACACGCCGACTACTGGAACGGCTACATGGACGGCGCGGTGCGCTCGGGCCGGGACACCGCCCAGGCGATCCTCGCCGCCACGGACTGACCAAGGATCAGGTGCCACACCGCCAACCGCCCGGCAACCGCGAGGAGCAACGAGATGAGTGAGGCGAGCGAGGTCAGTGAGGTCAGCGAGACGGCCGTGCTCGCCGTTCCGGCGGAGCGGGTCTGGGAGGTCCTCAGCGCCACCGGCCGGTACGCGGAATGGGTCGCCGGAGTTCTGGAGGTCACCGACCACCACGGCGAGGCGACGGTCGGGCGCACCTACTCCGAACGCAACCGCACCGTCGGCCCGCTGACGACCCGATCGACCTGGACGGTCCGCGAGCTCGACCCACCCCGGCGGCGGGTCGACACCGGCACCGGTTTCGCCCCGATGCACGACATGACCAACGTGTTCGACGTCGAGCCCGTCCCGGTCGGCGACGGCCTGGGCACCAGGCTGACATACACGGTGCGCTACCGGCCTGGCCTCGGCCCGATCGGCCGGCTCATCGACCGCCTGCAACAGCCCGGCCTGCGCCGTTCGTTCCAGACGTCCATGCGCGCCCTGGAGGACCTGATCATCGCCGAGGGCGACGAGCCCGCAGGGCACGACGGCTGATCAGTGGGCACGACGGCTGATCAGTCCACGGCCTCCACACCGACGAGCCGCACCTGCCGGAAGGCGGCGAGCCGCTCGGCCTGAGCGTCGATCGAGGCGCGCAGGGCCTGGGTGAGCGGGCGCCACATCGTCAGGTTCAGCCGCAGCTTCCCGGCGGTCTGCCGCGGGCGCCACAGGCCGGCGACCTCTCCGCCGACGAGCACGGCGCCGGGCCGGCCGAGCACCGGCCACAGGGCCTTCGCCCGTGCCTGGTCGCCGACGAGCAACGCCCTGTCCCGAGCCTGCAGGAACAGGTCATAGGGCCCCAGCAGCCGGGTCGAGGTGACAGCACCGTGCCCCAGGCGATCCCTGTCCTCGGCGAGGATCCACCGGGCCTCGCCCTCGACGCACACCTCGACGGCGTCGGCGGGCCAGCGGGCTCGGATCTCCTTCACCGGAGCGTCGAGGAACTCCGCCACCTGCTTCGGTGCCGCCGGGCCCAGAAAACGCAGATAGCCCCGGATCACGTCGAACCGCGCGGGCACCGTGGCAGCCGCGATGAGCCCGGGGATCGGCCGCAGCACCGGCGGCGATGTACCGGGCACAAGCTCCAGGCCCGCACGCAGCGCCGCGAGCCGGAACGGCTGCTCGTACAGGTGGGTGGCCTGACAGGGCCGGCAGAAACGCAGGTACGGCGGGCCCATCAGCTCAGCCAGCCGAGCCGACACCTCGCCTTTGGTCATCGGACCGGTGACCAGCCCGCGCATCGCCGCCGCGACGGAGTCCAACGCGACGAGCGGACTGATGCCGGCGGCGCGCAGCGGCCGCGCCGCATCGAAGATCCGTTTCGCGGCGTCGGCCTCCGAGTACGGCGCGGTGGCCGCGGCCACGGTGGGCAGATCCTCTCGACGGTAGAGATGCGGCGCGCCGCGCAGTGTCCACACCGTCGCCAGCTCACCGCCACCGGGGCCGGGGCCGGCAGTGGCCCCGGCACCTCGGATCGCCAGCGCCCACCGCCCACCGTCGGGCCCGGTGTCCTGAACGCCGAAGTCGAGCACGGCCGCGCCGCCCGGCGCGGCCGCCGCGCCATCCAGCTGCTGGGCGTGCGCCCGGAACGCCAGCACCTCCGCCCGTGCCACCTCATCGACCATGCCCGCCACGATAGGAGGCACCGCCGACAAGTTCGGCTCCCGCGAGGCGACGGTCCGGGTGCCCCGGGTCCGCGGTCATGCTACCCCCCGATGGCATGACCACAGGCCTGGGGCACCTGGCACCCGGCACCCGGCACCCGGCACCCGGGCGCGGTGTACCCGGCCGGACGGTCGCGCCGGGCGTGCGCCGGCCATCCAGGTGAGGTGGCCACCGCCGCGGCTCCGCTCGGCCGGTGCCTGGCGCGAAGCATTTCACGGTATGCTTTCTCGACTTCTTCGCACCCGCCGGTGCCAAATTTCCTCGCGCCAATTCCTCCACCGGCCGAGGTGAATTTCCCACACTTCACATCACACGTTCTGGAATTCCTTCGGGACACCCTCGGATGCGCTGGCCACCGGTGCCCGCCCGAAATTCTGTCAGCCGCGCGGCGCACCTGACAACGCGTCCGGGGAGGAGCAGCGAGATGGGACGGCCGACCCGCGCTGACCTGCGGTAATCTTGGCGATGTGGGACGTGGTCCGTCACTGACGCGACCCGGCGGTAACAGAATGTCCACCGTTAGACACCGTGCGCGTTTGCTGGGGGGCCAGTCCGGATGGCAAAACACTCCGAGGAGCTGGGTGCACTCCTGTCGGAGCTGAAGCAGCGCAGCGGCCACAACTACGAATGGATCGGCCGGAGGGTCAACGCGAGCAAGTCCACCGTGCACCGCTACTGCACCGGCCGGACGATTCCGGTGGAGTTCGGAACGCTGGAACGCATCGCACGGTTGTGCGGTGCGGACAACGAGGAGATCGCTCGGCTGTTCCGGCTCTGGGAAGGCGTCAAAGCGCCTCCTTCAGGCACCGGGCCGGCCGACGCTCCGCTGGATGACGGCCAGCCCGCGAGCGCCCCGGAGCGGCCCGCCGGGAATCCGCCCGAACCGCCCGCGCCCGAACCGCCCGCGCCCGAACCGCCCGCGCCCGAGGCACCCGCGCACGGGGCGGCCACACCTGGGGCGTCCGGTCCGCCGGCGGGCCACGGTCGCCGGAGCCTGCGGACGGTGCTGGGGCTCGGGCCGGGCCCGCGGCGTCGACGACGTGGTGCCGTGCTCGCGGCCGTCCTGCTGTTCCTCGGCGCAGCCGGCGCCGCCGTGGTGGTGACGGCCCTGCCCGACCAGGACGCAGCGGTGGCCGGGCCGGCCGCACAGCAGCTCGGGCGTCCGCTCACCGCGGGCGGCGACTGGGCGTTGTCCGCGGTGTTCACCGCGGACGGGCAGCTGATGGCCACCAGCAACCGGGACGGCCAGGTGACGCTGTGGGACGTCACCGACCGGGCGTCGCCCCGGCGCCTCGCGCTGGAACTGACCGGGCCACAGGCGGGTGTCACCACGGTCGCCTTCTCCCCCGACGGGCGGACCCTCGCGGGCGGCGACTGGCAGGGCAACGTGTGGCTCTGGGACGTCACCGACCGCAGGAAGCCGGCATCGGCGGGGCAGGCGCTCGCCGGGCACACGAAACCCGTCTGGTCGGTGGTGTTCTCCACCGACGGGCGCACCCTCGCCACCGGCAGCGACGACCGGACGATCCGGCTGTGGGACCTGGCGGGCAGCGGCAGTCCAAGCCAGACCGCCCAGCTCTCCGGTGACACCACGTATGTCACCTCGGTGGCCTTCTCCCCCGACGACCGGATCCTGGCCGGTGGCGGCAACGGCGACACGATCCTGCTCTGGGATGTCTCCGACCGGCACGCGCCGCGCAGGCTGCCGCCGGGGCCCGCGACGCCCACACCCGCCTACGCCGTGGCGTTCGCTCCACGCAGGCCCGCGCCCACCAGCGACGGCCCGGCGCGCACCGCCGACGGCCGGCCACCCGCCGCGGCCAGCCGGGTGCTCGCCGTCGGCGAGGCCGACGGCTCCGTCCAGCTGTGGAACCTCGACGACGCCGCGCGGCCGCGCCTGCTCGCCGGTCCGCTGCGCGGGCACACCAACCGGATCTGGTCCCTCGCCTACTCCCCCGACGGCCGGACCCTGGCCACCGGAGGCTTCGACGCGGCGATCCGACTGTGGGACGTCTCCGACCCAGCCCGCCCGAAGCCGCTGGGCCATCCGCTGACCGGCCACAACGGCTGGGTGCTGTCGGTGCGGTTCGCTCCCGACGGCCACACGCTCGCCAGCGCGGGCATCGACCGCACCACCCGGCTCTGGTCGGTGCCCTGAACCGGGACGCCGATCCGGCGACGTGCCACGGCGCGGCGCACCCGTCGGCGGCCTTGCCGGTTTCCCGGGAATGTCGGACCCTCCGGCTACGGTCCGCGGGGACGGCGCCCGCGGCGTCCGTCCAGCCGGCACCCACCGGCCCCGCACCGACCGGCCCAGTACCGACCCGGCCCAGCACCCACTGGCCCCGCACCAACCGGCATGGAGGAGAGCGCGTTGACGCCACCGACACAGCCGCCGTCCGCCGTCGTGTTCGACTGCGACGGAACCCTGGTCGACAGCGAGATCTGCTGGCACCGGGCCTATTCCACCCTGTTCGGCCACCACGACCGCGTCTTCACCCCCGACCATCACGACACCCTCATCGGCCAGCCGCTGCCCGTCGTCGGCCGCGTCCTCACCGCCGCGCTCGGTTTCCCCGACCACCACGGCAGCAGGCTGATCGGCGACATCCTCGACCTCGTCACCGCCGAGCTCGCCGCCGGCGCGCCCGCCCGCCTGGGTGCCGTCCACCTGGTTCGCGAGCTCGCCGCGCTCGGCTACCCACTGGCCGTCGCCTCCAGTGCCCCCCGCGACCTCGTCCACCAGCATCTGGCCGGCGCCGGCCTGACCGACGCCTTCACCGCCGTCCTCGGCGGGGAGGACACCGACCAGCCCAAACCCCATCCCGACATCTATCTGCGGGCCTGCGCCGCGCTCGGCGCCCCGCCGGCACGCAGCATCGCCATCGAGGACTCACCTCCCGGGGTCGACGCCGCCCGCGCCGCCGGCATGTTCGTCATCGGCGTGCCCGGGCGCCCGCAGCTCGTCCTGGCCTCCCACCTCACCGTCGGGGATCTCACCGCCCCGCATCTGCGGCGCGTGCTCGGCCTCCCGCCCGCCGCACCGACCGCACCGCGGGCCGCGCCGACCGCACCGCCGACCTCGGTGGCGGGTGAACGTCGGGCCGCTCACTAGGGTGGGGCTTATGGAGAAGCCCGAAATCGATTTCGTCGACCCGACCCCGCCGACCGACCTGGTCGTCCAGGACATCACCGAGGGCACCGGCGCCGAGGCCACCGCGGGGCAGACGGTCTCCGTCCACTACGTCGGCGTCGCGCACAGCTCGGGTGAGGAGTTCGACGCCTCGTACAACCGCGGTCAGCCCTTCCGCTTCCGGCTCGGTGCCGGCCAGGTGATCTCCGGCTGGGATCAGGGCGTGCAGGGAATGAAGGTCGGCGGCCGGCGCCAGCTCGTCATTCCCCCGCACCTCGGTTACGGCGCCCGGGGCGCCGGCGGCCAGATCAAGCCGAACGAGACCCTCGTCTTCGTGGTGGACCTGCTCAGCGTCAACTGACGCGCCGGGCATTCGTCCCGCCGGCCCGTTCTCGCCGGGTTCCGTCCAGGCCGCACACCGTTGCGCGGGTGCGTGGCGCAAACGCGGGAACGGGCCACGCCTTGCCTCGGGAGCCCGGGGGCGACATCGTCCGCGGGAGCGGGAAACGGCAGCCGTCCGACTGCCGCCGAACGCCCCCGGACGGCACCGGCCGGCCAGCCGCGGCCGTCGCCCCGCCGCCCGGCGGGAGCGACTCGAGGGAGGCTGGCCGGACGTGCCCAGTGCATCGCGGTCGTCGTCGCCCTCGCAGGCGGCGCTCCGAGCCGATCTCGTCCTCGAGGGCGGCGGGGTGAAAGGCCTGGCGACGGCCGGGGCGGTGATGCACCTGCTCGAAGCCGGCTACACGTTCGAACGGGCGGCCGGTACCTCCGTCGGTGCCGTGGGGGCCGCACTCGTCGCCGCCGGGGCGGACAGCGCGGGCCTGCGGTCCGCCATCGACCGGCTGGACCTCGCCCGGGTCCCCGACCGGATGCCGCCCTGGCTGCCGGGCATCAGCGAGAGCCTGGGCCTCGCCACTCGCAGCGGGGCCTACCAGGGCGACTACCTGCACGGCTGGATGTACCAGGAGCTCGACCGGCTCGGGGTGACCACGTTCGGCCAGTTGCGCCGACGCGATTCCGGTGCCGACCCGAACCTGCCGGCCGAACACCGCTACCGGCTGGTGGTGATGGCCACCGACGTCACCCACGGCCGCCTGCTGCGCCTGCCGTGGGACTACCCCCGCCTCGGGCTCGACCCGGACACCCAGCTCGTCGCCGACGCCGTGCGGATGTCGGCGTCGATCCCGTTCTACTTCGAACCGTGCACCCTGCACAATCCGCTGGAGGGCACCACGTCCACGATCGTGGACGGCGGCGTGCTGTCGAACTTCCCCATCGACATCTTCGACCGGACGGACGGGCAGCCCGCCCGCTGGCCCACCATCGGTGTCAGCCTGTTCCCCGACCTGCCCGGAGGGCTCGGGGACCTTTCGCCGCTGTTGCGCCTTCTCCCGACCCCGGCGCCCCTGGATCTGCTGAAGGCCGTCGTCGCCACCGCCCTCGTCGGGCACGACCAGACCCACATGGACCGGTTCGGGGTGCGCTACCGGACGATGGAGATCGATACCTCGGGTGTCGGCATCACCGACTTCGGGCTCAGCGCGGCCGGGCGGCAGATGCTGCTCCACCGCGGCCAGGCGGCCGCCGCCGCGTTCCTCCTGGATCCCGCCCTGCGCGGGCAGGAGGCCGCGGCCGCGGCGGACGCCGCCAGGTCAGCAGCGGCGACGGCCTCCCTCACCGCGAAGGAATCCACAGCCGCGAAAGCCGCCGCCGCCGCGAAGGCTCCACGCTCCGCGACGTCGGCCCACCCGACGACGTCCGCCGCCGGTGCCAAACCCGCCGCCCAGACCCGCCGCACAGACGGTAAACGCGCTTCCGCCGGACCCGGCACAACAGGCACGCGAAGCACCAGAAGCACCAGCGGCACGAAGAAGTCGCCGGAATAGCACTGCTCTCCCCGGAGGGCGTGGAGAGCCGGCCGGAAGGTTCCCCGGCCTGCCGCTTCAGAAGGTGCCGCCGGTGCCTACCTTCGGCCAGCTGAGCGCCGGTGTGACGAGGCGGCGGCAGTGGCGTCGCGCAGCAGTGCGACGACGACATCCGCGGGGAGGCCGACGACGTTGTCGTAGGCACCGTCGTAGTGCGCCACCAACGCACCGCCGGCGCCCTGGATCGCGTAGCTGCCCGCCTTGTCGAAGGGCTCGCCGGAGGCGACGTAGGCAGCAAGCTCGTCGTCGCCGAAGTCGCGCATGGTCACCGCGGTGGTCGTGCTCCGGCCCAGGTCGGTGCCGGACTCACCGTGCACCACCACCACGGCCGTGATGACCCGGTGCATGCGGCCGCGCAGGGCTCGTAGCATCCGCGTGGCGTCCTGCTCGTCCGTCGGCTTGCCGAGGATGTTCCCGTCGAGCTCGACGATCGTGTCGCAGCCGATGACCAGCGCGTCCCGCGCGAAGCCCGCCTCCGTACCCGCGGCTGCCCCGGTAGCTGCGACTGGCCCGGTAGCTGCGACTGCCAGTGCCTTGCGGCGCGCAAGCTGAAGGGCGAAGTCCGGCGGATCGTCATAGCTCTCGACCGTCTCGTCCACGCCGCTGGTGACGACGGTGAAGGCGAGCCCCATCCTCGTCATGATCTCGCGACGGCGCGGCGATCCCGAGGCAAGGATGATCCGGTAGCCAGCCACGGCGCCCACGCTACCGGCCGCCCCGCCTCGGGCCGCGAAACGGTCAGGCGTTCGGGTCGAAGGCTATTCCTGCCGGCTTCGCCAACGCGAGGTGGTTGTTGAAGTTGCCGTCCTTCAGGCCGAACACGGCGCTGCCCCAGTTGGCCCCGGACAGGGTGTCACGGATGCCGGCCGGGTAGCCGTTCCAGCCGACCAGGTCGGGATACTGCCAGGTGTGATAGGCGTTCTCCGGCGGCTCGTCGCCCGAGTTCGCGGGACGGAAGCAGTGCGTGCTCAGACCGTCCTTGTGATAGACGATCTTCGGGTGCGTACCCTCCCAGCGGATCTGGCTGCTCGGGTAGATGTTGAAGTTGCCGTGTGCCGAGGTGGAGACATACAGCGCCTGGTTGTTCTGCACCCACACGACGACGTGTTCCCAGTCGTGCCGGTGGCCCCCGACGGTGGCCTGGTCCTTCTCGAAGTAGAGCCCGTAGATGATCGCACACCAGCCGTTGTTGCACTTGTACCGCGAATAGCCGTTGGTGTTGTCGAGGTCACTCGTGTCGTGGCACTGCCCGTTGAGCGCACCCGACGGGTTGAGCCCGCCGTTGAGCACTCCGGTCGGACCGATCGCGGGGGTTGAGTAGCAGCCGTCGGTGTCATAGTCGTAAGCCGGCTGGAAGGTCTGCTCGAAGGAATCGGCATTGGCAGGCAGCGCCGCCGGCGGGGCCGCCAGCGCGACACCACCGAGGAAGCCCACCAGCGCGGCGGCGCAGCCGAGGACAAACGTGATCCTCAGCCGCCTTCTCTTTCTCGACACTTCTCCTCCTGGTCGACCGCGGCACGGGTCAGGCGGTCGGGTAGGCGTGCGGCACCCATTCTCTGATCAACCATCAGCCGCCGGAGACGCAAAACATTTCGCCACGATGAAGCGCGGGAGAATATTGGAAGGCCGCAGGTCGGAGCACTGTGGGAGAGCCTCGATCCGCTTTCCCGGCCGGCACGGCATCGAATTCATGGCCAGGCCACCGACACCAGCCGAAGAACACGGGAACGAATCGCGTACGGAAGATTACCGATGAGCTGGCGGAGGCGTCATCGCGGCCGATGCCACGGCCGGGCAGCCGCCGGGCCGGCCACCACGTGACCGTCACCGCATGGGACCGCCCGGCCGCCCGCGGGCGAGCACCGGTGGCCCGGCGCGGCTACCGTGAGGGAACGGGCGATTCCCTTCCCAGCCGGACCGGGTGGAAATCGCGGGAGAAGGCAGGCCGGCATCGCATTTTTGCGCCTTGCTCCGAAAACTGAAATTCGTTCGGTCGAAGGTCACGGACGATGTGGCCAGGTGAGGTGTTGACCGTGTCTCCACGGCAGACCCGCCGACGACGGCGGGTGACGTTGTTTCTGTGCGGCGACGTGATGCTCGGCCGCGGCGTGGACCAGATCCTGCCGCATCCCGGCGACCCGCGCCTTTCAGAGCCGTTGGTCCGTGATGCCCGCACCTATGTGGGAATGGCGGAGGCGGCGAACGGCCCGGTCACCCGTCCGGTCGGCTTCGCCTGGCCCTGGGGCGAGGCGCTGTCCGTGTTCGACGAGGTCCGGCCCGACGTTCGGGTGGTGAACCTCGAAACGAGCATCACCCGGTGCGACGACGCGGACCCGAGCAAGCTGGTCCACTATCGAATGAACCCGGCGAACCTGCCCTGCCTGGCCGCTGCCCGGCCTGACGTGTGCGCGCTGGCGAACAACCATGTGCTCGACTTCGGCCGGGCGGGACTCGTCGAGACCCTCGACGCGCTGTCCGCGACCGGGCTGACAGTGGCGGGAGCCGGAGTCCGTCTCGACGAGGCACACCGCCCCGCCGCGGTGGGGATCGGCGCGGGCCGGCGGGTGGTGGTCTTCTCCTTCGGCACGCCCTCCAGCGGCGTTCCGCCGACGTGGGCCGCGACAGCGGCCCGGCCCGGTGTCGACGTCGTCCCCGACTTTTCCGAGGCCGCCGCGGCCGAGGTCACCGCCCGCGTCCGGCGGGTGAAACACCCCACCGACCTCGTGGTCGCGTCCATCCACTGGGGATCCAACTGGGGCTACGGTGTGAGTGACGAGCAGATCGCCTTCGCGCACCGGCTGATCGACGGCGGTGTGGACATCGTGCACGGGCATTCGTCGCACCATCCGCGTCCGGTCGAGGTGTACCGGGACAGGCTCGTCCTCTACGGCTGCGGCGACTTCGTCAACGACTACGAGGGCATCACGGGTTACGAGCAGTACCGGGACGATCTGCGGCTGGCCTATTTCGTCTCCTTCGACGTCGACGCGGGCGACGCGGGCGACGCGGGCCTGGCAGGGCTGCGGATTGTTCCCCTGCGTGCGCGGCGGATGCGCCTGGAGTACGCGGAGCACGCGGATACCGTCTGGCTTCGTACGCTCCTCGAGCGGATCAGCGGCGGCTTCGGCACCCGGTTCGCGGGGCCACCGCGAGACCCCCTGATCGACCGGCTCGAACTGCGGCTGCGGACATCGCCACCGGAACTCCGACCGTGAACCAGACGGGCCCGAGCCCGGAAGCCGAACAGCGGTGCCGGGCCGGTCCGGGTCGGCCGGTCCGGGGTCGGTCAGTCCGGGGTGGGCAGCCGGGCGGTCACGAGGGTGGTGAGCTTGCCCGTCCCGGCGTCGATGATCTCCACATCGGCGAAACCGCCGTGGAGATGGGCGGTGGCGCGCGCCGGCCCGGTGGAGATCGGGCGCAGGTAGCGGACGTTCAGGGAGAGCAGGTCCGCCGGCTCGTCGAGCAGCGACAGCACCGCCTCCTCGGCGGCGAAGGCCACCAGGCCGCCCTGGATCGCGCCCGAGGAGTTCAGTCCGTCCAGCCGGCGCGGCATCTCGATCTCGCCGGGCTTGGTGACCGTGCGGCCGACACGGTCGGCGAGCGGCTCGGTCAGCACGGTGCTGGCCGGGCTCAGTTTCGGGAATCCGGCCGGGAAGACGTGCGCCGGGTTCGGTGAGACGACGAACGACGCGTACGACAGCGCCGCCAGCTCCCCGGTGCGACCGTCGAAGAAGCGGGTCTCGCACACCGTCACGGTCTGGCCGATCTTGATCGCGGTGGCCACGGCCTCCACCCGGTCACCGACCCGCGGCGTGCGACGGACCTGCACCTCCAGCTCCAGCGTGACCGAGATGCGTGGGTACCTCGCCTGCGCGGCCACCGCGCCGGCCAGGACGTCCGCCCAGGTCGCGAGCACGGACGTCCGCAGCAGCGAGGTTCCCGGCAGGCACACCTCGGGCCTGACCTCCGCCTGGCCGCGCCGCGTCGTGCCCTCACCGGACGTCTGCATGCCGAGCTCTGCGACGATGTGGCGCCGCGGCCCGGCGTCCGTCCCGGTGCCGGCCTCGTCGGGCGCCGGGTCAGCGGGCCCTGCGGGCGCAGTCGATGTCATGGCGATTCCCCCGCAGGCCGTGAAAGGCGGCCGATCGACAGCCGCTTGCTCCGCCCACCGTCGCACCCGCCGCTGCTCACCCGCAAGCGACCCTTCGGTGGGCGACCGGGCCCCGCAGGCGGGACCGACCGCGAGAAGGTGCCCACGCGGCCCGGCAACACGGCCAAACGGCACAACAAATCTTGACATTCAGCAGTGCCAGCAATGGCACCGATAAGTGTCGGGGGCTAGCGTGGGTGAATGACCGTGACTGAACGGCCGCTCGCCGAGGCCAAGCGGCAGGCCGCGCTTGACCACGTGCTCACGGCTGCCCGGCGCTTCGTCATCGAGAACAGTCTCGACGCGACGATGGACCAGCTGGCCGAGGCCTCCGGCGTCAGCCGCCGCACCCTGTTCCGTCTCTTCGGCACCCGCGAGAAGCTCATCGCCAGCGGCTTCCGCACGGCGATGGACGCCTACCTGCGGGAGCTGCCCGCATACGAGGGGGGCACCGAGCACTGGCTGCGAGCGACCTGCGAGGCGGCCCACCGGATGAACGACTCGATCGGCCCCGGCTACTGGGAGCTGGCGTCGCGGTCCGAACTGCCACCGGACCTCGCGGCCGTGCAGGCCGACCTGCTCCACCAGTGGCACTCCCGGATCAGCGAGATCACCCAGACGCTCTGGCAGGCGAGCGGCGGCGACCAGGATCCGCCCGCGAAGCTGGTCACGACCGTCAGCGCCCATCTCAGCTCGCATTTCACGGCTGCTGTCGTCACCGACGCCCGGCGGGACTGGCAGACCGCGAGCGCGCTGGCCTACGAGGCCATCCTCACCACGCTCCGCCAGCTCACCGCCTGACGCCGGCCCACCGCTCGACGCCGGCTCACCGCCTGATCATGCGGCAGGTGACAGGTAACCAGACACCGGTTCGGCGCGTGGCCGGGATTCCCGGTATATCCGTGGTAGCGGACCGCGCCCGGCCGCTGTGCATCGACCAGGAGTGACGAGGAGAAAATGAGCGAGGAAACCGAACGTTTCGAGGTGACGCGCCAGATCGCCGCATCACCCGCGCAGGTCTTCTCCGTGCTGTGCGATCCGCGGGGGCATGTCGCGATCGACAGCTCGGGCATGCTGCAGTCGGCGGACGGCGACCCGGTGGCGGGGGTCGGCGACCACTTCGTCGTCCACATGGACCGGGAATCCCTCAACGACTATCCGCTCGGAAAGTACGACGTCACGGTGACGATCACCCGGTTCGAGCGGGACGCCCTGATCGAATGGACGATCAGCGGGCTGATCGACCCGCCGATTCGCCACCTCTACGGCTACCGGCTGGCTCCCAGCGAAATCGGGACGGCGGTGACCTCCTACTACGACTGGAGCCAGATCGACGACGCCTACCGGGGAGCCGGCATCTTTCCGGTCATCCCGGAGGCGGCGCTGCGCGCGACCCTGGGCATTCTGGCGCGCACGGTGGAGAGCCGTCCGCAGTCGGCGGGCTGACCCGCACCCGGACGGCTCTCCACTTCGTCGTCAGCGCAGCACCCTCATCGCCAGCTCAGCCTGACAACGCCCCGGCAGCCCGGCCCGCTCACCGGCTGGGCTCCGGCTCGGGGGCCCCGAAGTAGGCCTGTTCGAGGCGCCCCGAGTCCCCGGCCAGCTCCGCCGCCGGGCCGCTGAGCACGACCTCGCCCCGGCGCAGGACGGCCGCCTGGGTCGCGACGCCGAGCGCGAGGTCGACATGCTGCTCGACGAGCAGCACCGCGCAGCCGTGCTCGTCGGCGATCCGCTGGACGGTCCGGAACAGGGCCGCGACGACCAGCGGCGCCAGACCCATGCTGAGCTCGTCCACGAGCAGGACCTTCGGCTGCTGGATCAACGCCCGCGCCAGTGCCAGCATCTGCTGCTCGCCGCCGGAAAGCGCCCCCGCCGGGATGCTCCAGCGTTTCTCGAGGTCCGGGAAGATCTCCAGCATCGCCCTCGGTTCGGGCCCGCCGCGGCGTGCCGCGACGCGGAGGTTCTCCTCGACGGTCAGCGTGTTGAACAGGCATCGGTTGTCCGGGACGAGCACGACACCGGCCGCGTTGGCGACGTTCGGCCGCCCACCGCGCAGCGGCCTGCCGTCGAGGCTGACCGTGCCGCCCTTGACCGGCAGCAGGCCGGCCAGGGTCAGCAGCAGCGTCGTCTTGCCGGCACCGTTCGGCCCGAGCAGGGCGAGCACGGAGCCCGCGTCCACGGTGAGGTCGATGTCGCGGAACACGGTGGTCGCGCCGCGGCCACCGGCAAGCCCGGAACAGCTGAGCATCGTGGTCACCGCCCCACCGCCGCGGCCTCGGCCTCCGCCGGCCCGGCAGGCCCGCCCGATCCGTCCGCGCCGTCTGCCGCGGCCGGCCCGGCTGTGGTCGACGCGACGGACGCGTCCCGTGCGTCCGGCGCGTCCGGTGCGTCCGAGTCGTGGACGGTGCCGAGGTAGGCGTCGGCGACGGCCCGGTCGGCGCGGATCGCCGCCGGGTCGCCCTCGGCGATGACCTTCCCGAAGTCGAGCACGTAGATGTGGTCGCAGACGCCGAGCACCAGGGCCACGTCGTGGTCGACGAGGAGCACGCCGACACCGGTCCGGGCGATGGAGCGGACCTTCGCGCCGAGCCAGGCCGACTCGGTCGTGTCGAGGCCGGCGGCCGGCTCGTCGAGCAGCAGGACCTCGGGCTGCGCCGCGCAGGCCCGGGCGATCGACACGAGCTGTCGTTCACCGTGGCTGAGCTCGCCGGCCGGGCGCTGCGCCCGGTCCGTGAGGCCGACCAGGGCGAGCGCGTCCGCCAGGGCGCGATGGCGCCGATCACCGCGGACGCCGTACAGGGCGGCGCTGACGTTCTCGGCGACGGTCAGGTCGTCGTGGAGCTCCAGGGACTGGAAGGTGCGTCCGAGGCCCTGATGGATCCTGCGATGGGTCGGCTCGGTATCGAGGCGCGCCTCACCCAGTCGGACGGTTCCGGTGGCCCGGGTGAAGCCGGTGATGGCGTCGATGACGCTGGTCTTGCCCGCGCCGTTGGGGCCGATCAGTCCGACGATCTTCCCCGGTTCGACGCGCATCGAGACGTCCGACACCGCCGTCATCCCGCCGTAGCGGACGGTCAGGCCGTCGACGAGCAGCGGCCGTGTGTCCCGGCGGACCGCTGTCTCCGGCTCCGCGGTTGTCTCCGGCTCCGCAGTTGTCGTCGAAGTGGTCTCCTCGGACGCCGGAGATGTCACGGACGCAGCCGGCGTCCCCGGCGTCACAGCCGTCTGCGCCGTCGGCGGGCTGCCGTCCGGCCGGCGCCGGGCGCGGCGTTCGGCGAGACGGTCGGCGAGGTCGTGGCCGCCGCTGGCGACGCCTTCGGGGTGACCGATGAGGACGGCGATCACGGCCAGCCCGGACAGCACGGAGAACCAGTCCCCGACGTGCACCCACCGGTCGAACGCGATGAAGACGATGCCCGTCCCGGCGGTGATGCCCGCGGTGATCCCGCCGTAGACCGACGTGACACCGGCCAGGTAGGCGGTGGCCAGCAGGGTCAGGCCGCCGATCGCGGTGAACGAGTCGTAGGTGACGACGCCGCGGCGGTAGGCCAGCAGCGCACCGCCGAGACCGGCGATGAAGGAGGCCAGCGCGAAGCTGATCACCTTGATCCGCACCACGTTCACGCCGATTCCCGCCGCGGAGCGCTCGTTGGCACGCACGGCGAGCATGGCCGAGCCGAGCGCGCTCATCCGCAGCCTGGCCACGCCCCAGCAGACCGCCACCAGCACGGCCAGGCACAGCAGGCCGAACTCGATCCGTGGGAAGGCCTTCCCACTGCCGATCCCGAGGTCGAGGCCGAACAGCGACGGCTGGGTGACCCGGGCGCCCTCGGCGTCGACGATGTCGGTGTTGCGGAACCAGACGGCCTCCATCGCGTAGGCCAGTGCGAGCGTGACGATGCCCAGGGTCAGCCCGCGCAGCCGCAGCGCCGGCAGCCCGATGACGACGCCGAGCCCCGCCGCGAACAGGGCCGCGAGCAGCGGCGCGAACGGGAACGGCACATGCCAGCTCTGGGTCAGCCCGGACAGCGTGAACGCGGCGGCGCCGGCGAGCGCCAGCTGGGCGAGGGAGACCTGCCCGGCGTAGCCGGTCACCACGACCAGTGACAGGCCGATGATCGCGGCGATGAAGGTGCCGATCACCGCGGCCCGCCAGGTGCCGTCGGTCGCCAGCAGCGCGACCACCGCGATCGCGGTGCCGACCACGGTGGGCATGGTCAGCGAGCGTGGCCGTGGTGCCCGGCCGAGCGACTGGCGGACGAGCCCGCCGCGGATCGGCATCGCCCGGCCGGTGGCCAGCAACGCCACCATGATCACGATCAGCGGCACCAGCTCCGAGGAGCCGGTCCTCGGCAGCCAGGAGTGGTCGCCGGCCAGACTGGTCGCCTCGGACTGCAGCATCCCCACCGCCAGCCCGGCGGCCACCGTGGGCAGCAGGTTCTGGAAGCCGCCGACCACGGCCGCCGCCAGTGCCGGCACGACGAACAGGGTGTACGTGCTCGGTGCCAGCGGGCTCAGCGGGGCGATCAGGATCCCGGCGGCTCCGGCGACCACACCGCTGATCATCCAGTTGTACAGTGCCAGCTGGTCCGGCTTCACCCCGCTGACGAACGCACCGGTCTGCGACTCAGCGGCGGCCCTGGTCAGCAGGCCGAACCGGGTGAAGCGAAAGGCAGCCCACAGGACGACGGCGAGCGCCACCACCGTCACCGCGAGGTACAGCCGGTCGGACAGGATCAGCAGCGACCCGATCTCCCACCGCTCGGACGGGAAGATGTTGCCCACCGACACCGGCGCGGTGCCGACCCGGATCGCCAGCAGCGACTGGAGGACCACCAGGACGCCGAGCGAGGCCACCGCCCGGGCCAGCGGCGGCGCCTCCCGCAGCGGCCGGAACACCAGCACGTAGAGCACCGCGCCCAGCAGCCCGCCGATGAGCAGCGCGATCACCAGCGCCGGGGCCAGCCCCAGCGGCCCGCCCAGTTCGGCGTACGTCGGCAGGCCGGGCAGCAGCACCAGCAGCTGCCCGTCCCGCAGGGCCGCGTACGAGTAGGCGACGTAGGAGGCCACCGCCCCGGTCGCGAAGTTGATGACCCCGGAGCTGCGGTAGGTGAGGACCAGCGCCAGGGCGAGCGCCGCGTACACCCCTCCGTTACCGAGCCCGAGCAGCAGTGAACCGAGATGATCCATGGCGATCTCCTGATCGGCGTCCTGGGCGCGGGTCGGCTCAGCTCTCGATCGGCGTGGCGTTGACGGACCTGTACTCGGTGGCGTTGCCCGAGCCGTCCAGCGTCGTGGTCAACCAGCCGCGCACGCACACCGCGGGCAGCGAGGGGAAGGCCTTGCTGTTGCACCGGAACTTCAGGCCGCCGCCGGCGGGCAGCTCCGTCTCCGGCATCGCCCGGATGGCCTTGATGATCGACTCGCCGGTGATGTCGCCGGTGACGCCGTCGGCCGCGGCCTCGAACGCGGCGACCTCCATGAACATGTTCATCCCGGCGATGCGTCCGGTGTCGATGCCCTTGCCGTAGGTCGTCGCGACCGTGTTGTACAGCTGGGTGGACGGGTTGTCGGCTCCGATCGGCGCCATCGCCGGGACGACCGCGCCCTCGAGGAAGTCGCCCGGCACGGCCTTACGGGTCTTGTCGGACATGCAGTTGGAGATCGGGGTGATGGCTCCGTCGTAGGCGACCGCACGCAGGCCGTTCAGCGCCGCGATGCAGAACGCGTCGTTCCCGACGATCTGCACGAGCCCGGGCTTGCCGTCGGCGACGCCCTGCATCTGGGGTGTCATGTCGGCGGTTCCCGGCGGGACCGGGACGGACTCCAACTCGATGCCCACGGCATTGAACTTCGGCTCGGACGCGCGCAGGACGACCATCGTGGACGGCACGTCGATGGCGACGATCGTCACCTTCTTCACGCCCTGGCTCTTCGCCAGCTGGACGAGCGCGTTGATCGTGTAGGACGTGTCGGTCAGCGCGAACGTCGACTCGGTGTCCTTGAGCGGTGCTCCGGCCGCGTAGGCGAGCATCACCGGCATGCGGGCCTCGTGCAGGGGCTCCCAGATGGCCTCGGCGACGGACGAGGAGCCGACCAGCACGGCGGCGACGTCCTCCTCGACCATCCGGTTCGCGCAGTCGGTGCCCTTGGCCGGGTCGGCCAGCGCGTCGCACTCGACGAGCTCGATCGGCCGGCCGGCGAGCCCGCCTCGGTGCTCGTTGAGGTACTTCACGGTCGCGTTGGCGACGGCGCCTTCGATGGACAGGTCGGAGACGGGGCCCTTGCCGTCGGAGATGAGCCCGATGCGCACCGGTGCGCCGGAGGCCGGATCCACCGGCCCGAGTAACCCGGCGGCGGTGCTGCTGCCGGCGGTGTCGGCAGCGGCGGGCTTGTCGCTGTCGCCGCCGCCGCAGCCGGCGACCAGCAGCAGCGTCAGGGCCGACAGGGCCGCGACGGCCCCCCGTGCGTGGACCCCACGGCTTCGGCGCCGCCGACGCGGGCTCGGTTCGGACGGGTGCTGGGTTCGCTGCATGGTCGCCACTCCACTGTCGGTCGAATTGCGCGCAGTCGGTCGAGATGCGCAGGGTCGGTCGGGACGTCGGGACGTCGGGATGCACTCGGCCCACGCATCGACACCGGCGTCGACACAGCCGCGTGGCCGGCCTCGGATCTCCAGAAGACCCAGGTCAGCGACATCGAACGTCGTCCCCGCCGCCTGGGAGACCGATCGTGACAGCGGGTTTCATCAAAGTCAATATCGAGTTCGATATTGACTTTTTGCCCATGAGCAATCCAGGGATGCGACGGACCCCGGTCGTTCACCCCAGGCCGTTCACGCCGGGCGGGTCACCCCCGCCCGGCGACAGCCCTGCCCGGCGCAGCCCCGAGCCCGGCGGGTGATCAGCCAGGCTTCTCCATGTCGACGAACTCGACGGACCCGTAACCGTCGAAGGCCTCGGTATGCCGACCCGTCTCGGCGAAACCGACGCGCCGGTACACGCGGACGGCGCGTTCGTTGAAGGCCGCGACGTGGAGCACGACGCGGCGCCGGCCGTGGATGGGCTGGGCGAACGCCAGCCCAGCACGGACGAACCGCTCACCAAGCCCGCGACCGGTGAGGTCCGGCCGCAGGCCGAGCCCATAGAACAACGCGTCGCCGCACGGCTCGAAGAAGTAGAAGCCGGCGAGGCCTCCCCGCTCCTCGCGCACGGCGAAGAACAGCTCCGGATTCTTCACCGGCAGTCCGTCGCTGTCATAGAAGTCGTAGGGCGGGTCATAACTCCAGGCATCGCGTTCACGGAACATGGCATCGTCCGCCGGTTCTATCCTCACCGATCCCACCCGTCCTGAACGCGATTCGGTCCCATCCAGCAGCGTAGGTCGCGCGGATGCGCGGCGGCCGGCCGCCGCGCATCCGGGGAACACCGGCCCGGGCGCGCCTGCGGGCGCGACGCGACGACCGTCCGGTGACGTTCACGCAGGCTCAGGGCAAGGTCAGCTCGCGGGCGTTGTCCACCATGATTCGCCGCTGCGCCTGCGGAGAGAACCCGGCCAGTCCGGCGAGGAAGTCCCTGGGCTCGCGCAGGCCCTCGGCATGCGGCCAGTCCGAGCCGAACAGGATCCGCTCGACCGGAAGGTGGGCGGCCAGATCCTCGACCCGGTCCTCCACGAACGGAGCGACCCAGCAGTGCTCGATGAACTGGTCGACCGGCGAGGTGCGGAACGTACCGGGGTGCTGCGCGGCGAGCAGTTCCAGCCCGTGCAGCAGCGGGCCCACCCAGGTTCCGCCGCTTTCGATGAAGGCGAAACGAAGCCCGGGATGGCGCTCGAAAAGCCCATGGGTGACCAGTGCCGCGGCGAAGTCGTGCACGAGACGGTGCTTCATCAGCATCTGCACGAACGGCTCGCTCACGGTGAGCGCGTTGGTGTCCCCGGTTCGCTCGGCGGCCCGGTAGCCCCAGGCCCGCGCGACGGCCATCTCCACCTCGCGATAGCCCTCGTCATAGCCGAGGTGCGGCGCTACGACGATGCCCGCCTCCTGCACCCGGGCCCAGAACGGGTCGAAGACGGGATCCGCCGGCGAGATCGTGCCGTCCGGGGTGAAGGCCGGGCCGTTGCGAATGCTGACCACCCGCGCGCCGCGTTCCAGCGCCCATTCCAGCTCGGCGACGGCGCCATCCGGATCGGACAGCGACAGGAAGGGCGCGCCGAAGATCCGGTTCGTGTATGCGAAGCCCCAGTCGTCGTCAACCCAGCGGTTGAAGGCGCGCAGCACCTCCAGCGCACCCTCGATGTCCGGCTGCATCGGCCCCTCGATGCACACGGCGTGCGACGGGAACATCCAGACCGCCTCGACGCCCTGGGCGTCCATGCAGGCCAGCCTGGCGTCACGGTCGAACCACTCCGGATGCTCGGCCGGCACCTCGCAGGAAAGCTCGTGGCCGATCGAGCCCTTGTCCGAACGCCCGCTGAAGTAGTCGAACAACGCGCCCGGGCGCGGCCGAGGATGCGCGTCTCCCGGGCCGGGCAGGATGGGGTGCGCGCGATCACCGAGAAAATAGCGTGGGATGCCGTCGATCTCGACCACACGTAGRCCACGGTCGGCGAACCGCGGGTCGCGGTGGCGGGTGAAGGCGTCGCTCGACTCCCAGTAGTGGTTGTCGGCGTCGAAAACCGTGTCGATACCCGATGAGCCGGTGCCAGCTGACATGACTGTCATCCCGCTTTCAGTCCGTGCCGTGACGGAGCAGCCGGCCCGGTGTTTCCTGGGTGCATTCACCGTCGACGAACGTCGTCTTTCCGTTGACGATGATCCGGTCGTAGCCGACGGCCTTCTGGATGAGGCGCCATTCGCCGGCCGGGTAGTCCCACACCCGCTCGGCGGGCAGGCTGTCCACGGTCTGCGGGTCGTAGACGATCACGTCCGCCGGCGCCCCCTCGGCGAGGAAGCCCCGGCCCTTCAGCCCGGCGGCGGCGGCCGGGTAGGCGGACAGCCGCCAGTGCGCCTGCTCCAGCGACATGATCCCGTGCTCGCGCACCCACAGACCGAGCAGCTCGCTGGGGTAGCGCGCGGTGGTGACGAACTTCGTGTGCGCGCCGCCGTCGCTGACGCCGGGCAGCGCGACCGGCGCGTTGGCGATCTCCCGCATGGACTCGGGCGGCGTCTCCAGCAGCGGCGTCGCGAACCCGACCCGCAGCTCACCGGCGACGGCGACGTCGAGCATGGCGTCGATCGGGTGCTTGCCCTCCCGGGTGGCGATCTCGCCGATGGTGTAGCCCTCGTAGGTGTCCTTGAGGTAGCGGGCACGGGTGACGTCGCTGGAGATCCAGTGCACCTTGATGTCGTCGAGCGGGTAGCCGGCGCCGAACAGGCCGCCCCGCTGCTCGTGGACCTCCTTCATCGCCGCGCGGCGGACCGGGTCGGCCAGCTTGGCCCGCTTCTCCTCGACCGTGCCGAGCAGCGCCTCCTTCCAGCAGGGGATGGCGTCGGCGAGGTTGTACTCCTCGAACGTGAACTCGGAGGCGAAGTTGGTGGTCAGGGCCTGCGCGAAGACGCGCACACCCTCGTCCTCGTTGAGCTCGGCGAGGCGCTTCAGCGCGTCCCGGTGCGTGATCATCTGGCCGCCGTGCTGGTTGAGGGCACCATCGGCGAGCAACGCGTTCCAGATGATCGGCCGACCGCTCTCGCGGGCCATGAAGGCCGCCGTCTCCAGCGGGGAGGTGACCTGGGCGACGCCGCGGCCCAGCGAGCCCAGCGCCTGGCAGAACGCGCGAATGTCCCGCTCGCTCATCAGGTCGGTGACCATCGGCGTGCCGTCGTAGTCGAGCTGGACGTTGCCGACGTCGCCGAGGATCTGGGCGCTCAGGCCGCAGGCGCCGGCCTCCATCGCCTGGACGAGCAGCGCGCACATGCGGGCCAGCTCCTCGTCGGTCACCGTCCGGGACTTGGCCTCGTCCAGGCCGACGACGTAGCCGTAGAGCGGCGACAGCGGCACGAACGACATCACGTTCACGCCCTTGGGCGTGCGGTCGATGCTGTCGAGGAACTCGGGGAAGGTCTCCCAGTCCCACGGCATCCCGACCCGCATCGTCTCCATCGGGACGGCCTCGTTGCGCGACAGGCTCAGCATCGCCCGCTCGCGGTCGGCCGGCCTGCAGGGCGCGAACCCGAAGCCGCAGTTGCCGATCACGACGCTCGTCACGCCGTGCCAGCCGGACATCGTGCACCACGGGTCCCAGAAGACCTGGCTGTCATAGTGGGTGTGCAGGTCGACGAACCCGGGCGCCACGACCTTGCCGGACGCGTCGACGACCTCGGCACCGTCCGACGCGCTCACCCGGCCGATCTGCACGACCTGGCCGCCCCTGATGGCGACATCAGCCCGGTAACGCGGGGTCTGCAGGCCGTCGATGACGGTCCCGCCCTTGATCACAAGATCGTATAAGGACATTGCCTCAGCGCCTCCCTCGGATGCGATCTCGCCCGGGCCGAGCCGGAGGCAACACCAACCCGCTGCCACCTTCCGTGACACCCGACACAATGGGCATCGAGGAGTGTCGTATGTGGCACTCATCAGTGTCAATACTGGCGCGGATGGTGGCGCTATGGTCGCGGACGAACGCGCGCCAGCAGGACCGTGGGAACGATGCCGGCGAACGCGAGCCCGGCGGTCACCCACCACGCGTTCCGGAAGACGCCCAGCGGCACGCCCGCGCCCGCCGACGACCCACCGATCACGGCGATGACGACGGCCACTCCCAGCACGAAACCGATCTGGCGGATCATGTTGACGACGGCGGACCCGGTCGCGAACGCCTGCGGAGGCAGCGACGCGGCCGCGGCGGCCATCAGGGTCGGCAGCGTCAGGCCGACGCCGACCCCGGTGAGGATCATGCCTCCCAGCATGCCGGAGACGTAGTTCGACTCAACGGTGATCGCCAGCGCCCACCAGGCCAGTCCCGCGCCGAACACGGCGCTGCCGGCAGCCATGACGACCGCCGGCCCGTAGCGCGCGATCAGGGCACCGGCGACACCGAAGGACACCAGCGGGACCATCAGCGGCCCCGGAGCGATCGCCAGGCCGGCGCGCAGCGCCGACCAGCCCCAGTACCCCTGCACCCAGAGCACGATCGACAGCAGCATCCCGGCGAAGGACGCCGAGAACAGAACCGCCACCGCCGATGCACCGGTGAAGGCTCGATTCGTGAACAGCGCCGGCGCGACCAGCGGGTTCCGGCTCACCGCGCAGTGCGCCGCGAACAGCGCCACCAGCACCGCGCCGCCGAGCAGGGTGGCGAGCAGCGGCGGCGACGACCAGCCCCAGTCACCGCCGCGCACGAGCCCGGCGGTCAGCAGCCCCACTCCCCCCGTCGCCAGCAGCACGCCGAGCGCGTCGGGGCGTTCCGTCGGCTGGCCGGCCAGGTGCGGAAGCCTGCGGTAGCCGACCGCGAGGGCCGCGACGCCGATCGGGATGTTCACCAGGAACGTCCAGCGCCAGCTCGCGGCGACGAGCAGGCCGCCGACCACCGGGCCGACCGCCGCCGCCATGCCGCCGATGGCGGTCCAGGCGCGCACCGCGCCCTGGCGGCGCTCGGCGGAATGGGCCGCGAGCACCAGGCCCAGCGAGGTCGGGGTGACCAGCGCGGCGCCGACGGCCTGCAGCAGCCGGAAACCGATCAGCATCGCGACGCTGGTGGCCGCGGCGCAGGCGGCGGAGGCCACCGTGAACACCGCGACGCCGAGCAGGAAACCGAGGTCGCGCCGGTACCGGTCGGCGAGGCGGCCGAAGAAGACCAGCAGCGCCGCGTAGACCACGGCGTACCCGTTCAGCACCCAGGACAGCGTGCCGAGGTCCCGTTCACCGAGGTCGCGGGCGATCTGCGGCAGGGCCACATTGACCACGAACAGGTCGAGGTTCACCAGGACCACGCCGGCGCACACGATCAGCAGCACCTCGAGCCCGGACGCCGCGGCGCCCCGGCGAGGAGCGATCCGGCCCGGCGACGCGCCGCGCCGCCGCCCCACCATGAGTTCTGTCATAGGACTCACCGTAGGGGTTTGCAGTTCTATCAAGCAACCCACTAGCGTGAGGACATGGAGCGCAAGAGCTTCGCCGACATGCACTGCTCCGTCGCGCAGTGCCTCGAGGTCATCGGCGAGTGGTGGACGATGCTGATCGTCCGGGACGCCTTCCTCGGCGTGACCCGCTTCGACGAGTTCCAACGGCGGCTCGGGATCTCCCGCAACGTGCTCAACCAACGCCTCGCGGGGCTCGTCGAGGCAGGGGTGCTGGCCCGGGTGCCCTACCAGGACCATCCGGTGCGGTACGACTACCGGCTGACCGACAAGGGCCGCGCGCTGTGGCCCGTCCTGACCGCCATGCGGGAGTGGGGCGACCGCTACGCCGCACCCGACGGCCCGCCACTGCAGCTGCGGCACACCGGCTGCGGGGAGATCATGCACACCGCCCTGACCTGCTCACAGTGCGGGGAGCCGGTCGGCCTGCGGGATGTTCGCGCGATCGCCGGCCCCGGCGACCACGACGGCATCATTGCCTCGACCCGCCGCGCCACGGCCGGTACCGAAACGGCGGCGAGCCCGGTCACCGACCGATAAGATCAGGAGCCAGGTCGCGTCGGCCGGAGGGTCCGGGCGCGAGGTCACCGCAGCCTTCAGAGCAGCCTTCAGAACTCAGCTTTCAGGACGCAGCCTTCAGGAGCGCATGGCGTGCCCGACACGGATCTGATGCTGGTGCGGCACGGCGAGGCGCACTGCAACATCGCCTGGATCGCCGGCGGCGACCTGGGCTGCACCGGCCTGACACAGCGCGGCCACGCCCAGGCGGCGGACCTCGCCAGGGCCCTGCGGCCCCTGCACGACGACCGCCCCATCGACGTTCTCTACGCATCACCCCGGTTGCGGGTCCGGGAGACCGCGCAGGCCGTCAGCGACGAGCTCACACTGCCGGTGCGGATCGAGCCACGGCTGGCGGGGCCCGATCACGGCGAGGCGGACGGCCGACCGTGGGCCGACATCATCGCCGAGTTCGGCGGCCATCCCTCCGACCGGCCCGAGGAACCCTTCGCCCCGGGGTCGGAGAGCTGGGGCCAGTTCCTTGCCCGGGCCGGCGGTTGCCTGCAGGAGATGGTCAGCCGGCACGAGGGCCAGCGCGTCCTCGTCATCGCACACGGCGAGACGGTGGAGGCGGCCCATCGGTTCCGCCTGGGTATCCCGTCAGGCGTGCGCATGCCGTTCGGATTCTCCGTCGCTCACGCCTCGCTGACCTGGTGGTCCCTTCGGTGGTCCTCGGCCGGGGACACCAGGTGGTCGCTCGTTCTGCACGGAGCTGTCAGCGGCTTCCACCTGATCCGTCCCAGCAGGGAGCTCCGCAGCTGAGCGCCGGCGGGTACTCGGCCCTCGGCCAGGTCAGGGCACCCAGGGCTGGCCGACGGCGACGACCCGGCCCGCCTCGTCGAGCCGCAGGAGCATCAGGTTGGACGGCCGTTCGGCGACGAACGTCCGCAGGTCGGCGAGCGTGCCGTCCCGGTACATCTCGGGTTGCACGACCAGGGTGACCTTGACGGTCGATGCCACCGGGTACTGGCGCCGGCCCGCGTCCACCGGCTCGACGCGGTAACCGTCGAGGCACTCCTCCAGCTGGTTGGGCTGCGGTGTGCAGTGGATGTAGGCCAACCGGTCGAGAGTCAGCGTGGCACCACCGGCGGCGTCGGTGCCGGAGACAGCCGTCACGCTGCCGAAATCGTGCGCCGTACCGAAGCCGGGCAACGGCGGGTAGGCCGTGGTCGGCAGTGGTGACGGTGGAAAAGCCTGCGGCGACGGCGTTGGCGCCGCCTCGCCGGTCGCGTTCGCGCCGGGCGTGTTCGACACCGTCGCGCGGGAGTCCGGCGCGGTTTCCCGGTCGGATTCCCCGGAGCATCCCGCGAAGGCGACACACGCGACTACCGCCAGGCCAAGCCTGCTGGACAGACCAAGAAATCCCCGACCACTCACAGTGACGACCCTAGCGACCACCACGGGATGGATGCCGGATTTGCACGCCTTCTGTCCGCTTCTCGACAACACGCCGGCGCCCTGGCCGGTGTTCCCAGGGCCTCGGCTCGGCTGGTTCCCCGCACCGCGCTGCGGCGGGACGGGGAACCAGTGGCTCTGCCGAGTGCCCGTGATMGCCGGTCAGGTACAGCGCTCCACCAGCTGCCGGGTGCTCGTCGTCACCTCCGTGAGCAGGGCTGGTTCGTAGGTTCCGGCGTCCACCCGCAGCCGAAGGAAACCGACCGCTGTGGTGACCCGCTCCAGATCGCGGGCGTACTCCCCCGCGGCCCCGATCTGGTTGTAGAGCCTCTCCTGGGACGGGACGAGGTCACGGGCGAGCGTCGCGACCCCGTCCGCGGCGCCTGGCGCCGACCGGGTGAGCCGCAGCGTCTCGATCAGGTCCGGAGCCAGGTCCCGGCAGACGCCGGCGGCGAACGCACCGGCCTCGGGCAGCGGCGGTGGGCCGTCATCCGAGCAGGCCGTCGTTCCGGCGACGACGACGCCGAGAGCGAGGGCGGCGGCGAGTAAGGATGCGTGGCCGCCGCGGTGGCCGCCGCGCAGGGTTGCGCGCATGTCGTCGCCGCCCGTCAGCTCGAGCCCGAGGTGGGCAGGCCGACATAGGGGAACCAGCCCCGGAAGCGCACGTCGGGCCCGTCGACACCGTCACCGAGGCCGGTGACCGCGGCCGGCGGCTTCGGCAGCAGGGCGCCTTCCACGGCCTGCAGCGAGATGTCGACGACGTCGTCACCGAGCCGGCGGCCGTTCGGGTAGCCGGCCGTGTCACCGCCGAGGACGCCAAGCCGGTTCGGTGTCGCGGTCGGCGGGATGGACATGTTCAGCCGCAGCTGTTCCGACGGTGCGATCTTCGCCCGGTCGGCATCGGCGTTCAGCGCGTGAGCGTTCAGGTCGACACCGAGGTTGTCCTTGCTGACACCGGTCAGGAAGACCGCGACCAGATCCTTGCGCGGCGTCGGTGGCGCGGGGATCTTGTAGATCGCCTGGATGAGCTTCGGCAGCTCGGGGTCGGTGACGAACTTCAGGAACTGGGCGTCGCGGGCCGGGGTGGAGGCGTTGAACCGGTCCTTCTGCCCCAGCGGCACGACCACCTCGTTGACCAGCGGCGCGCCGAGCCGCGAGACCTGCGACCAGCCGCCGAAGGACAGCTGCTGGCCGGAGCCGTCGGTCGGCCCGTACAAGGCGGCGCTGCGCCGCTGGGTGCTGCTCCACACCCCGATCACCGGGTTCCGCGCCGGGTCGCCCCTGAGCGCGAGATCGGCCTTCGGCACCTGCAGCACGATCGAGTTCACGTTGAACCCGGCGAGGCTGTCCTGGCCGACCTCGGAGAGATCGCCCCCGTACAGCAGGTCGAACACCCTCAGGTCCAGGAAGAACGGGTCGTCGGCCTGCCCGGCGAACGTCTTGCCGCCGCCCGGTATCTGGGTGAGCGACGCCGTGCGCAGCGCAAGGTAGTCCGGCATCGACGCGTTGCCGACGTACGACGGCGCGACCGGCACCTTGTCGGCGACCACCGTGGACTTCCCGTCGCTGATCCGTTCCAGTCGGTAGGTCTGGCGGAAGTTCAGGTCCGGGTCGTCGAGGGAGGTCACCGGCCCGGTGTTGTAGAGGAACGTGTTCTGGTTGCGGTAGCTGCTGGCGAAGGTCCAGCGGTAGGTGATGTCGGGCTTCGCGTCACCGTTGTTGTCGATGTTGATGTCGTACCGGGCGTCGGTGGAGAACGGGTAGAAGTTCGGCCCGCCAGCCGGTTCCTGGAAGGGCAGCCAGTTGGCGACGAGCGTCACCGTGTTCGGGTCGTCGGGGCTGACGAAGGCGTAGGTGTCGGTGTTGTCGACCGCCGGGTCGCCGCTGATCAGCGGGGCCTCCCGGTGGCTCGACGCCTCGGCGGCGATCGGTGGGACCACCAGCGCGGCGGCCGTGGCGCCGACGACGAGCGCGGCCACGCCGACGACGCCACCGCGCCGCCGGAACAGCCGCGCCCGCCGCGGATGGCGGACACCTGCGCCGGCGCGGGCAGCCTTCTGCCTGCTCATGCTTCCCCCCTGGGGGATCGCGGGACCGGTCCTGAGCGCCGGTCCGATCAACGCCGGTGGTTCGGCGGTGAAGACCGCGCGGATCGTGTCGGCTACCCGACGTTTTTGGTCGCCGCCCGCACCGGTCCGCGGGCCTGACGGCGCCGAACCGCTGCTGGACGCCTGGCTGTACCGCCGGGCGCCTGGACGGCGGACGCGGACGCGGGGAGGACGGCCATGTGGTGGTGGCGCGGAACAAGGGCTGCGAAAAGGGCGGGGCCGAGCAGGGCGTTGACGCCCACCGGCGTGGTCTGTGCGGTCGTCCTGACGGCGGTCGTCCTGACGGCGGTCGTCCTGACGGCGGGGGCCCTGACAGCGATCGACGGGACGGCGGGCACCCAGGCGGGCGAAGGCACCGGCTCCGCACCGCCGAATCCCCGAGCAGCCGGGGCACCCGGGACAGCCCGAGCGGTGACAGGTGCGCAGGACGCCTCCGTCGCACGCTTGCAGGACCGGCTGGGCCGGGTGCCCGGCGACTGGCCGGCCTGGGCCGAGCTCGGCCTCGCCTACGTCGAGCTGGCCCGACGCACCGGCGACCCGACGTCCTACCCGCGGGCCGAGAGCGCCTTCGCCCGCTCGCTGGCACTGCGGCCCGAGGGCAACGACACCGCGCTCACCGGGCGGGCCGCGCTCGCCGCCGCGCGTCACGACTTCCTCGGCGCGCTGCGCGCRGCGGACGCCGCCATCGCCGTCAATCCGTTCAACGCGACAGCTCACGGGGTGCGGTTCGACGCCCTCGTCGAGCTCGGGCGCTACCCCGAGGCCTGGCCGGCGGCACAGACCGCGGTCGATCTGCGTCCCGATGTGGCCTCGCTGGCCCGGGTCGCCTACGCGTACGAGCTGCGCGGGCAGCCGGAGCCCGCGGCGGAGACGCTGCGGCGGGTCATCGCCGACGCGACATCCCCCGCCGACGCCGCGTTCGCCTACTTCCACCTCGGAGAGCTGGCCCGCAACCGCGGCGATCTCGACGGCGCGGCCGACGCCTACCGGCGCGGGCTCGTCCAGGACCCGTCGTCGGTGCAGCTCCTCGTCGGCCGTGCCCGGGTCGCGGCCGCCCGCGGTGAGATCGAGACCGCGCTGGCCGACTACCGCGTCGCCACCACCCGCAGCCCGCAGCCGTGGATCGTCGCCGAGCACGGCGAGCTACTCGAAGCGGTCGGCCGGATGGACGAGGCGCGCCGCCAGTACGACCTGGTGCGCTCGACCGCGGCGCTGCTTCGCGCCCAGGGCGTCGAGGTGGACGTCGAGCTGGCCCTGTTCGAGGCCGACCACGGCGAGCCGGCCACCGCGTGGACGGCGCTGGCGCCACCGGCCCCCAGCACCGGGCCCGACACGGGGCTTGGCACGACGCCGCGACGGGCCGGTGTGTTCGTCGACGACGCCCGCGGCTGGGTGCTGCACCGGCTCGGGCGGGACGACGAGGCCCTGGCCAGCGCGGACTCGGCGCTCGGACTCGGCCTGCGTCGGGCGCTGTTCCTCTACCACCGTGGCGTCGTGTGGGCGGCGCTCGGGCGGACCGAAGCCGCGATCAGCGACCTGCGCACGGCGCTGGAGACCGACCCGCATTTCTCGCCGCTGCACGTGCCCCGGGCACGCACCCTGCTCACCTCCCTCGAAGGCGGCACCCGATGACCCGCGCCGAGGCCCCGACCCGGACCTGGATCCGTCCCCATCCCCATCCCCATCCCCGTTCCCGGACCCGGACCCGGACCCGGACCTGGGCCTGGGTCCGGGCCTGGGCCTGGACCTGGCCGCGCCGGGCGGCCGCCCTCGCCACGGCTGTGGTCGCGCTGGTGCTGGCGGGCGGCGGCGCCGCGTCCGCGCATCCGCTGGGCAACTTCACGGTCAACAGCGCCAGTGTGCTGCGGGTCGGCGTCGAGACGGTCCACGTCGACGTGATCGTCGACTTCGCCGAGATCCCGACCGCGCAGCTGCGGCCCGATGTGGACGCACTGGGCCCCGCACGCTGGCAGGAGGCCGAATGCGCCCGGACGTCCAGGCAGACCAGGCTCGTGCTGGACAGCCAGGTCACCCCGCTCGTCGGCGCCGGCGGCTCGGTGACGTTCCCGCCCGGGTCCGGCGGGCTGACGACGATGCGACTGGTCTGCCGGTTCTCCGCCCAGACCGGTGGTCCGGTAGGCGCGGTGCAGTACCGGCTGGCCGCCTACACCGACCGGATCGGGTGGCGGGAGACGGTCGCCGTCGGGGACGGCACGACGCTGCTCGCCTCGGACGTGCCCGACCGCTCGCCCACCGATCTGCTCACCCGATACCCGGACGATCCTCTGCGCGGGCCGTCGGACGTCACCAGCGCCACGCTGACCGTGCGTCCCGGCGGGCCCGCGGCAACGGACCCGCTGACGGGCCCCGCGGCCGGCGCCGGTGCGCAGGGAACCGGCACACCCGGAACCGGTGCGGCCGGAACCGGTGCGGCCGCACAGGCCCGGCGGGCACAGGGCGGGGACGGCCTCACGGGCTGGGTCGACGGCCTGGTCAGGCGGGATTCGCTCACTGTCGGGGTGGGCCTGCTCGCTCTGCTCTCCGCATTCGTCCTGGGCACCGCCCATGCGTTCGCCCCGGGGCACGGCAAGACGGTCATGGCGGCCCGGATCATCGGAGGCTCGGTGACCGGGCGGCAGCTGGCCGCCACCGCGACGGCGGTGACGCTCACCCACACCTGCGGTGTGCTGATCCTCGCGATCGTGCTGTCGGCGTCGAGTGGCTTCGCTCCGGAGCGGATATATCCCTGGCTCGGCGTCGCGAGCGGCCTGCTGATAGCCGGGATCGGCGCGAGCCTGCTGCGATCGAGGCTCGCCGGCGCATCCGGGCTGCTCAGCCCGTCGGTGGCGGGTCTGGACCTCCAGGCCCTGGCCCCCGCCCACACCCACCATCGCCACAGCCACAGCCACAGCGGTGCGAACGGACACGGGCACACGCACGGACACGGACACACGCACACGCACGGGCACGGGCACGGGCACGGGCACGGGGGGCGCTGGCATACACATCCACATCCGGCGGCCGACGGGTCACAGCTGCGGAGCCTGCTCGCCGCCGGATTCGCCGGCGGGATGGTGCCGACGCCGTCGGCGATCGTCGTACTGCTCGGTGCGGTCGCGCTGGGACGGGCGTGGTTCGGGCTCCTGCTCGTCCTCGCCTACGGCGCGGGCATGGCGCTGACCCTGATCGGGGCGGGTTTCCTGCTCGACCGCACGCTCGTCCCCCTGCTGCACCGGGTGCGCGCCGCGGCCCCGGGGCTTGCCGCGGGCCTGTACTGGGCGCCGGTGGTGAGCGCGGCACTGATCGTCGTCGTCGGCGCGACAGTGGCCCTGCGCGCCAGCGTCCAGGTCATCTCGTGACCAGAGGGTACGGCGAGCGACGAGATCGGGCGAGCGGGACCGGATGATGCGGAGTGTGTGCGCTACCATGCCCATCGTGCACAGCCCGGACAGGGCGGCCGACCGGCCGCACAGGGGCTCGGCGCCCACGCCCACTCGCCACTCCGACCACGACATCGTCGACCTGCACGGTCGGGTGGTCTCCGGTGATCCGGCCGCGCTCGCCGAGGTGCACCAGCGGCATGCCCACTACCTGCTCGCGGTCGCCGTACGGGTGACCGGTGACGCCGACGCCGCCCGAGACGTCCTGCAGGAGGTGCTGGTCACCTTCTGGCAGCATCCGCTCCGGTTCGATCCGAACCGGGGTGAGCTGCGCACCTGGCTTTCCGTGCTGGCACACCGGCGGGCCGTCGACTGGGTGCGCCGGGAGTCCTCTCGGCGCACCACCGAACGGGTCGCCCGTGGCCTCGTCCAGCACGTCGACGAGGCCGTGCCCGGCGACGACCTGCTCGCTCGCGAGGACACGGACGCGGTGCGGGCCGCCGTGGCCGCGCTGCCACCGAAACAGCGTGAGGTCGTGGAGCTGGCGTACTACACAGAGCTGACCTACCGTGACATCGCGACCAAGCTCGCGATCCCCGAGGGAACCGCGAAGTCGCGGATGCGCGCCGCTCTCGCCACCCTCGCCCGTACCCTCGCCCATCAGGGAGTAGCACCGTGACGATCGAACCGCCGGTCGCGCGGACGTCCGGCACCTGTGTGGGTGAGCTGTTGGGCGCCTACCTGCTGGGCAGCTGCACCCCGGCCGAGGCCGACGCCGTCGAGAAGCACCTCGGCAGCTGCACGGCCTGCTCCACCGACGCCGCGGCCCTCCTCCCGGGAGCCCCGCAGACTCCGGTACAGCAGGCCCCGGTTCAGCAGGCCCCGGTACGGCAGAGCACGGTACGACCGGCCCCGGCACGGCAGGCCCCGGCACCGCGGGCCCCGGGGCTGCCGGGCGCGTCGGAGGGCCACCTCGCCCGGCCGGCCGACGGCCCCGGCTCGCTCACCGCCATCCTCACCGCGGCGCTCGCGGTCCGCCCGGCCGCGCCCGGGGCCCGCCGGGCGGCGCCGGGTGCGCGTATGCCGGGAACGGCCTCGGCATCGCCGCGGCACCGGCCGGGGCTGGCAGGCGCCGCGGGCGTCCCCTGCTATGGCAACCGGGTCGGCGCGCTGGACCGGCTGCTGATCGAGCTCGAGGCGAAGCACTGGCACCTGCCCACCGCGTGCGGATGGTCGGTCCGTGAGCTCGTCCTGCACCTCTACGCCGTCGACGGCCTGCTGCTGCCCGCCCTCATCTCCGCTGGCGCCCGACCCGCCCCCACCGGGGCACACGACGCCGCAGGCGGCAGGGACGAACAGGTCGAGGAGGACGCAAACGCGCAGGACGTGCAGGAGGACGCCCTGACCCGGACCGGCATCGTCCTGGACGCCGCTCGGGACTGGCCGGTCGAGGAGGTGCGGCGACGCTGGTACGAGCAGGCGGAACAGCTCTGCGCCGCCGCCGAACGGGCCGAACGGAGCCAGGCACCCCTCACCGTGACGGTCGATGGCTGGACGGCCGCGCCCGGCGATCATCTGACCTCCCGCGCGTTCGAGACGTGGATTCACACGCGGGACATCGCCACGGCTGCGGGAATCACGGTGCCGAACCCCGGCGCGGACGACCTGCACGCGATGGCCGATCTCGCCCTGCGTCTGCTGTCCGTGCCCTGGGCAGCCGCGACAGCCGCAGCGACCGCGCCCGCGCCGGAAGGGACGCTCACGGTGACGTTGACGGGGCCAGGCGGTGGCACCTGGTCACTCGGGCCGGACGGCGCACAGGTACACCCGGCCCGATCCGATCCGCGCGCGGTACCAGCCGATCCGCGCCCGGCCTCGGGCACCCTGACCGTCGAGATCGTCGAGTTCTGCCTGCTCGTCGGCGATCGCAGGCCCGCGAGCGCGGTCACCGCCCGGGTCGAGGGCGACGAGCGGCTCGCCGCCGGCCTGCTCGCGCTGGCTCCCAGCCTCGCCCGCCCCTGATCCGGGCCGCCTCCCCATCTGGGACCGCCACCCGGTCTGGGACGGCGCCCTGATCCGAGACGCCTCCGATCCGAGACGCCTCCGATCCGAGGACTGGTCCCGAACGGGACGGCTCGGGTCAGCCGACGGCGGTCACCGGGTGTACAGGGCCGGTGCCGCCGGCGAAACCGCTGAGATTGGCCATCGTCACCTCGGCGATGCGGGTGAGGGCGTCCACAGTGAAGAAGCCCTGATGGCCGGTCACCAGTACGTTCGGAAAGGTGAGCAGCCGCGCGAACACGTCGTCGTCGAACGCTCCGTGCTCGGAGCGGTCCTCGAAGAACAGCGCGCTCTCCTCCTCGTAGACGTCGATGCCGAGTGCGCCGATCCGACCCTTCTTGAGGGCCGCGATGACCGCGCCGGTGTCGAGCAGCGCGCCGCGACTGGTGTTGATCACCATCACGCCCTGTTTCGTCCGCGCCAGCGCGGCGGAGTCCAGGAGGTGGTGGGTGTCCTGGGTGAGCGGGCAGTGCAGCGAGATGATGTCCGCGTCGGCCAGCAGCCGGTCGAGGTCGACGTACTCGGCTCCCAGCTCGGCGCAGACCGGGTTCACCCGGAGGTCGTGCGCGAGCACGCGGCACCCGAAGCCGGTCATGATGCGGGTGAAGACCGTGCCGATCTCGCCGGTGCCGACCACACCGACGGTGCGGCCGTGCAGGTCGAAGCCGAGCAGGCCGGTCAGCGCGAAGTTGTACTCCCGGACCCGGTTGTAGGCCCGGCACAGGTGCCGGTTCAGGGCCAGGATGAGCGCGACCGCGTGTTCCGCCACCGCGTGCGGGCTGTAGGCGGGAACCCGCGCGACGGTGATACCGACCGCCCCGGCACGGGCGAGGTCCACGTTGTCATAGCCGGCCGACCGCAGCACGACCAGCCGGATTCCGCCCGCGGCCAGCGCGTCGAGCACCGGGGCCGAGACGTCGTCCTCGACGAACACGCAGACCGCGTCGAACCCCCGAGCGAGGCCGGCTGTCCGAGCGGTGAGGCGGTGTTCGAGAAAGTCCAGGTCGATGCCCGCCGGCCGGGCCGCGCCGAGGAAACGGCGGTCGTAGTCCTTGGCCGAGAAGACCGCCACCCGCACCTGGCATCCCGCCTTTGTCCACCCGCCGCCACAGCTTCCTTCGTCCGCAGCGAACCCTAGTCCAGGCGGGTTCGGCCAACTCGACGGCGGCGGCTGTGCGGCGGGTGGCGACCCGGTGACGGGTCAGCGGGACGGGCCGGCGGACGGTCCGTGACGGGCGAGATGGGAGTGCTCACCCGCTGGCGGCTGCCGGCACCGAGCCTGCCCTACGACGACCCGGTAGCTCCCTTTAATAGATGAACTGCTTGCCACCCTTCATCACGAACGGCACGCGCCGGAACACGTTGATGTCCTCCAGCGGGTTGCCCGCCACGCCGATGATGTCCGCGAGCAGGCCCTCGGCCAGGCGCCCGCGGTCGGTGACGTCGATCAGGTCCGCGCCCACGATCGTCGCCGCCTGGATCGCCTGCAGCGGGGTCATCCCGCGGTCGACCAGCGCGACCAGCTCCAGGGCGTTCTTCCCGTGCGGGATCGCCGGCGCGTCACTGCCGACCGCGATCTTCACCCCGGCCTCGATCGCGTTGCGGATCGAGATCTTGGCCTTCGGGAAGATGAGCGCCGCTTTGGCCTGGATCTCCGGCTCCGCGCTCTGCAGCACCGGCATGCCGTCGATCAGCGCCTGCGTCGCGACGACCCAGGTGCCCTCCTTGACCAGCAGGTTGATCGTGTCATCGTCGATCATGAAGGCGTGCTCGATGCAGTCGACGCCGCACTCGACCATCTGGCGGACGGCGACCGAGCCGTGGGTGTGCGCCGCGACCCGCAGCCCACGCCGGTGCGCCTCGTCGGTGATCGCCCGCACCTCCTCGTCGGAGTAGTGCCGGGCGCCGGATGGTCCCGAGTGGGACATCGCCCCACCGGAACCGCACATCTTGATGACCTCGGCGCCGTGCTTGATCTGGTGGCGGACCGCCTTGCGGACCTCCTCCACCCCGTTCGCCAGGCCCTCCTCGACGCTCAGCTGCAGAATGTGCGGCGCGAACTTGCCGAACATCGTCGGGTCGAGGTGGCCACCGGTCGGCGTGATGGCGTGGCCGGCGGGGACGATGCGCGGGCCGTCGATCCAGCCGACATCGATCGCGTTCTTCAGCGCCACGTCGAGCAGGTAGCCGCCGGTCTTGCAGAACAGGCCCAGGTTGCGGACCGTGGTGAAGCCGGCCCGCAGGGTGCGGCGGGCGTTCTGGGTGGCCCGCATCATCCGGGTCGGCGGGTCGTCCCGCGTCTGGCTGGTGAGCTGGTGCTCGCCAGGCCCGCCCATCAGCAGGTTGAGCTCCATGTCCATCAGGCCGGGCAGCAGGGTCAGGTCACCGAGGTCCAGGACCTCGCCCTCCGGCCTGCCGCCGAGGCCGACGATCCGCTCGCCCTCGATCTTCACGATCCCGGGCCGGATGATCTCCCCGGTGTCGACATCGAGCAGGCCAGCGGCCTTGAGCGTCAACATCGCGTCCTCCTCGTCGCAGTGCCTCGTCGTCGCGGTGCTGCCTCGTCGCAGCGCCGTCGCGCCTCGTCGCCGGCCGATCCGCGGCCGCGCCACAGCGCCACCGCCAGCAGAAACCAGGTTCTCAGCTTGAGAGCATCAGATTTTCACACCTTGGCACCGGACGAAAGTCCTACCTCGGCGGGGCGCCCGGCCACCCGGGCAGCAGCGCCGCCCGAGCGCCCCGTCGCCGGCGGTCACCGGGCCACCCGGGCCCGGCCCGTCACCGGGTCGCCCGGGTTCCGGYGGTACTGCCCGGTCCGCGGCGAGTCGGCCGCTTCCCGGTCCGCGGCGAGTCAGGGCTTCGTGAAGTCCATCCGCAGGCGGGTCAGCTTCTGCGACCTGATCCGCCAGGCTCCGTCGGCCTTCTCGTACGTCTCGTGGTAGTGCCCGAAGCCGATCAGCTCGGAGCCGTCCGGGAAGCGGATGCGGTCCTCCATCGCCCAGATGCCGGTCGCCGTGGACGGCGCGGTCACCGCGATCTCCGGGGTGTGGCAGTGGTGCACGGTCACACTCTCCGACAGCGCCGGCCGCAGGAACTCCAGGAACGCGTCGGCACCGGTGATGACGTCACCGCCGGAGTCGGTCGAGTCCAGCACCGCGTCGTCGGTGAACAGCGCGCGGAACTCGTCCCAGCTCTTCGTGTCGAGCAATCGGCAGTACCGGGCCTTGAGCTGCCTGATCTGTTCGATGTCGTCCATGGGCACCTCTCCGTCGGGGGGCACAGGCCACGGAGAGCCGTCGGATCGCCTCCCCTGGCCGCGCCGGGCACCGAGCAGGATCGCCCATCACGGACATGGGCGCACGAACTGGCCCGGCCCATCGGCGCCGGGCACGGTCGGCCCTGGCACCATCGCAGCATCCGCAGCATCGCGGGACGGCGACGCGGACGGAGGCCAGGTCAGGGAGGGACGATGCGGTTACTGCTCGTGGAGGACGACGCGCCGCTGGCCGACGCGGTCGCGCGCGGCCTGCGGCGGGAGCGTTTCGCCGTCGACGTGGTCCATGACGGCGAGGGCGCGCTCGACCGGATCGCGCTCGTCGACTACGAGATCGTGGTTCTCGACCGCAACCTCCCCGGTCTGCCCGGCGACACCGTCTGCGAGCGGATCGTGGGTGAGCGGCGGCCGGCGCGCATCCTCATGCTGACGGCGTCGGACGACGTCTCCGAGCGGGTCGAGGGGCTCATGCTCGGGGCGGATGACTATCTCCCGAAGCCGTTCGACATGCGGGAGCTGGTGGCGCGGATCCGGGCACTCGGCCGACGCGCCCACCGTGCCGCACCACCGGTGCTGCGATGGCGGGACATCACCCTGGACTCCGCCCGGCGAACAGCTCTGCGCGGGGACCGCGACCTGCGGCTGACAAACCGCGAGTTCGCACTGCTCGAGACGCTGATGCTCGCCGACGGCGCCGTGCTCAGCGCGGAGCAGCTGATGGAGAGCGTGTGGGACGACCGGCTCGACGCGTTCAGCAACGCGGTCCGCGTCACCATCCTGACCCTGCGCCGGAAACTCGGGGATCCGCCCGTCGTCATGACCATTCCGGCAGCGGGGTACCACCTCTCATGACGTTCAGAATTCGTATCACCGTCATGATCTCGATCGCGCTGGTCGTCGCCGGATCCTTCACGTTGGTGGTCAACACGATCGTACTGAGAAACGTCAGGTATCCGTCGGTGTACTCGTTCAACAGTTCCCTGCTGGAGGAACTGAACATTTCGCGGCCCACCGTGGTCGAGTACATTCGCCAGCATCCCGAGGACCTTTTCGCCTCCCGGTTCGACGAACAGCCCCTGCCGGATGGCCGGACCGTCGGTGACGTGGGCCGCGCGATCCAACAGCGCCCGCTCGACGAGGCACTCTCGAGCGCGCGGCGCTGGTCGTTCGTGGGCCTGCTGGTGGTGCTCGTCGGCGCGGTGGGGGCGGCCTGGGCGCTGGCCGGCGGCATCCTGCGGCCGATCCGGACGATGACCGCCCGCGCCCGGTCGGCATCCGCGTCGGACCTCGGGGACAGGGTGGCGGCCACCGGCCCGAACGACGAGATCAAGGAGCTGGCCGACACCTTCGACGCGATGCTCGACCGGCTCGCGGTCGCGTTCGACGCGCAACGCCGGTTCGCCTCCCAGGTCGCCCATGAGCTGCGCACACCGCTGGCCACCAGCAGGACCGAGATCGCGATGCTGCTCGACGACACGGCCGACCCCGACGTCACCGCCCGGCTGCGGGCCGTCTCCGACGCCGTCGACCGCGGCGAACGGCTCGTGTCACGGCTGCTCGTGCTCTCCCGCACCGACCCGCAGGCGCTGGAGACGTCACGGTTCGCGCTCGACGAGCTGGTCGGCAACGTCCTGGGCCGGGTCGTGGAGGCGCCGGTCTTCTCCCGGCTGCGCCTGGACGTCGACCTGCACAGCGCGGCCGTCGAATGCGACCGTGCGCTGCTGGAAAGCCTCGTGCGCAACCTGCTCGACAACAGCGCGCGGCACAACCGGCCCGACGGCTGGGTCCGGGTCAGCGTCGGCACAGCGCACAGCGCACAGTCCACGGACTCCGGCATCGGCGCGGCCGCCCCCGATACCGGCACCGKCACCGGCGGTCCCGACTCCGCCGTCGTGTGCCTTCGCATCGCCAACTCGGTCGCCGCACCCACCCAGGACGGCGAACCCACCCTGGACGCCGGGCCCACCCTGGACGGCGCAAGCACGCCGGTTGCCCTCCCCGCCGTGGAGCCGGCTGCCGCGCCCGGGCCGGCGGGTACGGGGCTGTCCATCGTCAACGCGGTCCTGCAGGCACACGGCGGGACCATCACCTGGAGCCGCGGCCCCGGCGAGGTGACGGCCCTCGTCCGGCTCCCGTCCGCTGCCAGCGCCCGGCCGTCCACCCTCGCCATGGCCGGCCACGCGGCGAGCGGCGAGCTAACGCCCAGCTAACGCGGCGCTCGGTAGGTTTCCGCCGATTCCGTCCAGTAGTCCTGCCAGACCGGCTGGAGGACGGCGGGGGCCGTACCACTCGCGTTGGCGACATCGGAGTCCGTGGGCCATCCCCGCCGTGACTCCCCGGGTGCGCAGGGCGTTATCTCCAGGGAGCGCACCGATGCCGAAAGCGACGTCCATATCACCGGGACCACGAAGGCGATGGTCGCGGTGGTTACCACTGGGGCTGGCCGCGATCCTGCTGGCCGTTCCAGCCTGCTCGGATTCGAAGCCGGACCAGCCGGGAAAACCGGCCGCCACCGGGAACGCGACCGGCGGGATTCCCGCTCCGCCCAGGGACGAGCCGATTTCGGTACGCGAACTGCCGCTTCCACCGGTCGCGCCCAGCGATGATCCGGGCGCCTGCACGGCAGCCGTGAACCCGCATCACACGGGCTGTCTCTCCGGGCGCGGCGGCTTCCAGTCCGGCGGCTATCTGCCGGACGGGAAGAGCGTCACCGCCCGGGTCACCTTCGCCGGCGCGCCCGCCGCGCCCGATCCCGCCAGCGTCTACAGCGGCGGCCAGCTGATCATCGTGCGGACGGACGGGAAGACCTTCGCGGGCGGTGACGCCTGGAAATGCCTCACCTGCGGTGTGCCGGCGGCGAACGCGGTGAGCACCAACCAGGCGATGGACTACCCGCAGCCCTTCCGCGACGGAAAGCGCGTGCTGTTCGGCACCAACATCCTCGACTGCGGGGAGCATCCGCTCGCCGACGAGGCGTGCACCCCGGCCGAGACCCACATCTACCCGATCCGGTGGGAGAACACCGCGGACGGCTCCGGCAAGGGCGGCAGCCTGCGCGAGCTGCGCATCCACCCGGACGACGTCCACCTCGGGTTCAGCAGCTTCACGATCGGCAACGGCCGGTTCGGCCAGTTCGCCTACCTGGGGCGGCTGGAGTTCGACCCGGCCCCGACCACCGGCACACCGCTGGCGCCGCGCTACGACGTCGTCAACGTGACCCGGCTTTTCGACCCGGCCGACACGCAGCCGATGTCCGTCGACGCCTCGGACCCGGCCGCGCTGGTCTACGACCGCGACGCGCTGTCCGTGGGCGAGCTGCGCGGTTTCAGCGCCGACGGGAAGGAGGTCACCTACATCGGGTATCCCGAGGAGTCGTCCAACATCGATGTCTTCGCCGCCGACCTGACCACGGGCAAGGTACGCCGCCTGACCGCGAACCCGGAGTACGTCGACCCGGTCGACCTCTCCCCCGACGGTAACTGGACGGTCGCGATGGACACCCGCGGCTCCGACCGGCAGATGTTCCTGGCGGCCATGCGGGACGTCCCCCCGATCACCGACATGGTCACCACCAGCGCGACCTCGTCGACCCGCAACAACGGGATGCGGCGGTTCTTCCAGCCGATCCTCATCGACCGCTACGGCGACCGCGGCGACTACCAGGGCCAGCGGATCAACGCCGCGGGCGACGGCAGCCCGGGCAGCGTCAACGACCCGAACTGGAACGGCATGGCCGACCCGAGGTGGTCACCCGACGGCACGGCCATCGTCTACTGGCAGGCGCTGGCCACCTCCCCCGCCTGCGGCGGCGAGAACCCGCTGCCGTGCGAGACGTCCACCGCGCAGGGCGGCCGCACGTACCGGATGATGATCGCCGAGCTGACCAGCCGCGAACCCGCGCCGGCACCGAAGGTGGCGCCGATCCCGGACGACGTCCCGTGGGGCGTGAAGTACGTCCCGGGCAGCGCGATCCCGAGCCGGCCGCACGTGCCGGCGGGCACCTACACCGTCACCGGCGCCAGGGGCGGCTCGGCGAAGGTCGAGGTCACCGAGAGCGCCGACAAGGTCGCGGTCGAGACCGTCGCCGTGGCCTACACCGACTTCACCGACGACGGTGTCAGCACCCTCAACGGCACCGAGAAGGTGACGGTGACCGTGCCGGCACTGACGACGTCGAAGGTCGACTGGTTCTCCGACCTGACCCAGACCGTCCGGGCGAAGGACGGGACCACGACGACGAACACGAAGAAGAGCAGCCCGGACGGGTTCCACCTGACGATCGACGTCCTGACCAACATCTTCGAGGCGACCGGCACCCTGACGACCACCATCGACGGCAAGGCCTACCGGCAGCCGGCGAACCGCACGTAGCCGGCGGCCCCACCACGAGGCGCGGCGGCGGGCCTCTCCCCCGCCGTCGCGCCGGTGGGCGGCCGGTACGCCACGGCACCGGCGCGCCGCCGGCCGGGTCACCGACCGCGGCGACGGCGGCGACGGCGCGCCGTGGTGCCCGATCACGGCAAGATCAGACCGGCGGCGTCGGCACCGGCCCGGCAGGCATGGCGCTCGCATACGATCTACCGGGCGAGCCGTCGGTCGGAGCGGGCTGGTCGCGTGCTCCGGAACAGACGGCCGACCGGCGCCTCGACGCCGCCACCGCGGGGGCTGACAACAGCCGGTCCGGGGCCATCGGTCTCGCGCCGAGGGCCTCTCCCCGCGCCTGCACACCTGATTTTCCTTTCGCCAGGCTCCACCAGGCATCACCAGGACGAAGGGAAAGACGTGGAGAACTTCTTTCGTCGTCGTGTGCTCGCGCCCGCCGTCACCACCCTCGTCGCGGCGTTCTCGGGGTCCGTGAGCACCGCTCCCGCACAGGCCGCGACGCCTGACCGGTACGTGGCCCTCGGGGACTCCTACTCCTCGGGCAGTGGAGCGGGAAGCAGCGATCTCGACGCCGACTGCGCCCGCAGCACCTATTCCTACCCCTATCTCGTCGCCAGTCAGCGGCCCGGCACCGAGCTCACCCTCGCCGCGTGTGGCGGGGCGGTCACCTCGGACGTGACCGACTCACAGGTGAACGCCCTCACCCCGGAGACGAAGTACGTCACCATCACCATCGGCGGAAACGACATCGGGTTCGGCGACCTGGTGCGCAGCTGCACGCTTTCCGACTGCACGTCCACGGTCGACACCTCGAACGCACGGATCACCGGCGAACTTCCGGCGAAGCTCGACACCACGTTCGCGGCCATCAGGTCGAAGGCGCCGTCCGCCACCGTCGTCGTGCTCGGATATCCACGGCCGTTCGCGGACCGTACGTGCTCCGCGGYGCCCGGGGTGACCGTTGCGAAGCAGGCCGCCCTCAACAACCTGGTGGACAACCTCGACGCAGTCCTGGCGGACCGGGCCCAGGCCGCCGGGTTCGTCTACGGAAACCCGAATCCCGCCTGGGCCGGGCACGATGTATGCGCCAGCACGCCTTTCACCAACGGTCTGGTGATTTCGGCCCTCGGCGAGTCCTACCACCCCACCCGTGCGGGCTACGCCAGCGGCTACACCCCGCTGGTCCGTTCCCTCATCGGCTGAGCACAGCCGCAGCGAACCCGTTCCCCAGCCCGGAGCCAGGCATACCAGACATTTACTGCCACTCCACATCAAGCTAAGAATTCGGCCGGATCGGTCACCACCGAAACACCGCTGCGGGCGGCCGTCGATTTACCCTCACCCACCACTTCGCCCTGGTTTCCTTTGACCACATTCCTTACACTCGGAACACTGGCAACGCGACCATTTCCCATGGCCAGCAGATATTCGGACGGCGTGTCGGCCCACCGGCACGCCTCATTTCGTCCGCATGCAAAGGGAGCCTGCGATGGAATCGCGTCATGTTGCGCACGAGGACCATGAGGACCACGTGGCCGAATTCGGGCCGGCGGCGGAGCCCGCGGCAGCCCCGCGGGCCAGGAAGACGTCGCGCCGGTCGGTGCTCGCCGCCGCGGCGGCCGGCCTCGCGGGTTGGACACCGCTGTCCCGGATCTCCGCCGCCGCCGCGGCGACCCCGACCCCGCCGAACTTCCCCGCCGCGATACCGCTTTACCGGCAGGCCTACGAGAACTGGTCCGGCGAGATCGCCGTCGATGACGTGTGGACCGCGGCACCGGCCTCCCCGGCGGACGTCGTCACGATCGCCAACTGGGCCCATGCCAACGGCTACCGCATCCGCGCCCGGGGCAGCGGCCACAACTGGTCGCCGCTGACCCTGCCCGCCGGCTCGCAGGGAGCCGGTGTCGTCCTCGTGGACACCACCGAGCATCTCACCGCCGTCACCGTCGCCGCCGGTTCCCCCGCCACTGTGCGCACCCAGACCGGTGTGACCATGGAAACCCTGCTCACCCGGCTGGAGACCGCCGGCTACGGCCTGACCGCCACCCCCGCGCCCGGAGATCTGACCGTCGGCGGCGTGCTGGCCATCGGTGGCCATGGCACAGCCATTCCGGCCACCGGCGAGACCCCGGTGGCGGGCACGACCTACGGCTCGCTGAGCAATCTGATCGTCTCGTTCACCGCGGTCGTCTGGGATTCGTCGGCGAACGCGTACGCGCTGCGCACCTTCAGCCGCTCCGAGGCGGCGTCGAAGGCGTTCCTCACCCACCTTGGCCGGGCGTTCCTCACCGAGGTCGTGCTGCAGGTCGGCGCCAACCAGCGGTTACGCTGCCAGAGCTGGTTCGACATTCCGTGGACGCAGCTGTTCGCCGCTCCCGGCTCCGGGGCGACGCGGACGTTCGCCAGCTACGCGGAGAGCGCCGGCCGGGTCGAGGCCATCTGGTTCCCGTTCACCGACAATCCGTGGCTCAAGGTCTGGAGCCGCAGCCCGTCCCGGCCGCTGCTTTCCCGTACGGTGAACAGCCCGTACAACTACGGGTTCTCCGACAACCTGCCGAAGCAGGCCACCGACCTGATCGCGCAGATCATCGCCGGAAACGGGTCACTCACGCCGACGTTCGGGCAGACCCAGATCGCGCTCGTCGGCACCGGCCTCATCACGACCGCGACCTATGACATCTGGGGCTGGTCGAAGAACCTGCTGTTGTACGTGCGCCCGACGACGCTGCGGGTCACCGCGAACGGCTACGCCATTCTCACCAGCCGCGCGAACATCCAGCGGGTGGTCAACGAGTTCTGTACGTACTACCGGTCCCGGCTCACGGCCTACCAGGATCAGGGGCGTTATCCCATGAACGGCCCGGTGGAGATCCGGGTCACCGGGCTGGACGCCACCGGCGATGTCGGGGTCACCTCGGCCGGTTCACCACAGCTGTCCGCGGTCCGGCCACGGCCGGACCACTCCGACTGGGATGTGGCTGTCTGGCTCGACATTCTCACGGTGCCCGGCACGCCGTACTCAAACCAGTTCTTCCGCGAGGTCGAGGCCTGGATCTTCGGCAACTTCAGCGGGAACTACGCCGCCGTGCGCCCCGAATGGTCGAAGGGCTGGGCCTACACCACCACGGCCGCCTGGGCCGACGGCCCGACGATCGGCACGACCATCCCCAACGCCTACCGCGCCGGCCAGCCCGCCGCCGACAACTGGGACACCGCCCGCAGCACGCTCAACTCCTTCGACCCACACCGCATCTTCACCACCCCCCTGCTCGACGCCCTCGTCCCATAGCGGGAAGACGCCGGCCGTGCGGTAGGGAGCCAGCCGTGCGATCCGGCCGTCGGCCGCACGGTGCGGCGTACTCAGCCGTGCGGTGCGACGAACAGGGTGTGCAGCGTCTGGCCGAACGTTCCTTTCACGTCTCCGAGCACGGTCGTGGTGGTGCCGCCGCCGGCGTTGTCGACCATGGTCGTCGCGCGCATGCTGATCCACTCGCCCTCGGGCTGGCGCAGCAGGCTGGCGACGAGGTCGACGTTCGTGAACAGGTGGGTTCGGGGGTCGAGCACGGCGCTCACCCCGCTGCCCGCGTCAGCGAGGAGCATCGTCAGCTGGGTCGGGCTGATGGTCTCCCCGGCCACCAGCGGGACCTGCGGACGAGCCCAGACCGTGCACGGGCCGGGTTCGACGACGTGCCCGTCCACGGGGCGCCAGTCCACGGCGGCGATGTAGCCGCGGGCGAGGAACCGGGCGATGTCACTGTCCGGGATGGCCGAATGCACCGTCTCGGGTGCCGGCAGGGGCTCGAGCTGGGTGAGGCCGAGATCCGGCACGGTTCCCGGGGCGACCCGTCGCCACCAGGCCTGGGCGCTCGCCCAGGTCCGCTCACCGTCGCCCACCTCGGCCCGCAGCAGCGCCACCTTCCGGCCGGGCCGAACCACTGCCGCCTTGACCTGGACGTCCCCGACGGGGACGGGTGCCAGGAAGTCGACCGCGATCCTGGCCAGGTGGCCGCCCACCAGGCCGGCCTCGTCCGCCGCCTGTTCGAGGGCCCGGGTGAGCACGGCGCTGGTCGCCCCGCCGTGCTGCTGCCGCTCCGACCAGGGGCCATGGCTCGTGGGGGTCGCGCGCAGGACCGCCGCGTCGGCGGAGCCGGCGCCGGCTCCGGCGGGCACCGTGCCGACGGGGAGGAAGAAGGCCTGGTCCGACGTGTTCACGGATCACCTCGATAGCCCCGTCCGTCCGATGAGGACGAAGCAGATTCTAGGACAGTTGTCCTAGAGCTTGTCGAGGACGCCTGTCCTAGTCAAGCTGGAGCGGCGCCAGTGCGCCGCCGGGCACCCGCGAGAGGCGACGGATCGTCGGCGTCGACCAGGCCCAGCCAGCCGCACGCTCGCGGACCGGAGAGGACGGAACGGATGGCAGACCGCACGGGGAAGCCGGTCGGCAGCGGCGGCGCACCTCCCGCCGGCCGCCGGGACACCAGGGCGCGGATGGTCGTGGCGGCGGCGGAGCTGTTCCGCGAACGCGGCTACGACGGCACCGGGTGCCGGGATGTCGTGGCCCGCGCCCACGCCGCCCGTGGTGCGATCTACCACCACTTCCCCGGCGGCAAGACCCAGATCGGGGTGGACGCCGCGCGCTGGGCTGGTGACCGGGTCGCACAGCGCATCGAGGCCGCCTGCGCCGACGCCGCGCCCGGCGACGCCGTCCGCGCCGTGCTCGACCTCGCCGAGCAGATCCTGATCGGCGGCGGTGGGCCGGCCGGGTGCCCGGTGGCCGCGGTCGCCCTGAGCGCCGAGGACACCGACGGCATGCTGCGCGCTGTCGCCAACGACGCCTTCGACCGGTGGCGGGCGGCGATCGCCGGCTGCCTCACCAGCGATGGGGTGGACGCCGCGCGTGCCGTCCGCTTCGCCGCGATGACCGTGGCGGCGGTCGAGGGCGCGGTCCTGCTCTGCCGGGCCGCCGGCGGCATCGAGCCCTACCGGGACGTGCGCGCAGGCATCCTCGATCACCTCGACCACCTGCTCGGCACGGTCACTCCGAACGCCGCCCCGTAGCTCGGCGGAATCGCCGAGCGGGGTCGGAAGGCGACCAACTCCAACAACCGTCACTTCCCGATCGACATGGTGAAATTTTCACCAGAGGGATTGCGCCCTGTTGATCAACGGCGAAAGCTCGTCGACATGGACTACCGAGTACTTGGCCGCACCGGCGTGCGGGTCTCCCCGCTCTGCCTGGGCGCGATGATGTTCGGCGCCTGGGGCAACCAGGACCATGACGATTCCACAAAGATCATCCACCGGGCGCTGGACGCCGGGGTCAACTTCATCGACACCGCCGACATCTACTCGAACGGCGAGTCGGAGCAGATCGTCGGCAAGGCACTCGCCGGTCGCCGCGACGACGTGGTGCTCGCGACCAAGCTGTTCATGCCGATGGGGCCGGACACCAACCAGCGCGGGCTGTCGCGGCGCTGGATCGTCACCGAGGTGGAGAACAGCCTGCGGCGCCTCGGCACCGACTGGATCGACCTCTACCAGGTGCACCGCCCCGACCCGTCGACCGACATCGACGAGACGCTCAGCGCGCTGACCGACCTGGTCCGCGCCGGCAAGATCCGCTACTTCGGCAGCTCGACGTTCCCCGCGCACGAGGTCGTCGAGGCGCAGTGGGTCGCCGAGCGCCGCAACCGCGAGCGGTTCGTCACCGAGCAGCCGCCGTACTCGCTGCTGGTGCGCGGCATCGAGGCCGACCTGCTGCCGGTGGCGCAGCGGTACGGGCTCGGGGTGCTGCCGTGGAGCCCGCTCGCCGGCGGCTTCCTCTCCGGGCGCTACACCCGCGACGGCGGTGAGGTCACCAGCACGCGGACAGCGCGGGTGCCGGGCCGGTTCGATCTGTCCGTCCCGGCGAACCAGCGCAAGGTCGAGGCCGCGATCGCCTTCGGGGACCTCGCCGCCGAGGTCGGCATCAGCCTGATCGAGCTGGCGCTGGCGTTCGTGCTGCGCCATCCGGCGGCGACCTYGGCGATCATCGGCCCGCGCACGATGGATCACCTGGAAAGCCAGCTCACCGCGGCCGACATCACCCTGGACACCGCGACCCTGGACCGGATCGACGAGATCGTCCCGCCCGGCGTCAACGTCAACCCGGAGGACGCCGGCTACGTCCCGCCGGCCCTCGCCGACTCCGCGCTGCGCCGCCGCTGACCGGCACCGTCGGCCGGAGTCCGCTGGCCGACACCGATGTGACCGACACCGAGCCGCGTCGCGGCTGATGAGCGACGCCTGCCGGTAGAGCGACGCCTGCCGGTATGCAGTGCTCCTGCCGGGGCGGACAGCGGTGGTACCGAGGTCCCCCCGGCAGGACGCGGGCCGTCACTCGCGCTCTGCACGCCACACCCGCGCCCCGCGTTCCCCTCCCACGCACCGCGCCCGCGCACCGCACCCGCACCCGCGCCCGCGCGCCGTGCCCGCGTGTTCGCCGGACCTCCTCGTGACACGTGCATCCGCGGATCCGCGCGAACCGCGGCGGGGGCGGATACGGCGGACGGACCTTGTGCCGGAGCACAAAGGTGCCGGTCTTTCGCACCCGGACGCGACCGTGCGTACGCCAAAAATCTGTGCATCCGCCAAAAACAGGAAAGCGCTCTTGGGCCGGGAGGCCTCGGCCCGCCGGAAGTCCTGAAACCCGTTCCACACCGGGGGCGGGTTCATCGCGCAAAGTCTCGATGTCGGCCCGACCGGCCATGTCGACACCACCGGTGTAGATACCGTCTCGGCAGCCCTGGGCGGGGTGTTACGGGCCGATGGAGGCGATCGGGACCTCTGCCGGAGGCACCCAGGGCGGGTCCGACACCTGGGTATTCGTCGCGAGCGACCGACACGTTGACGCCCACGTCAAAAGTTGGGAGCATGTGCCCACCTTCGCCCCGGACAATGTTCAGCCAATCTGAATGCGGGCTTGTGAGACCGGCCGGTCCCCCACAGGTATGTATTTTTCATGCTCCATGGTGCGGCGGTTCCGACGACTTTGAGGAGACGTATATGCAGCACACGGTGGCCCCCGGCGGCCGGCCGACACCGAGACCGGCGCGGCGGCGGTTGGTGCGGGCGGGCTTAGCCGCGCCCTTAGCCGCGCTCCTGTTTGTCGCCGCCTGCAGCTCGGACGATGAGGCCACGCCCAGCCCGGCGGACGCGAGCGCGGCCGCGGGTGCGCTCGGCCCGGTCGACAAGGCCGCGGGCGAGCCCGTCAAGATCGGCATCGTCTCGGACGGCAAGTCCGCCGGAATCGACAACTCCGTGCAGTTCGCCGTCGCGGACGCCACCGCCAAGTACCTGAACGAGCACCGCGGGGGCATCGGCGGCCGGCCCGTCGAGGTGGTGACCTGCGAGACCCAGGCGGACCCGGCCAAGGGCACCGACTGCGGCAACCAGCTGGTCGAGAAGAACGTCGTCGCGGTCGCGGTCGGCGAGTCCGCCGTCGCCGAGGCTGTCTGGAAGCCGTTGTCCGACGCGGACATCCCGACGATGTTCTTCGGCGCCGGCAGCCCGTCGATCCTGTCCGACCCCACCAGCTTCACCGTGGGCGACCCGAACTTCGCGGTGCTGAACCTGCCCATCAGCCTGGCGAAGGACGAGGGCATCAAGAAGGTCACGACGGTGGTCATCGACGTGCCGGCCGCGCTGCACAGCGCGGAGGAGGTCGCACCCGGCCTGATGAAGAAGGCGGGTCTCGAGTACCAGCTGATCCGCATCGCTCCGGGCACCGCCGACATGACGCCGCAGATGCAGAGCGTCGTGAGCAACAAGTCCGGGCTGGTGTTCATCATCGGCAACGACTCGTTCTGCATCAGCGCGATCAACGGTCTGCGGTCCGTCGGGTACGACGGCAAGGTCAGCGCCATCTCGCAGTGCATCACCGACGCCACCCGCAAGGCGGTGCCGGGAGACGCGCTGGAGGGGATGACCATCGGTGCCTCCGTCCCGGTCGGCGGAGACGATCCGTCCAGCCTTCTCTACAACTCGGTGGTCGAGACCTACGGGAAGGACATCGAGCCCGACTCGTCCGCGGGCCGGGGCATGTTCGTGACGTTCGCCGGCCTTGCGGCGTCCCTCGAGGACATCACCGGTGAGATCACCCCGGCGACGGTCACCGCGGCCATCAAGGCGATGCCGGAGAAGGAGCTGCCGGGCGCCGGCGGACTGAAGTTCCACTGCGACGGCAAGGCCTACCCGGAAACCCCGGCCGCCTGCGTGCAGGGTGGGCTGACGACCGAGCTCGACGGCAAGGGTGAGCCGACGGCGTACACGGTGCGAGGAAACTCCTAGATCTCGAACCGATGAGATGATCCAGCAAACGAACCGGCCGTCGAGGAGCATCCTCGACGGCCGGTTCGACCGCTCCGTCAGGCGTTTGACACGTGGGCGGGGCCGTACCAGCCTGACGGCTCGCAGAACTGATCCGGAAGATGCCGGGAGATCGTGATGGAACATATAGGTTCGCTGCTTCTCGGCCTGGGAAACGGCGGGGTGTACGCGGCGTTGGGCCTGGCCCTCGTGCTCACCTATCGGAGCTCGGGAGTCATCAACTTCGCGACCGGAGCCGTGGCGCTCTACGTCGCCTACTCCTACGCCTTCTTACGGGACGGGCAGCTCCTCGTCCTGTTACCCGGTCTGCCCGAGTCGGTCGACATCGGCGGATCCTGGCCGCTGGCCCCGGCGGCCGCGCTCTCCCTGCTGCTCGGGGCCCTGCTGGGTGCGATCCTGTACCTGGCGGTCTTCCGGCCGTTGCGTGAGGCACCCCCACTCGCCCGGGCGGTGGCCTCCCTCGGCGTCCTGGTCGTCATCCAGTCGACGATGGCGATCCGGCTCGGTACCTCTCCCGTCAGCGTCAGCGCGATCTTCCCCGCGGAGCGATGGGAGTTCGGCGACGCGAAGCTCCTGTCGGACCGCTTCTACCTGGTCGTCGCCGTGGTGGTCCTGACCCTGGTGCTGACCGCGGTCTACCGCTTCACCCGCTTCGGCCTGCTCACCAGGGCGGTCGCGGAGTCCCAGACCGGCGCCTACGTCAGCGGCGTCTCACCGGACCGGATCGCCCTGTTCAACTGGATGATCAGCGGGGTGACCGCCGGTGCCGCCGGCATCCTCATCGCGCCGCTGAGCCCACTGTCCCCGACCACGTACACGCTGTTCGTCGTGCCGGCGCTGGCCGCCGCCGTGGTCGGCGGGTTCAAGAACCTCATCCCGACGGTCGCGGCCGGCATCGTGATCGGCATGCTCCAGGCCGAAGCCCAGTCCCTGGTCTCCGAGGACGTCTCCTGGCTGCCGAAGACCGGCTCGTCGGAGCTCATCCCGCTGGTGGTCATCCTGGTCGCCCTCCTGATCACCGGACGAGGCCTGACGGTCCGCGGCGGCCTGCTCCGCCAGCCGCTGGGCCGGGCGCCCCGGCCGCGGTCCCTGACGCTGCCGACACTGTCCGGCACCGCCCTCGGTGTGCTCGGCCTGCTGGTCACCACCGGAACCTGGCGGGCCGCGGTCATCGGCACCTTCATCGCCGCTATCATCGGCCTGTCGCTCGTCGTCGTGACGGGCTACGCCGGCCAGGTCTCACTCGCCCAGCTGGCGCTCGCCGGCAGTGCCGCGTTCACGCTGAGCGGCCTGACCCAGAGCTGGCACGTCCCGTTCCCGTTCGCGCCGCTGCTCGCCGCCCTCGCGGCCACCGTCCTCGGTGTGGTGATCGGGCTGCCCGCCCTGCGACTCAAAGGCCTGACGCTCGGCATCGTCACCCTCGCGCTGGCCTACACGATCGAGGCCGTGTGGTTCCGCAACACCGACATCGTCGACAGCGACGGCGCCCAGGTCACCCAGCCGAAGCTGTTCGGCCTCGACCTCAGCGTCGGCACCGGCCACGCCTTCCCACGCCTTCCCTTCGGCCTGCTGTGCCTGGCCGTGCTGGTCGCGGTGGCCTTCGGCGTCGCCAAGCTCCGGACCAGCGCACTCGGCTCGGCCATGCTCGCCGTCCGGGCCAACGAGCAGTCAGCCGCCGGCATCGGAATCAACGTCGTCGCGGTGAAGGTCGCCAGCTTCGCGATCGCGTCGTTCATCGCCGGCCTCGGCGGCAGCCTGCTGGCCTACCGACTCAACACCGTCACCTTCGCCTCGTTCACCGCGCTCGGTGGGCTCTCCCTGCTCTCCACCGCCTACCTCGCCGGCGTCACCTCGGTCTACGGCGGCATCCTCGCCGGTGTGATGGCCTCGACCGGCATCACCTTCATCGCGATGGACCGCTGGGTCCACCTCGGTGACTGGTTCCCCGTCATCACCGGCGTCCTCCTGCTCGTCGCCCTCATCGGCCACCCCGAAGGATTCGCCAGCGGTGGTCACGACCTCGCCGACCGACTGGACCGACTACGCCACCGCCGCGCCGGCAAGAGCCCCGCGAAGCAGGTCGCGGCGCCGGCAGCGGGCGCACTGAGCACACCGGCCGAAACGGCCGAGCCCTCCGCCGAGACGGTGGTGCTGGCGGGGCTCGCCAAGCCCGACGCGGCCGCGGAGGCCGACCCGGCGAAGCCGACCACGCAGGTGGCACCGGCGGGAACGGTGCTCGAGATCGACGGGCTGACGGTCCGCTACGGCGGTGTGACCGCGGTGTCCGAGGTCTCGATGCGGGTGGACGCCGGCCAGATCGTCGGCCTCATCGGGCCGAACGGCGCGGGCAAGACCAGCGTGATCGACGCGACGACCGGTTTCACCCGGGCCGACGGCACCGTCCGGCTCGCCGGCACCCACATCGAGGGGCTGCCCACGCACAGCCGGGTGCGCCGCGGCCTGGCCCGCACGTTCCAGTCCCTCGAGCTGTACGACGACCTCACCGTCGAGGAGAACGTCAGCGCGGCCCTGTTCGGCGCCAGCGGCGACGAACGCCACCGCGCCCTGGCGTCCGCGCTCGACCTGGTCGGACTCGCCGACCGGGCCGGCCGGCACGCCGGCGAGCTCAGCCAGGGCGAACGACAGCTGGTCTCGATCGCCCGGGCGTGCGCCACCGGGCCGAAGGCCCTGCTCCTGGACGAACCCGCCGCCGGCCTGGACACCACCGAGTCGGTCTGGCTCGGCGAACGCATCCGCTCCATCAGCGCCACCGGAGTCGGCGTGATCCTCGTGGACCACGACGTCTCGCTCGTGCTGTCCGTGTGCGACTACATCTACGTCCTCGACTTCGGCAAGGTCATCGCCGAGGGGGACCCGGCGGCGATCCGCGCGAACCGCGCCGTCGCCGACGCCTACCTCGGCTCCGTGCACGACGCCCTGGCGGACGAGGCAGCGGCGACGGACACGGCACCGACCGACCCGGCACCCGCGGCCGACCCGGCGGCAGCGGCCGAACCGGCGACACCAGTGGAGGCGGCGGCACCCGCCGACCCGGCAGCCTCGGAGGACCCGGCGGCACCGGCGATCGCCGAGCCGCTGACAGCGTCCGCGGCAGCTGCCGCGGCCACGACCACCCCCGCGACCGTGACGACCTCTTCGGCGGTGACGAAGTGAGCACCCGGCTGGAATGCACCGACCTCAGCGGCGGCCGCGGCAGCGCCACCGCGTTCCGCAACGTCGATCTCACCGTCGACGCCGGCAGCGTGCTGGCCCTGCTCGGACCGAACGGCGCCGGCAAGACCACGCTGCTGCTGACCCTGGCCGGCCTGCTGCCGGCCCAGGCCGGCACCATCAGCGTTGACGGGACCCGGCTGCGCAACGGCCGGCCGGCCGCCGCGAACGCGGCCGGCGTGGTTCTCGTCCCCGACAACCGCGCCCTGTTCACCACCCTCACCGTCGAGGAGAACATCCGGGTCGCGGCCCGCCGCAACGGCCCGAAACCGAAGAGCCTTCTCGAGACCTTCCCGGCGCTCGAGAAGCGGTGGAACCTGCCCGCGGGGGCCCTCTCCGGCGGTGAGCAGCAGATGCTGGTGATGGCGCGAGCCCTCGTCCAGCAGCCCCAGGTGCTGCTCATCGACGAACTCAGCATGGGCCTCGCGCCCCTGATCGTCGAGGATCTGTTCAAGACCGTCAGCGCCATCGCCGCCGACCACAAGTGCGCGGTCATCCTCGTCGAGCAGCACGTCAACCTGGCCCTCGAGGTCGCCGACAGCGCCGCCGTGCTCAACCGCGGCCGCATCGTGCTGCGGGGAGCAGCCAAGGAACTGGCCGCCTCCCCCGAACTGCTGGAAGGCGCCTACCTCGGCATTCATCAGGAGGAGGTCGCGGCGACCGCCGCGTCCTGACGCCACGGTCGCGGCGCCGCCGGCCGTCCCGGTCCTGACTTCCGGGACGGCCGGCTACCCGCGTGGTCGTTCCTCGGATGCCGGCGCGGAGGCGCCGGCCGCGTCCGAGGAGGTCAGCGAGAGGGTGCGGGCGCCGTCCGTGCCGTCGCGACGACCGCGAGCGCGCCGGTGCCGGCGTCGTGCACCTCGACGGTGCCGACGTCGCCGCGGACCTCGGCCCGCGCCACCGCCGGGCCGCGGCGCACCGGGCGAAGGTACTGCAGGCTCAGCGAGGTCAGGTACGACCCGGGTGCCGCTGACAGCACCGCCTCCTCGACAGCGAGCGGCAGGATGCCGCCGTTGAGCGTCCCCGAGGCGTTCACGACGTCGTCGGTGAACGGCAGGGACGCCACCCCCGCCCCGACCCGCCGGCAGCCAAGCCGCTCCGCGTACGGCGCAGCCAGCTCCCCACTCGCCGTGGCGAACAGGTCGAGGGGGCGCATGCCTGGTGGCATCAGCAGCATCGGGTCCGGCGCCGCCATGAACAGCGCCGTCCCGACGCCCAGGGGGCGGCCGGTGTCGTCGGCGAACTCGATGGCGGTCACGAGCACGGCCCGCCCGGTCTTCACCACCCGTCCGGTCGCGTGCACCATGCTCGCCGGACCCGCCGCGCCAGCCGGACCCTCGGCACGCGCCGGCGGCGAGATCGGCACCGGCTGGAACAGGTGGACGTCGAGAGCGAGTGTCACCGGGACGCGGGGGCCGAGCTCCCGCACCGCAAGCAGGCCCAGCTGGGTGTCGGCCAGCGCGCAGAGCGCGCAGATCCGCATCGCGGTCGTGCCGGGCACCGCCAGGTTCGCCACCGCGGGCATGGTGGCCTTCAGGACCGCGCCCTGCTCCTCGATCAGGATTCCGAGGTCCGCCAGCGCCGACGAGCGCGGCGCCGTCGCCTCGGCTCCGGTCAGCCCGGGCGCCGTCATGCGCCGGCCGCGGTGAACGTGCACCGGCCGCGCTCCAGGACGGGCACTCCGTCCGCGCTGGTCCGGAAGGTGGCCGAGGTGGCCGGGCCGCCGTCGGCATCGGGGCCGTCGACCCAGATGTCGATCGTGAGCGCCTGGCCGGGGAGGACGGGCCGGCTGAACCGGCCGTACATGGAGCGGAGCCGGCTCGGGTCGGAGCCGCAGAGCGCGTGCAGCAGAGCCCGGCAGGTGAATCCGTAGGTGCACAGGCCATGCAGGATGGGCCGGTCGTAGCCGCGGCCGGCCGCGAACACCGGATCGGAGTGCAGCGGGTTGCGGTCACCCGAGAGCCGGTAGAGGAGGGCCTGGTTGGGCAGGGTCCGGTAGGTCACCGAGTGATCCGGCGCCCGCCCGGGCGGCACAGCCGGCGTGACAGGCGCATCCGGCGTGACAGGCACAGCCGGTGCGGCCGGCACGGCGGCGGTCGTCCGGGTGCCGAAGCCGCCGGCGCCGCGGATGAAGACCCCGGTGCGGGTGCGCACGACGGCGGTGCCCGACTCGGGATCACTCGCCGTCGTCTCGGTCACCACGAGGGCGCCGGACCGCTTGTCGAGGATGTCGACGATCCGCCCGGTGAGCAGCACCCGCCCGTCCGGTCGCAGCGGCCCGAACCACTCGATGCGCTGTTCGCCGTGCACGACCATTCCCGGGTCGTGCGGCCCGACCACGCCCAGGTCCAGCGGGCCCTCCGCGGTGAACAGCAGCGCGAAGGTCGGCAGCACCCGCGGTTCGACGCCGGCGGAGTTCTCGGTGGTGAAGGCGAGCTCCTCGCCGGGGTCGGGGTACCCGGCGCCCACCCCGACCGCGTAGAGCATGGTGTCCCTGGCGGACCAGCTCCGTTCCACCGGGCCGGCGACCGTTCCGATCGCGTCGAGGTTCACCGGCGGTCAGCGCAGCTTCGCGATGACGGACTCGCCGAACGCGGCGAGTGTCTCCGGCTGCGCGAAGTCGCAGAACCAGGTGTAGGAGCGCTCGATCCCGCGTTCGGCGAGCGTGCCGAAATGCTCGACGAGCTGTTCGGCGTCGCCCACGACCACGCCGGTCCGGCCGAAGCGCCGCCGTGCCAGCTCCGCCACCGACGCACGCTGGTCCTCCGACGGGACGAACGCGACCCGCTCCTGGATCGACACCCGGGCCCGCCCGGCGCGTGGACGCATCTCGTCGAGCTTGTCGAGGATCCCGATGTGGACGTTCCACCAGTCCGCGTGCGCGGCGACCAGCTCCATCGTCTTCGGGCCGGCGCCCCCGATCTGGATCGGGATGCTCCCCAGCGGCGTCGGCGCCTGCCGGGCGCCGCGCAGCTGGAAGAACTCCCCGTCGTAGTCGACCGGTTCACCGGTCCACAGCGCGCGCAGGATCTCCAGCGTCTCGCGCAGCCGCCGCACCCGCAGCCGGCCCTCGGGCAGCGCCAGGCCGTAGGAGGTGATCTCGCCGGGAACCGAGCCCGTCCCGAGGCCGAGCTCGTAACGCCCGCCCGAGAGGTGGTCGAGTGACACGGACTCCTGGGCGAGCAGCGCCGGGTTGCGGAAGACGTCGCACAGCACCAGCGATCCGACGGTCATCCGGGTCGTGTGTGCCGCCAGCCAGGTGTTCGTGACGGACGCGGAGAACATCGGCTGGTTCTCCGCGAGCGGTGGCGCCATGTGGTCCATCCCGGCGATGCCGTCGAAGCCGGCGGCCTCGGCCGCCCGGGCGCGCTCGACCAGCTGGGCGGGACTTAACCGCATCTGCGGCAGGTACAGGTGGAACTGCACAGGAAACCCCTCTCCGTCGTCCGCCGCCGACCGGTGCCGGGCTGCGGCCACGGACTCGGCGAGGACCTGTCACCGCTCCACACTGTGCTCCATGACCCGCCGCGCGGGCCCGTGGTTCAGCGGGCTGGCCGGTCGGCGAGGCCGTCCGCGGTGATGAACTGGCATCGGGTGTTCCTGATCCGCCAGCCCTCGGCCGTGCGGACGAGCTCGTCGGTGTACACCGCGCTGCGCGACACTCCGTCCGTGCGGTCGATGAACAGCAGGTTGCGCCGGGTGCGTGCGGTGTCGGCACCGTCCATCTCGATGACGGGCGGGCCGCCGAGGTGCAGCCCGCCCGGTGCCGCGCCCATCATCTTGCGCAGCCCCGCGTGGCCGTCGAAGGAACGCCCGTACACCTGGTAGCTGGCGTCCCCGGTGAACAGCGCGACCCAGCCCTCGACGTCGTCGAGGTCGAGGGTCAGGCAGTACCGGGCCAGCAGGTCGCCGATGGCCACCTGGTCCGCCGGAGAGGGAAGCATCAGGGCACCTCCAGGTTGATCACGTCTCGCCGGGCGATGCGCCACTGGCCGTCGACCCGGCGCAGCTCGTCGTGGTATCGCCCGGCGAGCCTGAGGACCGGGCCGTCCGCGCTGGTGCGCAGGAAGACGTAGTCCGAGACGCTGCGGGCGGTGTCTCCGTCCGGGCGGACGTCCAGGTTGAACGTCAGGTGTTTGCCGCGCTGGTCGGGCCGCCCCTGGGTGCCCTGGAAGAACGCGAGCAGCTCGGCGCGGCCGTGCGCCGTCCGGTCGCCGTAGGTGAAGACGCCGTCCGGGGTGAACAGGTCGACGAGGCCGGCGAAGTCGCCGTCGTCGCAGCGGTGGCAGTAGCGGGCCAGTACGGACTGGACCGCGAGCTGGTCCACAAAGGCGGCCATGTTCCCGGGAAATTCGCTCATGTCAGTCCGGTCAGGCCATCTCGTAGCGGATGGGAACGCGCTTCGGCCCGCCGACGAACAACGCCTCCATGTATTCCGGCGTCCCGGCGAGCTCGATCGAGCGCACTCGCGATCTCAGCTCGGCGTAGAGCGCCTGGCCCTCCAGCCGGGCCAGGTGGGTGCCCAGGCAGTAGTGCGCGCCGAAACCGAAGGCGACGTGGCGGTTCGGGGACCGGCCGACGTCGAAGGTGTTCGGGTTGTCGAAGACGTCCTCGTCGCGGTTGGCCGAGGGGTAGGAGAGCAGCACCGATTCGCCGGCGGCGATGGGCACACCACGAACCACCGTGTCCTCGGTGGTGGTGCGCATGAACTGCTTGACCGGCGAGACCCAGCGGATGGCCTCGTCGACCGCGGTCGGCACCAGCGACGGGTCCGCGGCCAGGCGCTGCCACTGCTCGGGGTTCTCCAGCATGGCGTGCAGCCCGCCGGCGAGCGCCGCGCTGGTGGTGTCGTGCCCCGCCGTCGCGATCAGGGTGTAGTAGCCGGCGGCTTCCAGCTCACCGATCTGCACGTCACGGATCATCGCGTTCGCGATGACCGAGCCGAGGTCGTCGGTCGGGTTCTTGCGGCGTTCGGCGATCAGCGCCTGGAAGTAGTTGAAGAAATCGATCAGCGCGGCCATCTGGGCGTGCTTGTCGCCGTCACGGGCGAGTTCCTCGTCGTCGGCGCCGAAAAGCTCCTGGGTGAGCTTCAGCATCCGCGGGAAGTCCTCCTCGGGCAGGCCGAGCAGCGAGAGGATCACATAAAGCGGATAGTGCGAGGTGACGTCGACGAAGAAGTCGCATTCACCGCCCAGGTCGGCCATGTGGTCGACATACCGCTTCGCCAGCGCCGCGATGCGGTCGCGCAGCCGGCGAACACCGGCCGGCTTGAACCAGTCCGCGCTCACGTGGCGGTAGACGGTGTGGTCCGGGTCGTCCATCTGGACCAGGGAGCGGATCGGGATGTTCTCCCGGTCGGCGTCCTTCGACTTGGGGCCGAGCGCCGGGCGGGGGGCGTTCAGCCAGATGTCGGACGCCCGCGAGATGGACATGACGTCCTCGTGCTTGGTGATCGCGTAGAACGGGTGGAACTTCTCGTGCTCGACGAGGTGCACCGGCGACTCCCGCCGCAGCAGCGCGGCGGCCGCGTGGAACCGCGCGTCATCCGCGTACGCCCGTGGATCGGTGAAGACACTGGCCGCGGCCGCGATGTCCATGCTGGTCCCTTCGCAATCCTCTACCGGGCCAGCTGACCACGGCAGCACCCCTCGACTCCCGGCCCGCCCGCTCCCGGCTGCGCCTCACCTCGGACATTAACATCGATGTCGAGTTCAACAACAGGGGTGCGGGCGGGTGCGGCCAGCGGCAGTCAGGAGCGGGACGCCGTCCCGCCTCCCGAGGAGGGCGCCGTGCGCACCTCCCGGTACGGCACGTTGCGGTCCAGGGCCAGCTCCCGCGGCATCCCCAGCACCCGCTCGCTGATCACGTTGCGGGCGATCTCCGTGGTCCCGCCGCCGATCGAGCCGATCTGGCGCAGCAGATAGCTCGTCCCCAGCGCGCCGGCCTGCTCGTCGTCGCCGGCGGCCACCGCGCTCGCGCCGGCCAGCTCGAACCCGATCGTCGCCAGCCGGCCCATCGTGACGCCGTGCATGAGCCGGCCGACCGCGGCGATCTGGTCCGAGGACCGGCCCGTCGCGATGAGGGCGTGCAGGCGTCCGTCGAGCTCACGCATCGCCGTCCGGAGCATGTGCGCCTCCCCCACCAGCTCGCGCGCCGCCGGGTCGTGCAGGCGCCCGGCCCGCTCGGCGATCTGCAGCAGGCCGGTGCCCGGGTCGCCGAACGTCTCCACGTCACCGGCGGGCCGCAACGCGAACGGGGACGAGCTGAACGACCGCTCGTAGAACAGCCAGCGGGTCGCCACCGTCCAGCCGTCGTCGACGGCACCGATCCGGGCACTGTCAGGCACCCGGACGTCGGTCAGGAACTCCTGGCAGAACTCCTTGTTGCCGTCGAGCATCTCGATCCGGGAGACCTCGACGCCCTCCTGGTGGATCGGCAGCATGAACACGGTGAGCCCACGGTGCTTGGGCACATCCCAGTTCGTGCGCGCCAGGCACAGCCCCCAGTCCGACCACCAGGCGCCCGTCGTCCAGATCTTGGAGCCGTTGAGCACCCACTCGTCGCCCTCGCGCACGGCACTCGTCTTCGCCCCGGCGACGTCCGACCCCGCCCCGGGCTCGGACAGGAACTGCATCCACAGCTCCTCGCCGCGCAGGATCGCGGGCAGGTGCCGGCGCTTCTGCTCCTCGGTCCCGAACTCCGCGATCACCGCCGCGCACGGCGTCATGGTCGGCACCTGCAGCCGCGATGGATACCGGTAGCCCACGAGCTCGGCGTTGAACGCCTCGGCATGTGCGGGGGTGAGGCCCTGGCCGCCGTACTCCTTCGGGAAGCACAGCCCGGCGAAACCGCCGTCGAAGAGCAGCCGCTGCAGGCGGCGGTCCTCGGCGACCTCGGCGAGCTCCTCCTCGTCGGGCCGCACAACGAGCCGCCGGCCGCCGCCCACTTCGAGGCGCGGCATGTGCTCCCGCAGCCAGGTGCGTGCCCGCAGGCGGAAGTCCTCGACCGACTCGATCTCGTCGCTGCTCACGCCGCCGCCTCCCGCGCGCCGTCGCCGGCCTCACCCGTGCCTGACTCTCCCGCGCCTGTCTTGCCGGCGCCGGCGTCGCCGCCCCGTCCTTCGAGGATGCCGGCGATCCGTAGCCGATGTTCGCGCGGCGTGCCCAGCAGCGCGCTGCCGACGACGGTGCGCCGCAGGTAGAGGTGCAGGTCGTGCTCGAAGGTCACACCGATACCACCATGCAGCTGGACGCAGTCCTGGCAGAGCTCGGGGCCGTAGTGCCCGATGTACGCCTTCGCCACGCTGGCCAGCTCCGCCGCCCGCTCGTCGTCGTCCTGCACGGCGACGGCCGCGGCGTCGGCGAGGGCGTGGCTGGCTTCCAGCCACATCTTCAGGTCGGCGAAGCGGTGCTTCAGCGCCTGGTAGGAGGCCAGTGGCCGGCCGAACGAGTAGCGGTCCGCCGCCCAGGCGACCGTCAGCTCGAACGCCCGGTCCATCGCCCCGACCATCTCGGCGGTCTGGATGACCAGCGCGATCGACAGCTGCCGCTCGACGGCCGCGGCCGCCCCGCCCAGGTCACCGACGAGTGCCGCCGCGGGCAGCCGGACGTCGGAGAACTCCACCCGCGCGAACCGGCGGGTCAGGTCGAGCGTGCGCAGCGGTGTCACCGTCACACCGGGCGCGTCGGCGGGCACGAGCAGCTGCGCCAGGCCGCCGTCGGCCCCGCGTGCCGTGACCAGGAAGTAGTCCGCCTGGGCGCCGTGCTCCACCGGCGCCTTCACCCCGGAGAGCACCAGGTCGGAGCCGGCGGCGAGGGCCGTCGCGGTGACCTGGCCCAGCCCGTCGTGCGGCACCGGCTCGCCGAAGCACCAGGCCGCGACCGCCTCCCCCGCACAGATCCGCTCGAGCACACCACCGGCCACATCGTCGCCCGCCTCGCCGCCGGCCGCCGACAACGCGCCCGACAGGGCCGCCGCGACAACGTTGGACGTCAGCAGCGGGCCGGGGGCGGCGTGGCGGCCGAACTCGTAGGCGACCAGGGCGAGATCACGCAGCCCCGCGCCGCTGACGCTGCCGCCGCCGCGCTCCTCGGCGACGAGCAGCGACGTCCAGCCCAGCTCGGCGCCGGTCCGCCAGAAGTCCGGCTGGTAGCCGACGGGGCTGTCGCGCAGCTCGCGCAGCACCTCGGGGGGCACGCTGGCCCGCAGGTACTTCCGGGTCGTGCTGACCAGAAGCTCCTGGTCAGCACTGAGTCCCACTTCCATCCATGCCCTCCGGGTGGGTCATCTCGGCGACGGCGAGCCTGCCGGGTACGCGGCCGCGGGGTCGCCCCCTGGCAGCAGCGGCGAACATCGTCCAGAATCGTCGGATCTTGCCAGCCGCGCCACCGTCCGGCTAGGGTCTAAAAATCGATGTCGACGTCAACATGGACATCGTGAGCATAGACCACATCGTCGGCACAGGACACTTCGCCGGCACAGAGCGTCCACCGTCGGAGGAAGCACCGAAATGACCGCAGTGATGAAAGGTGTTCGTGTCCTCGAGGTGGCGGAGCACACCTTCGTCCCCGCGGCGTCGGCGCTGCTGGCCGACTGGGGCGCCGAGGTCATCAAGATCGAGCACGTCGAGCGCGGCGACGCGATGCGCGGCCTGGCCTCGACCGGCACCAGCCCCGTCTCCGGCTCGGTCCACGTGCTGCTCGAGCACTCCAACCGGCACAAGAAGAGCCTCGCACTGGACCTGACCAGCGACGATGGGCTCGACATCCTCTACCGCCTCGCCGCGACCTGCGACATCTTCCTGACCAACAAGCTACCCAGGGTACGGGCGAAGCTGAAGATCGACGTGGAGCACATCCGCGCCCACAACCCGAACATCATCTACGCCCGCGGGACGGGCCAGGGCGAGCGCGGCGCGGACGCCGACCGCGGTTCGTACGACTTCCTGGCCTTCTGGGCCCGCGCCGGCATCGCCGCCGCCCTGATGAACGCGGGCGACGAGCAGATCCGCTTCCCACCCGCCCCCGGCTTCGGTGACTCGATCGGCGCGATGACCATCGCCGGCGGCCTCATGGGCGCTCTGTTCCACCGGGAGCGCACCGGAGAGGCGACGATCGTCGACGTCTCCCTGCTGGGGGCGGGCATGTGGTCGATGGGGCAGGGCATCGCACTCGCCGACCAGCTCCAGCGCCCCCTCGGGCAGCCGCCGACCGGCCGATCCGGCAACCCGCTGGTCGGGACCTACCGGACCGGCGACGACCGGTTCCTGGTCTTCTCCTGCCTGCAGGCCGCCCGCTACTGGCCGGAGCTCTGCACGCTGGTGGGCCGCCCCGACCTGGTCACCGACCCCCGTTTCGTCGACCACGCGGCGATCAGCGCGAACACCGACGCGGCCTTCGACATCCTCGCCGAGGTGTTCGCCCAGCGGACGCTGGAGCAGTGGCGCGAGACGCTGCGCGACTTCAGCGGCCAGTGGGCGGTCTCCCAGACCACGCTGGAGATCACGACGGACCCGCAGGCGACCGACAACGGCTACCTGCAGGACGTCCAGACCTCGGCCGGCACGCCGTTCCGGCTGGTGGCGGCCCCGGTGCAGTACGACGAGCAGCCCGCGCCCGCCGGCCGCGCCCCCGACCTGAACGAGCACGGCGACGAGATCCTGCAGAGCCTCGGCCTCGACTGGGACGAGATCCTCAACCTGAAGATCAAGGGCGTCGTCGCGTAGCCACCGGCGCAATCTCGGGAGGCGGCGACAACCGCGGAATCCCGGGCTTCGGGCTTCCGTCACCGCCGCTGCTTTCGCGCAAGAATTGAGGATTTCGGCTGCTTGTCTTCAACGACCGCAATCCTCAATTCTTGCGGATCACGATGCGACCCCATGCCCCATTTGCACCTATTGGCATGAGTGGGCTACCGCAGGCCCACGATGCGCAGGGCGAACTGGCTGTACTGCCAGACGACGGCGTCCTCCGTCAGCTCACCGTCCTCGCGGTACCAGGCGGCGAGGCCCATCCCCAGGTCGAGGATGGCGAACGAGGCCAGCGACGCGGAGCCGACCGTGAAGTGCCCGGCCTGCGCCCCCGCCTCGATCAGCTCCCGGAAGCACCGCTCGTACTCGGCGCGCAGGCCCAGCACCCGGTCGCGGTGCGGCTGGACGAGGCTGCGCAGCTCGCGGTTGCCGACGAACGCCTCCTGGCGGTGCCGGGCGTGGTAGCGCACGTGGGCCTCGGTCGCCCGCCGCAGCCGCTCCACCGGGTCGTCGGTGCTGGCCACCGCGGACCGGTGCGCCGCGAGCAGCGCCTCCATGGTTCCTGTCATGATCTCCACCAGCACGTCCTGCTTGGACGCCACGTGCTTGTAGAGGCTGGGCCCGCGCATGCCCACGGCGGCGCCGAGGTCGGCCATCGTGGTCGCCTCGTAGCCGAGGCGGGTGAACAGGTCGAGGGCGGCGGCGCGGATCTCCGCGGAACGCGGCGAACTGGCCCGGACCACATCTCCCCCGCTAGCTAACAACTGATAGCCGATCTCGACTGCGACTCAGCCGGATGATACGCGAGTTCCCTGCGGCCAGGATGGAAGTGTCCGCTGGCGGGACTAACAGTCGTTAGCGGGATGGCCGATGCGGTGGCTCGGCGACGGATGCGTCCCGGCGAGGCGGGCCGGTTGAGGTGTAGGTGCGCCGGACGGGATGCGCCGGACAGGGTGCGCCGGACAGGGCGGGCCGGACAGGGCGGGCCGAAGCAGCGGGCCCGGTGGGTACGGCGGAGCGAGCCGGTGGGGGGCGAGGTCGCGGAGTCCCGCGGCCGCCGGAACCCACCGGCCCGCCTCACTCAGGGGCTGCCGGCCGCCGGCACGGAGCGGATCATCGCCTTGGTGCGCATGAGGAACTCCCCGAGGTAGCCGTCGTGGGGGATTCCCGGGCGCAGCCACGTCGTGGGATTGTCGCCGAGGTAGAGGTTCGTGATCGAGGGCTCGTTCAGCAGCGCTTCGATGAGCGTCTCCCGCGTCGTCATCGCGGTGAGGACGAGGGAGTCGCGCAGCGGGGCGATGCCGTCCCGCTCGTGCCAGGGCCCGACCCAGACGCACGGAAACGGCAGCTCGACTCCCAGCTGCGGAGCCGTGCTCGATGCGACGAGGTGCACCGCCGGTCGCAGGACCGAGCCACCGGACGGAAGCTCATCCACGATCGTGTCGCCGCCGAGCAGCGCCCGGGCGTCCCCGGCGACGGTGTGCAGGTAGCGGTCGATCCCGGCGGACACGTCGGTCGGCTGCACGGTCAGGGTCGCGTCGGGGTGCTCCGGTGGCAGGCTGGGGATCAGGCTCAGCCGGTCGGCGAGCGCCCGTGCGAGCGGCTCCGGGTCGCCCTCGACGAGGACGGCGGTGGCGCAGGTGCACGCGGTGCCGCCGAGATGGCTGACGGAACCGGCGATGATGTCGATCTTCTCACGCCAGTCGACGTCGGCGGTGACGAGGATCTTCGAGCGGCCCGGGCCCTGGGTGAGGACGCGCGGGTTCGCCTCGTACTTCGCGACGACGTCCTGCCCGCCGTAGACGATCGCCTGGTCGGCCTCCGCGATGATGACGTCCGCGACGGCGTGGTCGGTGGGCAGCAGGGTCAGCGTCGCCGGCGGGATCCCGGCGTCGCGCAGCGCGCTCACCAGCCGGAACGCGGTGAACGGCTCGCGGGTCGACGGCCGCAGCGCCACCTTGTAGCCGAGCGCGAGCGCCTCGGGCCACAGCCCGTGCACCGCCGGGGTGTTGCCGGCGGCATGGACCGCGAAGACCTCCCCACGGCGCGTCCAGACCGCCGCGCCCGCCGTGGTGGCCGGGTCCCGCCAGTCGGCGACCACTCCCCGTGGCATCGCCAGCTCCACCGTGCGGCGCTGGGTCCGCAGGACGTCCGCGACCCAGGCGATGGACGCGCGGACCACACCGAGCGGTACGCCCGACGCCCGCGACACGAGGTGGGCGTAGTCGTCGGGATGGAGCCCCGCCACCGCGGCGCCCTCGAACAGGTCGGCGGCCTTGTCCAGCGCGGCGAACCGCTGGGCGGCCGGTGTGGTCGGGGCGGCGCGCATGGCACTGATCGCCCGGCGCACGTACAACGCCGGTACCTGGCTGATCTCGCCGACGGGCTCGCCGGCCAGGGTGGTCAGAGGCCGGCGTTCCCGGGAGCGGAAGGGCTCCGGGCCGGTGGGGCCGAGCGCGTCGATGTACACCGGCTCGCCGGCGGGTACGGCTCCCATCAGTAGACCCCCTCGATGACGGTCTGGCTGCCGAAGGTCGACACGGGGGCCACATCGGACACGGCGCAGCCGAGCGTGCCCGGCAGCGGCTCGACCCGCCGCGCCAGGTCACGCTCGAGGTTGTTGGGGATGAGCGCGTACCTGGTGAGGTGGTTCATCACGACCTGGCCGCGTTCGCCGACGGCGACCTCGGCACGGGTCTCGGGATCCACCACCTGGAAGGTGATGTAGGGGCTCGGCGGGTCGAACACGGCCGGGGCGTCCAGCTCCGCCGCGAGGTCCGGGCCAACCGGACCGTCCGGGTCATCCGCGTCCTGCCACGGGCGCTCACGCGACATGCCGAGGACGGTGGTGCTCCCGTACAGGCCCTTGAGCGGGATGCCGGGGAAGATCTCCCGGCGGAAGATGTCCCGCGAGTCGGCGTCCATGTGCGCGCCGCTCCAGCAGATGAACCGGACGTCCTTGCGGATCCGCTCGACCAGTTCCTCGCGGCGGGCGATCCGTTCGAGCAGCGGCGGGGTCGTGACGAGAATGCCGACGGACTGGGTCGTCATGATGTGCGCCGCCTGGTCGACGAGGTGCTCGGTGTAGCGTTCGACCTCGTCCATGGCGCCCCGGGCGATGAGCTGCTTGATCCAGCGGGGGTCGAGGTCGACGGTGAACTTCAGGCCGTTCTGGCGGCGGGCCCGGCGCTGCGCGAAGTCCCCGAACATGTGCGGCCCGCTCGGCGCGACCGCCAGCAGGTTCGCCGTTCCGAGGCCGGAGTAGTGGAACTCGTCCCAGCCCAGCGCGAACTCGGCCCAGCGCTCGAACATCACGAACCTCTTCGGAGCCCCGGTCGTCCCGCCGCTCTCGAAGACGCCGGCGACGGCCCGGTCCTCACCGCGCAGGCCGCGCGGGACCAGGTCCTCCACCGCGACCTCGCGGAACTCGTCGACGACGTTCGGGAAGAGGGACAGGTCCGCGTAGGTGCGGACATCGGCGATCGGGTCGAAGTCCAGCGACCGGGCCCGGCGCAGCCAGAAGGGGCTGCCGGTCTCCTCTCCGAAATGCCACCGCATCAGGGCCCGGATGTATTCGTCGGGTTCGGCGGCCGCTAATTGTGTCGAGGTGAGGTCGAGAATGGCGGGAAACATTTGTGGCCTCCGCTGCATGCGGTCGTGAACCTCGGCACGACCAATCCTCTCCGTGTTCGAAATCCCCGCCACCCCGGCGCCGGAAATCCAATAGACCGATCACATGAAGCCGTTCGCACCCCGGGAACCTTGACAACGGCCGCGGACACACCCCCCGTCGCCGGCTGCCACATCACCGCAATCCGGGCGAATCACCGGGCCGCATTCACGGAAGGAATCGGCCGGGGCGAGAATGCGAGATTCCCCAGCGTAACAAGCCGCGACCGGACCCGCGCATCTTTTGGCGTGACGGCCGGGTCGGCAGGCATCGAGCGCGCTCGACCGTGCCATGCCAGGCGACTCGGCGCCAGGCCCGCTCGGCGGCAGAGACAAGGGCAGGGGGCACGCCCTGGCCACCCAGGCCCACGCGAGCGGGCCGACCCCGGGCCGAGCTGGTGAAAGCTTGGCCGAGCCGAGCCGAGCCGGGCTGGGCTGAGCTGGGCTGGGCTGGGCTGGGCTGGCTGGCTGGGCTGGGTCGAGTTGGGTTGAGCTGGCCAGGCCGAGCGGGGCCACGCAGCCTCCCGCTAACACCCAATAGCCTGATCCGTCTGGGCCGCAATGGTCATCCCACCTCGCAGTCCGCATGTCTTGCAGCAGGTACAAGATCACCGCTACGATCCAGCTAATAGCTGTTAGCCAACGCTTCCCGCCGACCATGAACGCGGTGGCGATGGCGACGGCCTGTCTGACGACCGACGGTCGGCTGCCAGACAGGCCTGCCGGGATACCCACCGACCAGACCCTGGAGGTCCGATGGCTGTCGATCTCGCCCATCCGCCCCACGTCGCCGACCTGGCCCGGCGCACCGCCCAGTTCGTCCGCGAGGTGGTGCTCCCGGCCGAGGAGCGGAACCGTTCCGCGGTGCCCTCGGAGGCCCTGCGCCGCGAGCTGCAGGACGCCGCCCGCGCCGCGGGCGTGTTCGCCCCGCACGTCAGCGCCGAGTACGGCGGCCACGGACTGGACATGCGCGGCCGGGCCGCGGTGTTCGAGGAGGCCGGGTACTCGCTGCTCGGCCCGTTGGCGCTGAACATCGCCGCCCCCGACGAGGGCAACATGCACCTGCTGGAGGCGGTCGCCACCGAGGAGCAGAAGGAGCGCTACCTGCGCCCGCTGGCCACCGGCGAGATCCGCTCCTGCTTCGCGATGACCGAGCCCGCCCCCGGCGCCGGGTCGGACCCCCGGGCCCTGGCCACCCGCGCGGAGCGGATCGACGGCGGCTGGCGCATCCAGGGGCACAAGTGGTTCATCACCGGCGCCGACGGCGCCGGCTTCGCGATCTGCATGGCCCGCACCTCCGGCACGCCCGGGGACGCCGGCGGCGCGACCATGTTCCTCGTCGGCGCCGACAACCCGGGCATGAAGATCGTGCGCCACATCGAGACGCTGGACGAGAGCCTGTTCGGCGGGCACGTCGAGATGGTCTTCGAGAACTGCGAGGTGCCCGACGAGGCCGTTCTCGGCGCGGTGGACCAGGGCTTCCAGTACGCCCAGGTCCGGCTCGGCCCGGCCCGGATGACGCACTGCATGCGCTGGCTCGGCATCGCCCGTCACGCCCAGGACCTCGCCGTGCGCCGCGCCGCCGAGCGCGAGCTGTTCGGCTCCCGACTCGGCGACCTCGGCATGACCCAGCAGGCGATCGCCGACAGCGAGATCGACATCGCCGCGTCCCGCGGCCTCATCCTGCAGGCCTGCTGGGAGCTCGACCAGGGCCGCTCGGGCGGGCAGTCCACCGCGATCGCCAAGACCTTCTGCGCCGAGGCGGTGTGGCGGGTCGTCGACCGTTCCCTGCAGATCTGCGGGGCGCTCGGTGTCTCCGGCGACATCGCGCTGAGCCGGTTCCTGCGGGAGGTGCGCCCCTTCCGCATCTACGACGGCCCGTCGGAGACGCATCGCTGGGCGATCGCGCGGCGCACGCTGCGGCGGCACACGACCGCGCAGGCCGAGGCAGGCGCGCAGGCCCCGACAGCCGCGCAGGGCAAGGCAGCCACCCAGGCCGAGGCGCCGGCTGGGGCGCCGGCCCAGTGAGCACCCCGATCGAAGGCCTGGACCTGCCTGCGCTCGAGCGGTTCTTCGTCGAGCGGGTACCCGGATTCGCAGGCGGGCTCACCGCCACCCTGCTCGCGGGCGGCCGGTCGAACCTGACCTACCTGCTGACGGACGGACAGGGCCGGTGGGTGCTGCGCCGTCCGCCACTCGGCGGACTCACCCCGTCGGCGCACGATGTGCTGCGCGAGCACCGGGTGGTCGAGGCTCTCTCCGACAGCGAGGTGCCGGTGGCGCGGGCGATCGCCCACGACTCCGGCACGGTGATCGGTGCTCCGTTCTCGCTGGTCGAGCATGTGGCCGGCCCGGTCATCCGCACCGAGGAGCAGCTGCACGCGCTGGCGCAGGACGACATCGACCGCTGCGCGCACGCGCTGGTGGACGTCCTGGCCCGACTGCACGCCCTCGCACCGGAGAAGGTCGGCCTCGGCGACTTCGGCCGCCCGCAGGGCTATGTGGGACGCCAGATCCGGCGGTGGTACGACCAGTGGCAGCGGGTGCACACCCGGGACCTGCCCGACATCGACGCCCTGCACGCCGGGCTCGCCGCCGCCCAGCCGGCGGAGGGCGACGCGTCGATCGTGCACGGCGACTTCCGCATCGACAACGTGATCCTGGCCCCGGAGGACCCCGGGATCATCCGGGCGGTCGTCGACTGGGAGATGTCCACGCTCGGCGACCCGCTCGCCGACCTGGGCGTGCACATCGTCTACTCGGATCCGGCCTTCGCCCACGTGCTGGCCGGGTCGGCGGCGTCGACGAGCCCGCGCCTGCCGGGTACCGAGGCGACCGCGCGCCGGTACGCCGAGTCGACCGGCCGTGATCTGAGCGACTTCCCGTTCTATCTTGCGCTGGGCTATTTCAAGGTGGCTGTGATCGCCGAGGGCATCTACGCGCGGTTCCTGGCCGGGGTGACCCGAGGTGAGGGCTTCGAGGGCGCCGGTGCGGCCACGGCCCCGCTGGCCGCCGCCGGGCTGCGGGCCCTGAGTGGCAATCTGGAGAGGCGATAGAGAGCGATGAGCGAAATCCTTGATCTGTTCCGGTTGGATGGCCGGGTGGCCGTCGTCACCGGCGCGAGCTCCGGACTGGGCGCCGGGTTCGCCCGCGCGCTGGCCGAGGCCGGCGCCGACATCGTGCTCGCCGCCCGCCGCGCCGACCGGCTGGAGGTGGTGGCGAAGTCGGTGCGGGAGACCGGCCGGCGGGCGCTCCCCGTCGCCACCGACGTGTCCAGCCCGGAGCAGTGCACCGCGATGGCCGAGGCCGCGACGGCCGAGTTCGGCCGGATCGACATCCTGATCAACAACGCCGGCTTCGGTACCGCGGTGCCGGCGCTGCGCGAGCAGCCCGACGAGTTCCGCCGGGTGCTCGACATCAACCTCAACGGCGCCTACTGGGCGGCACAGGCCTGCGCCCGGGTCATGAAGCCGGGGTCGAGCATCGTCAACATCGCGAGTGTTCTCGGCCTGGTCAAGTCGTACGCGCCGCAGGCGGCCTACTCCGCGAGCAAGGCCGGGCTGATCGGGCTGACCCGCGACCTGTCCCAGCAGTGGTCGGGCCGCCGCGGCATCCGGGTCAACGCCATCGCCCCCGGCTACTTCGCCAGCGAGATGACGGACGAGATCCCCCGCGACCAGCTGATGACGTTCATCACGAACACGACCCCGCTGGGCCGTCTCGGCGAGCAGCGCGAGCTGGACGCGGCCGTGGTCTTCCTGGCCGGGCCGGGCGCCTCCTACATCACCGGCACGACCCTCGCGGTCGACGGAGGCATGTCCGGTCACTGAGCACGACGCCCCTTGGGGATGAGCACGACGCCCCTTGGGGATGAGCACGACGCCCCTTGGGGAGGGGCATCCGACGATCGCCGCGGCCGCACCGAGCCGCGGCGATCGTCGATTCTGGACGGGCTTGACCCTCGACGACCGGTCCTCTACTTTTTCCCGGACGGGAAAAAATAGGCAACATCCCGGCGAAGCCTCCGGGCACCACCGTGGCACCGGCCACCAGCATGCCCGACAGACCACCACGACAGTCGCGGACCCGCGTCCTTGAAAGGCCGAAGGATGAGCGCACTGCTCGATATCGAGAACCTCGTCGTCGAGTACCCGGCCGAAGAGCATCGCGGCGGCCCGGCAGCAGCGGTGCTGCGGGGCGTCTCGATCGCGGTCCAGCCAGGCGAATGCCTCGGGATCGTCGGCGGCCACGGAGCTGGCAAGACCACCCTCGGCCGCGCGGTGCTCGGGCAGGCCCCGGTCGCCTCCGGCTCCATCCGTTTCAAGGGCCGCGACATCGTGGCGCTCTCGCACCCTCAGCGGCGCCGCCTCGACGAGAAGATCCAGGCGGTGTTCCGGGACGCGCACGGCTCGCTCGACCCCGCGGCCACGGTCGAGGCGGCGCTCACCGAACCGCTGCGTGCCGAGCATGTGCCGGCCGGCGCGGCGGCCCGGCGGGTCCGGGAGCTGCTCAACCAGGTCGGCCTCCCGGCCGGTGCCGGCCAGCGGTTACCCGGCCAGCTCAGCGGCGACCAACGCCAGCGCATCGCGATCGCCCGCGCTCTGACGCTCTCGCCAGAGCTGATCATCTGTGATGACCCGCTCTCGGCCCTCGACCCGCGCGCCGGGCACGCCCTGCTCGAACTGCTCATGAAGGTCCAGGAGTCCACCGGGACCGCCTACGTCTTCTTCTCCCCCGATCTCGCCGCGGTGCGCCGCATCTCGCATCGCATCGCCTTCCTGGAGCAGGGGCGGATCACCGAACGCGGCGAGGGCGGCCGTGACATCCCCGCCCCCCGGTTCGGATGCGAGTGGCGGTGGCCCGAGCCCGAGCCCGGGCCCGATCCGATCCAGTTCGCGCCGGCCTCGCATCAGGCGGCGCGCTGGCAGCAGTTCCAGCAGGCCACGGGACGGCGGCGTCGGCACGCTGGCAGCGGCAGCGGCAGCGCAGGTAGCGGTGCCAGCGGCGGCGGCCGAGCCAGTGGCGGCGGCGCTGGTGGGAACCGGCCGGGCGCGCGGCGGACGAGGCCTCCCCAGAGTCGCCGGCCCGACGGCCGCAGCCGTCGCCGGAGGCCTTAGAGGCACCCGGGCCGCCATGCCCACCGAGCACACGGGGCGCCTCGCCCCCTCGAACGAACAGCCTGGGAGAATCGTGACGGCCGACAGCACCAGCTCCGGGTCGCGGAACGTCATCCCGGCGGCCGTGGAGGGGAGCTCCCGGCGCCGTGCCGGTCGACCGGCACGGATCAGCCGGCAGATGGTCGTGGACGCGGCCGCCGCCCTCACCCCCGCGAACGTGACCATCCAGGCCGTCGCGGACCGGCTCGGAGTGGACCGCAAGGCCGTCAGCTACTACGTGTCCGGCCGCGAGGAGCTCCTCGAGCTCATCACCGCCCGGACCCTGGCGAACGAGCTCGAGCACCTGGCCCTGCCCACAGGCGACTGGCGTGACGCCGTCCGCGTCTACGCACGGGGCGTCCGGCGCGTGCTGCTGCGTGAGGCCTCGCTGTCGCTGCTGATCACCCGGCTGCCGGGGGCCGGCGTCCTGATGCCGGCCGAGGCGTTGGTCGACAGACTCGTCGACGGCGGCTTCGACGAGGGCGACGCCATGATCGCCCTCAACCTGGTGACCCGGATGGTCTTCGCCAACGCCAAGGACATCCTGGTCGCCAGGCACTTCGGGGAACATCCGACGGTCACCGAGGTCCGCCGCGCCCTCGCGGAGCTCCCCGCCGAGCAGGTGCCGCACCTGCGCCGGGTCCTGCGCGACGGCGTCCCGCAGCCCTTCGAGCTGGAGCTGGACTTCGTCGTGGCCGGCCTGCAGTATCTCCGCGACCGCCACGACCCGCCGGACCGGCCAGGTCACCGGTCGGGCGGGCGGTGACGCACCGCGGTCAGCGGAGGAACACCAGGCACACGTCGTGGCCACCGAAGCCGAAGGACGTCGAGAGCACGGCGCCGGGGCGCAGCGGCCGGTTGTCGACGGCGACGACGTCGAGATGGATCTCGTCGTCCAGCGAGGTGAGGTTGCGGGTGGCCGGGGCGAGCCCGTCCCGCAGCGACAGGACCGCGAACACCGCCTCGACGGCACCGGAAGCACCGAGCAGGTGACCGGTCATCGACTTCGTCGAGGTCACCGCGACGCCGTCGAGCGCCGGGCCGAGGGCGGCGCGCAGCCCACGGCTCTCCGCCACGTCGCCGGCCGGTGTCGCCGACGCGTGCGCGTTCACGTGGACCACGTCCTCCGGGCCGATCCCGGCGGCGGTCAGGGCGTGCCGGATGGCCCGGGCGGCACCGGCGCCGGTCGGGTCGGGGGCGGCGACGTGATGCGCGTCGGAGCTGATACCGGCACCGCCGAGGGTCGCGAGGACCCTCGCTCCCCGCGCGGCGGCGTGCTCGGCGGCCTCGAGCACGAGCACACCCGCGCCCTCGCCGAGTACGAAGCCGTCCCGGGACTTGTCGAACGGCCGTGACGCCGACCCCGGATCGTCGTTGCGCCGCGACAGCGCCTGCATCTGGGCGAACCCGGTCAGCGGCAGCGGGTGGACCGCCGCCTCGGTGCCTCCGGCGACGACGACGTCCGCCCGGCCGAGCTGGATGAGGTCCAGCCCGTAGGCGATCGCCTCGGCACCGGACGCGCAGGCGCTGACCGGCGCGTGCACGCCCGCCCGGGCACCGAGTGCCAGGCCGACCGCGGACGCCGGCCCGTTCGGCATGATCATCGGAACCAGGAACGGGGAGACCCGTCGGTGCCCGCGGTCGCGGAAGATGTCGCTCTGGGAGAGCAGGGTGGTGACGCCCCCGACCCCGGAGCCGATCACGACCGCGAGCCGCTCCGGCTCGAGTGCCGGATCGCCCGCGTCCGCCCAGGCCTCACGGGCCGCGACGACGGCCAGCTGCTGGCCGCGGTCCAGGCTGCGGGCCTCGACCCGGGCAAGCGGAGGCTCGACGGCGACCGGCGCGGCGATCCGGACCGGCAGCTCGCTCGCCCACGGCACGGTCAGCGCCAGCACGCCGCTGCGCCCGGCGAGCACCCCCGCCCACGAGTCGGCCACGTCACCGCCGAGCGGCGTCGTCAGCCCGACCCCGGTGACGACCACCTGTCGCCCCCCGCCACCACGGCCGCGGTGCCCGGTGCCGTCGGTGCCGTTGGAGTAATCAGTGTCGTGGGAGTAGTCGGATTCGTCGGAGCTCGTCATTTCCTGCGGGCTGTAGGACGTCATCTCCGGGTTTCCTTCCCCGCGTTCGGACCGTTTCGCATCCGGGCATTCCCGCGCCGCGACGGTCGCGGCGGAACGCCAGCCGATCCGAGCTGTCCGCGTTCGGTCAGGAAATGCCGTCCACCGGAATCCAGGCCCGGCCCGGCGGAGACCGTCCCACGAATGCGCTGACCGACCAGAGCCCAGAATAGGAGCCGGGCACCGGTTCCATCCGCGGGCCGGCCTTACTACCCGCCATCGATTCGATGTTTCGAACGGGCGATCCGACCGGCACGCGCGAAACGGGCCCGGGCGCCCGCAGCCGGTTCGCTTCAGGGCCGGTTCGGTTCAGGGCCGGAAGGTGGCCCGGTACTGGGTCGGGGTGAGGCCGGTCAGTTCCCGGAAGGCGGCGTTGAACGCCGAGAGCGACGCGTAGCCCACGCCGAGGCCGATCGCCGTGACCGAGGTGTCGTCGGCGGCAAGCCGTTCGATCGCACGGATCACCCGAAGCCGCCGGAGCACCGCGCGCCAGCTCATGCCGATCTCGGTCTCGAACCTCCGGGCCAGCGACCTCGGGGTGAGACCGACCTCGTGCGCCACGTCCTCGAAACGCACCTCGTCGGCCAGGCGCTCCCCGGTCAGGCGCAGGGCCCGCCGTACCTCCGGCGAACGCCCGGCCGGCACGACCATCGGGCTCGGCTGGGTGGCGAGCCGCCAGGTCACCGCGGCGAGCGCCGCGAACAGCGCCCGGGGGTAGTCGGCGAGCGGCTCGTCGCCCTCGCCCCAGGCACCGCACTCGGCGACGAGCGCCCGCGCCAGTGGGCTGAGATCGAACACCGCCAGCGGCGCCGCCGGTGCCGGGACGAATCCCCGGTCGAACAGCACCGAGGCACTGGTGACCGGCTGCGGGATGCTGACCGTGATCGGCTGCCCCGCCTCGATCAGCGCGGCCCGGGCGGGTGGCAGCAGCCACGACTGGTCACCCGCCTCGAGCCGCAGGGCGCCGGCGGAGGCGCAGAGCAGATAGTGACGGTCCACCCGGAGCTCACGCGCCGGCTCCGGCCGGAACGTCCGCACAAAGCTGTAGGCCTCGCGGGTCACTCGCGGGTCACCGGAAGCCTGCCATTGCCTGATCGTAGGAAACCGCCGGTGGCGGCGGGCGCGTCAGGCGACCGTCTCCAACAGCCGCGCGTCGAAACGACGACTCACCGGCGCGGCGGTCATCATGGGCCGTAGCGCGTTGCCCATGCGCGCGAACGACGCGGACTCCAGATAGGCCGCGAACGACTCCGCCCCATCCCATTCGTGCACGATCGTGATCTGGTTCTCGTCCGCACGCGACGCATGCACCCGGAAGCTCAGGTTGCCAGGCATTGCGCGAACCTCATCCCGCTCGTGATCGAGCTCGGCGAGAGCGGCCGGGCGGTCATCCACGGACGTACTGAAGTCGACGATGGCGATGAACATGGATGTCCTCCTGATCCGGGCGGCGATACCGCGGGTGTGCGAAACCGATTCTCGGCCGCCGCCATCGCTGCCGGCCTCCGCCCAACGGACGCGTTCACGCTCCGGTCGGTCAGCCGGGCGGGTGTCCGACAGCAACAGGCCCACCGGACGGACAACCGACCGGTGGGCCTGCGGGAGTGCTGAGCGCGGAGTACGGTTCAGGCGATCAGGAACCGATCTTCCTGCCGTCCTTGCGGCGGATGACGACGGTCGCCGCGCGGGGGCGGCCGGCCGGGTCGAAGTCCGGCCAGTTGCTGACCGCACGCGGGTCCGCCGGCGTCGGCTCACCGAAGAACGCGGTGGCCTCACCCGGGTGCTGGATGTTGACGAACAGCGACGTCCCGTCGGGCGTCGCGGTGATGCCGGTGATCTCGCTGCCGCGCGGGCCGGTGAGGAACCGGCGGATCTCGCCCGTACCGGGGTCGGCGGCGAGCATCTGGTTGTTGCCGATGTGGTCGTACTTGCGGGTGGCGAGGTTCTGCGAGCTGTTCGAGACGTCGGTCTCGATCCACAGCCGGCCGTCCGGGTCGACCCACAGACCGTCCGGGGAGCCGAACAGCGGCTGGTTCGCCGGCACGAACTCGCCCTCGGGCAGGTAGGACGGGTCACCGGCGTAGAACGCGATGTCCCAGGTGAAGGACAGCTCGGTGCAGTTGCCCTTCTTCTCACGGAAGCRCAGGATGTGCCCGTAGATGTTGGTCTTGCGCGGGTTCACGGCCGTCGAGCCGGACGACCCGTTGGTGAGGCTGACGAAGACGTCGCCGGTCTTCGGGTGCACCGTGACCCATTCGGGCCGGTCGAGCTTGGTCGCGCCCACCGCGTCCGCCGCCTGGCGGGTGCGCAGCAGGACGTCCGCCTGGTCGGTGAAGCCGGCCGCGGCGGTGAGCCTGCCCTGGCCGAACACCAGCGGCACCCAGGTGCCCGTGCCGTTGTCCGCGAACGTGGCGACGTACAGCGTGCCGTGGTCGAGCGGGCTCCGGCCCTCACGGCGCAGCTTCTTCCACGACTGCGAGCCGACGAACTTGTAGAGGTACTCGCCGTTCTCGTCATCCCCGGTGTAGACGACGATCCGCTCGTCGTGCTCGACGACGGTCGCGCCCTCGTGCTTGATGCGCCCGAGCGCCGTGCGCTTCACCGGGGTGGACTTCGGGGCGAACGGGTCGATCTCGACGACCCAGCCGAAGCGGTTGAGCTCCTTCGGGTTCTTCGCCACGTCGAAACGGGCGTCCGCGGTGTGCCACTTGTAGCCACCGCCGGCCGCGCTCACGCCGTACCGGGACTGGGCCGCGCTCGGCGCCCAGGTGGTGTCGGTGGTTCCGAAGTAGCTGTTCCAGTTCTCCTCACAGGTGAGGTAGGTGCCCCACGGGGTGTAGCCGTTGGCACAGTTGTTCAGCGTGCCGAGGGCGGCGTTGTTCGACGCCAGCTCGGCGTGCCGCAGCGTGACCGGGCCGGAGAAGGTGACCGGCGTGGCACCGGTGACCCGACGGTTGTAACGGGAGTCGACGTTGGTCCACTTCCCGCCCTGCTGGCGGATGGCGATCACGCTGACGCCGTGCGCGGCGAGCGCCTTGGCGACCTTCTCCGGGGTGAGCAGCGCGTCACCGTCCGGGAAAAGCAGCTTCTGGTCGACATACTCGTGGTTCACGACCAGCAGGCCCTCACGGTTCGCGTCGGAACCGCGGCCGGTCGGGAAGAAATGCATTCCATCATGGTGCATTCCGACCTGGAGCGCCTGGTCGGCAGCGCTGTTCGAGCCGTCCTTCTTCCAGGCCGGGCCGTTTTTGGCGAGTGGCGTTCCCCAGGGAATGAGCACCTGGACGGTGTAGCCCTCCGGCACCACGACGGCGTCGGCCGTGCTGATCGGTACCTCGGCGAAGCCCAACAGCCTGGAACTCCCGTGGCCGCTGCCGCCACTGCCACCGCCGGGCCGGCCCGCGGCCGGACCGCTCGCGCCGGCGGCACCCGCGCCGGCCACGCCGAGAAATCCCGCGGTTACCGCCGCGATTCCGCCACCGACAAGCGTCCGACGGTTCAGCCGGGTGGCGATGATGTCGGAAAGGCTCGGGTTATCGGTGGGGTTTGAAGCGGCGTCGTCAGTGTCGCGCACAATTCCTCCGTCGTGAGTCTTCCTCGCTCTCCGCCGACGCTAATAAGCCCCCGTGTTGCTGTGAAGAACCTGTGAACGAACCGCGGGTGAACCGCAGGCCAACGTTGAGGGGTCCACAGATCATTCTGGTCGAAAACAGGTCGGATCGCGCACGGTCTACTTCCCGGTCGCGGCACGATCCGCGAGGAGTGCCGACCGGGCGGGTGCCTGGCGGACCAGACCGCCGCCGGCGACATCGGGAAGTGCTCACCGACGACCCAGACGCGGACGGGCTGGCCGGCAACGCTGCCGGCCAGCCCGTGGCGCAGGGGAGGAACCCGTCTGACGGGAACTACTCCGCGGATCTCAGAAGGAGGTCTTCGTCGGCTCGGCCCAGTCGCGGTTCGCGTTGGACCAGCAGACCCAGGGCTTCTCCTTCGTCGCACCGACCATCTGGAACTTCCCGCCCTTGATCTGGACGAAACTCGTGCATTCCTGCTTGGCGCCGTGCGTCGTCGGATCCTCCTGGGTCGCACTCTCGTGCATCCGGGTCCAGTCGATGGGCGCGATCAGGCCGTCGGCGGTGTAGTCGGTGATCTTGTTCGTCGCGTCGATCACGCTCTGGCGAGTGAAGGACGGGCCGGCCTTGAGGATTCCCTGGTAGGCGATGTCGGCGTCGATCCAGCCGATCATCGCGACCTCGGAGATCTCCGCGCCGGTCTTCTCCATCCACTTCTTGAAGTCGCCGAGGCCGCTGTCACCGGCGTCCGCCTCGAAGGGGCGGAACTGCACCTGCACGATGTCGCCCTCGAACAGGTCACCGGCCTCCTCCACGAACTTCTGGTCGTAGGAGTTCGGGTGCAGGAGCTTGACGTCCGCGAGGCCCTGGCGCTGCAGTTCCTGGGCRAGAGTCTTCTGACCGTTCAGGTCGAAACAGGTGATGACCATATCGGCCCCGGCGCGCTTTATCGCCGACACCTCGGGGCCGACGCCGTTCGGCAGGCCGAACGCCAGGCCCTCGTTGTAGTAGACGACTTCCTGCCCGGTGTCCGCCTTGTAGAGCTCGATCGAGTCGCGCACCGACTGGGTGCACCGCTTCGAGCTGTCCGAGACTCCGTAGCCCAGCGCCGCGATCTTCTTCGCGCCGACCAGCGTGGCGGCGTACGGGTAGTAGCGTGCCGTGCAGTCCAGGCAGATGATGCCCGCGTTACCCCAGATGTCGTCGTGGCCGGCCATGGCCGCCGGCTGGATGGCCCACACGTACTGCGGAACACCGGCCTCCGCCAGGTCACCCCATCCCAGGGGAAGCTGGGCGGCGCTGAAGGTGCCGAAGGTGTTGTTGTCGTTGATGATCTTAAGTGCGCCCTGCTTGTTCTGGCCGAGCTGGTCATCGATCTTCTCGGTCAGCGCGAGCTTGCGGCCGTGAACCCCGCCCTCGCTGTTCCGGAAGGCGAAATAGGCCTCGATACCCTGGGCGTAGCAGTCGTAGATGCAGGCGCCGGTCGGGTTGTTGCTCTTGGTGGCAAGCATGGAGAAGTTGATCGCGTCCGCGGTCACCCCGGGCGCACTGTTCGAGACCACCGCTCCGCCGCTGCCGCCCTTGTTCTCCGTCGAGTCCGATCCCGACGAATTGGAGCATGCGACGAGCAGGACGCCCAGCGCGGCGACCAGTGCCACCAGCCGCCCTAAGTGGAGTTCAAGCCTCTTCACAGGCACGTGGTCAGTCCTTCGGTTCCAGGCGCTCGAAAGCAGTGCGGCCGAGCGCAACCAGCCCATGGATTTGTCACGACGTATACTGCACGACCGGCCCGACGACCGGCCCGCATTTCCGGGTGGAGGCGACCCGTGCGGAGTGGGGTCGATGCTCGGTCAGGCACATCGACCGGAACCGGACTTCACTCGCCGCAGGCTCCACACCCGAATCCCGAGGTTCACGACGGACAGGCGAGGGACAGCTCCCCTGGTCACGCGCCGGAATCATGCGGGAAATGGATCACGGCCTGCCCCGCACGCACCCCCACCAGTCCTACAAGTCGACTGCTTTAGGCTATAGAGGGATTAGATGAGACGCAAGTAACACTTAATCATCTAGAGGTACCGGCGGACTCCCTGCGGCCACTGGGAAGGCCGCGAGGATCCTCACCGCGCCACCGGAGCACCGGCGCACCGCCACACCGGCCGCAACCGACCGGCACGGCCGCGCAGCGCACCTCCGGGCCGACGTCACGCCCACTCCTCCCCGAGGCCCCGCCGAACCGCACCCCGAACGCATCGGAGCGCCACCGGAGCATCACCGCGGGCGCGCCGGAACAGATGAATCACCGCAGGTCAGACCCGTTGCCGATCATCGACATGTCAGGCGCGGTTTACGGATGGTCCATTTGCGGGATGCCCGGCGTCCATCACGGCGGCAGAAGCTCTACGGCGCGTGCCATCGGGCCCGCGACCCACAAGGGGGGAACATATGAATCGACCGAGCCGGACCAGCGTGACAGCTGGCGCGCTGGCTGTCGCACTGCTCGGCGCCGGTGCCGCCGCCGGCGCCGCCCAGGCCGGCGGGGGCGGATCGCGTCCCGGCGAAAGGCTGCAGGCTCGTAACGACACCTACAGCGTGTCGGCCGGAAAGACGCTCTCGGTACGTGCCGGGGGCATCCTTCGTAACGACAGCGGCGAGCCCGCCACCCTGGTTTCGAACACCGCGCCCACGAACGGAACGCTGAGTCTCGCCGCGGACGGCTCCTTCAGCTACACGCCGAAGGCCGGCTTCACCGGCACCGACAGCTTCAGCTACACCGTCAGTGACGCGGTGAGCGTCTACCAGACACAGGTCGCCCCGCTCGCCACCATCGGCGGTGTCACCATCAAAGGCGGCGCCTACGGGTCGTCCGTGTACCCCGTGCCCGGCTCCAGGAACGAGTTCTACGGCCTGACCGACCGCGGCCCGAACGTCGACGGCCCGGGCGGGGTGAAGATCGAGCCGCTGCCGTCCTTCGCCCCGAAGATCGGGAAGTTCAGGCTCGTCGACGGCAGGGCGGTGCTGGAGCGGACCATCACGCTGCGCGCCGCCGACGGCACGCCCTACAACGGGCGGGTCAGCACCGAGGCGAGCACCGGCGAGACGATCCTCGACCTGAACGGGAACGTGCTCACCGCCGATCCGAACGGCTACGACCCCGAGGGCCTGGTCGCGCTGCGCGACGGCACGTTCTGGGTCTCCGACGAGTACGGGCCGTACATCACGCACTTCGACCGTGACGGCAAGGCGATCGAGCGCCTCTCCCCCTTCAACGGCGCGCTGCCCGCGGAGCTCGCCAACCGGATGCCGAACCGGGGAATGGAGGGCCTGACCATCACCCCGGACGGCACGACGCTCGTCGGGATGATGCAGTCCGCGCTGGCGCAGAAGGACCTGACGCCGAAGCCGGCGACCGTGACGACCCTGCGCATCGTCACCTACAACCTGCGGACGAGGGCCACCCACGAGTACCTGTACCTGCTGGACGACCCGGTGCGCAACGTCGGCGCGGTCAGTGAGATCACCGCGGTCGGCAACTCGAGGTTCCTGGTCACCGAGCGGGACGGCGTCTTCGAGCCCGGTGCGGTCAAGAAGATCTTCGCGATCGACCTGGACGGCGCGACCGACGTCGGCCCGCAGGCGTCGGTGCCGGGCGCGGTGTACACCGCGGCCAAGGGCGGCCTGCTGCTGGGCAGCGCCCAGAAGACCATCGAGGCCACGGTCGGCAGCTCCGACACCGCGACCGCGACGGCGACGCTGGCCGCGGCCGGCATCCGCCCGGTTGGCAAGAAGCTGGATGTGGACGTCGCGGGCCTGGTCAGCACCCTCGACCCGACCGGTGGCTTCTTCGGCCACGACAAGGTCGAGGGCGTCGCGACGACCGACGGCGGGCGGACGCTCGTCATCACCAACGACAACGACTTCGGCATCAACGGCGTGACGAACACGGCGGCGCCGTTCCAGCTGAAGGCCAAGATCCTGCCGAACGGCCAGCAGGACGACGGGGCGTTCCTGGTGGTCGACACGACCAGGCTCCCCGCCGGCACCAGCACCGCGACCGTCACCATCACCGTCCGCAACGGCGGCCGGCACTGATCCAGCGGAGGTCAGGCGCCCTGCGCCCCGCGCCTGGCCTCCGCTCCCACCTGCCTCCGCTCCCACCCGGTTGCGCTCCCACCCGGTTGCGCTCCCACCCGGTTGCGCTCCCACGCGCCTGCGCGCAGGCGTGGCGTCCCGCGCTGATCGTTCAGGAGAGCTCGCGCTTGAGGATCTTGCCGGTCGCGGTCATGGGCAACGCGTCCACGAACTCCACGACACGCGGGTACTTGTAGCCGGCCATCTGCTCCTTCGCCCACGCGATCAGTTCCTCGGCGTCGACGGTGGCGCCCTTCTCGCGGATGACGACCGCCTTGATCTCCTCGCCGTGACTCGGATGCGGGATGCCGATGACCGCCGCGAGCGAGACGTCGGGATGGGTCAGCAGGACCTCCTCGACCTCACGCGGATAGACGTTGAACCCGTTGCGCAGGATCAYGTCCTTCGACCGGTCGACGATGTAGTACCAGCCGTCGGCGTCCCTGCGGGCGAGGTCACCGGTGCGGAACCAGCCGTCCCGCAGCGCCTGCTCGGTCGCCTCGGGCCGCTTGTAGTACCCCTTCATCACGTTGTGCCCGCGGATGGCGACCTCGCCGATGCCCTCGGGCTCGGTGATCTCGTCCCAGCTCGCCGGGTCGAGCAGCCTCATCTCGATCCCGCGGACCGGAACGCCTATGGAGCCCACCCGCGGCGGCTGGCCGTACAGCGAGAACGCGGCGACCGGGGACGTCTCGGACAGCCCGTAGCCCTCCATGATCGTGACGCCGAACTGCTTCTCGAACTGCCGGTGCACCTCGACCGGCAGTGCCGCGCCACCGGAGATGGCGATGCGCAGGTTGCCGGCCAGTGTCCCGACGTCGATCGACGGGTCCCGCGCAAGCGCGTCGAGCAGGCTCCAGTACATCGTCGGAACCCCGGCGAAGACGGTGACCCGCTCGTCCAGCATGGTCTGGATCGCCGCGCCCGGCTCGAACCGAGGCATCAGCACGCAGCGCCCCCCGAACGCGATCGCGCTGTTCTGGGTGACCGTCTGGCCGAACGAGTGGAACAGCGGCAGCACGCACAGGTAGGTGTCGGGGCGGGCGGGATCACACTGGAACACATCCCGGGCGACCAGCGCGTTGTCACGCATGTTGCGGTGGCGCAGCTCCGCTCCCTTGGGCTGGCCGGTGGTGCCCGAGGTGTAGAGGATGACGGCGGTGTCGTCATCCGCGGTCTCGACGCTGCGGAACGTCGCCGGCTGGTCGGCGACGGCCTGCCCGAGGGTCCGCACCGGGCGCTGCGGTGTTCCCCGCACCGGCGAGGCGGCGGCCGGGTCGAGCGTGATGACGAAGAAGTGCTCACAGCCGGGCGTCTCGACGAACCCGGCATATCCTTCGTCGGCGATGGGCAGCTCGGGAGTGCCCTGGAAGCAGAAGTACGCGCGGGCGTCGGAATCGTCGAGGTGGTAGGCGATCTCCCGGCTCCGCAGCAGCACGTTGAGGGGCACGACCGCCGCACCCGCCTTGAGGATGCCGAAGTAGACGATCGTGAAGTGCGGCACGTTCACGCAGCTGAGCGCGACCTTGTCGCCGGGCTGGATCCCGGTGGCCACCAGCAGGTTCGCGACCTGGCTGGCGGCGGCGTCCAGCTGGGCATAGGTGACGCGGGCGGGGCCGAGGACGAGCGCCTCCCGGTCCGGGTAGGTCGCGGCCGTGTCCTCCAGCAGCTGCGCCAGGTTCGCCATGTCCTCGTCCTCGCCCTCTCGCCGGTCTCGATCAACCACGGCCCGCACCAGCGGACGGATCAGTGGTCGGTGTTGTCCGTATCCGGTCCTACGATGCCACCGCGGCGGCTGTCCGTGACACCGCGCGGATACCGCCCCGCAGGCGGATCAGCCGATTGGGAGATCGAATCCAGGGTTGTGATGATCGGACGCGCATTCCATGGTGAACCCGCGCGGGGCTCGCGCGGAAGCTCGCCGAAGGGTTCATCCATGCCGACCGCCACGTCCGAGAAGTCCCACAGCTTCGAGGTCTTCGAACACTACGAACGGCTCCAGTGGAAGGTTTGCGAGCTGGGGCTCGAGAACATCGACCAGGAGCTCGTCCAGCCGGCTTACCTGGCCCTCGTCAAGGGCGTCGTCGTGGGTGAGGCGACGTCCCTTCCCGGGCTGCACGGCTTCCTCAGCGAGTTCCACGACGACTACGACTGCTCGGCCTTCGTGGCCATCTGGGCCTACCAGGAGCTGCAGCACCACTACGCGTTCCGCGCCTGGCTCAAGGCCGTAGGTGTCCACATCGACCAGGACAAGATCGAGGCGCTGCGCGAGCCGTACGAGGCCGGGATCACGCCGAGCGCGACGCTGACCACCAACGTCATCTCGGAGATCATCGTCAACACGGCCTACCGGGCACTGGCGGAATGGGTGCAGGAGCCCGTCCTCGCCGGCCTCTTCCTGAACGCCAGCCGCGACGAGGCGGGCCACGCCCGCGAGTTCCTCTTCTACCTGAAGCGCCGCCTCGCCCAGCACCCGGAGGAGCTGAAGTCGGTCCTGGAGAGGATCCACTTCTACGTGACCAGCCCGCGGCTGAACCACCCGGTCGGCGTCTACAAGCACCAGCGCGTCGAGGAGATGCGTGACCACGAGACCGTCGACGACGTGATCGACGTGTTCCTGCGGATCTCCCCGCCCGACGCGCAGGAGAAGCTGCAGGCGAAGCTTCGGCGCATGCTCGGCACGGCGGTGGGCCGGGACCTCACCCGCAACTCGACCATCCGCCACGCCATGGCCGAGCTCTCGGTCTGAACGGAGCGACGATCATGCCGTCCGAATCCGAGGTTCTGAGCACCGTCACGGACATCGTCGCCCGCGAGCTCGGGATGCCGGCCGACACGCTCACCCCAGACCTTGATCTTCGCAACGCCGAGGGCGCGGACTCGATGAAGGTCCTCGTCATGATCTCCCGCATCGAGCGCGCCTACGACATCGAGATCGAGGACGAGGACGTCTTCACCCTCGCCTCCATCAACGACGTCGTCCGCATCGTGCTCGCGACGGTCGCCACGGCCACCGTCTGACACCCGGCCGCCCAACACCCGGCCGCCTCACGCCGTGCCGTGCGGTCCGCACGGCACGGCGTGGGCTTTCTTCATTTTATCGATAGAAAAGTGAAGAAGATCACGCGATACCGGCGTTGGCTCCCACGCGGCCAGCGTGTTTGGGTGTTTTCGTGCCCCAGACGTCCCCCGCCCTGCCCCTCGACGACCGGCCGCCGGCCGCGGCCGCCGTGGTCGCGGCGCTGCTGCCGCAACCGCTCGTCGACCAGCTGCGCACGGCGCTCGGCACCGACATCGAGGTTCTCGACGTCCTGGGCGGCGACCCCCTGCCCGCCACACCGGCCGCGCCGCTGATGTCGCTGGTCATGCCCTGGTCGCTGAACAACTCGCCGTCGCCGGCCGCGCTGGATGCCGTCGAACGCGCGGAATGGGTGCATTTCGTATCGACGGGCGTCGACGGGTTCCCCATCGACCGGCTGGCCGGCCGCACGGTGACCTGCGGCCGAGGCGCGAACAGCGTCGCGATCGCGGAGATGACGGTCGGCCTGCTCCTCGCCGCCGAGAAGCGCTTCCCGGACATCTGGGAGGCCGAGACGAACGACCCGTACATCACCGAGCCGCTGGGCACGCTGGCTGGCCGCACCGTCGGGCTGCTCGGCTTCGGGTCGATCGCCAAGGCACTGGCACCCCGCCTGGCCGGCTTCGGGACCCGTCTGCTGGCACTGCGGCGCAGCGGCCGCCCTTCCGACGTCCCGGGCGTGACGGTCGTGCACACGCTCGCCGAGCTGCTCGGGCAGGCCGACCACCTGGTGGTCGCCGCCGCGCTGACCCCGCAGACGAACCGGCTGCTCGATGACGCCGCGTTCGCCCTCGCGAAGCCCGGCCTGCATCTGGTGAACATCGCCCGGGGGCGGATCGTCGACACCGACGCGCTGGTCCGGGCGCTGGCGAGCGGGGTCGTCTCCCGCGCCAGCCTGGACGTCACCGACCCGGAGCCGCTGCCGGCCGACCACCCGCTGCGCCACGACCCGCGGGTGCGGATCATGCCGCACGTGTCCTGGTCGGCTCCCGGTGGCTTCAGCCGTGGCCTTGATGTTTTCTCAGACAACCTCCGCCGCTGGCGCGCGGGCGAGCCGTTGCACGGCCTCGTCGACATCACCGCCGGCTACTGAGCCTCCGGGGGAGTCGTCCGCGTCACCCGCCGGCGGCCTCCTGATCGACCCACCACTGCAGCGCCTCCTCGACCTCGCGGGTCTCGGGATGCTCTGGGCCGAGCGCGCGCAGCCGGCTGGTCAGGACGTCCGCGCCGATCTCCCGTGCCCGCGGGTAGCGGCCGAGCCTGCCCAGGTAGACAGCCAGGTTGTAGGCCGACCTCACCGTGTCCGGGTGGCCTGGGCCCAGCACCGCGACGCGCCGGGTGAAGGTGTCCTCCCCCAGCTCGCAGGCCGCTTCGTGATCCCCGAGGGCGCTGAGCCGGACAGCGAGGTTGTACGCCGAGGTCAGGCTGTCGGGATGGCTTTCCCCCAGCACCCGGCGCCGCCGGATGAGGGTGTCCTCCCCCAGCTCGCAGGCCGCCAGGTGGTCCCCGAGGGCGCCCAGCACGATGCCGAGGTTGTTCGCCGTGCCCAGGGTGTCCGGGTGGTCGGGCCCGAGCACCCGGCGGCGCCGGGCAAGCGCCTCGCGATACAGGTCGCGGGCGGCGGCCTGGTCGCCGACCTCGGCGAGGTCGACCGCGAGGTTGTGGGCCGAGGTGAGGGTGTCGGGGTGGTCGGGCCCCAGCACCCGGCCGCGCCGCGCCAGCGTGTCCTCGTCCAGCGCGCGGGCGGCCCGGTGGTCGCCCCGGGCGCTGAGCCGAACGGCGAGGCTGTTCGCCGCCGCCAGGGTGTCCGGATGGTCCGGGCCGAGGGCCCCCCTCAGCCGGGCGAGCCCCTGGGCGGTGGGCTCCGCACCGTCCCACAGGTCCGGCTTCCCGCCCTGTGCCAGCTTCCGCGTCGCGCCGACACCGCGGTCCTCACCACCGTCATCACCGTGATCACTGTCGGCGCCGTCAGCAGCGGACTCACGGCGGGCACGGTCACCAGCGGCGACGGCGCCACCGATGGCGACGGCACTACCGGCCGGGGGCTCGTCCCCCGCAGGGATCACGGCCTCGGGGATCACGGCATCGGGGATCACGGCGCCAGGGGCTCGCATGCCACCGAGCGAGGTCCCCTCCGCCGCGCGGCGGACGGCGTCGTCGAGGTGCAGCGGCAGGCCGGCCCGCACGGTCCAGCCCGCGCCATAGGCCTCGGTCGCGGCGTGGGCGAGCGCGGTGGCGAACGTGACGGCGTCCGGCGGCCGGGCGGCCGGATCCTTCGCCAGCGCGTGCAGGACGACCTCGGCGACCGGCCCGGCCACCCCCGGCATGGGCGGGGGTGGCGCCGACAGCTGCTGGTGCCACAGGACGTGCAGCGGCTGCCGGGGGTCGAACGGAGGGCGCCCGGTCAGCAGCCGGTAGAGGACGCTGCCCAGCGCGTACAGGTCGGTCGCCGGGCCCAGGCGCCCACGTTCGATCTGTTCGGGAGCCATGTTCATCGGTGTGCCGACAACCTTGCTGGCGGTGGTCGCCGCGCCCTCGAACACCCGCGCGATGCCGAAGTCGACCACCTTCACCGTCCCGTCCGCGGCGAACAGGATGTTGTCGCCCTTGACATCGCGGTGCAGCACGTTGTGGTCGTGGGTGTGGCTCAGCGCGGCGGCCACCGCCAGGCCCACCGCACACGCCTGCTCCGGGGTCAGCCGGCTGCGGCGCCGGCTCAGCGTGCCCCCGCCCAGCAGCTCCATCACCACGAGGCGGAGGTCGTCATCCTCGACGTAGTCATACACCCGGACCACATGCGGATGATCAAGGCTGCCCAGCAGCCGGGCCTCGGCCGCGAAGTCGATCCACTCGCCGCCGGCGTCGCGGGCCCGCATCACCTTGATCGCACTCGGGCGACGCATCCGACGGTGCTCCGCCCTCAGCACCAGCCCGAACGCGCCCGCACCGAGATCCTCGCCGAGAACGTAGTTGGGCACGGCAGCGGCCACCCGTGCCCGGTCGATCATCATCGAACGCCCCAGAGCATCACAAGCACATCATGCGGCAGTCRTCCCACCCGCGGCCCACGGAGCGCCTGTCTTTCCGCCTAAAGTCCGGGTGCAACTCCGGCCGACCACGGTACTTCTAACCCTGACGCACGTCGACCGCCCCCGTTACAATGACGGGTGGCCGAGCGGGCGACTAGAGTCGGTCCGGTTCCTTCATTTGAATCCGCCGGGCGAGGACCAGGAGCGCGCAGGTGAGCAACGCCGCCATGGGCAGTTCGCTGCCAGGGCCCGTCGTCGTACTCGAACATGGCGGGACCCGGTGGCGGGCCGGCCGCGGCGCGGAAATCACGGTCGGGCGCAGCAGCGCCTGCACCATCAAGCTGCCGGATGACATCTACCTGTCACGGCACATGGCCTCGCTGCGGGTTCTCGACGACTGCGTCCTGGTGTACAACAAGTCCCAGTCCAAGCCGTTCTCGCTGCGCCCGCCCGTCGGGGCGGACAGGGTCATCGAACCCGGCGCGGCGGTCACATCCCTGCCGTTCTCCGAGTTCGACATCGTCCTGGCCCGACAGGGTGGGGCGACCGCCACCATCCATGTCGACGCCTCCGCCGTCACCTATGACCGCCGGTTCTTCGGCGCCAGCACGCTTTCCGAAAGCCGAGCGACGATCGGCGGGCCACTGCAGCTCACCCCGGCGCAGCGGGACATCATCGTCGAGCTGTGCCGGCCGCTGCTGACCCGCTGCGGAAGCGACGCCCGCCCGGCCACCTACCAGGAGATCGGGGCACGGCTGAACCTGAGCCCAAGGTATGTGCGCAACGTCATCACCGACATCCGGCAGGAGCTGAGCCGACGCGGCGTCCCCGAGCTGACGGACTGGGAGTCTCTGGCGCACTGGATGATCCTCAACCGGGTGGTCACCGAGGACGACCTCGGCCCGCCCGCCCAGCAGTAGCCAGGAGCGCCGGCCGCACGCCGGGCGAACCCGTCCACGCGGCCGCCCGCAGGGTACGGACAGGCCCACGGACCCACCCCCGGACCCGGTGCGGCCATGGGGTGTAGCGCTCCACTACCCGGCCGCAGGCTCGTCATCTAGGTTCTCCGGAGTCGGCGGTCGACGCCGACCTGCCGAAAAGAACACCCGTGGTGGTGCCCTCGGAGGTCACAGCGGTATGGCCCTGTTAAGCGTCGGGCAGGTGATACGCGATACCTACACCGTCGAACGACTGCTGGGCCGCGGCGCCTTCGCCGAGGTCTACCGGGTCGAGCACCGGTATCTGGGCCGGCAGGCGATGAAGGTGTTCCGGCAGGAGGGAATGTCCGCGGAGCAGGTGCGGGACGCACTCGGTGAGGCAATGCTGCTCTCCAGGCTGGGTCACCCGAACATCGTTCGTGTCTTTGAGGCGAACACCGTCGAGGCGGACAGCGGCGGCCATGCGTACTTCACCATGGAATATGTCAACGGCGGCACACTGACCGGTTTCCGGCAGTCGTTCGGTGACGCGTTCGTGCCCATTCCCGTCGCGGTCGACGTCATGCGCCAGGTCGCCCGTGGGCTGGCGGTCGCCCATCGGGAATCACCACCGATCGTCCACCGCGACATCACCCCGCAGAACATTCTGGTCGGCTACGACCGGGACGGGCCCCGGGCCCGGATCAGCGATTTCGGGCTCGCCCGGAAGGTCAGCGCGCTGACACTGCTGGCCAGCTCGCAGGGAACCATCGCGTTCATGGCGCCGGAAACACTGCTGCACCCCCATCTGGCGTCGGTGCCGGGCGATGTCTGGGCCCTCGGCGCGGTGTTCTACCTGCTGCTGACCGACGAGTTCCCCTACCCGCGGCGCGCCGCCGGCGATCCGATCACGGCCGCCTGGGACACCACGGCGCTCGTGCCGCCGAACCAGGTGCGGTACGCGGTCGACGACCTGCTCAACGCGATCATCGTCCGGGCGCTGTCCTTCGACACCGCGACGCGCTACCCGTCCGCGGCCGAGATGCTCGCCGACCTCGAGGCCTGGCCAGCGCGCCAGAACCCGCCCCACCAGGACGGGCCACCTCGGCATGTGCCGCCCCAGGACCCGCCTCCCGCGGACACCGGACCCACAGGCACCGGACCCACGGGCACCGGACCCACGGGCACCGGACGCGACAGCCGACGCGCGGACACACCACGCACAGACCGGCCGCGGCAACGCGGGCGGGAACCGGGGCCGGCCGGGGAGATCGCCGCCGGCAAGAACACAGGGGGCTGACGCCTTGACCACGCACGGCACCGACCTCGCCCCGCTGCGGCGGGTGTCCGCCCAGCTCTACCGCCAGAACGCGTTCCGCCTCACCGGCGTCCCGCTGTCGGCCACGGCCCGCGACATCAGACGGCAGTCGGACATGCTCGCCATCCTGGAGAAGACCGGGGCACCGCTGCCGGTACCGGACCTTCTGCCGTTGCGGCCCGAGCCGTCCAGTGCGGACATCCGGGCCGCTCTCGACCGGCTCGCTGATCCGCGCCAGCGGCTTGTCGACGAGTTCTTCTGGTTCTGGCCGGTCGGCGGCGGCAGCAGCTCCGGCGGCGGCGACGACAGCCGCGGCGCCGACACCGGCGAGGACCCGGCGCTGGCCGCCCTGGCCGCCGGTGACACTCAGGCGGCGGCCAGGTTGTGGGCCGCCATGGCCGAGAACAGTGACCGACAGGTACCCGCGCCGGACGCCGCGAACGCGCTGCACAACGTCGCGGTGCTCGGTCACCTGCAGGCGCTGGACGCCGAGCTGACCCCGGGCTCGGAACCACCGGACTGGGTCCTGGTCTACCGCCGCTGGGGGGACGTCCTGCGCGACCACCAGGTATGGAGCGGTCTTGAGGAGCGTATCCGCCGCGCCGCGGACGCCCGGCTCGACGCTGACCTGGCCGACACCATCCGCACCGGGCTGCCCGCCGCGCTGCTGTCGATCGGTGCCGGGCTGGCGGCGGAGGCCATCGCCGCCGGCGAGCGTGACCGGGCCGAGCGGCAGTTGACGGCCATGCGCGGCGCGCGGCTGGGAAGCGACGCCGAGGAGACCCTGGGCGCCGCCCTGCGCACGGCCGGCGCACCGTGGGCTGACGAGATCGATCGGCTGTGCGACAGCGCCGTGGGGGTGGCCAACGGCACCCGCAAGGAGGGCCTGGCGCAGGCGGAGCGCATCCTCACCGAGTCCACGGGCACGCTCGAGCGCCTGGACCTGCTGCTGCCCGCCGACGAGTCGACACGGGTACGCACCCGCGACCGGGTGGCCGTCGAGACCCTGACCTGTCTGCTCGCGTTCGACCAGGCCCGGGACCGGCCGGAGCCCCCGACGGAGAGCTCTGTCCGCGAGCAGCAGCGGATGTCCGCAGCGACCGTCCGCGCCGAGGGGGTCGCGGCGTCGGAGACGGTCCGGGAACGGCTGGCTGAGAACCGCCGGATCCTGGAGGCGGCCACGCAGTCGTTCACGTGCTGGTTCTGCGAGGAGGAGCCGGGCGTCTCCGCGGCGATGGAGATCTGGATGCACGGCGACATCACCCGGACCTATCCCCGGGTGAGCTGGCGCAACACGAAGGTCACGGTGCCGCGCTGCTCGTCCTGCGAGAGCCGGACCTCGCGTCGGCAGGGTGCGGCCGTGCTGCGCTGCGCCCTCTACCTCCTGGTCGCGATCAGCATTCCCACCATGCTGTTCCCCGGCTCCGGCGGCGGCTTCATCGCCCTCGCCGTGTTCGCCGCCTTCGCCGCGCTCCTCGTCGACGTGCTCGCCGCGGTCGCGCCCGCCGGGCGCCGGGAGAAGGCGCGGCTGGACTCCTTTCCCGTCCTGAAGGACCTGACTGCCCGCGGCTGGAACCGCGGCGAGAAACCTCTGGGGATTGGCAATGTCTGACAGCCGGTGGCCCGACGGTCTGCGCCAGTGGCGCCATCCGCGTGCCTTCCGCATCGCCCCGCCGTCGATTCCGGAGAAATGGGCCGACGCCCTGTGGGCTTCCCTGCAGGACGGACCCGCGTCCGCCGAGCAACCGGCACCGGAGCCACCCGCCGTGGCGCAGTCGGAGAATGCGGCTGCCGCGGGCACGCTGCGATCGTCGGCCGTGGCCGAGCTCGCCACCGGGCTGTGGCGGCTGCGCCGCCGTCTCGACGCGACCCCGGCCGCGACCGGTGCCGGTGCCGGTGCCGGTGCGGCGGGGGCCCGGTCGGGGGACACCCGCCGGCTGCAACGGCAGCTCGACTCCCTGTGGAGCACCCTCGGCGCGGCGGGTGTCGAGGTCCAGGACCACGACCGCATCCCGTACGACTCCGGGCTCGACCTGCAGGTCCTGGAGTTCCAGCGGACCACCGGGCTGACCGGCGAGACCGTCCTGGAAACCCTGCGGCCCAGCGTCTATCTGCACGGCCAGCGGGTGCAGACCGGTGAGGTCGTCGTCGGCACCCCTGTTGAGGAACCTTCCAGCGGACCGGAGGAACGATGACGCGCTCGACGATGGACTTCGGCATAGACCTGGGCACCACCAACAGCGCGATCGCGGTCCTGGACGGCACCGACGCCCGCATCGTCAAGAACGCCTTCGGTCATGACACGACACCGTCGGCGGTGTTCGCCGACCGCACCGGGCGCATTCATGTGGGTGCCCGGGCACGTGAGCGCGTCGAGTCCGACCCGGCGAACGCCGCCGCCGAGTTCAAGCTGCGGATGGGGCTGCGTGACCAGGCGAAGAGCTTCGCCAACAGCGGCCTCGCGCTGAGCCCGGAGGAGCTTTCCGCGCATGTGCTGCGCGCGCTGCGGGCGAACGTGACACAGCAGCTGGGCGAGGAGATCCGGGCCGCGGTCATCACCGTGCCGGCCGCGTTCGAGCTGAACCAGACCGACGCCACCCGGCGGGCCGCCGAGGCGGCCGGCCTGGAGCTGTCACCGCTGTTGCAGGAACCGACCGCGGCCGCCCTCGCCTACAGCTTCCAGCGCGACGAGGACAACATCTACCGGCTCGTCTTCGACCTGGGCGGCGGCACGTTCGACGCGTCCATCGTGCATATCCGCGACGGCGAGTTCGACATCGTCAACCACCGCGGCGACAACTTCCTCGGCGGGAAGCTCATCGACTGGGCCATCGTCGAGCAGCTGCTGATTCCGGCACTGCTGCGCCAGCACTCGCTGCCCGGCTTCGGCCGCGGTGAGCCGGCCTGGGCCCAGGCGATCGCGAAGCTGAAGGCGGCGGCGGAGAACGCGAAGATCGAGCTCTCCTCGTCACCCACGGCACTGATCGACATCAGCGAGCCGCCGCTGTGCACCGACGCGGACGGGAACCCGGTCGAGTTCGTCCACGAGCTGCAGGCCGCGGAGGTCGAGGCGCTGACCGAGCCCTTCGTCGCCCGTGCGGTCAACATCTGCCACGCCGCGCTGGCCGAGAGCCAGCTCGCGCCGGAGAAGATCGACCGGGTGCTGCTCGTCGGCGGCCCCACCCTCATGCCGTACCTGCGTCGGCGCCTCGCCGAGGGCCTCGGCATCGAGCTGGACGTCAGCCAGGACCCGATGACCGTGGTGGCCCGCGGGGCGGCCATCTTCGCCGGAACCCAGCGCCTGCCGGTCGGGCCGACCCGCCCCGACGTCTCCTTCACCGTCGACCTCGAGTACAAGCCGATCGGCTCCGACCCGACGCCGCTGGTGGGCGGGGTCGTCCGGGGGCCGGCCGGGCGGAGCCTGGAGGGCTTCACCATCGAGCTCGTCAACGCCGACGCCCGCCCGCCGTGGCGCAGCGGGAAGATCACACTTCCGGCCGCCGGCTCGTTCGTCACCACGCTGCGCGCCGAGCCCGAGCGCCGCAACGTCTACAGCATCGTGCTGGAGAGCCCGACCGGCGGCGGGGAGCGGATCCAGCCCTCGGAGCTGACCTACACCCTCGGTGTCGTCGCGCCGGCCGCCACCCTCACCCACTCGATCGGGGTGGGTCTGTCCGGCAACGAGGTCGCCTGGCTGCTGGAGAAGGGCACCCGGATCCCGGCCCGCGGCCACGAGATCCTGCGCAGCACCGTACGGCTGGTCCGCGGCCAGTCGGGTGGGCTGCTGCGGATCCCGATCCTGGAGGGAGAGCACGCCCGGGCCGACCGCAACCGGCAGGTGGGCTCCCTGGAGATCCTCGCCGCCGAGGTGGCGCGGGACATCCCGCCCAACAGCGAGATCGAGGTGGATATCGAGATCGACGGGTCCCGGCTCGTGACCACCAGGGCCTTCGTCCCGATCCTCGAGGAGGACTTCGAGACGGTCCACGACCTGACCACCGAGCGCGCCCCGGACCCGGCCGAGCTTCGCCGCGCRCTGGAGGCCGAGCGGCGCCGGCTGGCCGACCTGCGCTCCGACGCCCGGCGCACCGGCGACCCGGCAGCACAGGCCATCCTTGACGCACTGGACGACGAGCAGGTCGTCGACCAGATCGAGAACGACGTGGCGTCCACCGAGCACGGCGACACGGACGCGGCGAGCACCGCCGGCAAGCGCATGCTGGATCTTCGGGCGAAGCTCGACGACGTCGAGCACGCGCTGGAGTGGCCGTCCCTGGTGGAGCTGGCGAACCGGGTGCTGGCCGACGCTCCCGGCCTGATCGAGGAGTACGGCGACGCCAAGGACCGCAAGCGGCACGAGCGGATCGCCGCCGAGGTGCGCCGCGCGCTGGACGGACGGGACGCCGCCCACCTTCGGATCCTCGTCGACGAGCTGACCGCCCACCTGGCCATCATGGTCGACCGCAAGACGGGCGCCGTGGTGATGGCCAGGTTCTCCCAGCTGGTCGAACGACGCGCCCAGCTGCGCGACCAGGCACTGGCCAACCGCCTGATCACCGAGGGGCAGCGCGCCGTCGACGCCAACGACACCGAACGGCTCCGGGCGGTGATCCGCCAGCTCCTCGAGCTGCTTCCGGACACCGACCGGGGATCCGAGAGCGAGGACTTCAGCAATGTCTACAAGAGCCGCTGACGTGCCCGCCGATGCCATCACCACCGACGTCATCACCACCGACGTGGCCCCCGGTGCCGCGGCCCCCCGTGCCGTGGCCCTCGATGGTGCCGCCGCGGGCCTGAGCGTCGCGGAACCGGCCGCTCTCCTCGGCGAGATCATGCGGGGGCAGGCAGCCGCGCTGGCGCGATCCGGCCGGTACGCCGACGCCGTACGGCTCCTGACGGAGCTGGCCGCCGGTCGTGACCACACCGCGGCGGAACACGACCTGCTCGCGCGGATCCACGCGCAGCAGGGCCGCTTCGACGACGCCGAACGCCACTGGCGGGCCGCGCTCGCCCTGGACGGCACGGCCGGCGGCGCGGTCGCGGGGCTGCACCGCCTGGAACGGCTGCGCGGCCGCCGCGGCGGCAACCGGCTGCGCGACGGCGTCGCCGCCGGGCTGCTGGTCGTGCTCGCCTTCGGCGGCGGCCGGTGGCTCAGCCACGAGCAGAACGACTCCGCACCCGCCGCGGACTCCACGGCCGCGGCCGTGCCCGCCCCGGTGCCGATAGCCGGCACCACCGTGACGGGCGGCGCGCCGATGGGCCCGGTGGGAGAGCTGGCCGCGAGCCTCACCGGCCCCGAGGCCGACGTCATCAGGGCAGGCAGCCAGGTGGCCGTCGTCTTCCACGACCCGCTTTTCACCGCCGGCGACAGCCTCGGGCCGCAGGGCCGCACCGCACTCACCGGGCTGGGGGCGCGACTCGCGGCCATACCCGGCGTCGGCGTCGAGATCGTCGGGCAGAGCGACGGCCTGCCGGTCCGCGCCGGCGGCCCGTTCGCCGACAACGCCGCGCTGCGGCGGGCTCGCGCCACCGCCGCCGCGCTGGCCCTGCGCGAGTCCGGCGTCCCGGCCGCCGCCCTCACGATCTCCGCGGCGGACACCGCGGTCGCGCCCTACGCCGACGGCGCCACCGGTGATCCCCGCAACCGAACGGTGATCCTGCGCATCACCCCACCGGCCTGAGGCGACAGCGGCCCCCGACGCCGGAGATCACGAGACACCGAAGCACAGCAGACACCGACGAGCAGCAGACACCGACGAGCACAGAAACACAGAAAGGACGTCCACCCATGCCTCAGGCCAAGCCGACGCCCGCCCCGGCGCCGGCCCCGGCGGAAAGGTCCCACGACCCGGTCGCCGTGGCGCTGGCCAATGCGGCGCTGCTCGGCGGTGGTTACCTGATGCTGGGCCGCCGGAACCTCGCCGTCGTCACCACGCTGGTCACGGCCGAGCTGCTCATCATCTTCGCCTCGTCGGCGCAGGTGCTGTGGTTCGCATTGGTCCTGCTCGGCTGGTGGCTGGCGCTCGTCGCGCACGGCTGGTACCTGGCCGGCGGCTGGCCGCGTGGGCGCCGACACGAGGCGTCACCCGACGGGTCCGGGCCACAGCCCAGGCCGGGCGGGCCGCGGCCACGCCGGTCGTGGCGGCTGCGGTCGGTCGCCTTCGGGGCCGCGCTGCCGGTGCTGCTGACGGCGGTCTTCCTGCGGCTCGACGTCGAGCGGATCGACAACGATGTCGACAAGGGCCGTCAGGCCAGCGACTGCGGGCGGGTGGAGGCCGCGCTCGACCGGGTGTCACCGGCGCACCGGATGGTCGCCATCTCACCCGGCTCCGACGGTGAGGACATGGTCACGGCGTGCGCGACGCTACACCTCACCGCCGCCAAGCTCACCACCGGGCGCACCCCCGGGTCGAGCTCGGTGGAGATGCTGGAGGCCGGCTTCGAGGAACTTGTCAGTATCCGCGCGCAGTCACCGGACTACCAGGGCATGGTCCAGACGACGGTGGACCAGTTCTTCGACGGCCTGCCGACCAGGGATCCGTGCGTCACCGTACGCGTCCTGGACTGGCTGGCCACCGATCTGCCCGACAAACAGTCGGCGGGCAGGGCGGCCGACGTGGTTCGCCGGCTGGCCCCCGAGGCACTGCTCGACTGCGGCGACGACACGGTGGCCCAGGACCGGGCGGGCGCCCGGACGACCTACCAGACGCTGATCGACCGGTACCCGAACCACCAGCTCGCCGGGCAGGCCCGGGAGAAGGTGGCGCAGATCGACCAGGCCATCGCGCTGGAGAACCTGCAGCGGAACCTGGACCAGGTCCGCGCCTCCCTGGTCCCGCAGAGCAGTGGCAGCCTGCCCGCGTACTGCTCCTCGCCGGCGCCCTACCTGACCGCCCGCACCGGCGGGCCCGGCCGCGCCATGCTCTTCGGCGCCTCCGACTACGTCGACAAGCTGCCCGGGGAATGGCGGACCACCGACGTCAATGACGCGACCCGGGTCATCTGCGCCGGCGATGCCGAGTACGGTGCCGCGGTCCGGACCTGCCCGTATGAGAACGTCGGGAACGTGACGTTCCACCGGGAGGCGGTGCCGGTCCGCGTCTACGACCTGCGGACCGGCCAGCTCATCAGCGACACCCGGGTGGAGATCAGCGGATCGAGCTGCCCGTACTTCATCTACGGCTACGGGACGGAGAAGTTCGTCACCCCGTCCGACGGCGACGTCCAGGCCGCGTTCAGACCACTGATCAGCCCCTGAGACGGGCCGGGGCGTCAGCTCCAGTCCCCGCCCGCCCCGCCATCGCCCCGCTTCCAGCGGACGGTGGCGGGGCGTCCTCCGCGCAGGCCTTCGATTAGAACCTTTTTCTAGAAAAAAGTTCTAGATCTTGCTAGCGTCCCACCATGCGCGACAACGAAGCGGCGGCGTTCACCGCCACCGCGGTGGTGACCGGCGGCAACCGCGGGATCGGCCTCGCGGTGGCGAGCCGGCTCCTGCACGCGAGCGTGCGGGTGGTTCTCGTCGCCCGCGATCCCGCACGCGGCGAACAGGCCCGGGCTCAGCTCGACGCCGACTGGCGGGCCCGGAACGCCCTCAACACCGGGAGCACCGGGGCTGGGCACGACGCGGGGCGGCCCCGGGTCCTCCTGGTCGTCGGCGACCTGTCGGACGTCGCCGGGGTGCGCGCCACCGCCGCCGCGGTGCTGGACGCCTGCCCGACCCTGGAGATCCTGATCCACAACGCGGGCATCTGGCCTGCCTCCCGCATCCTCAACGCCGACGGGCTGGAGCAGGCGTTCGCCACGAACCATCTCGCGCCGTTCCTGCTCAACCACCTGCTCCAGGAGCGCCTCGCCGCCAGCCGAGCGCGGGTGGTTCAGGTCAGCGCCGGTCTCTACGTGAAGGCACGGATCGACCTCGACCAGACCCCGCGGGGTGAGGACTTCCACCCGATCCGCACCTACGCCACCACCAAGGCCTGCAACCTCGCGCTCGTCGCGCCGTTCGCCCGCCGCTGGCAGGACGCGGGCACCGGCATCCGGATCAACGCCGTGCACCCGGGCGTCATCCGCACCGGGCTCGGCGACCGGCGCGGCCCGCTCGGCCTTCTCCTGAAGACGGCGAAACGGTTCTGGACCCCGGTGGAACAGGCGGCGCCGCCCATTACCCGGCTGGCGCTCGACACGGAGGCGGGCGCCGGCACCGCGCCCGTCGTCAATGGCGGGCAGGATCTCGGCACTGTCACCGGGCGCTACTTCGAGATCGGCCAGGAGATGCCGCTGGCGTCGCCCCTCGACGACACCGCGCTCGCCCGGCGGTTGTGGGTGCAGGCCGCGGAGCTGACCGGGGTCCGCGACGACCCAGCGGCATACCCGGCGGCCATGTGAGATCCTCGGGCCCGCCATGGCACCCAGACAACCGCGCGGCGAGGAAACCGTCGAACGCCTGCTCACCGCGGCACTCGACGTGTTCGCGAGCCGAGGCACCGGTGGATTCACCGTCGCCGCGGTCACCGCGGCGAGCGGGGTCAGCCTCGGCAGCCTCTACCACCACTTCGGCACCTTCGACGGCCTGGCGGCCGCGCTCTACGAACGGTGCATGATGCGGCTGCTCGACCGCCTCGTGCCCGCCGTCGAGCAGGCCGACGGCGCGGCAGCCGGCATCCGTGCCGCCGTCACCGACTACCTCGGTTTCGTCCACGACGAGCCGGCGGCCGCCCGCGTCATCCACCTTTCCGGATTCGCGCCGAGGACACCCGAACAGGCCGAGCGCCTCGCCCGCGGCAAGGCCGTGCGCATCGACCGCCTGCTCGCCTGGCTGCGCCCGCACACGGGCGCCGGACGGATCGTGGACCTGCCGGACCTCCTGATCGAGATGCTGCTGATCGGCCCGCCCGCCGAGCTTTCCCGCCGTTGGCTGGCGACGAGCACGGGCACGGGCACGGCTGCTCCGACGGAGGCGGGTGCGGGTGCGGGTGCTCGCAGCGACCTCGACATCGCGGCCGAGCTGCTGCCTGAGCGGGTCTGGCAGTCGCTGCGCGGCCCGAACTCGTGAGCCCGGATCCGCTCAGTGCCCGAAGGTGAGCTCCCGCGCGTTGTCGTACATGATTCGCTGTTGTTCGGCGGCGGTGAAGCCGGCGACGTTGGCGAGGAAGTCCTTCGGCGCCGGGAAACCCTCGCCGTGGGGCCAGTCGGAGCCGAACAGGATCCGCTCCACCGGCAGGAACTTCGCCAGGTCGTGGACGTCCTCCTCGACGAACGGCGCCACCCAGCAGTGCTCGATGAACTGGTCTCGCGGGCTGGTCGCGAATCCGCCGCCGTGCCCCAGGTAGTCGAGCGCGAGCAGCAGTGACGGCACCCAGGCGCAGCCGTTCTCGATGAACGCGACCTTCAGCTTCGGGAATCGTTCGAAAAGCCGATGCGCCACCAGGACGTAGGCGAAGTCATGGACCGTCCGGTGCTTGGTGAGCCCGGAGAAGGTCGACGACTGGCCGAGGCGCTGCGTGTCACCGGGCGCGATGCCGGCCATGTGCATCTCACCCCATGCCTCGCCCATCAGCTCGTTGACCCGGTTGTAGGTCTCGTCCGAGCCGTCGTGCGTGGCGACGACGATGCCCGCCTCCGCGGCGAGATGCCAGAACCGGTCGAACATCGGGTCGGCTGGTGACCGGTTGCCGTCGCGGGTGACGGCGGCGCCGTGGCGGATGTTCACCACCCGGGCACCGTGGTCAAGGCACCACCGCAGCTCCCGCACCGTCTCGTCCGGGTCGCACATGGTGATGTACGGAACGCCGAAGATGCGATCCCGGTAGGCGAATCCCCACTGTTCCTCGACCCACCGGTTGAAGGCGCGGTAGCACTCGATCGCCGCCTCCGGGTCGGTGTGCAACAGCGGCTCGATCACCACCCCCTGGGATGGGAACATCCAGGTGGACTCGACGCCCTGGGTATCCATCACGGCCAGCCGGGCATCGCGTTCGAACCAGTCCGGATGGTCCGCGGCGCTCTCGGTGAAACCGGCCAGGAAGACGTCCCGGCTGGTGCCGCCCTGGAAGTACTCCAGGAACGCCCCGGGCAGTGGCCGCGGGTGCACGTCGGCCGGGCCGGGCAGCCATTCGGTCCGCACCCCGTCGACCAGGTAGCGCAGCGCCCCGTCGACTTCCCTGATCTGGACGCCGCGGTCGGCGAACCGCGGGTCGCGATGGCGCGTGAACGCGTCGGACGTCTCCCAGTAGTGGTTGTCCGCATCGAACAGCCGCGGAGTTCGCGCGCCTAACTCGTTCATCGTGCCGCCCCTCGTGCGCTCTGGTCTGTTCCGTTGTCAGGCGGTGCCGTGCCGCAGCAGCCGGCCGGGCGTGTCGTCCGTGCACACTCCGTCGACGAAGGTCGTGCGGCCGTTCACGATGATCCGGTCGTAGCCGACGGCCTTCTGCACCAGCCGCCATTCGCCGGCCGGGTAGTCGAACAGCCGCTCCTGCGGCAGCGCGTCGACGGTGTCGGGGTCGTAGACGATGACGTCGGCCGGGCGGCCCTCGGCGATCGACCCGCGGTCACGCAGCCCGACGGCCATCGCGGGGTAGGCGGACAGCCGCCAGTGCGCCTCCTCCAGCGACATGATCTCGTGCTCGCGGACCCAGTGGCCGAGCAGCTCGGTGCCGAACCGGGCGGTGGTGACGAACTTGGTGTGCGCGCCGCCGTCGCTGATGCCGGGCAGCGCCACCGCGCAGGACGCCACCTCGCGGACGGCCTGGGTGTCCATGTCGATCATGGTCGTGCCGAAGCCCACGTTGAGGTCACCGGCGACGGCGATGTCGAGCATGGCGTCGGCCAGGTGCTTGCCCTCCCGGGCCGCGATCTCGCCGATGGTGAAGCCCTCGTAGCGCTCCTTGAGCGCCAGCGCGTCCCGGGCGTCGCTGGTGATCCAGTTCACCGTGATCTCCGCCAGCGGGTAGCCGGCGGCCCCGAAGCCGCCGCCCAGCTCGTCGACCGCCGCACGCAGTGCCGGCCGCCGCGCCGGGTCGGCGAACTTGGCGATCTTCTCCTCGAGGGTGCCGAGCCCGGCTTCCTTCCAGGCCGGGAAGATGTCCATGAGGTTGTAGTTCTCCAGGACGATCTCGGACTGGAAGCGCACGATCTGCGCCGAGGCGAAGACCCGCAGGCCCTCGGACTCGTTCAGCTCGTTGAGCCGGGCGATGGTGGCCAGGTGGGGGAACTGCGACTCGCCGTGCTGGTTCACCGAACCGGTGGGCGCCAGCGCGTTCCAGATGATCGGGCGGCCGCTCTCGCGGGCGATGAGCGCCGCGGTCTCCAGCTGGCCGGTGATCTGCGTGGTGCCCCGGCCGATCCGGCGCAGCGCCCGAGAGAAGGCGACGACCTCACGCTCGGTCATCATGTCGGTGACCATGGGCGTGCCGTCGTAGTCGAGCTGGACGTTGAACAGGTCACCGGCGATCTGCGAGCTCCAGCCGCAGCCGCCGGCCTCCATCCCCTCGATCAGGAGCTGGCACATCCGGTCCAGCTCGTCGTCGGACGCCCGCAGCTCCTTGGCCTTGTCGACACCGACGACGTATGTGTAGAGCGGCGCCAGGGGCACCAGCGACATCACGTTCACGCCCTTGGGCGTCCGGTCGATGCTGTCGAGGAACTCGGGGTAGGTGACCCAGTCCCACGGCATCCCGGCGCGCATCGTTTTGACCGGCACCGCCTCGTTGCGGGAGAGGCTGAGCATGGTGCGGTCCTGGTCCTCGGGCCGGCACGGCGCGAAACCGAAGCCGCAGTTCCCGATCAGCACAGTGGTGACGCCGTGCCAGCCCGACATCGTCGCCCACGGATCCCAGAACAGCTGGCTGTCGTAGTGGGTGTGGATGTCGACGATGCCCGGGGCGACGATCTTTCCGGTGGCGTCGACGACCTCGGCGCCGTCGGTGGCGCTGATGACCCCGATCTGGGCGATCCGGCCATCCTTGATCGCGACGTCGGCCCGGTAGCGAGGCGTGCGCAGCCCGTCGATGACGGTGCCATCTTTGATCACGATGTCGTATAAGGCCATCTGCACGCCTCCAGCACCACCCGGGATCGCCCCGGGAACCGCCCACCAGGTCCGAGCAAGCTAACATCCTTGCTGAGCGTTCAACAAGTGTCGCGCGGGACGGCGACGTTCAGACAACGGACAAGTACGCTGCCGTTCATGAACTCGGCCACCCCCGGGCATCGGGCGCAGGTCCAGCCGCGCCGGAGCCAGGTCGAGCCACGTCGGACGCAGGTCGAACGGCGCAACGAGTCCGAGGAGGCCCTGCTCGACGCGGCCGCGGACCTCGTCGCCGAGCGCGGCGTGGAAGGCGCGTCGCTGGCCCGGATCGGCAGCCGTGCCGGGACCAGCCGGGGCCTGCCGAACCACTACTTCGGCTCGAAGGACGAACTGGTCGCCCGGCTCGCGCAGCGGGCTCAGAACCACATCGACGACGCGATGGTGGCCGCGGCGACCCGGGGCGGGCGCCGGGTCGCCGACACTCCCGGCCTCGACCTGCTGCGCACGACGGTCGACACGTACGTCGAGCGGTTCGAGAACCCCACCAGCGCCGACCGCGCCCTGATCGTCATGTGGGGAGCGACCTTCCCGACCGAGGCCTCGGTAAGGGGCATGACCGACGCCGACCGGCGCAGCCGCGACGGCTGGGCCATGCTGATCGAGCAGGGCCAGCGCGACGGCTCGGTCCGGGCGGACCTGGACCCGGCCACCGGGGCGATCCTGCTGCAGGGCCTGGTGCGCGGCCTCGCGGCCAGCCTCCTCGTCGACGCGGACCTGATCGACACGCGCCAGGCCCGCGAGGCCTGCCAGGTCTGGATCACCTCGATCTTCGCGAGCCCGCGCCCATCGGATCCGAGCAGCGACTGACGCGGCGACGCCACAGTTAGGCGGCCGGCACGGCGCACCCGCTCGATACCGAGCCGGTACCGGGCCGGGTACCGGGCCGACCGTCCTGCCACCATGCCCGCGTGTTACCGTCCAACCCATCACTTTGAACCGCTCGGTTCACTTTGGAGAACGAGCGATTTCATCGGAGGACTCGATGGCGGGAGCTTCGACGGTGGGGCCGAACCCGGCGGAAGGCGGGCCGCCGCGGCTGGACTCCGGCCTGCTGATCCTGGTCGGGGTGATGGTGCTCGGCGCGATGTTGTCCTACCTCGACGCGACGATCGTCAACGTCGGGATCAGCACCCTGGCCGGCGAGTTCGACGCCTCGCTGGGCACGATCGAATGGGTCACCACCGGCTATCTGCTCGCGGTGGCGCTCGCCATCCCGCTCACCGGCTGGGCGATGGCACGGTTCGGCGCCCGGCGCCTGTGGCTGCTCGGCCTGTCGCTGTTCCTCGCCGGCTCCCTGCTGTGCGCGGTGGCCTGGAACGCACCGAGCCTGATCGCGTTCCGCATCCTGCAGGGCCTCGGCGGCGGAACCATCGACCCGGTCATGATGACGGTGGTGGCCGGCGCGGCCGGCCCGGCCCGCATCGGGCGGGTGATGGGCCTGATCTCCATCCCGATCACGCTCGGGCCGGTGCTGGGGCCGATCGTCGGCGGCCTGCTGCTGGAGAACCTGTCCTGGCAGTGGGTGTTCCTGCTGAACGTCCCGTTCGCGGTGGCCGCGATCGTGCTCGCCGTCCTGGTGCTGCCCGCCGATCCGCCGCGCGGCGACGCGGCCGCGCCCCTCGACACGCTCGGGGTGCTCCTGCTGTGCCCCGGCTTCGCCGCGATCGTGTTCGCGCTGTCCCGCGCGGGCAGCGACGGTTTCCGCGGCGCCCCCGTGCTGGTCGGCCTGCTGCTCGGCGCCACGCTGTTCGCCGGCTACGTCGCCCACGCCCTGCGCACGGCCGCCACTCCGCTGCTCGACCTGCGGCTGTTCGTGAACAGGGGCTTCACCGCCAGCGTCACCATCATGCTTCTCGTCGGCGGAGGCCTGTTCGCGCTGCTGTTCCTGCTCCCGCTGTACTACCAGCAGGTGCATGGGCACACGGTGCTGACCTCCGGCCTGCTGGTCGCCCCGCTCGGTGTCGGCGCCATGATCGGGATGCCGCTCGCCGGCAACCTCGCCGACCGCATCGGGGCCCGGCTGCTCGTTCCCACCGGCGCGTTGCTGGTGGCCCTGGGCGCGCTGGCGTTCACCCGCTCCGACGCGGGCACTTCGCAGGCGCTGCTGACACCGGCCCAGCTCGCCGTCGGCCTCGGCCTCGGACTGGTCGGCGCGCCCACCATGAGCTCGGTGTACCGCACCGTCCCGGTGGACGCGGTCGCCGGCGCGACCGGTGCGGTGTTCATCCTCAACCAGATCGGTGCCTCCCTGGGAGTGGCGGTGGTCGCGCTGATCCTGCAGGGCGGAGGAGCGCACGCCACGCCGACGGTCGGCTCCTTCGGCAACGCGTTCTGGTGGCCCGTCGCCGCCGGTCTCGTCGTGTTCGCCGCCGGCTTCCTGCTGCCCGGCCGCCCCGCGACTGCGGGGACCGCCGCGGCCGCGGACACGACCGCGACCCCCGCCGGCCCCGAGCCGGTGTCCCCCACGGCCTGAACGCGGCGGCGGATCGCCGTGCGAGCAGCTCTACGCGGCACCCGTCGGCTCGGTCGGTTCCGCGCCGAAAGCCCGCAGGAACGTGACGGTCGCACTGTGCGCCGCGGCCTGCCGCTGGACGTCGTCGAACGGCAGGGTGCCCAGCGCACTGCGACCGGCGACGGGGCCGGTGAGCAGCGCGACGAACTGTTCACCCGCCTCGACCGGGTCCGTGAGCCGCAGCCGGCCGGCGAGCGCGAGCCGGGCCAGCCGATCCGCCACAGCCTGGGCCACCTGCCCCGGCCCGCTCGCACCGACCAGGTCGAACAGGTCCGGGAAACGGACGATCTCGGCGTGCAACAGGCGGCGCAGTGCCCAGGAGTCCGCCGAGCAGTAGCAGTCCAGCAGCGCGCGGCCGACCTCGACGAAGGCCAGATGCAGGTCGGGGACGTCGGCGGTGAGCCGGCTGACGGCAGTGAGGGTCCTGGCGGTCGTCCTGTCCGCCGCCGCCGCCATCGCGTGCCGGAAGAGGTTCTCCTTGCCCGCCAGATGGTTGTAGATCGTCGGCTTGGCCACGCCCGCCTCGGCGGCGATCAGATCGATGCTGGCCTGGGCGTAGCCCTCACGTGCGAAGACGACGAAGGCTGCGTCGAGGATCGCCCGACGCTTGTCGATCCTCCCCCGGGTGCTGGCACCTCCAGCCGCGTCCGCGACCTTCGCCCTGCCCACCCGGCCACATTACCCGGACGTGGGTCACCAGCCACCTGACAATGGATCGATCCACCGCTGGTTGCACGCACCGGCAGCCGACCGCGTCCGCGGCGCCGGGCTGCCGAGGAGGGCGAGAGGTGACCGGAATGGTCGAGCCGGCAATCGAACCGGTGGTCCGGCGCGTCGAGGTGGCGGCCGGGGTCGAGCTGCACGTCGAGGATCTGCGCCCAGCCGCCGCCCGTCCGAACGGCCCGCACGCCCCGAACGGCCCGAACAGCCCGCCGACCGTGCTGGTGCACGGCATCGCGGGGACGACCGCCGACTGGGCGCGGGTCGCGCCGGACCTCGCCACGGCCCGCCGGGTGATCGCCTACGACCAGCGCGGTCATGGCGCCAGCGACCGTGCCGACGGGCGTTCGTCCTACACGTTCGACCTGCTGCTCGCCGACCTCGTCACGCTGCTGGACGCGCTCGGCCTGACCGCCGTCGATCTGGTCGGCCATTCGATGGGCGGAGTCGTCGCGCTGCGGTGCGCCCTGGAGCATCCCGACCGGGTGCGTTCGCTGGTACTCGTCGACACGGCCGCCGCACCGGCCGCCGCGACCGGCCCAGTCGCCCGGCGAGTCGTCGCGGCGTTGCTGGAAGGCGCGGCGACGGTGGCGAATGCCGTCCACGCCGCACGCGAACCAGTGCCGGCGGCTGACAGTGCCCCGGCCGCCGGCGTCTGGGCCGAGGACAGCCTGGCCCCGGACAGCCTGGCCGCGGACCGCCCAGCCGCAGGCAGGGCGGACGGGCTGGCGATCGTCGATGACACTGCGCACGCGGTCGAGGCCGGCGGCAGTGTCGCCGACCGCCAGCTCGCCGGTTTCGACCAGCTGGATCCGGACGCGCTGGTGGCGTTCGGCCGGGAGCTCGGCGAGTACCCGTCGATGGTCGACCGGCTCGGCGAGATCGGTTGCCCGACGACGGTCATCGTCGGCGAGCACGATGCGACGCTGCGCGCGTCGGCGGCAACCCTGGCCCGGGCCATCCCGGCCGCACGGCTGGCCGTGATCGTCGGTGCCGACCACAGCCCGCACGCCAGCCGCCCGCTGGCCTGGCTCGCCGCCGTCGACGGACACTTCGGCCGGCTGGCGGCGCCGCGCCCGCCGGGAGGTCCCGAGCCGATACCCGACCAGGTCTGATGCGACTGCGGCGGAACCGTTCCGGCATACTCCCCGGTCGGAGTAGCGTCCCGACGATGACCATCACCGCGCTGGAGCGCGTGCACGGTGCGCTGCTCGGGCTGGCCGCCGGTGACGCGCTCGGCGCCACACTGGAGTTCATGAGCCCGGGTGAGATCCGCCGCCGGCACGGGGTGCACACCGAGATCACGGGCGGCGGACCGTTCGGCTGGCGGCCCGGCCAGGGCACCGACGACACCGACCTGACGATCGCGGTGGCGCGGGCCTACGCCGGCTCCGGCGGCTACCAGCTCGGTGCCGTCGTCGAACACATCATGCGCTGGTACGACGGCCGGCCCCGCGACATCGGCGGTATGACAGCCGCGTCCCTGCGGCGCATCGCCGCCGGCGAGGACCCGTTGACGGCCGGCGCCGCCGCTACCGCCGCAGCCGGGGGCGGTGGCGCGGGCAACGGCAGCCTCATGCGGGCGCTGGCGACCGGTCTCGCCCGCGTCGAACCCGAGCTGTGCTCGCGAGAGGCGGCCGAGATCAGCGCGGTCACGCACGCCGATCCACGCTGCGTGCAGGCATGTGTCGCCTACACCGCGATCGTCTCGGCGCTGGTCGACGGCGCGCCGGTCGGCGCGGCGCTGCGATCCGGCCGCGACGCCGCCACAGCCCTGGGCGCAGTCACGGCCCCGAGCGCCCGCGAGGCGGTGGGCGCGGCAGCAGGCACAGGCACAGGCACAGGCACAGGCACAGGCACAGGCGAGGTTGTCGCAGCCCTTGCCACCCCTGCCACCGCCGGGCTCACCGAGCTGCCGACCACCGGGTACGTCGTGCATTCGCTCGCCGTGGCCGTCTGGGCGATCCAGCAGCCCGCGTCGCTGGAGGAACTGCTCGTCGACGTGGTCAACCGCGGCGACGACTCCGACACCACCGGCGCCATAGCCGGCGGCCTGCTGGGTGCACGCGAGGGTGTCGGCGCCGTGCCGCACCGCTGGGCGGACCGCCTGGAGTACGCGACGGAGATCGCCGAACTCGCACCCGCCCTGCACACCCTGCGCCGGGTGTCCGGCTCAGTGCGTCCGGGCTAGGCAGTGCCTGTTCAGAAGTACGTCCCGAGGCCGCCTGCGGATCTGATGGTGACTTTCGAGCTGATCCATGCGGTTGGTGGTGCTGCGCGGGATGGCTCGCCGATCGGGTCGGTCTAACATCGCCGGGGTGAACAACGACGCCGTCGTGATCAGCCGAGTCGTCGAGGACCGTCACTGGCACGCGTTGGAGAACGATCTCGTCGTGGGGCGGGGCGAAGCCCTGCGCCGACCGGACGGCCGGCTGTTCCTGGGCGTCGACGCCTGGCAGGACAGGGTCTTCCAGCCGCTGGTGGCCACGATGCTCACCGAGCTACCGGAGATCGTCTACACGCTGGTGGACGACGAGGACGTGGAGGCGCGCGCCCGCTGGCGCGACGCGGGCTTCGTGACCTACCGCCAGGAACGCGTGTACGCGGTCGCCACCGACCCGCAGATCACCAGGCTGGACCAGATTCGGGCGCCATCCGGGATCGAAATCCTACCCTTGGGGCAGGCCGCGGAGGCGCCGCTGTCGGAGCTCGATCGGGTGGTACGCGCCGAAGTGGACGCTGCCGCCGGGTGGCAGTCCATGCCGGTGGAACTACGCACCCGGCCGGACGGAACGGTTGGCGTCATTGACCCCGCGGACTATGTCGTCGCGGCGCAGGACGGGGAGTATCTCGGACTCGCCCGGGTCGCCCGGGTGCCCCGCCGGTCCCGCCTGGGGCTTGTCGCCGTCCGGACGGCGCGGCGCCGCCAGGGCCTGGCTCGGGCGATGCTGGCCGAGTTGCTGGGCTCGCTGCACCGCGCCGGCGTCGACTCGGTGACCGCCGAGGTCGACGACTACAACAAGCCGGCCAACGCGCTGCTGCTCGGAATCGGAGCCCAGCAGGTGGGCAGCGCGTCCGAGCTGCTCCACCGCTGAGCTCCGTGGGCCGGTCCGGCTGGTACGCCTGGATTCCGCGTCGGGCTCGGGAACAAGCCCGCCAAGCCCGACGCCCGGGCATACTCAGTGCGTCCAGCTGATCACGGCCAGTTCGTCGGCCGGGGCGACGACGAGGCCGTTGCCGCCGCAGGCGGTGCAGGGATCGAGCCGGGCGCCGTCGTACTCGTGCCCGCAGGCGAAGCAGCGCAGCCGGTCGGCGGCGCGCTGCCAGCACAGGTCGGTGGTCTCCAGGCTGGTGCCGGCCGCGGCGGCCTGCCAGGCGGCGGTGGCCGAGGCGATGTCGACCCCGGTGGCCGCGGCGAGGACCACGGTGCGCACCGGAGCCCCTTCACTCGCCTCGATGATGGCGGTGACCGCGGCGCGGGCCAGTCCTGCCTCATGCATGTCCGGGAACCTCCACCTTCCACGTGGTCAGAACGGAACGGGCGACCGCGACCAGGACGTCCAGTCGCGAGTCGATCAGGGCGCTGAGGCCCCAGCGGTCGGTGATGGACTCGGGCACGATGCCCACCAGCGCGACGTGCCGCGGCGCGCAGCCGGCGAGCTCGGTGGCGGCCAGCGCGTCGACGAGGCCGATGTCGTGGGCGGTGGCACGCACGCCGTGGCCGCGGCGGACGTCCCCGTCGGCGAGGACGACGACGTCGCCGGGCCGGCCGTGCTCGGTGGACACGGCGTCGATGATGAGCACCGCGTGCCGGCCGGCCAGGTAGGGCATGAGCATCAGACCGAGGGTCCCGCCGTCGAGGACGTCGACGGCGGGGATCGCCGGCTGCTGTAGTTGGCGGGCGGCGACGACGCCGACGCCGTCGTCGCCGAGCAGCTCGTTGCCGATGCCCAACACCAGGACGGGCGCGTCCATCTGGCCGTCGGGCGGCGGCTGGCGCAGGACGTCCACGGAGGTGGGCTCACGGGGAGCGGCCGACGCCGTCACTGGTAGTCCTCTACAGGGTCCTTCTCGTGGTCCTTCTCGTGGCCTTTCATGTGCTCCTTCGGCAGGAACTTGTTGCCGGAGAAGATCGAGCTGAGCACCCCGGTGCCCTCCACCCGGTCGACGAGGATCGCGCTGTACAGGTGGTGGATCATGAAGCCCCAGGTCAGCCACATGATCAGATGGTGGACGAGGCGGATCGTCGGCAGCGGGACCACGTGGAGCAGCCAGCCGGTGAGCCAGGACGCCCAGCCGTTGCCCTCGACACCCCACAGCACCAGGCCGGTGACGATCTCGACGCCGAACATCGTGTAAAGCACGCAGTACGTGAGGCCGGCGAGCGGGTTGTGGCCGACGACCGGAGGCGCCTCGCGGGTGAGGAACGTGTAGAACCGCACCGACGGCACGATCTGGCCGATCCGTTCCCGGCTGGCGGGTATCCACTCCGTCCAGCGCGACCAGGGGTTCGGCGAGCGCAGATGCCAGATGACGCGGCCCAGGATCAGCGCGATGAAGAGGTACGCGGTGACCTTGTGGATGTTCCTCGTCCACGACATCCAGTAGGTGTGGCCGCCCGGGTCGATGGCCGGGGTCCCGATGAGGAAACCGGTGGCGGACAGGACGACGAGGTCCAGCACGAGCAGCCAGTGGATCAGCCGGACGGGCAGGTCCCAGACCCGCACCCGGACGAACTCCGGCGCCCCGCCCCTGTCCGCGCCTGCGACGTCGCCGTGGCCGTCGCCGTCGCCGTGGCCGTGGCCGTGRCCGTCCTTGCCGTTCTCGACGGCCTTCCTGCTCCCGACGTCCTTCTTCGCCCCGGCGCCGGTGGGGGCGGGGGCGGTCACTGGACCCGCACCTCGATGATGTCGCGGCCGTCGATGTCGTAGAGATGTGCGGCGCAGGCCATGCACGGGTCGAACGAGTGCAGGGTCCGCAGCACCTCCAGCGGCCGGTGCGGGTCGGCGACGGGGGTGCCGACCAGGGCGGCCTCGTACGCGCCGGGGTTGCCGGCGGCGTCGCGGGGGCTGGCGTTCCAGGTGGTCGGCACCACCGCCTGGTAATTGCGGATGCGGTCGTTCTCGATGACGACCCAGTGCGACAGCGCGCCCCGGGGAGCCTCGTGGAAGCCGACGCCGCGCAGCGTGCCGTCCGGCCAGGACGTCGGGCGCCACCGGCCGGTGTCGGCGATTGCCAGGTCGCCGCCGCCCACGTTGTCCCGCAGCTCGGCGACGAGATCGAGGGCGTGCCGAGCCATCAGCTGGGTCTCCAGGCCTCGGGCCAGCACCCGGCCGAGGGTCGACATCAGCGCCTCCGGCGGCAGGTGCAACCGGTCCAGCGCCCCCTGGACGATCGGGCGCAGCCGGGCGTCCCCGGTGCCGTAGCCGACGAGCAGCCGGGCCAGCGGGCCTACCTCGACGGCGATGCCCTGGTAGCGCGGCGCCTTCAGCCAGGTGTACTTCCCGGCGACGTCCAGTTCCTCGAACGGCGGCTCCGGGCCGGTGTAGTGCGGCTCGGTCTCCCCCAGCCACGGGGGCAGCCCGGCGGCGTCGGACTTCTCGTAGCGGAACCACGAGTGGGCGACCGACTCGGCGATGCCCGAGGGGTCGAACGGCTCCACCGCGGCGAGGTTCCCGTCGCGGATGACCCCGCCGGGGAACAGCCCGTCCCGGGGCGGCCGGGCGATGCGCGGCGGGGACGGCGAGTAGTCGCCGAACACCATGTAGGAGCCCAGCCCCCGGCCGTAGGTCGTCCACTCGGGGTAGGCGGCGGCGATCGCCTCCAGGTCGGGCAGGAAGACCTGCTCGACGAAGTCGACGCCGCGCTGCAGGATCTGGGTGATCTCCTGCAGCGTGTTGTCGTTGATCGCGTCCTGGCTGTTCAGGTCGATGGGGGACGCCATGCCGCCGACCACGTAGGTCTGCGGGTGCGGGTTCTTCCCGCCGAGCAGGGCGTGCACCCGGACGTAGTCACGCTGGAAGTCGAGCGCGTCGAGGTAGTGGCTGAACGCGATCAGGTTCAGCTCGGGGCTGAGCCGGTAGGCCGGGTGCCCCCAGTAGCCGTTGGTGAACGGGCCGATCTTCCCGCTCGCCAGGAACGCCCTGAGCCGGGTCTGCACGGCGGCGAACAGGCCCGCGGTCGAGCGCGGGTAGTTGGAGATCGACTGCGCGAGTGCCGCGGCGGCCGCCGGGTCGGCCTTCAGCGCCGAGGTCGGGTCGACCCAGTCCAGTGCCTGCAGGTGGTAGAAGTGCACCACGTGGTCATGGACGGACAGTGACGCGGCGATGATGTCCCGCAGTAGCCGGGCGTTGCGCGGCGGAACAGCGCCGACGGCGTCCTCCACCGCCCGCACCGACGCCAGCGCGTGCACCGTGGTGCACACCCCGCAGATCCGCTGCGCGAACAGCCAGGCGTCGCGCGGGTCGCGCCCGGTCAGGATCGTCTCGATCCCCCGCCACATCGTCGAGGACGCGTACGCCTCGGTGACCTGGCCTCCGTCCACCTGCACCTCGACCCGCAGGTGGCCCTCCACCCGGGTCACCGGGTCGATGACAAGCCGACTCATCTCGTTTCGCCCGTCTCTTCGCCACCGGCACCCGCGCTTGCATTCCCGTTTTCGGCTTCTTCGCTGTCAGCTCTTTCGGCGAGCTCCGCCGCGGCCCGTTTCTCCCGGCGCGCGGCCACCTTGTGCTGGACTACCTTTCCGACGCCGTGCGAGGCGAAGCCCGTCGCCGTCGCCGCCAGTACACCGATACCGATCTGGTCGGCGGTGAGGTCGAAACCGGACGTCGCCACATGCGGCAGCCGGTCGTAGAACGGGGACATGGTGTCCCAGAAACCCGGCTCCGAACACCCCACACACCCGTGCCCGGCCGCCACCGGCCAGGACGTCCCGCCATTGAACCGGACGCTCGGGCAGTTGTGGAAGGTACTCGGGCCCTTACAGCCCAGCCGGTACAGGCACCAGCCGTTACGGTGGCCCTCGTCGCCCCACTTCTCGGCGAACTGRCCGGCATCGAAATGGCCGCGCCGCTGGCAGGTGTCGTGGATACGCTCCCCGTATGCGAACCGAGGCCGGCTGAAACCATCGAGCTCGGGGAACTCGCCGAAGGTCAGGTAATGCACGATGGTGGCGGTCAGGTTGTCCGCGTTGACGGGGCAGCCGGTGAGGTTCACCACCGGCACGCCGCCGACGACGTCCTCGACCCGCACCGCACCGGTCGGGTTGGGCCCGGCAGCCGGGATCCCACCGAAGGCCGCGCAGGTACCGACGTTGATGATGCCGGCCGCGCCGCGGACCGCGTCCCGCAGGATGTTCTCCGCCGACTGGCCACCCACGGTGCACGAACCGGGAATTCCCAGCGGGATGGATCCCTCGACGACGACCAGATGGCCGCCGCGTGCCACCGTGTCGTCGCGGGCCTTCTCCGCGGCCTCACCGGCGGCGGACATCACCGTTTCGTGGTAGTCCAGCGAAATCATGCCGAGGATGAGATCACCCACCGTGGGGTTACGTGAGCGCAGGAAAGCCTCGGTGTCACCGGCGCAGTCCTGGAACTCCAGCCAGATCACCGGAAGCGGGTCGGCCTGGTCCAACGCGTAGGCGACCCGGGGAGCCAGCTGGGCCGGCAACGCGAGCGTCGCGGTGATACCGGCGCAGAACTTCAGGAACGACCGTCGGTCGACCCCAGCGCCCGCGAGCCGCGCGGACAACGGCCGGCCGGATTCGCTCGTCAATTCGGGTGCCTCCCGCCCCGGGTACGTCCACAAACTCCTCGAGTGGACGTTAGTGAGCGCTACGCAACGGCGCAGGAACCGAAGCGGGTGGGCGCGGGAGTCCATCAGAGCCGAATGGGCGGGCCAGACGTCCCTTGCCGGTGCCGAAAACGGTCCGGAAAATGCACTGCAGGACGGCAGACCAGCGCCGCTGCCTCGAAATCCGCCGAACCCCTCACCCGGAATCCCGGTTCGTACCGGCATCCGGCCTAGCACCGGAAGGGGACCACGGCGCCGTGTGCCTCGGGATACCTGGCCGCATCGTCGCGACGACCGACGTCGCCGGCCTGCTCATGGGCACCGTCGACTTCGGCGGGATCACCCGCGAGGTCTGCCTGGCCTACGTCGCCGACGACGCGGCGATCGGCGCGTACGTCATCGTGCACGTCGGCTTCGCCATCAGCCTGGTCGACGAGGCCGAGGCGCACCGCACCCTGGAGCTGCTGCGCTCCCTCGGCGACGTCCTCCAGGACGAGCTCGCTCCCCAGGACGACCCGGTGCGACCGCCCCGGCATGAACCGAGCCGCGGCCCGGCGACCACCTGACCGGGGCCACGGGCGCTAGCCAGCCCCGACACAGGCACAGGCACAGGCACAGCATCGGGGCGGTGACCAGTTCCCACGCCGAGCGCCCCCATACCGACCAGCCCGCACTGCTGGTCCCGCTGCTCGGCACGTCCGCCTCTCGACGCCGCTCTGCAACACCGCCCCGCCCAGCCACGCCGTCACTTCACGCAGTCGACTTTCGCGATTTCTGACGGTTCTGGTCAGCTTTTGGTGCGGGCGCGTCTGTCGCGTCCTGACGACTAAGGGGCCGATTGTTTCTCGCGCCCGAGGGGTGTTGACACCCTTCCTCGGCGAAGGGCGTCAAGGTCTGGATGCCCGGTTTCCGGAAGAGGCACCAAGAGCTCTTTATCCGCCGCGACGGCGATGCTCGCCGGGGCCCGGCAAGCTTGCCGACACAGGACCGTCCGATGGACGAAAGGCGCCGCTGGGGGCCGCGAAAGCGCTGTTCAGGCCGGACGGGACGGGTCCCAGGTCAGCCCTTGACCTGTGTCGTCACGTCGCGCCTGGAGAGCGCTGTCGAGGGCGGTAGGCGCACAGCGCGGGGCCATGGGGCCATTACCCGGGCCCGCACGACTCCCCGGCTCATCTCGTTGATGTGGAGGATTCTAGTTTCAGACACTGATGTCACCCATGCCTGCAACACCTGGTCCGTCCGCTGCGGACCGCCACGCGGAAATGGCGCACGGATCCGACATAGCGCGCGAGCGCGCGAGCGGGCCGACGCTCAGCGGACCTCGCCCGCCCGCCGCCCGCGCCGCCGGCCGAGGTGTGCCCTCCGAGTCACGGCATCTCCATCGTCTGCGCCTGGCGGAGCTCGTCGAAGACGCGGGCCAGCTCGGCGTCGAGTGGGGCGCCGAGCCGTTCGAGCAGGTGGCTGACCACCACCGCACAGGCCGTGAGGAGCACCTCGGCGTCGATGGGTGGAGCGTCCGGCTCGTGCACCGAAAGCACGCCGGTGACGACGACGGCGACCGGGTAGACCGCCAGGCCCGGCAGCCACGCCGCTGCTGGGCGCAGGACATCGCCCAGCAGCGCGCGCAGGTCGGCCGCGTCGAGACCGTCGGGGAACACCTGCTCGATCAGCCCCAGCGTCAGCCCGTGCAGGACGTCCCGGACCTGCGGCTCGTCGAGCGCCCGCAGCCGGCCGCAGGCCGCGTGCAGCGCGTCCGGGTCCTGCGCGACGACGGCCGTGCAGGCCGCGGTCACCTCCCGCCCGATGGCACGACCGATCGGCGGCAGCCCTGCTGACGGGAACTCGGACGACATCACACGCTCCCGGAACCGGGGTGCCGGGGCAACGCCATGACTCGCATGCCGCCATGGTGGCCTGTCGGGCTCCAGACGTTCACCTCAGGGTGCGCCTGGCGGCGAGCTCACCCGCTGGCGAGGTCCGCGTACCGGCGGGCGTCGGCGAGCGCGGCCCGGACTGCGGCGGCGTTGGCCGGCACGGGCTTCGCCTCGAAGCCGTTGGGGGCGTACAGAGGACCGTAGGCCGCGGTGTCACGCTGGTAGCGCCAGCCCTCGGCGAGAGGGCCCGCGTCCACCGTGTCGTAGCCGATCGCGTCGAGGAACGCGGTGACCGTCGCCTTCGCCGCCGGGTCGTCGCCGACGATCGCCAGCGCCGCGCGGTCCGGAGCGCCGGTGGGCCGGGCGAGCTCCAGCAGATGCCTGAAGTAGATGTTGTTGAACGCCTTGACCACCTTCGAGGTGGGCAGGTGGGCCTGGAGCAGCTCGCTGGTCGTGGTCGACTCGTCCTCGAGAACAGGGATGACGCCATCGCGCTCCGGATAGTAGTTGTTGGTGTCGATGACCACCTTGCCGGCGAGCGGCTCGACCGGGACGTCGAGGTAGGCCCGCAGCGGCACCGTCACCACCACCAGGTCGCCGGCGGCGCCTGCCTCGGCGGACGTCGCCGCCCGGGCCCGCGGCCCGAGTTCGGCCACCAGGCCGGCCAGGGTCTCCGGGCCGCGCGAATTGCTCAGAACGACGTCATACCCGGCCGAGATGGCAAGTTTCGCCAACGTTCCGCCGATGTTTCCGCTACCGATCAGTCCGAGGGTCGTCATACTCACGGCAACCTCTGGTCCCGCGCCCGACATTCCGCACCGGGAAGATCGACATCGCCCGCCCACGGACGGAGCCCACCGTCGCGTCGAAGGTGCCCAGCGATCAGCGACGCGCGACGGCAAGGAGGCGTGAGCATGCGGAGGAGAGGGGTGCACCGTCGTTCCCATATCCGTCCACGTCGGTGAATCCGGCGGCCAGCAGCCAGTCGCGCAGTTCGGTGAAGGTGAAGAGCCGGACGAAGAACGAGAGGCGGCGGATCCTTCCCTCGCGCACCACGATGCGTTCGGTCACGACTCTGCCGGTCAGAGGTTCGAGCCGGTTGCGATCGATGAGCATGTCGCCGTCTCGTTCGACGACGATGGTCGGTTGGAACTCACGGACCAGCCAGTCGCGGTTGTTGAGGTCGAAGACGATCAGTCCGCCTGTTTTGAGCGCCCTGGCGGCCTGAGTGAGAACCTGCCGGTTGGCGGTGTCATCGAAGTAGCCGAACGAGGTGGACCAGCTGATCACCCGATCGAAACGTTCCACCCAGGGCAGCATACGCATGTCACCCTCGACGTAGTCGACCGCGACATCTCGCGCGACGGCGTCCCGGCGTGCATCTTCGAGGAACAGCGGCACAGTATCCAGGCCGGTGACCCGGCACCCGCGAGCCGCCAGGCGATTGGCGATCCGCCCCTGCCCACAGGCAAGATCGAGTGTTTCCATCCCGGGTTCGAGTCCGAGCAGTTCCCAGATCAGCTGCGCCTCGGCGTCGCTGCGCCGGTCCGTAAGCCGCGGGGCGTAGAAGTGGAGGTAATCCCGGTCGAACACCTTCCGAGCGTCAAAGGTGCTCGCGGAGTCGCCTGGCACCCATGCCGCTGTCACTCCTGCATTTTCGCACCTGGTGCGCGAGTTCGATATGGCAGGATCACCTCAACGATCGTCAGTCTCGATGATCAGGGGCGCGACTGGACCCGCCGCCACTCGAAGATCATGGCATTTTCGTCGTCCTGACGACCGGGATCCTCAACTCTTGCCCGGCAGCAACGGTTGCCCGAAATTCGGGATCCCGCCAAGGGCTCCGCAGCAGCCGAAATCCTCACTTCTTGCTCTCAAGCCAAGACAGAACCACCCCGTCCAGTCCGGCGCCGGGGCGGCGCAGCGAGAAAACGGTTCGCCAGGCCGCCGGCTGGGCTTCAGGCTGACACGATGCGTGTGAGTTTCCGCCGGGTCGACGGCCCGAAGGGTGGCGACGGCGGGTCCGTCGCCGTCATCGAACGCTTGGATGGAGTGTCGCTGCGGATGCACTCCTATGACCGGACCTTCAGCGTGCCCCACGACCTGGCGCATTTCGTGGCCGAGCAGGAGTTCAGGCTGAGCCGGGGTGTCTGGGGCAGCATCGCCGCCGGCGCGATGTTCGGCAGCATGACCGTCGTCGACGGCCGGCTCCGCCATGACAGCCGCCAGCGTTCCCGCGAGCTGATGCGGGCCAACCAACATGAGATCCGGCTCGCGGAGATCGTCGCCGGTGCGGTGCACGACGCGGTCGAGCGAGATGCCCCGCCAAGCGCGGCGGACATCGCCTCGGCCTGGCAGATCTACCGCACGGACACCCCGTCCTTCCCACCGGACGTGCCGGTGCGAGCCGTCGCCCGGCTGAACGTTCTGCGAGCTGTCTGGCAGGCACTGGGCCCGGACGAGTCGATCGATCTGACCTGGAGCCTCCCCGCCGGTTCACGACGAGCCAGAGGCCAGCGGTGACCGTTCAGTCCCGGTCCCTGATCTTCGGGTGCCCAGCCCGCCCCCATGAGACCGACGGTCGCGTGTCCGTCTCCCGCTGTACTGCCCCATCAGAAAACCCAGGCCTGACCCGACGCCCAGGCGTCAGCAGAATTCCCGGGACTCCGGTTGGCATGGCGGCGATCTGGATTCAGGATTCCCACCGAGTTCCGCGGCCCTACGGCAGCCACTCGACCAACCAGCCCTTTTCGGCGATCGCTTCCTCCAGGTCGCGGAACGTCTCGAACCAGTAGTCCGCCACAAAATCCAGATCGCCGTTCATTTCTGCAAAAAACACTGCTATCACCGAGTCCTTCGGGTCGAGAGCGGCGATCATGCGCTGGCCAACGTGAGGACCAGAGATGATCCGAGCCTCCCTTCGATCGTCATCCAAGACCCACCTCACAGGTTCGGCGCCAGCGGAACGTGATAGTTGGCCGAGGAAAACCGAGTACCCGGCGAACGCCCCGGTCTCCGCCGTACCCGGTGCAGTTCATGCCTGCCGGCGACGTCGGCGTCTCGTGCGGCCCGTCCGTCGTGGCAGGAGGTTCATATCCCGGTCGGATAGAACTCCAGATCGTCTGCGCGGAGGAGAACGGAGGTGCCAACCGCCTCCCTGGGCGGATCGTCGATCATCTCCAGCAGAACGATGGAAGTCCCAATCCGAGTACTACCGTTCCATCCGCGAAGACCTCGGCGATACGCCCGCGAACAAGGTTTTCTGCACCATCGAACGTCTTCCGCCGCCTCCCCTCCAGGACGAGATCCGACCAGTACCGGGGGCGCCGAATTTCGAGTTCGACGTCGACCTCCTCCCCTGCCCGCATCGGGTAGTTCCCCATCCACACTCCCTGAAGCTTCCCCGATCCCGTCGAGACCGTCAGGATCTGGCTGGTCTGGCCCGTGTCGTTCAACGCGGTCACTCTCACCACCAGGAACCCTACGGGAAGGGAACACGGACAACTACATTGTTCGCAATTTCCCGCAGAGAGGCCACCTCGCTGTACGGGTACATGCGACAAGGCCGCGTGGATCAGCGGCGGGCGGTGACCGTCCGGTTGCGGCCGGCGCTCTTGGCGGCGTACAGCGACTGGTCGGCGTGCGCGAGCACCGCGGCCAGCGCGGGCTCGTCCGGGTCGACGGTCGCGGTGCCCACGCTGACCGTGACGTGCAGCGGGCCGGCGGATGTCTGCACGGGCCGGTCACAGACGGCGAGGCGGACGCGCTCCCCCAGGGCGTGTGCCACGTCGGGGCCACCGGTGACGAGGACGGCGAACTCCTCCCCGCCGAGCCGCCCGGCGAGGTCCCCCCGGCGCAGGCACCGTTCGATCCGGCGGGCGATCTCGACGAGCACCTCGTCGCCGACCGCGTGTCCGTGCAGGTCGTTGACCTGCTTGAAACGATCGACGTCGATCATGGCGGCGGAGGTCGGCCGGTCGGCGGGCAGCCGTGCGTCCGCTTCGACGGTCGCCTGTTCGACGAAGTGGCGCCGGTTGGGCAGGCCGGTGAGGGGGTCGGTCGCGGCCGAGTGCCGGGCCTCCTCGTACAGACGCGCGTTGTCGTAGGCGGTCGCCGCGGTGTTCAGGACCATCCGCGCCACCTCCGCCTGCGGGCCCGCCCCGCCCTCGCCGCCCGGGCCGCCCGCGGTGCCCGCACCTCCCAGCCCGCCCGACCCGTCCACCCCACCGGTCACGCCGTGGTGGGTGGCGAGCACGACGACAGCGGGTACGGGGCGCAGCGCGGTGGCAGGCAGCGCCAGCCAGTTCCGCAGCGGCTCCGGCACCCCCGGGAGGCGGATGGGCCGCGCGGCCGGGCTTCCCCCGACCGTGGCGCCGGCGAAGGCGGGTCCGAGCACGTCACCCGCGTGCTCGACGCTCGACCCGACCGCGCGCGGGTCGACCTCCCCGTGGACCTCGGTGACCCGGATCGCCGACCCGGCGCCCTGGTCGAGGACCCACACGTCGTCGTACGGCAGCACCGGTCGCGCCGCGGCCAGCACCCTGCGCAGGACGTCGCTTGAGCGCAGGGTGGACCCGGCCTGCTCGGCGACGTCCCGCAGCACCTCGGCGAGCTCGCGCTGGCGGCGCTCGGTGGCGAGCCGGGTCTGCAGGCGCGCGGCCTCCGCGGTCCGCAGCGCGACCCCGACCTGCTTGGCGAGCGTGACGAGGACGTCGACGTCGTCCTCGGTGAACAGGCCCTTGGCGACCTGGCTGTCCACGTAGATCACGCCCGGGGCGCCGCCCTCGATCGGGACCGGTGCGGCCAGAATGCTGCGCAGCCCCTGCTGGACGGCGCTTTCGGAGCCCAGTGCCGCGCCCTGCGCGGTGCCGGTGACGACCAGGGGACGTCCGTCCGTGTGAACCCTGGCGACGATGCTGCGGGCGTAGGACGAAAGGTCCGTCGACGACTCGGCCGTGGACGACTCAGCCATGGATGAGTTGGCCGCGGATGGCGGCTCCGTCGCCGCGGCGTCCCTGGCGGTGCGGCCGGCATGCAGGACGAGCGGGCCGTCACCGGCGCCAGGGCCGGTCACGCTCCCGGGGCTGGTGACGCTCCCGGGACCGTTGGACATCGTGTTCTCGGGGAACAGGAGCAGGGCCCGGTCGGCACCGAGGATGTCGATGATCTCGGTGAGAACGATGTCGGCGACCGCGTCGGGGTCGAGGGCACCGGTCGTGGCGGCGCTTACCCGCAACAGTGCGTCGAGGCGGCGGCGGTCCCGGGTCAGGCCGACCGTCCCCTGCCCCCTGGCCAGGCTGGTCACCTTTTCGGTGAGACCGAACTCGCGGCGGACGTCTCGTCCGCGGGCGGTCCAGCCACGGCCGCGGGCCAGGGTGAGCGCCAACTCCGCCTCCTCACGGGCCTGGCCCTCCCGGCCCAGGGAGCGCAGGCAGCGGGCCCGTTCCACGTACACGTCGAAGGTGATGCGGGGGGCGTCCAGCCGGGTCGAGAGGTGCTGGGCCGCGGCGAGCCAGTGCAGGGCGCGGCGCGGCCGGCCCGCGACCTGCTCCGCGATGGCCTTGAGGACGAGCAGGTCGGCGCGGAACAGGGGCAGCGCCGCCGCCGGCAACGCCTCCCGCAGGCAGCGGCGGGCGACGCGCGCCCGGTCGGCCCGTTCGCTGCCCGTGGCGGCCCGGGCCTGCTCGAGGCGGCCCCGCGCCCTGACCAGCCAGTAGTGCCGGTGGAACTTGACGCTGCGCCACGGCGAGCGGCCCTTGGCCTGGGCGGAGGCGACCAGCCGGTCGAAGGTCGCGCCGACGGCGCGCGAGTCCAGGCCGGCCTCCTCGAGGTCGGTCTCGATCAGGTTGTGGTCGACGATGAAGGCGCGCACCGCCTCCTCCTGTACGGGTGGCACGGCGGCGAGCACCGGTTCGAGGTTCTCGCCGGCACCGCCGAGCGAGCGCGCCATCCGGGATCGCATGATCCGGATGTCGTTGAACACGTAGTCGATGCCGTAGGCGTTCGGCTGCAGGCAGGCGAGGCCTTCGCGCCACAGGCCCCGGTAGGAGTAGTTCATCGCCAGCGCCGTCACCGCGTCGTCGTACAGGGAGGCGTCGACCCAGCGGGCCGCCCGGCGCAGTGTCGCCTCGAGCTGGTCGCTGACGGTGGTGGTCTCGCCGAGGAACTGGAGCGCGAAGCACGAGTAGAGATCGGCCTCGGCGACCAGGGCCGGGTTGCCGGTCTGCTCGGCCAGCGCCCGGAACGTCCTGATCGCGCGGCGGGTCGTCCGCCCGCAGCCCAGCTCCGCCGCCGCGCAGTTGATGATGATGTTGCCGCGGATGAACAGCTCGCCGAACCCGACCCGCTTCATCACATAGAGCCCGCCCACATGCCACAGGAAGGTCGGGATGTCGAACAGGAACAGCGCGTTGACCCCGCCGATCTCGTGCAGGCGCAGCTCGGTCTCGTAACGCCGCCGGGCCGCTCCGGTGGCCGTCCCGAAACCCGTCGCCGGCCAGCGCATCGCCAGCGCGCACAGCATCCGGCCGAATGCGACCGGACCGACCAGGACGGGGCCGGGGATGGGCCGGCCGGCCTCGGCGAGGCCGCGGCGGACATGATCGGCGGCGGCGCTGTAGTTGCGCATCCCGTGCTCGATGCCGGCCGCCTCCGCGCGCAGTGCGGCCCGGGCCAGCGGATCGTTCTCCAGCTCCAGGGCTCGGGCGAAATGGGCGCGGGCCCGGTGCGGCTGGACGATGCGGGAACAGGCCAGGCCGAAGCCCGTCTCGAAAGCCGCGTCCAGGCCGATGTCGGCCCGCGCGGCGGCCTGGGCGGCCGCACGGAACAGGCGCTCCGCCTCGACCGGTGCGCGCCCGGCGACCGCGGCCTCGGCCGCCGCCCGGGTGAGGCGGTACAGCCGGGGCGCGGGCAGTCCGCCGCTGACCGCGTGCCGAGCGAGGGCGAACAGGTCGGGGCCGTGCACGGCGCCGGAGGACTCCATCGCGTCCGCGATCGCCGCGTGCCGCGCGCGGAGACCGGCGGCGCTGATGGTCGACAGCAGCGCCTCGCGCACACAGTCATGTACGAACGACCAGCGATCGGGCGCGCAGCCGTCCGACACCGGCGTGACGAGCTGGTGGAACTCCGCCTCGGCGAGGGCCAGCCGCGCGTGTTCCGGCGTCACACCGGCCGCCACGGCGAGCAGCGCACGGTCGAACTGGTGACCGATCGCRGCCGCGGTGCACAGCACCGGCAGCGACGAGCGGTCCAGCGCACCGACCCGCCGCCGGATCAGGCCCAGCACCTCGTCAGGCAGGGCGAGTGAGTCGAGCCCGTCCCGATCGACGTCGAAACCGTCCCAGGACGGCCGGATCAGACCGGCGTCGATCACGGCCCGGACCAGTTCGAAGACGGCCAGCGGGCAGCCGCCCGAACGGATCGCCACATCCCGGACGAAGCGCTCGTCGGCGACGTCGCCGAGACAGCCACGGATCAGTTCGGCGACCTCGGGCGCACCCAGCGGCCCCAGCCGGAGATCGACCCGTCGTGATCTGCCCGCCGGCAGCAGCCGGTCGGCACGGCGGGACGTCGCGATGACGAGCAGCGGCGCCGGCTCCGGGTCGTTCGCGACCTCCTCCAGCAGCTGGCGGTCCGCGGCCCCGAGCCACTGGGTGTCGTCCACCCACAGCAGCAGGCCGCCGCTGCGCCGGGCCAGCTCCCGGACGAACCGCACGACGGCCAGCCGGAGCTGGACGCCCAGGTCCCCCGCCGTGACCGACGCCGGCCGGTGGAGACCGGTCGCCGGGCCGGGCTGATCCTCCCGGGGAGGCCCGGGAGCGCCCAGCGCCGGATGCAGGCCGGCGAGGACGGGAGCGTCAGCACCAGCGGCCGCCCGCAGCTGGGAGCGCCGGCCCGCGCCGGCGGCCGCGGACGGGGTCTCGCCCGCGGCGGGCGGGGCGGCCGGGGCGTGCAGCCAGCTCTCCACCAGGGCGTGGAAGGTGACGAAGGGCGCGTCGACCCGTTCGGCGCATTTCGCCTCCATCAGGACCGCGCCCGCCACCGAGCGCGCCTGGCGGACGAACGTCCGCACCAGATGGGTCTTGCCCACGCCCATGTCGCCGGCGATGCCCACGACCGTCCGCTCGCCAGCCCCGCGGCGGGTGAGGTCCCAGGCCTCCCGCAGCCGCGCCAGCGGCGCCTCTCGTCCCACCGGCTGGTCGGACGGCCGCCAGGGACCGGCCCGCGCGGCGACCGCCGGCGCACGCGGCCCGGCCACCGCGGCCAGCGCCACGGCCAGGTCGTCCGCGGACTGGAAGCGGTCGTCCGGATCCTTCGCCAGGAGGGTGGCGACAACCTCCGCGAGAGCTGGCGGGATGTCGGCGCGGACCCGGCTCGGATCCGTGGGCGGCGCGACCGCGTGCAGCCGCATCAGCTCGGCGACGTCGTCGGCCTCGAACGGCGGCCGCCCGGTGAGACAGGTGTGGAGCACGACGCCGAGGGAGTACAGATCCGAACGTGCGTCCACCGGGCGGTTCAGCATGCCGAGCTGCTCGGGTGCGCTGTAGAGGACGGTGCCGACCGCCTCATCGCGCACGACGCCACCGGTGCGGCCCAGCAGCCCGAAGTCCACCAGGATCACCCGGCCACCCGACCCGATCATGATGTTGGCCGGTTTGACGTCCTGGTGCACCAGGCCGAGCCGGTGGGCGGCCGCGAGAGCCCCCGCGACGTCCTGGCCGATGCGCAGGGTGGCGGGCACCGTGAGCGGGCTGAGCCCGGTGCCGGCCAGCCCACGGCCCGGGCTGGAGCCGGCTGAGCCGGCGGGGCCGGCGGCGAGCCGGTCGGCCAACGACTGACCCTCGACGAGCTCGAGCACCAGGTACGGCCGTCCGTCAGCTTCCCCGGCGGCGAACACCCGGGCGATGTTGGGATGCCGCAGGCACGCCAGAACGGTCGCCTCCCGCTGAAAAGAACGAATCACCTCGGGCGGCGGGACACCCCGGGACACCTTCACCGCGTAGCACCGGCCCTGCCGCTCGGCTCGGTACACCACGGCGGAGGCTCCCAGGCCCAGTTCCGTCCCCAGGCTGACTCCCGGGATGTCGACAGGCACCACGCGCACGGGTTCCTTCCGGGACCCGCACTGGTTCGTCGCGGTCCGGCTGGGGCGGGCCTTCCATCCACTATCACCCGCCTGCCCGCAGCCCGCATGCCGGCGGCAGAGGGTGGAGGCCGTCCGCCGGCCGGGGGCAGCGGCGGGTGTAACAGTTGAGGTATGGCACTGTTGCCCATCCGTACCCTCGGCGACCCGGTCCTGCGCACGCCGGCCGAGCCGGTCACCGTCTTCGACGCAGCTCTGCGGCGCCTGGTCGACAACATGATCGAGACGATGTACGCCGCGCCCGGGGTCGGTCTGGCCGCACCCCAGGTGGGCGTCAGCCTGCAGGTGTTCGTCTTCGACACCGAGTACGACCCCCGGGACGTCGCCGTCCCCCGCCGGCCGCTCGTCGTCGTGAACCCGGTCCTGGAGACCGGCCCGGGCGAGCAGCACGACGACGAGGGCTGCCTTTCCGTGCCCGGCCATGCCTACCCGACGACCCGGGCCGCCACCGCGACCGTGCGCGGGGTGGACGCAACCGGCGCGGCAGTCATCTACCAGGCCAGCGGATATCTCGCCCGGTGCTTCCAGCACGAGACCGACCATCTGCACGGCAGGCTGTACATCGACCGGCTCACCGGCGAGGACCGCCGCGCCGCCCAGGCGGCCCTGCGCGACGGCGTGCGGCCGGCACGCCCCGTTCCCTCGATCTTCCGCGGCTCGTCGCGGCCCGGCCAGCCGTGACCCGGGTGTTCGACGCCGAGCAGGTGCGGCGCCTGCTGCTGGCGCGGGAGGAGATCGCGCTGCTCGACCTGCGGGAGGAGGACGCCTTCGCGCAGGAGCACCCGCTGTGGGCGGCGAACCTGCCGCTCTCCCGGCTGGAGGCGGAGGTCCTGGAGCGGGTGCCACGGCTGGAGGTGCCCGTCGTCGTCTACGGGGAACACGACGGGATCGACCTGGCACCGCGGGCCCTCGCCCGGCTGAGAACGCTCGGCTATTCGCAGGCCGGGGCGCTCGCCGGCGGGCTCGCCGGCTGGCGATCGGCCGGCGGCGAGCTCTTCCGGGACGTCAACGTGCCCAGCAAGGCGTTCGGCGAGCTGGTCGAGGCGGTCAGGCACACGCCTTCGTCGTCGGCGCAGGACGTCCGACGCCTGCTGCGGGAGTCGCCGCCGGTCGTCGTCGACGTACGCCGCTACGACGAGTACCAGACGATGAACATTCCGTCCTCGGTGAGTGTGCCGGGCGGTGAGCTCGTGCTGCGCATCCGGGAGCTGGCACCCGACCCCCGCACCCCGATCGTCGTGAACTGCGCCGGCCGAACCCGGAGCATCATCGGCACGCAGTCGATCATCAACGCGGGCGTTCCCAACCCGGTGGTGGCGCTGCGGAACGGGACGATCGGCTGGGAGCTGGCCGGCCTCGTGCTCGACCATGGATCCACCCGGCGCGCACCGGCCGAGGTGACGGCGGAGCACCACGCGGCCGCCCGGGCCGGCGCGCGGGAGATCGCCCGGCGGGCGGGGGTACGTCCGCTGACGCTCGGCGAGCTGGCGGGCCTCGACGACCCGGCGCGCACCACCTATCGGTTCGACGTCCGCGACGAGGGCGAGTACGTCGCGGGGCACCTGCCCGGGTTCCGTCATGCGCCCGGCGGGCAGCTGGTGCAGGAGACGGACCATTTCGCTCCGGTGCGCGGCGCCCGCCTGGTGCTCGCCGACGACGACGGCGTCCGCGCCGCCATGACGGCGTCGTGGCTGGCGCAGATGGGCTGGGAGACCTACGTCCTCACGGTGCCCGGTCCCTCGCTCACGGAGGTGGGGCAGCCGGCCGCGCGGCGGCCCGCGGCGCCGGCCGTCGACGAGGTCGAGCCGGCGGAGCTGGCGACCTGGCTGGCGGGACCGACCCCGTTGACGGCCACCGCGACCGTCGTCGTGGACATCGGGCCGAGTCGCGAGTACGTCCGCGGGCATGTGCCGGGGGCCTGGTTCGCGATCCGCGCGCAGCTGGGGCCCGCCGGGCAGGCGCTCCCGCCGCATTCACGCCTGGTCATCACCTCTCCCACCGGGGAGCTCGCCCGGTGGGCGGTCGCCGACCTCGCCGACGGACCCGGCGCGGCCGACGGATACAGCGCGGCCGGTGGACCCGGCGGCGGTCACGGGGGCAGCGGGCGGGTGTACGCGCTGGCGGGCGGCACACGGGCCTGGCAGGCGTCGGGAGCCACGCTGGAGGCTGGCGGCCAACGATTCCTCACCCCGGCGACCGACCGGTACCGCCGGCCGTACGAGGGCACCGACAACGCCCGCGAGGCCATGCAGGCCTACCTCGACTGGGAGTTCGGCCTGATCGCCCAGCTGGAACGCGACGGCACCCACTTCTTCGCGCCGATCTGACGGGCACCGGCCCACATCGCCCAGCTGGCAGGGGGTACGACGACGGCCGTGGCCGGGCCGGGCCGGGCCGACACGGTCGAGGCACATGGCCGCGTCGTGCTCAGCGCCGAGGCGGGCTCGTGGGCTACCCCCGATCGGAAAGCCGCCGAACGGGAGATCTTCGCCCGTGTCCGCGCAGCGTTCGTCCCGGCCGGAATCCTCAACCCCGGCATCCTGCCGCGCTGACGCGCGTGGCCCCCGGGTCCCGACGGTCGAGGAAGTCGACGACGCGGTCAGCCACCCCGCTCATCAGTGACCACCACGCCGTTTCGACCTGATCCGTGTCGCCGTCGCGCAGCGCCGCGCAGACCTCGTCGAAGCCCCGCGCCTGGGCCTGCATCGCGCCCGGCACCTGCCTGAAGAAGTCGGGGACGATCTCCGGCATGGCGCGCAGCGCGCCGATCAGCGGTGGGCTGTCCGCCGCCTCGATGATCAGATCGAGGATCTCGGCGTTCACCCGCTCGAAGGATTCAGGATCCGAGGCCGCGCGAAGAGCCGGCTGGAAGGTCAGCAGGCGCCCGACGGCGGCCTCGCCGCCGCGTTGACAGGTCAACGTCGTCGCGAGACCGAAGATGATCGCGAAGATCTCGTAGTGATCCCGGACGTAGTCGGCGTCGAAGGCGTTCACGAAGGCGCCCCGGTGGGGTTCGACCGTGATCCACCCTTCGCGCTCCAGCGCGACGACGGCCTCCCGCATCGGCGTCCGGCTCACTCCGATCGCGTCGGCGATCGACTCCCGATCGAGCCGCTGACGCGGAGCCAGCTCCCCCCGGATGATCTGCTCACGGACATGGTGAACCGCACGCTCGGCACCGCTGTCGACCGGCGCGAGGCGGCTGGCCCTGCTACGGCGGCCGAACGCACCGTGCCAACGGACCGGCGAGCGCGGCGCGGTGTCACCCGGCTCCCGCGCGAAGATCCCGCGGCTGGTGAGGAACCGCTCGACGCAGGCTCCCAGCTCGCGGTGGACCTCACGGGCCGCGGCGGCCGCCTGGGCGGTGTTCCGGGCCTCGACCCCCGCGACGACCGCGCGGACGCCGTGGCGCTGGATGCGCATCACCTCCTCGCGGTCGTCGAACGTGTCGGCGGACGCGTACTCGGGCAGCACCCGCAGCAGCCGATCGGCACGCACCGATCTGGCCGCCGCCCGCAGGACGGTGGTGAAGGAGTCATAGACGTCGGTGGTGTCATGAACGCAGCCGGCGCGCCGGATCTGGCGGGCATGCTCCGCGAGCATCCGGACGTCCGCCTCCTGCGCACGCTGCGTCGCTCGGACCGCGACGAAACCGTGGACCGCACCCAGGAGCACGTAGTGATCATGGGCGGTGCGGCGGTCGATACCGCGGACGAAGGAACCACGCCGGGGCTCGACGGCGACCCACCCCTCACGTTCCAGCGCGATGATTCCCTCCCGCACCGGGATACGGCTGATTCCGAGCTCTTCGGCGATCTCCTCGGGCACGAGCCGCTCACCGCTGCGAAGCTCACCCCACACGATCATGGTTCGAATGTGGTCGGCGACGACCTCCCCGTCGTTGCGCCTCGCGGCGGTCCGGAAACGCCGTGTGCCGCGGGAACCGGGATCACGGGGCAGGAAGCTCACCACCAGAGCTGGAAAGGCGCGGGAATGTCATGCAGGCCAGGCTACGGCCGCGCGGAGGACGGCCGTCCCACCGACCGGCCGACCGGCCGACCGGCCGACGCAGGCCGACCGGATTCGGCACGCTCATTCCAGCAGGTCGGGCTCCTCGGCGACGATCCAGTCGTAGAGGGGCTGGAAGGAGAACCAGCCGAAGCGGTGGCTTCCCACCTGGGAGGCGGTGAGCGCCGCGGCCTCGTGCGGGACGAGATGTGGCGCGGTGGCGGCCGCCTCCGCCATCAGCTGCGACTGGGCGCACCGCTCGTAGCTCAGGTGCCACCAGAACGCCTCGTCCACGGAATGGCCGACGGTCAGGACACCGTGGTTGCGCAGCAGGACGGCCTTGTGGTCGCCGAGCGCCGCGGCCAGCCTCCTGCCCTCCTCCTGTTCGAGCACCACGCCGGTGTAGTCGTCGAGAAGGCCCTGGTCCTGGTAGAAGGCGCAGGCGTCCTGGGAGATCGGGTCCAGGGGGCGGCCGAGCGCGGCCCACGTCCGGCTGTACATGCCGTGGGTGTGGACGGCCGAGACGACGTCGGGGCGGGCGTCGTGGACGGCGCCGTGAATGGTCAGCGCGGCGAAGGCGACCAGGTTGCGGGCACCGGGCTCCTTGTTCGGGCCACTCACGACCGTGCCCGAGCCATCGACCAGGCACAGGTCGGACACCTTGATCTGGCGGAAGCTCTGCCCGTAGGCATTCACCCAGTAGTGGTCGGGCAGCTCCGGGTCGCGGACGCTGCCATGCCCGGCGACGCCTTCGTTGAACCCGGACCGGCCGAGCACCCGGAAGGCCGCCGCCAACCGTTGCTTGCGGTGCAGTCGTTCCTGGTCGACCGAGCTGAAGCTCGGGGGCTTGCGGGTGACGAATCCAGCCATCTCGCGCTCCTCACCTACCGCACAGATCGACTCGGCTGACCTCCGAACGCCCTACCTCGCGGCGCCCCGGCGGATGCGGTCTCGGATCGCGGCCACCCGCTCGGTGAATCCGGGCCGGGACACCGCCCACTCCTGCGCGGCGAGCTCAAGCTCCATCGCCGCCTTCGCATCACTCAACGCGACGCTGGCCCGCAGTGACTGCTTGGTCCGAACCACCAGCTCGGCGTCACGCCCCGCCGCCCGCCGCGCGAGCGCCTGGGCCGTGCCGAGCAGGTCATCCTCCGGCACGCAGCGCCACGCAAGCCCGCGCGCGGCGGCTTCGTCCCCGGTCAGCCTGTCACCGAGCAGGACGAGCGCCGCGGCACCCTGGACACCCACCAGCCTCGACAGCCGCCACAGGTGACCTCCACCCGGATGAATGCCCACGTCAAGAAAGCGTGGGTCGAAGACCGCTGACGGCGAACACAGGACGACATCGCAGGCCATCGGCAGATTCAGGCCCGCGCCGACGACGGGGCCGCACACGGCGGCGATCGTCGGAACCGGCGCCGCGGCGAGACGGAGGAAGCCCTCGTACATCTCGCGCAACGGAACCTCGGGTTTGAGCAGGTCGTCCAGCGAGCCGCCGGAGCAGAACACCGGCGGCGTGGCGGTGAGGACGATCGCCCGCGCGCCCGCTGCCAGCACCCCCGTGACGGCGCTCGCCAGCGCGGTGCTCATCTCGAGGGAGAGGGCGTTGCGCCGGCCTGGGTCATCCAGCGTCAGCCGGGCGACTCCGTCGTCGGCCAGGTCCACCAGGACCAGCGCGCCGTCACGCACCGTCATCGGAGTTCTTCCGCGGAGCCGCATGGGCGGGGATCGCCGGCAGGCCTGCCTCCGCCCAGGGTGACGGCCGGACCCGGCGCAGATCCGGGTGCTGATCCAGATTCCACATGGTATGAATCATACAGTTCGGCCGTCCGGCGCGGTCCTCAGGCGGACGACCGGTCGCCTCGCCCGCGACTGATCGCCGAGGTCCGCCGCGCACGGCCGCTGTGGCTGGCCACTCGCTGTGGCTGGCCACTCGCTCCGGACCGGCCACAGCGGTTCGGCTGGACCGTGGCGGTGGGCGTCAGGCGGCCGCCTGACGCGAGCCCGCGACGCGGAACCCGTCGAAAGGAGTCACAACATGGACGATCTCGCTGGTCGCCGCGCATTGGTCACCGGAGCCAGCCGGGGTATCGGCGCGGCCATCGCCAYCCGGTTCGCCGCCGCCGGCGCCGCGGTCGCCATCACCGCACGCACCGACCGGGAGGAGGCCAGCGACGGGCCCGGCTCGCTGGCCGACACTCTGCGCGCCGTCGAGGCGGCCGGCGGGAAAGCGGTCGCCCTCACCGCGGACCTGTCCCGCCCGGACGGCGGACGCTCCGGCCTGGTCCGCCGGGCGGAGGAAGCTCTCGGCCCGATCGACATCCTGGTCAACAACGCCGGGGCGGGCGGCTTCGCGCCCTTCCTCGACGTCACCGACCAGGCGATCGACCACGTGCTCGAGGTCAACCTGCGCTCCCCCTGGGACCTCTGCCGCCAGGCCCTGCCCGGCATGCGCGGCCGCGGCACCGGCTGGATCATCAACATCGGCTCGTTCGCCGGCGAGCACCCCGTCGGACCGCCCTACCGCGACACCCCGCCGAACATGCGCGGATCACTGTACGGCTCGTCCAAGGCCGCCCTGCACCGGCTCAGCACCGCACTGGCCGCCGAAACCGTCGCCGACGGCATCGCCGTCAACGTGCTCTCCCCCGACGGCGCCGTGAAGGTCCGCGACGACTGGCCCTATCCCGACGACGTCACCGAGCCGGTCGAGACCATGGCCGAGGCCGCCCTCGCCCTCGCCAGCTGCCCGCCACCGCCCGCTCTCACCGGCCGGCTCGCCTACAGCCTCTCCCTGCTCGTCGAACTCGCCCGCCCGGTCCGCACCCTCGACGGCTCCGCCCTGGTCGACGGCTGGCAGCCGCACCAGATCAACCGGGCCCGCCTGCGCCACCCACCGGCCTGAGCCGCCCACCTGCCTGGCTCACCTGCCGGCCTGAGTCACTCGCCGGCCTGAGCCGGTGCCGACGGCTGGCCGCGATCCGACCGGGCGGCAGCCACCGACGACGCACCATCAACCACCGAACACGAGGAGTTGGCAATGTTCGAACTCGATGGACACGTGGCGCTCGTGACCGGAGCCGGCCAGAACATGGGCGCGGGCGCGGCGCGGGCCCTGGCCGCACAGGGGGCGGCGGTCGCCGTGAACGATCTCGTCGCCGACCGCGCCGAAGCGGTCCGAGACGAGATCGAGGCCGCCGGCGGCAGGGCGGTCGCGGTCCCCTTCGACGTGCTGGATCCCGACGCGGTGCGAGCAGGCGTCGCCGCCGCGGGCGAGGCGTTCGGGCACCCGGTCGACATCCTCGTCAACAACGCCGGAATCCATTCCGACATGGTCGCCCGGCCGTTCCGCGCGCTCGATCCCGCGCTGTGGCGCGGCCCGGTGGACATCAACATCTTCGGATCCCTGAACTGCATCCACGCGGTGATCGAGGACATGGTCAGCGCACACTGGGGCCGCGTCATCCAGATCTCCTCCGGAGCCGGGCGCACGGGCCTGGCGATCGGCGTCGCCCTGTACGGCGCGGGGAAGAGCGGCATCGAGGGCTTCGTCCGGCACCTTTCCCAGGAGGTCGCGAAGGAGGGGATCACCGCGAACACCCTGGCCCTCGGGATGATGGACAACTCGACCGAGAACCCCGATGTCACCCGGGCCCTGGCGGGCATGGTCCCGACAGGGCGCCTCGGCACACCCACCGACGTCGGTGCCGCCGTCGTCTTCCTCGCGGCCGAGGAGACCTCGTGGCTGACCGGCCAGACGATCAACCTCAACGGCGGCTCCACCATGAACTGAGCCGCATACGGTGTCCGCACCCGCCACGCGGACACCGTCGACGGACACGGCGGTGCGTCTGCCAGGGTCGTCGCCCTCGGTGCGGATGTCGCGGCCCGCATCCGGGCGCCAGCCGGGCAGCGCACCGAGCAGGTGCGCGACAATCCCGACAACGTGTATGAACGCGCTTGAACACGACGTTCTCGGGCTCGTCGACGAGACCGCCGCAGGTGTCCGCAGGTCGGTAGGCCGCCACATCGGCAGATCGGCAGCTCGGGTGAGAAGGAGGTCGGTTCGTGGCCGACACGCAACTGGTGATGGGTGCGAGCGGTTTCCTCGGTTCGCATGTGACGCGGCAGCTGGCGGAGCGCGGCGACGACGTGCGGGTCTGGATCCGCAGGACCAGCTCGACGGTGGCCTTCGACGACCTGCAGGTCGAGCGCGTCCACGGCGAGCTGACCGACGACGCCGCGTTGGTGGAGGCGATGCGCGGGGTCGACACCGTCTACTACTGCATCGTCGACGCCCGGGCCTGGCTGCGTGACCCGGCACCGCTGTTCGCGACGAACGTCGAGGGGCTGCGGCACGCGCTCGACGCCGCGGTCGAGGCGAAGGTGCGACGCTTCGTGTTCTGCAGCACCGTCGGCACGATCGGCCGCTCCGACGACGGTGGCCCGGCCGACGAGGACGACCCGAACACCTGGAAGCACCTGGGCGGGCCGTACATCCAGGCCCGGGCCGACGCCGAGGACCTCGTCCTTCAGTACTGCCGCGAGCGTGACCTGCCCGGGGTCGTGATGAACGTTTCGACGACCTACGGGGCTCCCGACCACGCCTCACCGCACGGCCAGCTGGTCGCCGACGCCGCCCGCGGCAAGATGCCGATCTACTTCGGCAAGGCGTCGATGGAGGTCGTCGGCATCCGGGACGCCGCCCGCGCGTTCCTGCTCGCCGCGGAGAAGGGCCGGGTCGGCGAACGGTACATCATCAGCGAGAGCTACATGACCTGGAAGGAACTGGTGACGATCGCCGCCGAGACGGGCGGGGTGAAGCCGCCGCGGATCGGGATCCCGATCCCGGTGATGAAGGTCATCGGCCGCCTCGGCGACTTCGGGCAGAAGGTGCTGCGGCGCGACACCGTGATGAACAGCGTGAGCGTGCGGCTCATGCACTTCATGCCTCCGCTGGATCACAGCAAGGCCACGCGCGAGCTGGGCTGGGAGCCCTCCCCCACCGCCGACGAGATCCGCGAGGCCGCCAACTTCTACCTCGAGCGCGACCGCACGAAGGCCCAGGCCGCCTGACGCGAGGCGGACTGCCGCGGCCCCGGGCTCGGCTCAGCCACCGGGGCCGCTGCGCCCGCCCAGCCGACGCGGTCGGCCAGCCCGCGGCCGCGGTGTTACCTCCGTGCGATCCCGTCCGTCTCCTCCCTGTCAGCCGCGAGAAGGAACATCTCGGCGAGGAGTGAAAGAGGATGACGATGCAGGCACGGATGAAGAACCCGGCGCTGCTGCTGCCGCACGGCATGGAGGCGATACAGGCCCTGTACAAGGCGATGGCCGCGGGCGGGGTCGACCCGAGGACGATGGAGCTCGTTCATCTGCGGGCGAGCCAGATCAACGGTTGTGGGGCCTGCGTGCACGCGGGCGTGACGAACGCCCGCAAGGCCGGGGAGAGCGACGATCGGCTGCACGCGACGGCCGGCTGGTACGACTCGCCGCTGTTCGACGACGCCGAGCGGGCCGCACTCGTGCTCACCGAGGCGGTCACCCGCCTGAGCGACCGGCCCGGTCAGGTCACCGACGAGATCTGGGCCGAGGTGTCGAAGCACTACGACGAGCAGCAGCTCGCCGCCATCATCCTGATGATCGCGACGACGAACTTCTTCAACCGGATCAACACCACGATCAAGGAGCCCGCGGGCACGACCTGGAGCTGACCAGATCAGGTGGTCGTCGCCGGTGCGGGGCGGTTCCGCGGAACCGCCCCGCACCGCACCGCCCCACAGAAACGCCTATGTCACGGGCAGGTCCGGTAGGCGCAGCCGTTCGAGGCGGGCCGGGTCGGCCAGCACGTCGATCGCGACGATGACACCGGCACGTACCGCGAAGCCCATGACCGACAACGGCGTCCCGGCGACGGTCACGACCACGCCCGCTGCGCCGTCGACCAGCACCGGGTGGACGGCTGCGTCCGGCCGGGCGAACATCAGCGCTCGGCGGGCCACCGCTGCCGCACCCCGCACCACCGCGGTGACGGACGGCCGGTCCGAGCCGCCGTCGGCGCGCATGATGACCTCCGGGGCCAGCAGGCCGAGCAGGCCCTCGAAGTCACCGGCCCGTGCGGCCGTGAAGAACGCCTGGACCACCGCGTGGTCAGCGGTCCGGTCCGCCGCCGTTGCCGGCTGCCGCGCGCGGTCGCCACCGAGGGCGTTGCCCTGGACCCGTTGGCGGGCGCGGCTCGCGAGCTGTTTCGTGGCCGCCGGTGTCCGGCCGAGGATCACGGCGATGTCGGCCATCGGGACCGCGAACAGGTCGTGCAGGACGTAGACGATCCGCTCGGGCGGGCTGAGCGTCCCGAGGACGACGTCCAGGGCGAGCCCGACCGCGTCGGCGAGCAGCGCCTCGTGTTCGGGGTCGGCGCCCGTGACCGGGGCGACGACCGGATCGGGCAGGTGTACGTCCAGGGGCACATCGCCATCGAGGGACTGCTCCCGCCGGCTTGCCCGGGCCCGCAGCATGTCCAGGCAGATCCGGCTGGTGACGGTGGTGAGCCAGGCCCGCAGGTTCAGCACCTCGCCGACGTCGGATCGGCTCAGCCGGACCCAGCATTCCTGCACCGCGTCGTCCGCGTCGTCCCACGAGCCGAGCAGGCGGTACGCGACCGACCGCAGGTACGGCCGTTGCTCACCGAACCTTTCCGCCAACAGCTCCAGCCCAGTCACCGACCCACCGCCCCCTTCGCCCACCCCCGGCCCTGCCGCCGCGCTGCCACGATCTGGACGGAGTGGATCAACCCGAGGTAACACCGGAACGCTTCGTGGGCGTTCGGGCCTCCTTCATCCCACGGTTCGCGAGCCGGTCGGCGCGCTCGTTGTCGGGGTGCCCCGCGTGCCCTTTCACCCAGAGCCATTCGATGGTGTGCCGGCCGGCCAGGACGTCCAGCTGCTGCCAGAGGTCGGCGTTCTTGACCGGCTTCTTGTCGGCGGTCAGCCACCCGTTGCGTTTCCAGCGCGGCAGCCATCCGCTGACGCCGTTGCGCAGGTACTGGCTGTCGGTGTGCAGGCGCACCGTGGAGGGGCGGGTGAGCGCCTCCAACGCCCTGATGGCGGCGAGCAGCTCCATCCGGTTGTTCGTGGTCTCGGCGGCCTCCCCGCCGTACAGCGTCTTCTCGTGTGCCCCGTAGCGCAGCACGGCACCCCAGCCGCCCGGACCGGGGTTGCCGCTGCAGGCCCCGTCGGTGAAGATCTCCACTCCGGTCACGAAATCCCTCTCCCCGGCGGCGGCTTCTTCGATGGGTCCGTCACCCACGCGGGGCGCCGTCAGCTGGCGGAGGGCTGGCGCAGGGGCAGGCGGACCCTGATCATGGTGTCGCCGGGCTTCGACTCGATCGTGATCGTGCCGCAGTGGCGCTCGACGACGATACGCCGCGCGATGTCGAGGCCGAGCCCGGTGCCCTTGCCGACGTCCTTGGTCGTGAAGAAGGCCTCGAAGGCACGGGCGGCGACCTCCGGCGGCATCCCGGGCCCGTCGTCGCCGATCTCGACTATCACCGCGCCACCGCCGGCGCTGGTGTCATTGTCGCGTGAGGTGGTCAGGCGCAGCGTGCCGGCGCCGTTCATCGCGTCGACCGCGTTGTCGATGAGGTTGGTCCACACCTGGTTGAGCTCGCCGGCGTGGGCGTCGACGGTGGGGACGTCGGCCCCGTACCGCCGTTCCACCCGCACTCGTGCCGGCATTTTGTGCCGCAGCATCACCAGGGTGCTCTCCAGGCCCTGGGTGACGTCCACGTTCTGCATGGACGCCTGGTCGAGGTGAGAGTAGGTCCGGACGGCGGAGACCAGCTCGGAGATGCGCCGGGTCGACTCGCCGATCTCGGTCAGCAGGCGGGGTGCGTCGAAAGTGCTCGCGAACCATTCGAACGCCGGTGCCAGCGCCGCGCCGCCGTGGGCGCCGTCGCCGAGTCCGCCCGCGCCGAGGACGTCGCCGACGCGGTCGCACCAGGCGGTGTCGGCGCCGGCGGCGGCCAGCGCCGGGGCGAAGGCCCAGCCGCGGTCGACACCACGTGCGGCCATCCACGAGGACAGGTCCTCCTGGCGGTCCGACAGGTCGAGCGGGTCGACCGGCCCGGGTGGCGGGACGACCTCGCGGCGCAGCTCGTCGAGCTGGAGGAACTGGCTGGCGGAGATCTCCGCGCCGGCGAGCCGGTTGAGCGCCGAGAGCAGGGTGGCGCACACCGCCTGCAGGGACTGGGTGGCCCGCACCGCGGCGGCCGCCGGGTTGTTGATCTCGTGGGCGAGGCCGGCGGCGAGTGTTCCCAGGGTGACGAGGGCGTCCCGCTGGCGGACGGTGGACTCGATGGTGCGGGCCGTCCCGAAGACGCCCTGGATGAGATGGGTGCCGAGCGGGAACCAGGCATCACACAGGCTGCGCAGCCGCCCGGCCGGCACGCGCAGCACCCGCCCGGCGGTGGCGACGCGGCCGGTGGCGAGGTACACGCCCTGCGGGTCGAACGCGCGGAAGCCACCGGCCCACCGGCCGGGCTCGTCCATCCTGCCGACCACGGTCTCCTCGCGGTCGGTGCGCCGCACCAGGTCGATCGTGCCGTCGATCAGGACCCACCAGGCGTCGGCGTACTCGCCGTGGCGGAACAGCTCCTGACCGGGGCTGACGTGGACCTCCTCCCCCGCCGCGGCAAGCTGCCTGAGCTGCTCGTCGTGCAGGCCGGCGACGATCGGCAGGCCGCGCAGGTCATCGACCAGGCCGCCGGCCGGGTCACTGGCCTGACCGCCGACCTGGCCGCCGGCGGGGCCACCGGGCTGGTCGCCGCCCTGGTCGCCGGGCGGCATCAGCTCAGCCCCAGGTACCGGTGGACGAGGTGGATCGACATCGCGCCGTCCCCGACGGCGGAGGCGACCCGCTTCATGGAGTCGAGCCGCACGTCGCCGGCGGCGAAGACCCCGGGCAGGCTCGTCTCCAGCGCGAACGGCTCGCGGGCGTGCGGCCACCGGCCGGCGAACGCCGGGGCGGCCAGGTCCGGGCCGGTGACGACGAAGCCCTGCCCGTCGCGGACGACGGCGTCGCCGAGCCAGTCGGTGCGCGGGGACGCCCCGATGAACACGTACAGCCAGTTCGACGCCAGTGTCTGCTCGGTTCCGGCGGCGCGGTCGGCGATGGTCAGCGACTCCAGGTTCTTGTCGCCGTGCGCGGCGACGACCTCGCTGCGGACCCGCACCTCGATGTTCGGCGCGGCCTCGATCCGCTCGATCAGATAGCTCGACATGGTGGCCTCCAGCGACGGGCCGCGCACCACGATGACGACTTCCCTGGCGTGGCGGGCGAAGTTCAGGGCCGCCTGGCCGGCGGAGTTCGCGGCGCCGACGATGACGACGACGTCCCCCTGGCACCCGGCGGCGTCGCTCGCCGACGCACCGTAGTACACCCCGCTGCCGGTGAGCCCGTCGAGCCCCGGTGCCTCGAGCCGCCGGTAGGAGACACCGGTGGCCACGATCACGGCGTGGGCCTCGATCTCGCCGCCGTCGGCGAACAGCACGGCGTGCACCGGCCCGCGCGGCTCGACGCCGACGACGTCGCGGGCGAGCACCATCTCGGCGCCGAACCGGGAGACCTGGGCGACGGCCCGATGGGCCAGATCGGCGCCGGTCAGGCCCTTCGGGAACCCCAGGTAGTTCTCGATGGCCGCGCTTTGCCCGGCCTGCCCGCCGGGGGCCTGCCGTTCGATGACGACGGTGCTCAGCCCCTCGGACGCGGCGTACACCGCCGCCGCCAGGCCCGCCGGGCCACCGCCGATGATGCACACGTCGTACAGCCGCTGGTCGGCCTCCGTGCGCAGCCGCAGCGAGCGGGCCAGATCGAGCGCCGACGGCGCGCGCAGCGGCTCGCCGTCCGGGACGAGGACGAGCGGCAGGTGTTCGGGTGCGACGCCGGCCAGCTCCCCGAGCCGCCGCCCCTCGGCGTCACGTTCGATGTCGTACCACTGGTAGGGCACATGGTTACGGGCCAGGAACGTCTTCACCTCATGGCTGCCGGCCGACCAGCGGTGGCCGACGACCCGCACCTGGCCGGTCTGGTCCGGATGCGCCCGGCGCCAGTCGGCGAGCAGGTCGTCCAGCACGGGGAACAGTCGCTCCCGGGGCGGGTCCCACGGCTTGAGCAGGTAGTAGTCGAGGCCGATGTCGTTGATCGCCCTGATCGCGGCGTCGGTGTCGGCGTACGCGGTCAGCAGCAGGGTCTTCGCGCCGGGCGCGTGCACGCGGGCCTGCTCCAGCAGCGCGATGCCGGTCATCTCGGGCATCCGCTGGTCGGTGACGATCAGGGCGACCGGCTGCTCGCGCAGCGCGAGCCGGGTGAGGACGCCGAGTGCCTGCTCACCCGAGGTGGCGGCGACGATCCGGTAGTCGGCTCCGTACTGCTCGCCGAGGTCCCGGCTGATCGCCGCGGAGACCTCCGGATCGTCGTCCACCGTCAGGATGGTCGGTCTGGCCATGAAGCTCACCCCAGTCAGCGGTTGCGCGGCCAACCCCCCACAAAGTGACCGTCTCGGAGCAAACTACCGGCCTGACCGGCCCAGTAGTGCCACTGTCCGGCGAGCCGGGACGCCGCGGAGATCGCCCGGTCCACCCGCCCGACCATGGGCGTGCCTCGCTTTCGGGGCGGCTGACTGACTTTCGGGGCGCCTGGCCGCCACCGACGAGTTGATCCTCACCAGGGCAGGCGGCAGGCTCTCGGAAACGTCACACCGGGCTGGCGGCGAAGCCTTTTCAGAGAGGTACCTATGACAGACCTGGGGATTGAAGGACCGCGGTTACACCGGTCGGGCCGCGGCGGCACGTTCCGTGCCGTAGTCGGTGTGCGTGTCGGTGCGCTGGTGGTCGCGGCGCTGCTGCTGCCGGTGCTCGCGGCCTGCTCCGGCTCGATCACCGGCGAACGCCCCGACTCGGCCGGACGGACGTCGTCCGAGCACGGGAGCGACTCCGCCGAGACGACGGCGGCACCGACCGCGGTCACCCGGACGACGCCACGGGCGGACGGGCCGGCGGCGGACCTCGCCACCGAGCTCACCGGCGGCAACGGCGTGTTCATCGGGTCGCCGACGCCCGCGGACCTGGAGCCCGCCGGCTACGTGCAGCACGAGTACGTCGCCGCCGGCACCGCCACCTCCTACCGCTCCGAAGGGGAGCTGAGCTCCGACGGCCGGTGGACCTTCACCCCGGACGGCTCCGCGCCCTACCGCACCCGGGTGCTGGTGCGCCGGCCGGCGCAGACCGAGCGGTTCAGCGGAACCGTCGTCGTCGAATGGCTCAATGTCAGCGGCGGTGTGGACGCCGACCCGGAGTGGACCAGCCTGCAGGAGGAGATCACCCGGCGCGGTGACGTCTGGGTCGGCGTCTCGGCGCAGCGCATCGGCATCCTCGGCGGGCCGGTTCTGGTGACCGCGCCCGGCGCCGAAGGCATCGCCGGGCGGGGCCTGCGCGCGATCGACCCGGCCCGGTACGGGACGCTCACCCATCCCGGTGACGGTTTCTCGTTCGACATCTACACCCAGGTCGCCCGCGCGGTCGGCACCGGCGCCGGGCTGGACGGGGCGAAGCCGTCGGTCATCGTCGCGGCCGGCGAGTCGCAGTCGGCGGCGGCACTCGTCACCTACATCAACGGCGTGCAGCCGCTCACCGCCGAGTTCGACGGCTTCTTCGTGCACAGCCGCGGCGCCGCCGGGCTGCCGCTGGTCGGTGCCGACCAGCCGGCCGACCTCGCCGGTGCCCTGCAGGGCGCGCCGACGGCCCTGCGCACCGACCTGGACGCCCCGATCCTCAACGCGCAGACCGAGTCCGACCTGCTCGGCGTGCTCAACTCGTACAAGGCCCGCCAGCCTGACAGCGAGCGGTTCCGGCTCTGGGAGGTCGCCGGCACCGCGCACGCCGACGCGCACCTGCTCGGCCCGAACGCGGACAAGATGAACTGCGGCGTGCCGATCAACAACGGGCCGATGCACGTCGTCGCCAAGGCCGGCCTGCGGGCGCTCACGACGTGGATCACCACCGGGAACGCCCCGAAGGCCGCCCCGCTCATCGAGGTGACTCCGGGCGCGACTCCGCAGATCCGCCGGGACGCCGACGGCATCGCGCTCGGTGGCATCCGCACCCCACCGGTCGACGTCCCGGTCGCCGCGCTGTCCGGCGCGCAGGGCCCGGACCCGTCGGTGCTGTGCCTGCTGCTCGGCTCGGCGAAGCCGCTGCCCGCCGACCGGCTCGCCGCGCTCTACCCGGACCGGGCGACCTACCAGCAGCGTTACGACGCCGCCGTCGACAGCACCGTCACCGCCGGCTACGCCCTTCCGGAGGACCGCACCGCCCTCGCGGCCTTCGCCGAGCCGGACAGGGTCAGCTAGGGGATACGGACGGCCATCGTCGGCCTCACCCGGCTGGCTGCCCTCGTTCTGACCCTCCCCGGTTGGCCGGGAATCCGGCGTTCACTCACGCGCGCCAGCCGGGAGGGTCCCCAGCGCTTTGTGTCCAGCCGTTGTGGCGGATGCCATAAAAACGACTCCGATAGTAAAAACGAATATCTTCGTGCTTATGCTCCCGACGTCGAGCTTCTACGAGGTGTCGAGATCGGGAGGTCGGATGCACCCGGAACCGCGGCACGTCCGCCCGGCAGGTGACGCCGGGCCCGGCACCGGGGGCGGCGGGGGCGGCGGGCGGGCCCGTCGGCACGGCGCGCTGGCCACCGACAGCCGGCTCGGCCTGCTGGCCGCCCTGCGAGCGGCCGGCCGGCCGCTCGACGCCCGGGAACTCTCCCAGACCACCGGGTTCGCCGTCTCCACCGTGCGCTTCCACCTGGACGTCCTGGTCGGAGCCGGCCTGGTCAGCGCCCGGCCGGAACCCCGTTCCGCCCCCGGCCGACCGAGGGTGACCTACTCACCCGTCGCGGCCGGTGCGACGGCCACCGACCCGGCCGACGACGACGGCGGAGCCGGCTACGAACACGAACAGCTGCTGTTCGTGCTCGCGGAGAACCTGGCCGACACCCCCGCCGAACGTGCCCGGATCGCGCGCCGGGCCGGACAGGCCTGGGCCAGCCGACAGGTCGAGAATCCCCCGTCAGCCCCCGCCGTAGGACCGGACGCCGGCCCGGGCTCCGGCCCGGCGGAACAGGCACGCACGGTCGACCAGACGACCGCTGTCGACCAGGCGGCCGCGGTGTTCGCCGAACTCGGCTTCGATCCCGAAGTCGAACCAGCCGACGCCCCGGGTGCCCCGGGCATCCCGGGGGTGGGCCGGCGGATGCTGCTGCACTCCTGCCCGTTCCGGGCCGTGGCGGCGGCCCACCCCGACGTCATCTGTTCGGTGCACGCGGGCCTGCTCTCCGGCCTGCTCGAACGACTGGGCAGCCCGCTGGTGCCGCGCGTCGTGCCGTTCGTCGAACCAGACCTGTGCATCGCCCACCTCGATGCCCCGCCGTCAGCAGGGCCGGCCTTCGACGGCCCTGCTGACGGCTCCATCCCGTCCGGGCTTCTCCCCTCATCCATCCCGGACCCATCCACCCCCTCAGGTTCCGTAGCCGGCGGAACCGGGTCAGGAGGACGACTCGTGCTCTCCATCGAATCGGCCGCCGTCGTGCGCGCCACCGCCCCGGTCGTCGCCGCCCACAGCGTCGAGATCACTTCGGCGTTCTACCCGCGGCTGTTCAGCGCGCATCCCGAGCTGCTGCGCCTGTTCAACCAGGGCAACCAGGCCAACGGCGACCAGCGGCGGGCGCTGGCGGCCTCGGTGGTCGCCTACGCCACGCAGCTCATCGACCCGCAGGCCCCGTCGTTCCAGCCCGTGCTCGAGCGGATCGCCCACAAGCACGCCTCCCTGGGGGTGCTCCCCGAGCAGTACACCGTCGTCGGCCGGAACCTGCTCGCCGCCGTGGGCGACGTGCTCGGCGACGCCGTCACACCCGAGATCGCCGCCGCGTGGGACGAGGTGTACTGGCTGTTCGCCTGCCAGCTCATCGCCGAGGAAGCCCGTGTCTACCAGCGGGCCGGGGTGGACCCGAGGCACATCTGGCGCCCCTGGGAGGTCATCCGCCGCACCGAGGAGACGCCCGACGTCATCTCGCTGCTGCTGCTCCCCGCGGACGGCCAGCCGGCACCGCCCTGGCAGGCCGGGCAGTACGTGTCGGTCGCCGTCGACCTTCCGGACGGACGACGCCAGCCCCGGCAGTACACCATCTCCACAGCTCCCGGACGGGCCGGGATGCGCCTGACCGTCCGCCGGGTGCGTGGGGCGGACGGAAACCCGGACGGGGCGGTCTCCTCGTTCCTCCACGACAGCGTCGACGTCGGCACGACGCTGGACGTGAGCCAGCCCTTCGGGGACGTCGTCCTCGACGACAGCTTCGATCCGCTGCTGCTGGTCAGTGCGGGAATCGGCATCACTCCGATGGTCGCGATGCTCGACCACGTCACCCGTACGCGGCCGGACCGGCGCGTCGTCGTCGCCCACGCGGACCATTCCCCGCGGTCCCACCCGGTGCGCGACGAGGTGCGGATGCTGGGCCGCCAGCTGCGCGGGTTCGAGCAGCTCGCCTGGTACGAGCAGTGCGACGAGGCGCCCGAGCCCGGGGTCGAGGCCGGCCTGATCGACGCCGACAAGCTTCCGGTCCCGGACGGCGTCCGGGCCTACCTGTGCGGGCCGCTGCCGTTCATGCGGGACGTCCGGGCCAGCCTGCTCCGCCGTGGCGTGCCCGCCGAGAACATCCGGTACGAGGTCTTCGGCCCCGACCTGTGGGCCGGCCAGCTCTGACACCGGCCCCGGATCAGGCGATCCCGTCGATCACGGCCTGGACCCTGCTTCGCAGACCCTCGGGAAGCGGCGCGTAGCCGAGTGCGGCGGCCGCTTCCTGACCTGCCGCGGAGGAGACGTAGGTCAGGAAGGACCTGACCAGCGCGCTCTGGGAGGACTTCAGGCCCCTGGTACAGACGATCTCGTAGGTCACCAGGTAGACCGGGTAGGCGCCCGCCGTCATGGCGGAGTAGTCGTTCGCGAAGCTGAGATCACCACCGGTGCCGGTGATCCGCGCCGAGCTGAGGCCCTCCGTCACACCGTCGGTGGAGACGTCGGTGAACTCGCCGGCGCCGTTCTCGATTCTCGCGGTCTGAAGATCGGCGTTCTCCGCGGACGCAAGATCGAGATAGCCGACGGAGTTCGGTGTGTTCCTGACGGCCACCGCGAGGCCGTCGCTGCCTTTCGCCCCCTCACCGCCGGGGGCCTCCCAGCCGACGCCCGAGCCGTACGTCCAGGCGTCCCCGGCGGCGGCGTCCAGGAACGTTGTCAGGGTGTCGGTGACGCTGCCGCTGTCCGAGCGGTGAACACCTTGTATGGCCGTGTTGGGCAGTTTCACACCTGGGTTGTCGGCGGAGACCTCCGATGAGTTCCAGACGAGGATCTGGCCGGAGAAGATCCCGGCGAGCGTGGCGGGAGACAGGCGCAGCCCGTCCACACCGGGCAGGTTGTAGACGATCGCGATCGGCGTGACGGCCATCGGAAGCTCCGCGGCGACGCCACCCGTGCAACGTGCGTCGGCCCCGCGCTTCTGGTCACCCTCGAGCATCGAGTCCGAGCCCGCGAAGTCGACCTGCGCGGCGGCGAACTGCGCACGTCCCGAGCCCGAGCCGGTGGGCTGATAGGTGATCGTCGCGCCCGAGCAGTGGTTCTGGTAGTTCGCGATCCACTGATCCATCGCGTTCTTCTGGGCGGTGGATCCCTGCGCGACGATCGCTCCGGTGGCACAGGAGACATCAGACAGGGAGGAGCCTCCGGGCGTGGACGAGGAGGACGCCGCTGAGGTCGCCGTTACTCCACCCGGGGTCTCGGCCCGCGCACCCCCCTTGTCGTCATCGCCCGTGCGGACGACTGCGAGCACGACCACGAGCGTGAGGACGAGAGCGGCCGAGGCCAATGCCCCGAGCAGCCGACCACGGGACCGACGGCTCCGGACTGGGACTGGGACTGGGCCGTCATCCGATTCCTGATGGAGCGGACCGTCGCGGAACGGCGGATCGCCCTGATGGAGCGGACGAGGCGGCGGTCCTGGTAACGACGGCAGCGCCGAGACCGGCAGCGTCTCGTCGGACGCCGCGGAAACCGCCGCCTCCGGAACCGGCGGCCCGGCGACGGACGGCCCGGGAGCCGTCGGCCCGGGAGCAGGTGCGGGGGTGGCGGTGGGGGTGGGGGTGGGGCGGCCGCCGACCAGTTCGAGGAAGAGGTCGTGTGCGGTCGGGCGCTCGGCCGGGTCCTTGCGCATCGCGCGTTCGACGAGCGGCCGCAGGCCCGCGTCCAGGCCCGTGAGGTCCGGTTCCTCGTTGACGGCCCGGAAGAGGATCACCGGGGTGGGCCCCTCACCGTAGGGCAGCCGCCCCGTACCGGCGAACAGGAGCACGCCGCCCCAGGCGTAGACGTCCGCCGCGGCCGTCACGGGCTGGCCGAGAGCCTGCTCGGGGGCCATGAAGGCCGGTGTGCCGATGCCGCCCTGGGTCATCATCGTCGTCACGTCGAGGGCGCGGGCGATGCCGAAGTCGATGACGCGCGCCCCGGACGACGACAGCATGATGTTGCCCGGTTTGAGGTCACGGTGGACCACGCCGGCGGCGTGGATCGCGGTCAGCGCCGAGGCGACGGCCACCGCGAGCCGTTCCAGCTCCGTGATCGGCAGCGGGCCCCGCTTCCGCACCGCGGTCGACAGGTCGGGGCCGTCGATGAACTCGGTGACCAGGTAGGGACGCCGGCCGTCCACGCTGACGTCGAGCACCTCCGCGGTGCAGAACCTCGCGACCCGCTGCGCGGCGTGCGCCTCACGCAGGAACCGCTCGCGGAACTCGGGCACCCGCGCGAGGTCACCGCGGATCACCTTCAGCGCGACGGGCGGGCTCTGCCCGTCACGGCGCGCCAGGTACACCGTGCCCATCCCGCCACCACCGAGACGGCCCAGCACCGTGTACGGTCCGACGGTTCGCGGGTCGTCGTCGTCCAGCGGATCCATATCTGGTACGTCCACGGCACGCCCCCTCGAACCGTCCATCACCAGGACGGACCCTACTGGTGATGGTGGTGCCACTCATCCGGCACGAGGTGGTGGGGCCCGGTCGCGTTCGAGTGGATGCTCGTCCGTTGCCGCGTTCAGGCTCGTCACGCTCCGGACCAGCGGTAGGTTGCTGTTCGTGTCCGAACTCGATCCCACTGTTTCCACACCTGCCGAGGCACTCGCGGTCCTGCAGGAAGGCAACGCGCGTTTTGTGCGGGGCGAACGGCTGCACCCGAACCAGGACGCCGACCGGCGATCGGCGGTGGCGCCCAGGCAGCAGCCGTTCGCCGTGCTGTTCGGATGTTCCGATTCCCGACTGGCAGCCGAGATCATCTTCGATCGAGGGCTGGGAGACCTCTTCGTGGTCCGGACCGCCGGGCATGTCGCGGGTCCCGAGGTGCTCGGCAGCATCGAGTACGGCGTGGGCGTGCTCGGCGCGCCCCTCGTCGTCGTTCTCGGACACGACGCGTGTGGCGCCGTCACCGCAGCGTCCGAGGCGGATCGTGACGGGAGCGCGCCGGCGGGCTATATCGGGGACCTCGTCGAGCGGGTCATGCCAAGCGTGCTGTCCGCGAGGGCAGCCGGGCACACCGACATCGACGCGTTCGTGCACACGCACATCCGGCGGACGGTGGACAGCCTGGTCGGCCGGTCAGTCCTGCTCGCGACCGAGGTCGCCGCGCGACGTTGTGCGGTGGTCGGCCTGTCCTACCAGCTCGCGGGGGGCACCGTCAGCGTGGTCAACAGCCATGGACCGGTGCCCGCGGCCTCCCGATGACCCGCGCCGCTCCGGGATGGATACTCGTCAGTTCCGGTGCGTGCCTGTCAACGGGCGGTGAATGTGGTGGTGGTGCGGCGTCCGTCCTGGGCCGGTCGGCACCGCCGGGATCTCGGGACGCCGGCTGACCGGGCCACCTTCGCGACGTTGCACACCGCCTCGCTGGCCGCGCCGCACCTGCGTGCCGGGCTGACCCGGGACGGGGCGGTCCGCTCCGTCCGGCATCTGCGCACGCTGCTCGGCACCGACGCGGTGGCCCTCGTCGACACCGCCACGACGCTGGCGTGGGACGGTTCCGGCGGTCACCACGCACCGGCGGCCAGCGGGCACGCCCAGCCGGTGCTACGCGATGGTCGCACGCTGGTACTCGGGCCGGCGGAGATCGCCTGCGACGACGCGGCCTGCCCGCTGCGCGCCGCGGTGATCGTGCCGGTGACCAGCGAGGGCCAGGTCGTCGGCGCCCTCGCCGCCTACGCGCCGGACATCGGTGCCAGCCTGGTGCGCGCGGCGGTGGAGGTGGCCCGCTGGGTGTCCGCGCAGATCGAGCTGGCGGAGCTGGAGGCGTCCCGGACGCGGGCCGTCGAGGCGGAGCTGCGTGCGCTGCGGGCGCAGATCAGCCCGCACTTCGTCTACAACTCGCTGGCCGCGATCGCGTCTTTCGTCCGCACCGACCCGGAACGGGCCCGGGAGCTGCTGCTGGAGTTCGCCGACTTCACCCGGYASGCCTTCCGGCGCGGCGGTGAGTTCACCACGCTCGCCGACGAGATGCGCAACATCGAGCGCTACCTGGAGCTGGAGAAGGCCCGCTTCGGCTCCCGGCTGCGGGTGCAGGTGCTCGTCGCGCCGGAGGTGCTGCCGGTGGTGGTCCCGTTCCTGTGCGTGCAGCCGCTGGTGGAGAACGCCGTCCGGCACGGGCTGGAGGGCCGGTCCGGCGTCGGGAAGGTCTCCCTCGGTGCGACGGACGACGGCGCCCAGGCCCACATCTGGGTTGAGGACGACGGCGCCGGCTGTGATCCCGAGGTGATCCGCCGCGCCCTGGCCGGCGACCCGGCCGGCGACTCGATCGGCCTCGGCAACGTGGACGCCCGGCTGCGCCAGGTTTTCGGCGACGACTGCGGGCTGGTCGTCGAGACGGCCCCCGGCGCCGGAACGAAGGTGAGCTTCCGCGTCCCCAAGTTCGCCCCCGGTGTCCGCCCCGGCGCCAGCCCGCGCTGACGTCCGACGTCCGCCGTCAGACGTCGGCTGTCAGACGTCCGATGTCAGAGGTGCGGCGCGACCTCGGCGGCGACCAGCGCCAGGTGGTCGAGGTCGGTCAGGTCGAGCAGCTGCAGGTAGATCCGGCTGGCGCCGGCGCCGCTCGGGCCGTAGGCGGTGAGCTTCTCGACGACTTCGGCCGGGGTGCCGGCCAGGCCGTTCTCCCGCAGCTCGCCCAGGTCGCGGCCGATCCGCTCGGCACGGAGCTTCAGCTCCGCCTCGTCCCGGCCGCAGCACAGCACCAGGGCCGCGGAGTAGACCAGCTCGTCCGGGTTCCGGCCGGCGGCCTCGGTGGCCTGGCGGACCCGGGTGAACTGAGCGGAGGTCCGGTCCGCCGAGGCGAACGGGACGTTGAACTCGGAGGCGTACCGGGCCGCGAGCGCCGGTGTCCGGGTCGCGCCGTGGCCGCCGATGATGATCGGCGGGTGGGGCCGCTGGACGGGCTTGGGCAGCGCTGGGCTGTCGGTCAGCGTGTAGTGCTCGCCCTGGTGGGAGAAGGTCTCACCGGTGGGTGTCGTCCACAGCCCGGTGATGATCGCGAGCTGCTCGGTCAGCCGGTCGAACCGCTCGCTCGTGGCGGGGAACGGGATGCCGTAGCCCGCGTGCTCCTCGGTGAACCACCCGGCGCCCAGGCCCAGCTCGACTCGTCCACCGCTCATCTCGTCGACCTGGGCGACCGAGATGGCCAGCACACCCGGCAGCCGGAAGGTCGCGGACGTCACCAGGGTGCCCAGCCGGATGCGGCTGGTCTCCCGGGCGATGCCGGCCAGGGTGATCCAGGAGTCGGTCGGCCCCGGCAGCGGGCTGCCCGGCCCCATCCGCAGATAGTGGTCGGAGCGGAAGAAGGCGTCGAACCCTCCCTCCTCCGCCGCCCGGGCCACGGCGAGCTGCTGCGCGTAGGAGGCGCCCTGCTGAGGCTCGATGAACACTCGGAGATCCATACCCCTACCCTGTCAAACTCGTTTGGTTCCGCAACGGACGGGCGCTTCGACCCCGGCACGTGTCCGGCGCCGACGCCCCCCCCGGCCGGGGCTCGCTAGACGGTTCGGTTCGTCAGCGCGACGGCAGGCCGAGGCGTTCGAGGATCTCGCGCAGCCGGTGCCGGCCCGCCATCGAGTCCGGGCCGGCGAGACGGGACAGTGCTCGGTCGCTCCAGTTGCCGTCGAGGCCGAACCGGGCGTTGTAGGCGGACAGCCGCACGTCGTAGGCCGGGATGTGCGCGTCCGCGGCGACGTCGTAGCGCTCCCGGTGCAGGACCGCCTCCCGCGGCAGCCGCGGCTTGACGTCCGCCGCCTCGGTGGGGTCGGGTGTGCCGACGGCCAGCCCGAAGGCGGCCACCGCGTGCGGCGGCAGACCCAGCTCGGCGGCGATCTCCTCGGGTCGGTTGCGCACGGCGCCGACGAACACGGTGCCCAGGCCCAGCGACTCGGCGGCGACCGCGGCGTTCTGGGCGGCCAGCGCGGTGTCGACGAAGCCGACGATCGTGGTCTCCAGGTAGTCCACGGCGCCTACCTGCGTCCCGGCCCGCTCGGCCAGCCGGTGCACCCGGCTGAGGTCGGCGATCCAGACCAGGAACAGCGGGGCCTGCGCGATGAACGCCTGGTTCCCGGCGAGCACGGCCAGCCGGGCCCGGCGCTGCGGGTCGCGCACCGCGACGACGCTCCACACCTGCAGGTTGGACGACGTCGACGCGGACTGTGCCGCAGCGATGATGGCGGCCAGCTCATCGTCGCTGACGTCGCGTGGCCCGAACCTGCGGACCGAGCGATGCGCGAGCTGCAGCCTGAGCACATCGTTGATCGCGTCGAGCTTGGCGGCGGGATCGCCGTAGCGGGCGGCGGCAGGCATCAGGAGCGGACCTCACAGGAGTCGTCGGCAGGTGTCGAACAGGAAACCGGAAACAGTAAAATCATATTCTCGATCGACTTATCGTAGATAGCCGATCGTGGCGGCGCCTCTGAGAGGCTCCTTACTCCGAGCGGCGGGAACCCCCGACCACTAAGGACCCACCCGGCGTCGTCCGGCTGACCGCTCGACCAGTCGACCGGCCGGCTGACCTGCGACAGGGCGTGACCCGCGGCCCTCGCGTGTGACGCGCACCTCGTCGTAAGGTACGGATCATGGTCGTGGCGCGGCAGCGGGCCCGGGACGAGGGCGCACGGTTACGTGCCCTGGTGGTCGACGACGAGGCGCCCGCGCTCGCGGAACTGCGCTGGCTGCTCGAACAGGACGCCAGGGTCGGCCAGGTCTGCGCGGCGGGCAGCTCGGAGCAGGCCCTGCGCCTGCTCGACACCGTGCCCTTCGACGTGGTCTTCTGCGACATCCGGATGCCGGGCCTGGACGGGCTCGGCCTCGCCCGGGTGCTGGCCCGGTTCTCCGAGCGCCCGCAGGTCGTGTTCGTCACCGCCTACGACCGGCACGCCATCGACGCCTTCGAGGTGCGGGCCACCGACTACCTGCTCAAGCCGGTGCGGCCGGAACGGCTGGGCGAGGCCGTCCGCCGGGTGCTGGACGCCGCCGGCAGCCGCGACGCCACCCCGGCCGACGACGACGAGACGATCGCCGTCGAGCTCGGCGGGGTGACCAGGTTCGTCCACCGCTCCGAGGTCACCTATGTGATCGCCCATGGTGACTACGTCCGGCTGTACACCGCCACCGAATCCCACCTCCTGCGGGTTCCGCTGACCACGCTGGAACAGCGATGGGCGGCGGCGGGCTTCGTCCGGATCCACCGCAGTGCGCTGGTCGCCCTCGGGGCGGTCGACGAGCTGCGCAGCGACGAGGGCCGCTGCTCGGTGCGGATCGGTGAGCGGGTGCTCGCGGTCAGCCGCCGCCACACCCGGGAGCTGCGGGACCGGCTGGTCCGGGCCGCGAGCCCCGGCCGAGACCCTGGCCGGGAGCAGAGTCGAGGCCGGGAGCGTGCCACCTGACCGCGGCCGGGTCACCAGACCCACTCGGCCCGTCCGCCCTGGTGGAGCCCGGGACGGGCGGCCTGCCCAGGCCTCCGGGGCCCCCGGGCAGCCGGGAGTGCCGGGGCTGTCCGGGCCGCCGGGCCGGGGCGGGCAGCCATCGCGGGTGCGGGTCACCTCACCGCGGATGTCGGCGGCCGTCGCCAGGCCGGCCCCGCGGCCGCACGCCACCCGGGACGTCGACGATTCGTCCGGGGTGCGTGAGGTCTACCTGCGTTCGTTGCTGCGGGTGCAGCGCCGGCTCGCGCTCGGTGTGCTCGGCGCGGTGGCCGTGCCGCTGGCTGCGGTCCCGGTGGTCTTCGCGCTGGTGCCGGCGATGTCGACGTACCGGGTCGCCGGTCTGCCGCTGCCCTGGCTGCTGCTCGGTGTGGCGGTGCATCCGCTGCTGCTGGCGGCGGCCGCCTGGTACGTCCGGCGGGTGGAGCGGACGGAGGCGGACTTCACGGACCTGCTGTCCGGCGACGGCGACCCCGGCAGCAGCGACCGCGACAGCGGCCGTTGATGCCGGCCACATCCGGACGGCGCCGGTGACCCAGGCGCTCGCGGTCGTCCTCGTCTGCGCGGCGACCGTCGCCGTCGGTGCGCTGGGGCTGCGGCTGTCCCGCACCACCAGCGACTTCTATGTCGCCAGCCGCATGGTCAGCCCGCGCTGGAACGCCTCGGCGATCGGCGGCGAGTACCTGTCCGCGGCCAGCTTTCTCGGGGTCGCCGGCCTGGTGCTCGCCGCTGGCACCGACATGCTCTGGTACCCCGTCGGCTACACCGCCGGGTACCTGGTGCTGCTGGTGCTCGTGGCGGCTCCGCTGCGCCGCTCCGGCGCCTACACGCTGCCCGACTTCGCCGAGATCCGGACGTCGTCGCCGGCCGTGCGCCGGGCCGCGTCACTGCTGGTGGTCGGTATCGGCTGGCTGTACCTGCTGCCCCAGTTCCGCGGCGCGGGGCTGACGCTGCGCACCGTCTCCGGCGCCCCGAGCTGGGTGGGCTCCACGGTCGTGGCCGTCGTCGTGGTGGCGAGTGTGGCCGCTGGCGGGATGCGCTCCGTCACCCTGGTGCAGGCGTTCCAGTACTGGCTGAAGCTGACCGCGATCGCCTTCCCCGCGCTGCTCCTGATCGTCGCGTGGGGCGCCGACGGCGCACCCGACCCGGTGGCCGACCGGCCGCCGGTCGCCGCCGAGACGATCACGGTCACGCTGGCCGACCCGGTCCGGGTGCAGGTGGACGTCCCGGTCACCCTCACCGTCGAAGGCACGGTCGACGGGGCGCCGGCCCGGGGCGCGCTGCCGTTGCCGGCGCCGGGCCAGCTGACGTTCGGCGCCGGGACGACCATCGTCATCCCGGCCGGTGCCGTGGTGCCGCGTGCCGAGGACGTCCCGGCCGGCGACGGCGCGAGCTGGGTGGCACCCGTCGCGGCCGACGGCGCCGACGACCACCCGGTGTACCGGACGTACTCGCTGCTGCTCGCTCTGCTGCTGGGGACGATGGGGCTCCCCCACGTGATCGTGCGCTTCTACACCAACCCCGACGGCCGGGCGGCCCGGCGGACCGCCGCGGTCGTCGTCGGGCTGCTCGGGGTGTTCTACCTGTTCCCACCGGTCTACGCCGCCCTCGGCCGGATCTACGCCCCCGACCTGCTGCTCACCGGGCGCACCGACGCGGTCGTCCTGCTGCTGCCGGAGCGGGTGCTGCCGGCCCCGTGGGGCGAGGCGATGTCGGCGCTGGTGACGGCCGGCGCGTTCGCCGCCTTCCTGTCGACGGCGAGCGGGCTGACGGTCTCCGTCGCCGGTGTCCTCAGCCAGGACCTGCTGCGCGGGCGGGCTCGCGCGAGCGTCGCCGGCTTCCGGGCCGGCTCGCTGATCGCTGTCGTGGTGCCGGCCGCGCTGTCCCTGCTGACGGTGCGGGTGGGCCTCGCCGACACGGTCGGCCTCGCGTTCGCGATGGCGGCGTCGACGTTCTGCCCGCTGCTGGTCCTCGGCATCTGGTGGCGGCGGCTGACCGCGGCGGGTGCGCTGGCGGGCCTGGCCACCGGCGGCCTGCTGGCCGGCACGGCGGTGATCGTGACGATGACGGGCATGGACGTCCCCGGGGTCGCGGGCGTGCTGTTGGCCCAGCCGGCGGCGTGGACGGTACCGCTGGCCTTCGTGGTCACGATCGCCGTCTCGCTGCTCACCCCGGGATCGGCCCCGGCCGACGCGGCGCGGGTACTGGTGCGCCTGCACGCTCCCGAGCGGCTGGCACTCGCCGCCCAACCGATGAACAGGCGGACGGCCACTAGCCTCTGACGAACTGCTCGCGGTATTCGGGCATACGTGCGGGTTCCGCGGGCTGCGGATCTCCCGTCAGTGTGGCGGCGCAGATCCACTGCGCGTAGACGATGACGTCGATCGCGGCATGGCAGAGGTCGCGTTCCTCGTTGCCCTGACTCCCTGCGACGCCGTGCAGGATGTCGGACAGCATCAGGAGCCGCGGGCCGTACTGGTCCTGCGGCCGGGTGATCATCGCGAGCTGCGCGATGCGGGCCGCGAGCTCCGTGATGTCGGCGTCGAAGGCCCGTCGCCACCCGGGGCTGCCGAGCTGCCGCCCGTGGATGCTCTGCTGACGCTCGTGGAGTTCCAGCCACAGGCCCTTGACGACCTCTCGGGCCACGCTGTGCCGCTCTTCGGCGCGATTCATCCGTAGCTGCACGTACGAGCCGAAGATGGTGAGGCCCGACCCGACCACAGCGCCGAGAACCGCGCTGACCACCACGTCGATCACGATCCAGACCTCCGGCCACGGGCACCGTTCACCCGGCAGGCTCCGCGTGGTGAGGGACAGCAGGCCAGTCGCGACATAGCCGACACGCGTCGCATCCTAAACGATCAGCCGCCCGCCGGGTGATCGACCAGAACACGGCTACGCCGTTCGTCGTGGGAAACCGACCGTTCGTCGACGGTCTGCGGACCGTCGAACGCCGCACGGGTGCCGCCGGTCGCAGCGCCCGGCGTGGTGCCTTCACGGGCAGGTGCGCGGCCGTGACAGTCGTCCGGAGGCGACAGGGAGATCACCCGTCGTCAACCGGGGGACGGACCGCACCGAGAGGGGAGACCGTGAGTACGACGCAGCTCGCGCCGGGCGATGACGGCGCGACGACCAGTGGGGCGTTAGGAGCTGGGACCGGGCCGGCTTCCGCACCCACCTACGCGGAGATCCAGCGCAGCGCCGAGTTCGCCGACCTTCGGCGCCGGTTCCGCCGGTTCGTCTTCCCGCTGACCGCGCTTTTCCTGGTGTGGTACTTCCTTTACGTTCTGCTCGCCGCGTTCGCGCCCGGGTTCATGGGTCACGAGCTGTTCGGGAACATCAACGTCGGGCTGCTGTTCGGGCTCGGCCAGTTCGTCTCGACGTTCGCGATCACGATGATCTACGCCCGCTGGGCTGGGCGGACGTTCGACCCCGCCGCCGAGGCGCTGCGTTCCCGCTTCGAGGCGGGCCGGCCGGCGGAGACGGGGCGGCTCGCCGAGACGGGGCAGCCGGCATGAGCGCGCTCAGTGCGGCCGCCGCCGGCACCACCGTCTCGCCGGGGTCGGCGCTGCTCGCCGCCGACACCGTCGGCAAGCCGGCGGTCAACATCACGATCTTCGCCCTGTTCGTCGTGATCACACTGGTGATCGTCATCAGGGTGTCGCGCGGCAACCGGACCGCCGCCGACTTCTACGCCGGCGGGCGGGCCTTCTCCGGGCGGCAGAACGGCATCGCCATCTCCGGTGACTACCTCTCGGCGGCGTCGTTCCTCGGTATCGCCGGGGCCATCGCGCTGCAGGGCTACGACGGCTTCCTCTACTCGATCGGCTTCCTCGTCGCCTGGCTGGTGGCGCTGCTGCTGGTCGCGGAGCTGCTGCGCAACACCGGCCGTTACACGATGGCCGACGTCCTGAGCTTCCGGCTGCGGCAGGGACCGATCCGGACGGCGGCGGCGGCCTCCACCCTGGCGGTGAGCTTCTTCTACCTGCTCGCGCAGATGGCGGGTGCCGGCGGCCTGGTCAACCTGCTGCTCGGCGTCTCCGGTGAGACCGGCCAGAACGTGACGATCGCCGTCGTCGGCGTCCTGATGATCGTGTACGTGCTGGTCGGCGGGATGAAGGGGACGACCTACGTCCAGATCATCAAGGCGGTGCTGCTGGTCGTCGGCGCCGCGGTGATGACCTTCTGGGTGCTCGGCAAGGCCGGGTTCGACCTGTCGTCGCTGCTCGGCGACGCGGTGGCGGCCAGCCCCAAGGGCGAGGCGGTGCTCGACCCGGGAGTCAAGTACGGCATCTCGAACCTCACCAAGATCGACTTTGTGTCGCTCTCGCTGGCGCTGGTGCTCGGCACCGCGGGCCTGCCGCACGTGCTGATGCGCTTCTACACCGTGCCGTCGTCCCTGGAGGCCCGGCGCAGCGTCGTCTGGGCGATCTGGATCATCGGCTGCTTCTACCTGTTCACCCTGGTGCTCGGCTACGGCGCGATGTACCTGGTCGGCGCGGACAAGATCAACGCCGCCCCGGGCAAGGCGAACTCGGCGGCACCGCTGCTCGCCTTCGAGCTGGGCGGGACGTTCCTGCTCGGCATCATCGCGGCGGTGGCGTTCGCGACGATCCTCGCGGTCGTCGCCGGCCTGACGATCACCGCGAGCGCGTCGTTCGCACACGACGTCTACAACAACGTCATCAAGAAGGGTGCCGCCGACCCGGAGTCGGAGGTGAAGGTCGCCCGGATCACCGCCGTCGTCATCGGCGTCGTCGCCATCGTCGGCGGCATCTTCGCCAAGGACCAGAACATCGCCTTCCTGGTGGCGCTGGCCTTCGCGGTCGCCGCGTCGGCGAACCTGCCGACGATCCTGTACTCGCTGTTCTGGAAGGGCTTCACCACCCGCGGGGCGCTGTGGAGCATCTACGGCGGCCTGACCTCGGCGATCGTGCTGATCGCGTTCTCCCCGGTCGTCTCCGGCAAGGTGGACGCGACCGGCGCCAGCGCATCCATGATCAAGGACACCTCGGTCGACTTCTCCTGGTTCCCGCTGGAGAACCCGGGCCTGGTGTCGATCCCGCTGGCGTTCCTGCTCGGCTGGCTCGGCTCGGTGACCTCCCGCGAACCGCTCAACGCGGAGAAGTTCGCCGAGATGGAGGTCCGGTCGCTGACCGGTGCCGGCGCGGAGAAGGCGACGGTCGCGGCCCACTGATCCGGTCGAACCGGTCGGGCTGGCCGGCCCGACCGGTGGCCCCGGGCCCGCTGGTGCTCCACGGTAGCGAGAGATCACCAGCGGGCCAGGTGCCCGGGTCGCCCGGGCCGGGGCCCCACCGGCTTCAGTCCAGCTTCGGCAGGTAGTGCTTCGCGAACACCTCGACGACGCCGACCCATCTGTCGAAGCTCAGGTCGTCCCACACCGGAACGTCGATGTCGGCCATGAGGTCCCGGTACTCGAAGACCGCGAGTCCCGCACCCGTCGCCTCGTCGCGATCCATCGGGAACGCGCCCATGCCGTAGTAGGCCGTCTTGTCCTCCTGCGGCTGCGGGAACCGATCGAGATACTGCCGTTCCCGGCCGCGGAAGCCGGGAGGTGGGGAGGCGACATCCTTGCGGAGCCCCTCGCGGCGGGTGTCACCGAACCTCACCGACTCCCACCACTGCGCGACCGTCGGACCGTGCTCCAGGAGCGTCCAGGTGACCGGACCGCGGACAAGGTCCTTCTCCGGTTTCTTCGCCGGCTCCCACTCGTCCAGTTCCACCCCGTCGATGTCCAGCCGGGCCCGGACGTCGGCCGCGGCGGGATCGATGCGATAGGGCAACGGAAACAGCCGAACCTGGTTGATGTCACCCTGGCCCGCCGGCCAGAGCACCTCGGTCGCGGGCCGGGCCAGGATCTCGCGCTCGGGCTCCGACAGGGACCGGAACATCGAATGGAAGTCGGTGCGGTGCAACACCGCGAACATGCTTTTCGGGGAGTCCGAGTTGACCAGGACGCGGCACGTCGCCGGCGGTGCCGGCAGCTTACGAACCCGCTGGTTGACGGCTCGGACGGACGCGTTGCCACTGAAGTCGAAATACGCCGTGCTGTCGGTGGGATCCGCGTTCACCCCGTACGGATCAGCGAAATAGCCCGGCTCGGCCTCGGTCGCCCGAAGCAGGAAGAGATGGCAGGCGGTCAGGAAACCGCGCAGGCTCGGGAACGCCTTCGCGGCCTGGTAGCCGGGCAGCTCACCGAACGGCGCCATCCTGTTGACTTCCCGCTTCACCTGGTCGCGCCGTTTGCTCCGCTCCCAGACCTTGGYCAGCAGGGCCTCGAACCCGGCGAGCGGCACGCCCACCGTCCCCTGCGCCTGTGCGCAGAAACTGTCGTCGTAAAATCTGATCGCACAGTCCTTCAGCCACACGCCGCCCGCCGTCACGTCGCCCCGTCTGTAGAGCACAGCGCCTGACCCGCGCCGGGATTCCTCCTGCAGTGCCCTGGCGAGATCAACGGCGGCCTGGGCCGCCGCGACCGCTTCCCTGACGGTGGCCCGCGCCGGGGTGACGAACTCCAGATCGGCGCTGGCCTTCGGGCGACGGGACTCGTCACCCTCCAGCGTGGTCCCGGTGGCATCATGCCGCCAGGCCGTCTCCCGCTCCCTTATCCCGGGCCCCGCGGGAATCGGAAAGCCTGTGGGAATCGTCTCGAACGCGTTCGCGGTCTGGAACTCGAATCCAAACATGCCTGATCCCCCTCGACCTCGGGCGCCCGGCCCGTCCCCGATCTCACACCATAGAGGTGCGGGCAAACCGGATTCATGACATTGCCGGACCCGGAGTTCTTCGGTCGGCGTGGTTACCCGGGGGCCCGGCCCCAGGCGATGGCCGTGGCGAAACCGACGTCGAAGAAGGACGGGTCGGCGAGCCGGTCGAGCGCCTCGTCCAGCGCCGCGTCGGAGGCAAGCCGAAGATCACGGATGCGGGGACGCATCCGGTTCAGTGTCAGGGTCCAGCAGCGCGCCGAGGCGTTGCCACCACCGGTCGTCGGCAGGTGGACGGTCATTCCGACGTCGACGAGGCCCCGGCTGCGCAGCGGCTCCGGGAACCGACGCGCCCAGGTGGAATCGGTGCCGATGGTCTTCGCGAGCACCTGCTCGATGCCGAGCATGGCCTCGCGGAACGCCGGGTGCGGTGACGACTCGACAGGGAACCCGGCGAGTGACTCGAGTACGAGGACCCCGCCGGGCTTCAGCCAGGTGCGAAGGCGGTCGAGAACCCCCTCCCGCTCGCGCAGATGCTCCAGCACGAACCTGGCGTGGACGAGATCGAACGGCCGGCCGCCCGGCAACGGATCCCGGGTGATGTCGTGCCGAAGGACGGTCAGCCGCGGTGCGACCAGCTCCGTCAGATGCCGGGTGTCGATGTCGGTCGCGACGACCTCACCCGCGACGACCTCGCCCGCGACGGACCCACCTCCGACGGTCTCGCCCGCGCCGGACAGGCCGGCGACGCGGGCGGCGAGCCACGCGGCGATCGATCCACCGCCGGCACCCACCTCCAGGCATCGCCAGCCGGCGGCGACGCCGAGCTCGTCGAGAATGCGCGTCGTCGTCGGGTCGCAGACCTCCGCCATGGCCGCGAGCCGGCTGCGTTCGGCCTCGTCCGGACCGCCGAGCACGTCATCGGCGTAACGGAGAATCCGCTGACTATCCATTCGGTTCTGTGTTCGGCTGCGTGAACAATCCGTCAAGCATGACCGTGACCAGCTTCCGCATGGCGGCGCCATGCTGCTCGTCGTCGCGCTGCCCGTCGTCACGCTGCCCGTCGTCACGCTGCCCGTCGTCGCGGGACGCGCTGGTCGTGTCGGCTGCCCCGCCGGTGATGGCAATGATGTGGGGGGCCTGCGCACTGGCGGTGGCCGCGAGGTCGAGCGAGATGAGAATGAGCGCGAGGTCGGCTGCGGTGACATCCGGACGGACCTCTCCGTCACGCTGCGCCCGGTGCAGGGCCGGGGTGAGGATGCCGATCCATCGCTCGAAATACCGTTGCTGCTCATGCTCCGGGAGCTCACGCATGAGTGCGACCAGCGGACGCATGGACGTCATCGTGGTCGCCGCCCAGTGCAGCAGGTCCCGAAACGAACGGCCTTCCTCCTCGGCCGCTTCGACCGCGTGGCGCAACGCCTCGAAGTACTCCTCCGCCACCGCCACCGCCATCGCCCGCCGGTCCGGGAAGTAGCGGTAGACAGTCGCCCGGCCGAGGCCCGCCCGCTGCGCGATCTCCTGGAGTGGCACCAGCCGCGGCGAGTTGTCGGTGAATGCCTCGTCCGCGGCCCGAAGGATGGCCGTTCGGTTCCGCCGGGCATCCGTTCGCCGCGGCGCGGATAAGGGGCGGTGGCCTCGCTGCGACATGACGGCATGGTACTCGCGGTCAGACCCAAGGTCTCTTTCCGTTCTCAATCGAGCATCCTACGATCCGAATGCCACGCACCATCGAGGACTGCCGGGATTTTCTGCCTGAAAAAGGTGTGGCCGGCGTGGAAACCTTCACGCGGGAGACAGGGAGGGCGTGCGGTTCATGGGGAGACGCCGGCCGACTTCCGCGGCGATCTCGGCGCTCGTCGCGCTCGCCACGCTCACGGCCACCGTTCTCACCGGTCCCGAGACGGCCGCAGTGGCCACCGTGACCACGGACTGCCCGGGATCCCACTGGGTGGCCAGCTGGGCCGGCAGCCCCACCGACTCGCTCGTTCCGGTGGACGCCACCGGGGGGGCGTTCGCCCTCGGCGCTCACGGATCAGACAGCACGCATGGTGGTGACTCCCCACCTGGGCGGGTCCAGTCTTCGGATCCATCTGTCGAACCGTTTCGGCTCGTCAGCGGTGACGTTCGGCCGGGTCACGGTCGGGGTGCCGACGAACGGCGCGGCGGTGGCCGGCGTCGTGCCGGTGACGTTCGGGACCGCGCCGTCCGTGACGGTTCCCGCCGGCCAGGACGTGACCAGCGACCCGGTCACGCTCACCTTCTCCGCGTTCACGCCGCTCGCGGTGAGCATCTTTGTCCCTGGCGTGGTGAACGGTCCCACGAAGCACTGGAACGCCAACGCGACGTCCTACTATTCGGCGGCACGCAGCGGTGACCTCAGCGCACAGCCCGGCGGCGCCGGTTTCACCGCGACCACCGGTGCCTGGCTGTTCGTCGACGGGGTGGACGTCATGGCACCCGCCGGCATCCGTTCCGTCGTCGCGTTCGGTGACTCGATCACCGACGGTTTCGTCGGGGCCACCGCGCTCACCGCTCCCGCGGATGCGTCCGTGGCCGACGCGAACGGGCGGTACCCGGATGTTCTTCAGCGTCGCCTGGACGACGCCGGGATCGGGATCTCCGTCGTCAACGCCGGTATCAGCGGGAACCAGTTGCTCACCGACGGGCGGCCGTTCCACGCCGGGCCCAGCGGTCTGTCCCGTTTCGACATCGACGCCCTGGCGCAGGCCGGCGTCGGCGGCGTCCTGGTGTTGGAGGGCACCAACGATCTGGGGCAGTCGGGCACAACCCCTGAGCAGATCATCGCCGGTTACCTCCAGCTGATCGAGCGGACCCACGCGGCCGGTGCGAAGATCTGGCTCGGCACCCTTCTTCCGGCCTCCGACGCGCTCGTCGACGGCACCGCCCTCGCGCCGAACAGCGAGGACCACCGCCAGCGGGTCAACTCCTGGATCCGTGGCCAGACCCGAGCCGACGGTGTGGTCGACTTCGACGCGGCACTGCGTGATCCCGCGAATCCCGCGGTCCTGCGCGCGGACTACGCCTCCGTCGACAACCTCCACCCCAACCTGGAGGGATACCGGGCCATGGCGAACGCCGTGGACCTCGCCCTGCTCGACACCGCCACCGGCGGCTGCCGGCAATAGCGCCCGCAGCGCTTTCCGCGTTCCCGGCATTCCCGGTGTTCCTGGCGCTCCTGGCGTTCTCGGTGTTCTCGTGCTCCGCCCTGCTATCTGAGCGGCCGGAAGAACTTCCGGACGTCGGAGACCAGAAGCTCGGGCTGTTCCAGCGCGGCGAAATGCCCGCCACGGTCGAACTCGCTCCACTGCCGCAGGTCGTGGTCCGCCTCGACCCATCGACGCCGGCCCAGCAGGATCTCGGCCGGGAAGCTGGCGACTCCCAGCGGCACCTCCCGGGTCGCCGGGGGGAGTACGGCCAACGACGACATCGACTCGTAGTACATCCGGGCGGCGCTGCCGGCGGTGCCGGTGAACCAGTAGATGCTGACGTCGGTGAGGAGCTCGTCCGGAGTGACCGCGTCCTGCCAGCGACCGTCGTGGTCGGTCCAGGCCCAGAACTTCTCGGCGATCCAGGCCAGCAGCCCGACCGGCGAGTCCAGCAGGGCGTAGGCCAGGGTCTGCGGCCGGCTCGACTGGATGGCCAGATAGCCCTGGCCCGCGGCCATGTACTCCTCGCCGCGGGCCCGCTGCCGGGCCTCGTTCGGCGTCAGATCGGCCAGGTCGTCGGGCGCGCCGGACGGGAACGCCGGCAGCATGTTGACGTGCATGCCGACGACACGCTTCGGGGCGAGCGCGCCGAGGTGGCGGGTGACCATGGAGCCCCAGTCACCCCCCTGCGCGCCGTAGCGGTCGTAACCGAGCCGGGCCATCAGCTCGTCGAAGGCCTGCGCGGTCCGGCGGACATCCCAGCCGGCCTCCGTCGTCGGCCCCGAGAACCCGTACCCCGGCAGGGACGGAACGACGACGTGGAACGCGTCAGCCGGGTCGCCGCCGGTGCCCACCGGGTCCACCAACGACTCGATGACCTTCACGAACTCGCTGACCGAACCGGGCCAGCCGTGCGTGAGCACCAGCGGCAGGGCCTCGGCGTGCGGTGAGCGGACGTGCAGGAAGTGCAGCTTCTGGCCGTCGATCACCGTGGTGAACTGGGGGAAGCCGTTGAGCTCCCGCTCGTGGCGGCGCCAGTCGTATCCGGTAGCCCAGTAGTGGGCGAGCTCGCGTACCGCGTCCAGGTTCGCGCCGTACATCGAACCGGAGCCGGGGATCTCCTCCGGCCAACGAGTCGCGAGAACCCGCCGCCGCAGCTCGTCCAGCTCGTGCTGTGGCACCTCGATCGTGAACGGCTCGACAGCGACGTTTCGCATCAAATATCCATACCAGGTGGGACGGGTCGGCCGCGACCCGGCCGTGGCCGTCGGGGCCGTCGGGGGTCCGACCTCGACGCCCGGCGGGCGCGACGTCGCGGACTATCCGTTTCGATCTCGGTGGGACCGGCCGGCTTCGCCGCGGCTGAGGGCTCGGCCGGCGGCGCGCCCGGAGAAGATGCAGCCGCCGAGGAACGTGCCTTCCAGCGCGTTGTAGCCGTGCACGCCCCCACCACCGAAGCCGGCGACCTCACCGGCGGCGTACAGGCCGGGCACGGGAGTGCCGTCGGCGGCGAGGACCTGGGAGTCCAGGTTGGTCTGGAGGCCACCGAGTGTCTTGCGGGACAGGATGTTCAGCCGGACGCCGATCAGCGGGCCGTGCGCCCGGTCGAGGATCCGGTGGGGTTTCGCGACCCGGAGGAACCGGTCGAGGCGGGGGCGGCGCCCGTTGTGGATCGCCATGATCTGGACGTCCTTGCTGAACGGGTTGTCGACCTCCCGGTCGCGGGCGACGATCTGCCGCTCGATCTCGGCCAGGTCCAGCCGCGGCCCGCGGGCGAGCCGGTTCATGGCGGCCACCAGCTCCGGCAGGCTGTCGGCGACGACGAAGTCCTCCCCGTGTCGCTTGAACGCCTCGACCGGCCCGGGGGCGCCCTTCGCGAGGCGGGAGCGGAGCAGGAACCCGATGTCGCGGCCGGTGATGTCGGGGTTCTGCTCGGAGCCCGACAGCGCGAACTCCTTCTCGATGATCGACTGGGTCAGAATGAACCAGGAGTAGTCGTGGCCGGAGGCGAGGATCTGCCGCATCGCCCCGATCGAGTCCGCCCCCGGCACGCCGGACATCCCGGTCAGCCGCCGGCCGGCCGCGTCGAACCACATCGACGAGGGCCCGGGCAGGATGCGGATGGCGTGGTCCGCCCAGATGGGATCCCAGTTGTGGATGCCCTCGGTGTAGGCCCACATCCGGTCCCGGTTGACGACCCGCCCGCCGGCGCTCTCGGCGATGGCGAGCATGCGGCCGTCGACGTGGGCGGGGACACCGGCGATCATGTGCGCGGGTGCCGCGCCGACCCGCTCGGTCGGCCAGTAGCGGCGCATGAGCTCGTGGTTGTGCCCGATGCCGCCGGACGTCACCACCACCGCCGGCGCCCGGTGCTCGAACTCCCCGACCGCGGCCCGGGACGACGCGACCCCACGGGCGGCGTCGTCGGGCGCCAGCACGCTCCCACGGACCCCGACCACGGAGGGGCCGTCGAGGAGCAGGCCGTCGACCTGGTGGCGGAAGGCGAACCGGACCAGCCCCTTCTTCTCCGCCGCCAGGACCGGGTTGGCGAAGACCTCCACGACCCCCGGCCCGGTGCCCCAGGTGATGTGAAACCGCGGGACGGAGTTGCCGTGCCCGGTCGCCGAGCCGTCGCCGCGCTCGGCCCAGCCCACCATCGGCAGCGTGCGCAGGCCCAGGTCATGCAGGTACTGCCGTTTGCCGGTGGCCGCCCAGTCGACGTAGGCCTGCGCCCAGCGCAGACCCCACACGTCCTCGTCGGCGGGGCGGTCGAAGGCGGCCGAACCGAGCCAGTCCTGCCAGGCGAGCTCACGGCTGTCGCGGATGCCGATGCGCCGCTGCTCGGGGCTGTTCACGAAGAAAAGCCCACCGAGAGACCAGAACGCCTGCCCGCCGAGGTTGCCGCGGTTCTCCTGCTCGACCACCAGCACCCGTCTGCCGGCGCTCGTCAGCTCGTAGGTGGCGACCAGGCCCGCCAGGCCGGCACCGACCACGATGACGTCAGGCTCGAAGCTCACGAGCGCCTCCTGCGYGCACGGCCACGGACACGGATCACACGTGAACAGTCATTCTGGCCGTTCGCCGCTGCCGGCGCCGGTTCACACCTCCGCACCCGGTGTCGCCTTCACACCGGGCGATGTCGCGGAGACGCCCGCGGCGACCAAGGTCCGGATCGGTGTCGCGTCGCCGGTCTCCATGGCCTGATCGATCAGCTCGCGCAGATCGACGGTCCGGCCGTCGGGTGCGACAAGCACAGCTGTCGTCCACCGGCTCGCCGACGTCCAGCCGGCATCGAGCAGATCCGCGCTGATCACCTGGCCGAGGCAGCCGGCGAGGACCGCCCGAGCCACCGCATCCCGGCCTGGCCGCGCAACGGTGCTGACCGAGGAGTCGATGCGACGGGCGAGGTGGCGCCAATCCGTGCCCTCACGCGTGGCCTCCACCGCGGCCCCGCTGTCCCGCTCGGTGGACACGGATTCCAGGGCGTCGACCGCGGCGGCCACAGCCTCCGCCGCGGTGTCGCAGCCCGTCGCTCCGCGAAGCGCCGTGCGCGCCTCATCTATGGGCATGAGCACCTCGGCGGGTTCATCCAGAATGCGGAGGGGACGAGGCACGTCGTTCATGGAGCGGGTGAACAGCTCCCGGGGCGCCCACCGGTCAAGCTCTCCGGCCTGGTGGACGTGTACCGGTTCGCCCCCGGTGGCCCCGAGCCCGGGGGCGACATCTCCGCCCGACAGCCCGGCGGCTTCCCCGAGCGCCGCCAGCCGCGGCGGCAGGGGAGGCCACGGGCTCGTAAGCCACGGATCCGCAGCGCCGTCCGTCGCGATCGCCGCCCAGAGCTGGCGAACAACATGCGGATCGTCCAGGGCCTTCTCGAGTGCCTCGAAGAGGTCCCCCGGGAACCGCGACCGCGGGGCGAGAGCCGCGGCCCAGCGCCCGCCGAGGTGGTCGAAAGCCCCCGCCACCAGCGTCGCCCTGGTCAGGGCCCCACCGAGCGCGGCGACACCCAGGGCCTCGGCGGCCCGAGCGTCAGCCGCCGCCTCCACCGGCCGGCGGTACTCCGAGGTCGCATGCAGCAGGGCGGCGGCGGCCGCCCTGCGTGGTGGGATCCGGCTGGTGAGAGCGCGCGCGACCCGGTCGCGCGAGGCGTCCAGCAGGTCGTGGCGCCGACCGGTCACCTGGTGCCGGGCGATCCCCCGGGCGACCACCGCTGTGAGCTGGGGCTCGGTCAGTTCACGCACCAGCGGCCAGCCCAGGAACAGCGTCGGCGACCACCTGCCGAAGCCACGGCGTACCTTCGCCACGGGAATCGGCGTGATGCGGATCGCGAGCGGGGAGTCAAAGCCCATCTGGCCGGCGGCCCGGCGCACCAGGGCGGTGAGCTCGGGCTCGTCCTCGGTGCCCACCGCCCGGCCTGGCGGCCGCAGGAACCCGACAACAGGTACCAGTACCGCGATCAGCAGGCCGGCGGCAACCGCGATACCGAGAAACACGTCACGGATGGTGAGCGCCAGGACGATGAAGAACAGGTCCAGCAGCACCTGGGCGATCGCGGAGAACAACCACAGGATGGCTGCCCAGCCAAGCATGGCCAGGGGCGCGTCACCATCGTCTCGGGCGTGGGTTACCGGCGGCGGAACTGTGCTCATGAGAGAACCAGGCGGGGCATGGAATCCTCTTTCGGAAAGGTCAGACCGAACACGCCGGAACGGCGGTTAGGCCGCCACCGGCACGCGAGGTTGGGAACGCCCGGAACTCCGAATGCGGAGACGGGCGTGACGTCGAGGATTTCCAAAGGCCCCCGGGGAAGTCGGTACAACACGGCAGCGGACAGCACAGAACGCTTCGCCGACCAGACTTCCCGGCACACCGGGAACGACTTTAGCCGATCACCCACGGGCCCACAAGGCCGAGTAGCTGACTATGCCTCGACCAGCCACGATGCCGGGAGCTCACGGTCCGCCGCTGAGGGTGTAGGCCACGAGCCGATCGTCGTCAGTCCGCAGATAGACCCCCATCGCGCAGGGAAGTGGCGGGCTGACGGCCGTCCGGGCCTGTTCTGACTGCGGGTTCGCGTAGATGGACCAGCCGAGAGCGCCGAACCCGTAGTGGCCGACCTTCCGGATGACCCCGTTCTCAAACGCTTCCGCCTCGGCCAACGTGACCGGATCACCCGGCCCGAGGTATTCGCGGCCGCAGTAGGTCACCCGGTCCGGCAGGCTCGACGACCACGGCCAGACATGAAAGCTCGCGCGACACCAGACGGCGAAGATGGCGGCACCGACGAGAAACACCGCCAGGAGCGCCGAAAGTACGCCGACGACCAGACTGCGAGCTGGGAAGCCTCGTGATCCGCCGGAAGCGGAGTGGGTAATAGTCCGTTCGGACACGAGGCGGCTCCCAGACGATTCCTGCCAAGAGATCAACATTACCCTCGCTCCCGGCCAGATGCGGTACGACGGCGCTATACCGCTCCGCGCCGAGCACACTCGGCCCACCGACCCGCGGCTTCCTCGCGGGCTCCACGAGCTGGTGTTCAACATCCCGTTCGCGACGCTGGACGAGGCTCCGACCGGTCCGGCTGCGATCCTCGTCTGGACCACACCCTCGGCGCCGATCACAGGCCGGGGGCCCGATGACCCGGAAGAAGGCAGCGGCGCATGATCGACCACCAGGTCCGGGTGTACCGCAGCGCAGAGCGGCTCGCGCCGCAGGAGCAGCTCGCGTGGAAGATCGCGGCGGTCGCCGCCGACCCGGTGGCGGTCGACGGCGACGTCGCCGAGATGGTGATCAACCGGGTCATCGACAACGCGGGGGTCGCCGCCGCCTCGCTCACGCGCAGGCCGGTGGTCGCCGCCCGGGACCAGGCGCTGCGCCACGCGCCCGCTCCCGGCCGGGACGGAGCCACCGTCTTCGGCCTGCCGGCGCGGGACCGGGTCTCCCCCGAGTGGGCGGCGTGGGCGAACGGTGTCGCGGTGCGCGAGCTGGACTTCCACGACACCTACCTGGCCGCGGACTACTCCCACCCCGGCGACAACATCCCGCCGGTCCTTGCGGTCGCCCAGCATCGCGGGCTCGACGGCCGGGCGCTCGTACGCGGGATCGCCACCGGCTACGAGATCCAGGCCGCGCTCGTCCGGGGGATCTGCCTGCACGAGCACCGGATCGACCACATCGCCCATCTGGGCCCGTCCGCCGCGGCCGGCATCGGCACCCTGCTCGGCCTGCCGGCGGAGACGATCTATCAGGCGGTCGGGCAGGCGCTGCACACCACGACGACGACGCGGCAGTCCCGCAAGGGCACGATCTCGTCGTGGAAGGCGTACGCCCCCGCGTTCGCCGGCAAGCTGGCGGTGGAGGCCGTCGACCGGACGATGCGCGGCGAGGGGGCGCCCGCTCCGGCCTACGAGGGCGAGGACGGTTTCATCGCCTGGCTGCTGGGCGGGCCCGAGGCCGGCTACACCGTCTCACTCCCCGCACCGGGCGAGGCCAGGCGCGCCATCCTGGAGACGTACACCAAGGAGCACTCGGCCGAGTACCAGAGCCAGGCGCTCATCGACCTCGCCCGCCRCCTCGGCCCGGCCATCGGCGACTTCTCCCGGGTCAGCGCGATCGTGCTGCACACCAGCCACCACACGCATCACGTGATCGGCTCGGGCGCGAACGACCCGCAGAAGTACGACCCGACGGCCACCCGGGAGACCCTCGACCACTCGATCCCCTACATCTTCGCCGTCGCCCTGCAGGACGGCGACTGGCACCACGAACGCTCCTACTCCCCCGACCGGGCCACCCGGCCCGACACCGTCGAGCTGTGGCGGAAGATCACCACCGTGGAGGACGAGGAGTGGACCCGGCGCTACCACTCCCCTGACCCGGCGGAGAAGGCGTTCGGCGCCCGGGTCGTCGTCGAGCTGGCCGACGGGACGACGCTCACCGACGAGATCGCCGTCGCCGACGCGCACCCGCTCGGCGCCCGCCCGTTCGGCCGGGACTCCTACATCGGCAAGTTCCGCCGCCTCGCCGAGGGGATCCTCCCCGCCGCGGAGCAGGACCGGTTCCTCGACACCGCCGTCCGGCTGCCCGAACTGCGGCCCGACGAGCTCGCCGGGCTCACCATCACCCCGCGGCCGCCGCTGACCGCGAGTGGCACCGAGGGAATCTTCTAGCGGCAGTTCCAGCGGCCAGCCACGGTTCCACCAGGCAAGGGAGATCTCCGACCGATGCTGCACGCGAGAACGCCCGCACATGCCCGCCGGGCCGCGCTGCGCGAGGGTCTGCGCTCCGGAGGGCTGCTGCGGTTCCCCGGCGCGTTCAACCCGCTGAGCGCGGTGCTCATCACCGAGCTCGGCTTCGAAGGCGTCTACGTCTCCGGCGCGGTGCTCTCCGCCGATCTCGCGCTGCCCGACATCGGCCTGACCACCCTCACCGAGGTCGCCAGCCGGGCCGGGCAGATCGCCCGGGTCACCGACCTGCCCACCCTCGTCGACGCCGACACCGGCTTCGGCGAGCCGATGAACGTCGCCCGCACCATCCAGACCCTGGAGGACGCCGGCCTCGCCGGCTGCCACATCGAGGACCAGGTCAATCCGAAACGGTGCGGGCACCTCGACGGCAAGGCGGTCGTGCCGACCGCGGAGATGGTTCGGCGCATCGGGGCCGCCGTCGCCGCCCGCCGGGACGAGAACTTCGTCATCTGCGCCCGCACCGACGCCCGCGCGATCGAAGGCCTTGACGGCGCCATCGGACGCGCCCGCGCCTACGTCGACGCCGGAGCCGACATGATCTTCCCCGAGGCGATGGCGGACGCGGCCGAGTTCGAAGCCGTCCGGCGGGCTGTCGACGTGCCGATCCTCGCCAACATGACCGAGTTCGGCAAAAGCGGGCTGCTCACCGCCGACACCCTGCACTCGGCCGGCGTGAACCTGGTCATCTACCCCGTCACCCTGCTGCGCCTGGCGATGGGCGCCGTCGAGGACGGCCTGCGCCGGCTGCTCGCCGACGGCACCCAGGCCGGCCTCGTCGACCGCATGCAGACCCGCGCCCGGCTCTACGAACTGCTCGACTACCCCGCCTACAACACCTTCGACACGAACCTCTTCAACTTCCGGATCTGATCGGATCGCGCCCGGGCGGACGGCGCCGGCCGTTCGTCGGCTGGCCGAGTTCGTCGGCTGGCCTTCGTCAGGGCCGGACGCCGCCGCCCGTGATGCCGCCTCAGGCAGAGGCGCCTCGCGCGAGTTTCCGCCGTCGCCGCTGCAGCAGCCCGGCCGTGAGGTCGAGCAGAAGGAAGGCGAGCAGCGTCACCCCGAGGGCAGGCAGCGCCCACCCGACGGCCACGGTGAGCAGGATCAGCAGGGCCAGCGCCGGCTTCGGCAGCCGCCGCCACGCACCGCGAGCGGGTGGCGGGCCGACGATGCCCGCCTGATCGGCGCGGGTGGGGCGGCGCTGCCACCACATCCGGTAGCCCCAGACGATCACGCAGAGCAGTCCGAGCGCGAGACCTGCCAGCAGGATCTGGTTCGCGACGCCGAACAGCTCGCCCATGTGCGCCCTGACGCCCAGCTTGCTGAGCTGTGCGAGCAGCGGCCAGTCCTCCCAGCGCACCTCGTTGACGACGCGGCCGTTCACCGGGTTGACCGCGACCTGGTCGAAGCGCACCGGCCAGCGGCCGTCGGTCTGCGCCACCGACCACGCGCTCGCCGCGTCGCCGGCCGGCGTGACCTCGATGGGACCATCCAGGCCAGCCGCACGGGCCGCCGCGACGACCCGGTCGACCGGCGCCGCCACCGAGGCCGCCACGGCACCGGCATCAGTCGCGCCGGCATCGGTGGCGGCGAGACCGTCCACCGCGTGCCCCTGATGTGCCCCGCCCACGCCGCCGGTGGTGGTGGACGTCGCCTGGGGCAAGGCTGTGTCGAGGCTCGGCGTGTGGCTGTCGGCCGCGTCCAGCACCCGGGAAAAGTTCTCCCCGGCGTAGCGGGACCAGGTCAGTCCGGTCGCGGAGAGGAAGAGCAGTCCCACGAGCAGCCACATGCCGAGGCTGCCGTGCCAGCCCAGGGTGCGCCGCCGGCCGCGGGCGGTCAGGTCTGGCAGCAGCGCACCCCGGGCCCGCCGGGCCCGGCTTACCCCGAGAGCCTGGCGGCGGCGGGCCAGCCAGAGCACGAGGCCGCCGAGCGCGACGATCCACAGCCAGCTCGCCGCGGTCTCCGAATAGTGCCGACCGAACGAGCCGAGATGCAGGTTGCGGTGCAGGTCGTCCAGCCAGGTGGTCAGTGGCGTGCTGCCCCACCAGGTGGTCAGGAGCCCCTGTACCCGACCGGTGTACGGATCGACGTAGACGGTGCGCTGCCGGTCCCCCAGTTCGGGGACGGACAGGACCACCCGGGTGGTCCTGTCCGGGGCGTCGCCGGTGAGCACCGAGGCGAAGGTGCCCTCGGGATGCGCGGCCAGCGCCGCGCTGATCTGTTCGGCGAGAGGCCGCGGCATGGTGCCCACCTCGTCGACGTAGAGCTCGTCGGCGTACACCAGCCGGTCGAGCTGCGGGGTGAGCGTGTACGCGAGGCCGGTCAGCGCGGCGATCGCCAGGAACGGCGCCACCAGCACCCCGGCGTAGAAGTGCAGCCGCAGCAGCAGTGGCCGCCATCCGCGGGACGTCCGTCCGACCGGCGGGGAGACACTCTCGGATTCCGGCTCGCGAGGCTCGGGGACGTCAGCGGTCCGGGCAGCGGGGCTGCGGGTCTCAGGGAGATCGTTCATGTGCGCGGCGTCGGTTGCCGCGTCGTCGGGGGATGACCCCGACTTGTCGAGCGTGGTCACAGGGCTCTCCGAACAGGTGTGTCGAGGCATGCGGTGGCCGCACCGCGTCGCGATCGGCGTGCGCGCCCGCGTCCGCGACTGTGAGCGCGTCGGCGTCAGCGCGTGCGTCCGCAGCGGAGGCGGCGGCGGTGGTCGGATCCGTGCCGCGTCGAAGGCGGAACGGCGGTGCCGGGCCGGATCGCGGCACGACGGATCAGCCGTCCCACCTGTGATCGACGGGACGGCACCGGGTACCGGTCAGGCCGGGCGGGGGTTCGGAGGTCCCCTGCGGACGACGAGATGAACCAGCTGGGCGAGGTGCGGCGCCCGGTCCGCCGCCGGCCGGCGCTGCCGCGCAACGGCCGGGACCGGCAGCGGGCAGAGCCCGTACAAACGACGGCGGCGCAGGCGGCCCGCCGCCCGGCGGGCCACGGCCGCGGCCCCGCGGGCGGCCCGCCACAGCAGCCGCTCTCCCACGGAGAGCCACCAGGCCAGGACGAGTGCCGCCGCCAGATGCAGGAGCGCCATCCGCGCGCCACCGGGCAGCAGGTCGATGCCGGCCGAGTCCAGGGCTCCCACCGGCATCGCCATGGAACCGTGAGCGGGCAGGCCGCGGTGGGTGCCGTGCGCCGGCTCCGTCATGGCGAAGCCGAGGTGCAGACCTGCCTGGACGCCCAGCACCAGGCCGCCGAGGCGCGGCGGCGACATCCGCCGCCCGGTGTTGCCCCAGCACACGCGCAGCGCCAGCAGGCTCCCGCACGCGGTGACCGGCAGGCTCGGCAGCCGGTCACAGGCCGCCACATGGGCGAGGACCGCCAGGACGACGGCCAGCACGGACACAGCCGAGGCACGCGCGGCCCGCCCGAGCGGCGTCGCGGCCCAGATCACAGTTCCGGAATCATAGTCAGATCGTGCTCAGTCCGACACGCACTCGATAGGGCCCGCGCTGGTCGCCCCGCAGGCCCTCCCCCGCCCCGGAGCCTGCGTGTTCCCGCATAGGCTCCGGGGTGAGCCGGTGTGGAGACACCCGAATCCGGGTGGTGGCCCCTGGGGAGTGGTGATGCTGGTCGTGCACGGCGTCTGCACGCCTTCGGGCCTGCCGGTGCTGTGGGCGGAGGACGCGCGGCGGTATGGCCGGTCCCCACGAGAGACCGCAGCGGACCCGTCCGCGCACCCCTTCGCCGCGATGGCCTCGGACCTGGCGCCGCTCGCGGGGGTCCGACCCGCCGCGTCCGGGCGCCTCGCCGTGCTCCTGCCAAGCCTGACCAGTGGCGCACCGCTGGCGTCGCCGGAGCTGGCGGCCGCGCTCACCACCGCGATTGCCGGCTCGGCCGGTCCAGGAGCGCGGAGTACCGCCGGGACGGACCACACCGCGCAGGCCCAGGGCCCGGTTCTGCGGACGTGGCGGGTCGACACGATCTGTCCGGACCTCTCGCCGGCGTCCGGCCCGTGGTGGGAGCCCGGGGAGGGCGTCCGGCTCGGGGCGTCCGCGGGGTTCCTGCTGGCCGTCGACGCCTTCGGGGTGGAGCTGGTCGACCGCGGCCGGGTGCTTCCCGCGGTCGGATGGGACGGCGCGCGGCCCCTGGCCCGCTGGTCGCCCGTCCTGACCGGGCCGGACGCCGTGCGGTTTGACGAGCTGGTCGCGGCCATGCCACCCGCGTTCCGGGCCGCCGCCCCGACCGCGGCGGGGGGCGAGTCCTGGAACGACGCGGTCACGACGCTGGGTGCCGCGCTTGATCACCGGGTGGAGACGCACGTCCGACAGCGGCTGCGGGAATCCGGCCGCCGCCTCGGTGTCCCGGGGCCGCGCCGGACGGCGGCGGCGCGGGCGGCGGCCGGCTGGCTGCGCGCGCTCGACGGCGCCGACAGGACGGATGACTCCGACGGCTCGGGCGGGACGGATGGGACCCACGGCACTCCGCGTTTTACGGCCACCGGCACCGCGGGCCGCGAGCTCGCCGCGAAGGTCGAGACGTGGCGGGCGGGCGGCGAATGGACGTCCGCGCTGCGGGTATGCTTCCGGCTGACCGAGCCGGGGGCGCTGTCGCGGGGATCCCCGGGCGACGACGACGCCTGGCGGGTCGACTTCCTGCTGCAGGCGGTCGACGACCCGGGCGTCCAGGTACCGGCGGGCCAGATCTGGCGGCGCCGTCCCACGGGGCCCGCCGGCCCCGCCGGGTGGACCACCGATGCCGAGGAGGCGCTGCTCACCGGGCTCGGCCGGGCCGTCGCGGTCTGGCCGGACCTCGACCGGGCTCTGCGGGCGGCCCGGCCGGCGAGCCTCGATCTGGACCTGGCGCGGGCGCAGCGGTTCCTGGAGCTCACAGGTGCCCTGGAGCAGGAGGGCTTCGGGGTGCTGGTGCCGTCCTGGTGGGTGCGCCCGGCCCGGCCGACGGCCCGCCTCACCGTCCGCGCGGTGGACCCGGTGACGCCGATCCTGCGGGACGTCACGACGGATCTCGCGCGGATCGTCGACTACCGCTGGGCCGTCAGCCTCGGCGGTGTCGAGCTGAGCCGCATGGAGCTCGAACGTCTCGCGAAGGCCGGGGCCGGCCTCGTGCGGCTGCGCGGCAGGTGGACCCGGGTGGACCCCGGCCAGCTCGCCGACCTGGACCTGGCCCGCCAGACGGGCGGCGGCCGGATGACCGTCGGCGACGTTCTCGCCCACGCGGGTCTCGGCCCCGACCAGGGCGGCGCGGACCAGGCCGGCGCGGATGTCGAGGTGGTGGCGGACGGCTGGCTCGGCGCGCTGCTCGCCGGCCCGGACGGCCCGCCGGGCGGACCTCGGCCGGGTGACGGATCCGGGGCGGCGGTGTCGCGGATGGAACCCGTCGAACCACCGGCTGGGCTGGGAGTGCGGCTGCGTCCCTACCAGGTGCAGGGACTGGCCTGGCTCACGCTGCTGGACCGGCTCGGCCTCGGCGCGGTCCTCGCCGACGACATGGGCCTGGGCAAGACCATCCAGGTGCTCGCCCTGGAGCTGCGAGCCCGGGCCGCCGCCCGCCGCGGGGCGACCCTCGTCGTCTGCCCGACCTCGGTGTTGGGAAACTGGCGGCGCGAGGCGGCGCGGATCGCTCCCGGTCTGACCGTTCACGCCCATCACGCGGCCGTCCCGCAGGACGGCCCGGGTGTCGCCGAGGCCGCGTCCGGGCATGACCTCGTCCTCACCACCTATCCACGGCTCGTCCGCGACATCGCGGCGTTCCGCGCGGTCGCCTGGGAGCGGCTCGTCCTCGACGAGGCGCAGCAGATCAAGAACGCGGCGACCGCGCAGGCCCGCGCCGTCCGCCAGCTGACCGCCCGGCACCGGATCGCGCTGACCGGGACGCCGGTCGAGAACCGCCTCGGCGACCTGTGGTCGATCATGCACGCGGTGAACCCGGGCCTGCTCGGCTCCGCCGCCGCGTTCCGCGCCCGCTACGCGGTGCCGATCGAGCGGTACGCCGACCCGGAGGCGACCGCCCGGCTGCGCCGACGGATCCACCCGGTCGTGCTGCGCCGGGTGAAGACCGACCCGGCGGTGCTGCGCGACCTGCCGTCCAAGGTGGAACTGCGCCAGCTGTGCACCCTGACCCCGGAGCAGGCCTCGCTGTACCGGGCGGTCGTCGACGACATGATGGAGCGGCTGCGGGACCCGTCCGCCACCGTGCGGCGGGGCGGCGTGGTGCTGGCCGCGATGACCCGGCTCAAGCAGGTCTGCAACCACCCGGCCCACCTGCTCGGCGACTCCTCGGCGCTGCCCGGCCGCTCCGGGAAGCTCGCCCGGCTGGAAGATCTGCTCACCGGCATCGTCGCGGACGGCGAGCGCGCGCTGTGCTTCACCCAGTTCGCCGGGTTCGGGGCGATGCTCGCACCGCACCTGTCCGCCCGGCTCGGGGTGGAGGTGTCGTTCCTGCACGGCGGCCTGCGCGCCGCCGAGCGCGACGCCCTGGTCGAACGCTTCCAGACCAGCTCCGGGCCCGGGGTCTTCCTCCTCTCGCTGAAAGCCGGCGGCAACGGCATCAACCTGACCATGGCGAACCACGTCATCCACATCGACCGGTGGTGGAACCCGGCGGCCCAGGCGCAGGCCACCGACCGCGCCCATCGCATCGGGCAGCGTCGCGACGTGTGGGTCCGCACCCTGCTGTGCATGGGCACCCTGGAGGAGAGGATCGACCGCATCCTCACCGACAAGGCCGCGCTGGCCCGCACCGTCGTCGGCGGCGGGGAGAGCTGGCTGGCCACGCTCTCCACCGACGAGCTGCGGGACCTCGTCACCCTCGCCCCCGACGCCGTCGATGGCTGAGCCGCCCACCCGCGGCCAGCGGGACCGGAGCCGGAACCGGGAGCGGGGCCGCCGGGCCTGGTGGTCCGCACGGTTCCTCGAGCTGATCGAGGGCATGACCCTGCCCGAGCCGCTGCGCGCCGGCCGTGCCCTGGCCCGCACCGAGGCGGTCCTGACCGTGCGGCGCACCGGCAACCTCGTCGTCGCCATGGTCCGCGACCGCGGTGAGAACCTGCACAAGCCCCGGCTCGCCGTCCGGACCTTCGGCGACGACGCCTGGAGCCAGGCCGCGGGCGCACTGGCCGCCCAGGCCCGGTACGCCGCCGCGCTGCTGGCCGGCTCCCTGCCCACGGACATCGAGGACACGTTCGCCGCCCGCGGGCTCACCCTGTTCCCGCAGCGCGCCGACGACCTGGCGATGGACTGCACCTGCACCGACTGGCAGCGGCCGTGCGCCCACCTCGTCGCGGCCTGCCACCAGCTCGCCGAAACGATCGACACAGACCCGTTCACCCTGCTCGCCCTGCGCGGCCGGGAACGCGACGCGCTGCTCACCGAGATCCGGCACCTGCGCCCACGCTCCCCCGCCCCCGCGACCGGCGACGTCCAGCAGGCCACGGCGCCGCCGACCGACCCGGCCGGGTTCTGGACGTCTCCGGATCCTCAACGGACGGCTCCGGACCCGGCCAGCTGGACGTCGCCGGGCTCCGTAGGCCGCCGCGAGGGCACGGCTGACCGGAGCGGGCCCACGGGACGTCCCGACATCCTGCTGGACCTGTGCGGGCCGCTGGTCGTGGAACCGTTCGGCGATCTGCGCGAGGTGCTGCGCCCGGCCTACCGGATCCTCACCACGCCCCGGGCGTCACCCGCTACGACCCCGCCCGCCGTGTCTCGGGCAGACGGGGCCGGACCTCGGGCACGCCGCGGTGGCGGCTGACCTCCACCGGCAGGCCGTAGACCTGCTCCAGGACGTCGGCGCGGTAGACGTCGGCCGGTGCTCCGGTGGTCAGGACGCGGCCGCCGTGCAGCAGGGCGACCTGGTGGCAGAAGCGCGCCGCGAGGTTCAGGTCGTGAATGGCCATCAGCACATGGACGTCGCGCTCGGTGGCCAGGGTGTGCACGAGGTGCAGGGTCTCGACCTGGTGGCGCAGGTCGAGGGCGCTGGTCGGCTCGTCCAGGAGCAGCACCCGGGGCTGCTGGGCGAGGGCGCGGGCGATGACGACCCGCTGTGCCTGGCCGCCGGAGAGCTCGTCGACATGCCGGTCCGCGAGGGCGGTGAGGTCCAGCAGCTCCATCGCCTCGCGGACGTGGCGGACGTCCTCGCGTGACGGCCGCAGCCGGGTGTGCGGGGTACGGCCGAGCATGACGGCCTCGGTGACGGTCAGGGCGAACGGGCCGGGCGAGCCCTGCGGGACGTACGCGGTGATCCGGGCGAGCTCCCGCGGCGCCAGCAGGTGCAGGTCGGTTCCGCCGAGCCGGAACGTTCCCGCCTTCGGCCGGTGGACGCGGCAGATGCCCCGGATGAGGGTGGACTTCCCGCTGCCGTTCGGGCCGAGCAGTCCGACGACGGTTCCCCGGGCCACGGTGAGGTCCAGGTCGGTGAGCACCGTCCGGCGCCCGTAGGCGAAACACGCGCCGCGGATGTCGAGAGTGGGCTCCGGCGCGGTCACCGGCGGCGTGCTCGCAGCCGGGGCGCTCACAGGAACTGCCTGCGACGGGTCAGGACGAGGTTGATGAACAGCGGCGCTCCGAGGAAGGCGACGACGATCCCGACCGGGATGACGGCCGGGGCGAACAGGGTGCGCCCGGCGGTGTCGGCGGCCAGCACCAGCAGGGCACCGGCAATCGCGGCGAACGGCAGCAGGAAGCGATGATCGGCCCCGACAATCAGCCGGGCGATGTGCGGGGCGACCAGCCCCACGAACCCGATCACACCGGTGAAGCTGACGATGACCGCGGCCAGCATCACCGCCAGCAGGCTGCACACCAGCCGGGTGCGGGTGACGTCCACACCCAGGCTGCGCGCGGCGTCGTCGCCGGCGAACGCGATCGCGTTGAGGTTGGCGGCCTGTCCGGTCAGCAGTACCAGCGCGACACCGACCGGCACCCCGACCGCGGCGACCTGGCCCCAGGTCGCCGCGTTGACGCTGCCGAAGCTCCACCGGACGATCTCGGCCAGCTGGTTCTCGCTGGCGATGTACTGCATCGTCGAGGTGAGCGCCTGGAACAGGTAGGTCAGCGCCGTCCCGACCAGGATGAGGGTGACCGGCGAGGCACCGCGCAGCCAGGACAGCCCGAGCAGCAGGCCCGCGCAGAGCAGCGCCACCGCCAGGGCGGTGGCCACCATCGTGACGCCGCCGCGCCCGGACGAGTCACCGAACAGGATCGTAACGGACGCACCGAACGCCGCGGCCGAGGAGATGCCCAGGGTGAACGGGCTGACCATCGGGTTGCGCAGCAGGCCCTGCAGCACCACCCCGGCGATGGCCAGGCCCGCCCCCGCGACCACGGCCAGCCCGATCCGCGGCAGGCGCAGCTCCCACACCACGGTCTGGGTGGCGAGGTCGTCGGCCGCGATGGTGATCCCGAAGGTACGCGTCCACAGCGCCCAGCCGACGTCGCGCAGCGACACCCCGCTGGCGCCGACCGAGACCGCCGCGACGCTGGTCACCGCCAGCAGCAGGGCCCCGGCGGCCAGAACGAGGATCTTGCGGCGCGTTCGGCGCCCGGCGAGGCGGAAGGGATCTTCGCCCGGCGGCCCGCCCGGTTCCACCGAATCGGTGGAACCGGCCGTGAGCGCTTCACTGGTCATCGCAGGGCCGTGGTCAGGCGCTGGCATGCAGGCGGTAGGCGGCCGGGTCGGGCAGCGAGACGCCCTGGTAGGTCTCGATCCACTCCTTCATCACGGCGTCGGGGTCGACGTCGGCCATCTTGTCCGGGTGCAGCCAGCTCGCGAGGTAGAGCGATCCGATGATCTTCGAGCAGGCGTTCATCGGGAACGAGCTGGTGACGTGCACCTGCCCGTCGCGCACGGCGGTGATCCCGGCCCAGCCGGCCCGGCCCAGCAGGTTCGCACGCTCCGCCGCCAGGTCCCCCGCCGACTCCAGGGCATACCCGCCGCCGGTGTTGCGGACGATCAGCTCCGGGTCACGGTCGAGAACGGCCTCGGGGTCGATGTCGAGCTGGTGGACCGACCCCCGGGCAGAATCAGCGTCGGTGAAACGGATGTCACCGAAGATGTTCGTGCCGCCGGCCAGCGTCACCATGTCATGCCAGCCCGAACCGGGAACCGGCGACGCGAAGTCCTTGTCGTTCTCCAGGTAGACGCGCCTGGGAGTGACGCCGGCGAGGCGTTCGGTCAGCAGGTCGCGGTATTTCGTGTAGAAGGCGTTGAGCTTAGCCGCCCGCTCCTGCCGGTCGAAGATCTTCCCGATCAGATCGACGTTGAAGATGTGGTCGTTCTGGTCCCAGCCAGTGATGACCAACGTCTTGACGCCGAAGGCCGCGAGCTTTCCCTCTGCCTCCTTCCAGGCCCCGTTACGGGGGAAGATGACGACTTCGGGCTTCAGCGCCGCCAGCTGCTCGTAGTTGGGTTCGGCCTGACCTTTGCCCGCGGTCTTCGCGACGTCGAAGTCACCCCAGTAGCCCGTGTAGTTCTTCCCCGCCGAGCCCTCGTCCAGCCCGACCACCGCGTCGAAGGCCCCGACAGCGCGAATGAACTCCACGTTGAACGTGTTGAACGCGACGACCCGTTGAACCGGAACGGCGATCTCGACCGTGCGGTCGGCGTCATCGACCACCGTGATCTCATGCCGGGTGACCTGGGTGCCACTCTCCGCGGCCGGCGCGCCGGTCGTTGGACTGGGGCTGCAGCCCACCAGGACCGCGCAGAGCAGGGACAGCGCCGCCAGCGCGGCCGCACCCGGCCGTCGGCGGCGGCCGGCGGACGCCCCGAGGTGATCAGGGCGCGCAGAGCAGGTTCGGGTCAGGGATTGCAGCATGGCTATGGGATCCTCGGGTGTCTCCGGGCGCGCGGGCGCACGGCATCAATGAATGCGAGAAGGAGGTGGAGGCACGGGTGTATCGACATACGAAAGCTTGCGAGGATCGCGCTCGCAGCACTCACCGAGACGCTCGGAGAGCGTTCTCGCGGCACCGGCGGAAACCAGCGAAAACAGCACCGAGAAGCGCTCGCCAGGAATTTGGTGAATTCGCCGGATCACCAGCGGTCAGCCACGCCGGTTCCGGGCGGCACCCGCCCGGAACCGGATCAGAATCCGGTCGACTCCTGAGAGGCACGCGTGGCGCGACAAGCCTCGATCAGGTGGTTGGGCATGCAGCCATTTCGTGACCTCCCTGGATGACGCGTCCTGAGCCGGTGACAGGACAACGTCAGGCCTGACTCGCGGTCACCGTCGACAGGATGATGACCGCACACAGTGGCGCGACCGTGCCGGATTCACACCGGCTTCCGAACCGTTGTCCTGGAGACTCCGCAAGCGTAGGGGTCTGTCACCTGCACGTCAACGCGGATGCGCAGATGAGCCGCCCGCTGTGAGCTTCGCGACGTGCCGGCGATCGCCCGCTCGCGGTCCCGGCCCCTGACATCAGTGGACGTCGGCGACGGAACCGTGGTGGAGCTCGGGCGCGGGACGGACCCGGGTGAGCAGCTCGCCGACGACGGGGTCCGTGAGCCGGTAGCGGATCACCCGGCCATCGCGCTCGGCGACGACGGCCTGCTGGTGGCGCAGCAGCCGCAACGCCTGCGAGACCGCCGCGTCATTCATTCCGACCGCGACGGCGAGATCCGAGACGGAGATCGGCCCGGCATGATGGATGGCGAGCAGGATCGCCAGCCGGCCCGGCTCGCCGAGCATCGCGAAGACGCCAGCCCAGCGTGCGACGTCATCCCGGTCCCCGATCGCGGCCACCGCGTCGCACGCCCGATCACCGTCGATGATCCGGTGCTCGACCCGGGCGTCCAACCGGTGCATGAGGCCAATTATGACCGTCCTGCTCCCAACCCGTTCCTCACCGACACCCACGCTGCGCTCCGCACCGGGCTTCTCCCGGCTCGCCGCCTGGGACCACCTCCGCCGGCGCCACCTCGGACTCGCCCCCGATCCGCACGACCGGTCCGGCACCGGCTTCCGCCACGGCTGACCCCGATCTCCGACGCGTTCTGGAGATGTCGTGTACATCCGAGAGAGATCGTCTGCATCGCCTTGCAGATGATGCAGGCGTTCTCGTACAGTTCGTCGCGCCGTGGTGTTCGGGAAGCCGGTGTGGAACCGGCGCGGCCCTCGCCACTGTTATCGGGATGTCACCGGCCAGTCCCCGCCCGTCGGGGAGTCACTGAGCGTCGGAATCGTCGCCTGGGAAGGCGGYCGGTGTCGCACCACCCGTCAGCCAGGAGACCGGCCACGGCACCCCCGCGAATCCGTCCACGAGGTGCTGGAAGGCGGCTTCACTCCGCATGCGCGCACGTCTGGTGGCCCTGAGCGCCACTCTCCTTCTCATCCCCGCACTGCTGGCGGGCTGCGGCGACGACGATCCGTCGCCGGCCGCCGCCGACGCGGGCACGGACGCCCGTGGCTGCGTCAGTTCGTTCGACGAGAACACCGACTACTTCCCGGTGCATTCGACGCTGGAGTACGCGAAGAACTTCACGATCACCTACGAGAAGGCCTACCAGGTCGTCACGGTGAAGGAGCCGTACCCGGACGGCAAGCCCGAGTCGTACGTGCTGTACCGGTGCGGCACCCCGAAGCCGAAGCTCACCGGTGACCTGGCCGACGCACCGCGCATCGAGACCCCGATCACCAGCCTCTACTCCGGCTCGACGACCCACCTGCCGCTGCTGGCCGACCTGGGCCGGCTCGACGTCCTCACCGGGGTGGCGACCGGCACCTATGTGATCAACAAGGAGGTGCGCGGCCTCGTCGACGCGGGCAAGGTCGTCGAGTACGCCAGCAACGGCCAGATCGACACCGAGCGGGTCGTCACCGGGGCGCCGGACGTGCTGATGACCGACGGGTACGACGTCCCCGAGTTCCAGAAGCTGCGTGACGCCGGCGTTCCCGTCGTCGCCAACGCCGAATGGCTCGAGGGCGACCCGCTGGGGCGCGCCGAATGGGTGAAGTTCATGGCGGCGTTCACCGGCGACGAGGACAAGGCCACCAAGGTCTTCGACAGGATCGAGACCGACTACGACGCGATCGCCGCCAAGGTCCCGGACGAGAAGGCTGTGCCGGTGCTGGTCGGCAGCATGTACCAGGGCACCTGGTACATGCCCTCGGGTGGCAGCTACGTCGCCAAGCTGCTCGCCGACGCCGGCGCCAGCTACCCCTGGGCCGACTCGACGGACGCCGGCAGCCTCGAGCTCGACTTCGAGACCGTCTTCACCAAGGCCGGCAGCGCGAAGATCTGGCTCGCCGACGGCGAGTGGAGGAAACTCGGCGACATCACCGCCGAGGACGCGCGCTACGGCCAGCTCACGGCCGTCCGCGACGGCCAGGTGTGGGACAACAACCTCGTCACCAACACCGACGGCGGCAACGACTACCGGGAGCGCGGCGTGGCCCGGCCCGACCTCGTCCTCGGTGACCTCGCCGCCATCCTGCACCCGGACGCCTTCCCGAACCACACGTTCGCCTTCTACCAGCAGCTGAAGTAGTGACGGCGTTGTTCAGAGCGGCCGCGGAGGCGTCCACCGACCCGGTGGCGCCTCCCGGCCCGGCCCCCACACCACCACCCGTGGTGGCAGCACCCGCGGTCGCCTCCGCGTCATCGGAGGCACCGGTACCCGCGGTGGCGCCGGCGACCTCGCTGGCATCCGCGAACCGGGCCGCCGCCGGCAGCCAGGGTGCCAGCGGCAGTCCGAGTGCCAGCGGCAGTCCGGGTGCCGTCGGACGGCGTCGGGCCCGTGCCGCGGTCGTCCTCGGCGGGCTCGTCGCCGGCCTGGTCGCGATGTTCCTGCTGGCCCTGGCGGTCGGCTCGGTCTCCATCCCGCTCGACGAGACCCTGCGGGTGCTCGTCGGAAGCGAACCGCACGACCACCGGTGGACGGTCGTCATCCGCGAGATCCGGCTGCCTCGGGCGCTCACCGCCGCACTCGCCGGGGCGGCGCTCGGCGTGGCCGGACTGCAGATGCAGACCCTGTTCCGCAACCCGCTCGCCGACCCGTACTCCCTCGGCGTCAGCTCCGGGGCCAGCTTCGGGGTCGCCGCCGTCGTCGCCGGGGTCGGCGGCTCCGCCGGAGTGTTCACCGCCGGTGTCGCCGGCAGCGGCCGGTTCGGGGTGGTCGTCGCCGCGGCGGTCGGTGCCGCCGCCGTCCTCGGTGCCGTGCTCGTGCTCGCCCAGTGGGTGCGGTCCGTCGTCACCCTGCTCGTCATCGGCGTCATCCTGAACAGCGCCGTCAGCTCACTGGTCAGCCTGCTGCTCACCTGGACGGCGCCGGAGCGGGCCGTCCAGTACTGGATCTGGTCCCTGGGCAGCTTCGCCGGGACGTCCAACAGCGACCTCGCCGTCTTCACGCCCATCGTGGGTGTCGGGCTCGGCGTCGCACTGCTGACCGTCAAACCGCTCAACGCGCTGCTGCTCGGCGAGAACTACGCCCGCACCCTCGGCCTGCGGCTGCGCCGGGTCCGCGTGGTCACCCTCGTCGGCGCGTCGGTGCTCGCCGGATCGGTGACCGCGTTCTGCGGGCCCGTCGCCTTCCTCGGCATCGCCGTGCCGCACATCGCCCGCCGCCTGCTCGGCAGCGCCGACCACCGGCTGCTCGTCCCGGCGACGCTGCTCACCGGCGCGCTGGTCGCGCTGGCCTGCTCGATCGCCGCGCAGCTGCCCGGTACCGACCAGGTGCTGCCGATCAACGTCGTCACCTCGCTGCTCGGAGCTCCGATCGTGATCGCGGTGCTGCTGCGGGCCCGCGCCGCCGCGGCGGGGGCCGCCTGATGCCCGCCTCCGCTCCGGTGCCACCCGAGACGCCCGGCCCACCCGAGACGCCGAGGACGCCCGGGACGCCGGGGCTGGCAGGAACACCCGGGCTGTGCCTGGACGGGCTCGCGGTCGGCTACCGCCGCCGCCGAGCGCGCCACCGGGTCCTCGACGGCCTGACCGCCACCGCCCCCCGCGGGCAGCTCACCGTGCTGCTCGGCCCGAACGGCATCGGCAAGTCCACCCTGCTGCGCACCCTCGCCGGCCTGCAGCCGGCACTGGCCGGGCGGGCCCTGCTCGACGGATCGGACCTCAACCGGCTCAGCGGAGCCGAACGGGCCCGGAAGGTCAGCACCGTGCTCACCGACCGCGTCCAGGTCGGCCTGCTCACCGCCGCCGATCTCGTCGGCCTCGGCCGCCACCCACACACCGGCCCCACCGGCCGGCTCGACGACACCGACCGGGCCGTCGTCGACTGGGCCCTGGCCGCCGTCGGCGCGTCCCAGCTCGCCACCCGCGACGCCGACGAGCTCTCCGACGGCGAACGCCAACGGGTGATGATCGCCCGCGCACTCGCGCAGGAACCGTCACTGATCCTGCTCGACGAGCCGACCGCGTTCCTCGACGCGCCGAGCCGGGTCACCGTCACCGCGCTGATGCGCCGCCTCGCCCGCGAACGCGACCTCGCCGTCGTCGTCTCCACCCACGACCTGGAACTGTCGCTGCGGGTCGCCGACCAGGTCTGGCTCCTCGACCGAGCCGGAAACCTGCACACGGGCAGCCCACAGGAAGTGATCGGCTCCGGCGCGGTCAACACCACCTTTGATGGCGACGACCTGCGCTTCGACCCCACCACCCGGACCTTCGAGCTCCACGGCGACGCGGCGCGGTGGGACGAGGCGACGCGCTGAGCGTGCCCACGATGGCCGCGGAAGCCGCGCCCACCGTGGCCGCCAGGTGCCACGCCCGCCACAGGTGCCGTCAGAGAATCTCCTCGCGCACCGCGACGAAGCACGATTCCCGGACGAGGTCGTCCTCGTTGCGGTCGAGGTTCTCGGCGAACCAGGCCATCCGCCGGCGGATGCCGTCGAGGTCGTCGAAGTAGACCTCGTTCACCGCGTCGTACGGCCATTCGGCCTCGGCGCCTGCCTCGGCACCGGCACCGGCACCTACGGTCAGCAGGGGATGGTTCTGGATGTAGGCGAGCCCGCGGACCTCGGCGGGAATCGGCACCACGCCGACGGTGCCGGCGCGACTGCGCCACCGGTCGAAGAACTGCGCGAGGGTCAGATCGGCGGCACGGCGGGCCAGCGCCATCTGCTTGAGGCCCGGGCCTCCGTCCTGACGCTGCCGCTGTATCCATTCGTCGCCGCGCATCACATGCTCGTGTGCCACCACGACGCCGGTGGACTCCAGCTCCACCGCCTCGCCCAGCAGGGCGTTCGCGGCCGCGCCCTCGGGCGAGGCCGACCAGGCCTCGAACCGCCGCAGGTGCTCCTCGTCCGCGAACCACTGCAGCCCGACACCGTCGTGCGGCGCCTCGGGGGTGACCTCGGCCAGCACGGTGCCGGCCGCCAGGCGCAGCGGTCGAGCCGGCGGCGGGGCTGTCGCCGCGGCGCCGACGGCGGCACGCCAGGCGGCGGCGAACCGGTCCGACGCGCACGCCCGGGTGACGAACAGGAACCGTTTGATCACATGATCTCCTCTGTCGTCCCGCTCCGTCGCGTCCACCCGTCGCCGGTATCTTCGGGCAGGTGGTGGCGGGCAGTCCGGCGAAAGCGCGAACCGGCGTCCCGAGCCGACAAAGTAGGAAACGTGTCACACGGTAATCCCCAGGAGCGGAGGATTCCGGCCGTCAGGGCGCCTGAGACAGAATCCCGAACTTCGGGAAGCCCTTGCGACCAGACAAGAGTTGAGGATAGTGGTCGTTGGGACGACCACTATCCCATGATCTTCGAGCGGCGGCGGCCTCGGCCGCACCCTCGGCACTATTGATCTTGGTGGGCGTGATTTCGCGACGGACACCCGGACCCGGACGTCCAGAATCCTTTGCTCTTCGAGCCGCCGCGGGTGCGGCTACGGCTGCTACCGCCGGGTGCGGCCCCGGCGATATCGTCGCCAGGTGTCGATTGCTGTTGGCCCAGGTGGGCGCGCTCCCGATGTCCCGGTCGCGGTGCCCCGGCGGTCGGTGCTGCTGATCGGAATGGGCGTCGGCGACCCGGAGTCGCTCACCTACGAGGCCGGTCGGGCGCTGGCCGGTGTGGACGTCCTGTTCACGGTCGACAAGGGTGCCGCGAAGGCCGACCTCAACGCGCTGCGGGGCGAGATCTGCGCCCGGTATGCCCGGCCCGGCCTGCGTCTCGTCGAGCTGGCCGAGCCGGAACGCGACCGGGCGCCCGACGACTACGCGGCGGAGGTGCGCCGCTGGCATGCCGCCCGCGCCGAGGTGTGGGCGCAGGCGCTGCTGGCGGAGCTCGCCGACGGCGACCGGGGCGCGTTCCTGGTGTGGGGCGACCCGGCGCTCTACGACAGCTCGCTGCGGATCCTCGACGACGTCCGCTCGCGCGGGCTGGTGGACGTCGACGTGACGGTGATCCCCGGCATCTCCAGTGTGCAGGCGCTGGCCGCCCGGCACCGGATCGCGCTGAACAGCATCGGCGGGGCGGTTCACCTCACCACCGGCCGGCGGCTCACCGCCGAGGTGGCGGGCCAGGACTCGGTCGTCGTGCTGCTCGACGGCGCGGCGGCCTGGCGGGACATCCCCGACGCCGACCAGTGGGACATCTATTGGGGTGCCTACCTGGGCGGGCCCGACGAGATCGCGATCGCCGGCCCGCTCGCCGAGGTCGGGGACGAGATCGCGGCGATGAAGCAGGCCGCCCGGGCCCGCAAGGGCTGGATCATGGACGTCTATCTGCTCCGACGACGRCCTTGACCGGAGCCGGCCCCGGGGCTGGGTCTGGGTCTGGAGCGGGTGCCGGCAGGTGGCCGTCGTGGTGGCGTGGGGTGAAGACCAGGCCGGTGTCGGCGTCCCGGCGGGTCCGCGACGAGCCGATGATGAGCAGGGTGCGCATGTCGACGTGGTCGGCGCTCAGATCCGCGAGCCGGATCACCTCGATGCTCTCGCCGGCGTCCCCGACCGCACGGCCGACGACGACGGGAGTGTCGGCGTCCCGGCACTGTGACAGGGTGGCGCGGACCTCGTCGACGTGCGCCCGGCGGGTCTGCGACCCGGGGTTGTAGAGCGCGAGCACCAGGTCGGCCGTGGCGGCGGCGCGCAGCCGGCGCAGCACCAGCGGCCAGGGCTTGAGCTGGTCGGACAGGGACAGCACGCAGTAGTCGTGACCGAGCGGTGCGCCGGCCCGGGCGGCGACGGCGTTCGCCGCCGTCACGCCGGGCAGCACGCGTACGGGCACGTCCCGGTAGTCGTCGGCGCGGACCTCCAGAACCGCCGACGCCATGGCGAACACCCCCGGGTCGCCGGAGGAGACGACCACGACGCGCGCCCCGCGCCGCGCGAGGTCGAGGGCGAAGGCCGCGCGTTCCGCCTCGACCCGGTTGTCGCTCGGGTGGCGGCGCTGGCCCGGCCGGACGGCGACGCGCCGCAGGTACGTCTGGTAGCCGACGAGGTCGTCGGCCTCCGCCAGGGCACGGGCCGTCTCGGGGGTGAGCCAGTCCGCGCCGGCGGGGCCGAGCCCGACGACGGTGACACCGCCGGGCGCGGCGACGGTGGCACCACCGGGCTCGGCCACAGTGACACCGCCGGGCTCGGCGACCGTGACGAGCGTCGGCTCGGCACGGGCAGCGCTCGCCACAGCGCAGGTGGCGCTCTGCTCGTTGCCGGCAGCGCTCGGCCTGGCCTGCGCGGCCTCGGCGCGGCGGCACGGCTGGTCGGCCTGGTTCGCCGGTACGAGAACCATCGACATGTACGGGACGTCCTCGACTGCCGCCAGGTCACGCAGCGCCATGACGCGCTCGCCATCCCGGCTGGCGCGGCTGACCAGCAGCGCGCCGTCGAGCCGACCGGCCTCGGTGAGGCTCCGGCGCACGCCGTCGAGGTCGGCACGGACCTTCATCAGGGCGAGGCCGTCCCCGGCGGCGGCCAGGTCACGCAGCCGGTCGGCGGGCATCGTCGCGGGCACGACGGTGAGGGTCTCGTCGCCGGTGGCCAGCGCGACGCCCGCGGCGGCGGCGGTGGCGGACACCGACGTCACCCCGGGGACGACCACACACCCAAACCGCGGAGTGAGCCGGCGCTGCATGTGGGTGAAGGAGCTGTAAAGCGTCGGGTCGCCCTCGGCGAGCAGCACGACGTCCCGGCCCGCGGCCAGGTGCCGGGCGAGCCGGGCCGCGGACTGCTCGTAGAACTCGTCGATCGCGCCCTGGTAGCCGCCGGGATGGACGGTGCCCCCACGGGTGACCGGGTAGACGAGCTCCTCCTCGACCGCGCCGGCCGGCAGGTAGGGGGCCGCGCTCGCGCGGGCCAGCGACCGGCCGGGCCGGGCCGCGTGATACGCCACGACCTGCGCCTGGCCGATCAGGCGGGCGGCTTTGACCGTGACGAGCTCCGGGTCTCCCGGGCCGACGCCGACGCCGTAGAGGGTGCCGGCGGGCACGGCGGGGCCCGCCGTCGCGGGGCCGGCGGTCGCGGGGCCGGTGGCCGCGGGGCCGCCGGGTGCGGGATTCACAGTTCCTCCGAGGCGATCGCGTTGACGGCGGCCACCGTCATCGCGCTGCCGCCGCGGCGACCGTGGACGACGAGGTAGGCGAGGCCGAACGGGTTGTCCGCGAGCGCCTGCTTGGACTCGGCCGCGCCGACGAAACCGACGGGCAGGCCCAGGACTGCCGCCGGCCGGGGCGCGCCGGCGCCGATCATCTCGAGCAGGTGGAACAGGGCGGTCGGGGCGTTCCCCACGGCGACGACGGCGCCGGCGAGCCGGTCGCGCCACAGCTCGAGCGCGGCGGCGGACCGGGTGGTCCCGAGCCGGGCGGCCAGGTCCGGGACCCGTTCGTCACCGAGCGCGCAGACGATCTCGTTTCCAGCGGGAAGCCGCCGGCGGGTGATGCCGCTGGCGACCATCTGCGCGTCGCACAGCACCGGCGCGCCGGCGCGCAGTGCCGCCCGGGCCGCACCGACGACATCCGGGCTGGCCTCGACGTCGGCGGGCAGGTCGACCATGCCACAGGCGTGGATCATGCGGACGACGACGTGCTCCAGGTCGGCCGCCAGGTGTGCGAGGTCGGCTTCGGCGCGGATGGTGGCGAACGACTGCCGGTAGATGGCCGCCCCGTCGCGCTCGTAGTGGTACCGGGAATCAGTGCCGGTCGGCATCACGGGCATTCCTTCGGTTCGGTGCCGGTGTCGTGGACGAGGTAGCCGGCGGGGCCGGCGACGACGGCCAGGTGCCGGGAGGCGGGCTGGCCACAGCGGCGCGCGCAGCCACTCCAGTGCGCCCGCGGTCCAGCAGCTGTGGGCAGTCCGGGCGGCGCCGCGGCGCCGAGGGGGATGAGCCGGCCCGCGTCGACCGCCCGGGCGGCGTCGGAGCGTACGTCCGCGAGCGCGCTCGCGCAGCCGGGGCGGCCGGCGCAGGTGGTGACCCGCGTCCACGGCGAGCCGGGGTCGGTGACGAGGCCGACGCGCCCCGCGGCGCCGGTGAAGCGGTCCGGGCCGACGCCGCTGAGGCGGGGCAGGACGACCGACCGCCACGGCGTGACACGCAGCGCCTCACCCGTCGCCGCGGCCTCGGCCGCGAGGACGTCCGCCTGCGGACGGGTCAGCTGGCCGAGCGGCACGTGGACCGCGGCGGCGTGGAGGCCGTCGGGACGCCGCCAGACACCGCCGTGCCAGGCTCCACCGGGCCAGGATCGGCCAGGCAATGCACCGGCGGGACTGGCGCCGACGGGCCAGGCACCACCGGGCGACGTTCCGCCGGGTCGAACTGTCCGGGCTGGGGCGGGGCCAGGAGTCGGCCGGGGGGCCTGCGGGCGGCCGGCCCGCAGCGCGGCGGCGAGCTCCCGGCCGCCGTCGGGCAGGTCCCGGACCCGCCAGACCGGATGGCCGTCGCCGACAACGTCCGCGGCGGTGCGCAGGAACGCCCGCGCGGCCCCGAGCAGCTCCGGGACCACGGCGGCGCGCTCGACCTCCACCCCGGCCGGGCCGACCCACCAGCGTCCGCGGGCGGTGGGGGCCGCCCACGCGTCCGGGGCGAGGGCCGCGATGTCACCGGACGCGTCGTCCAGGCCGAACAGGAACCGGCCAGACAGGCCGGCGAGCTCCGGGTCCGCGCACAGTGCCTGGTCGAGCGTGCGCACGAGCTCCTGGAGCCTCGGGTCCTCGGGCCTCGGCCCCTCAGGCCTCGGGTCCTCGAGGCCAGGGTCCTGGCCGGTCAGGCCGGCGAAGGGCGCGGCGACGATGTTGCGGACCCGCTCGTGGGTGGCCGAGGGCAGCAGCCCCAGCCCGGCGACCCGCTCCGCGAGCTCGGCCCGGCGGCCGGCGGGAACGCCGCGCAGCTGGACGTTGCCCCGTGAGGTCAGCTCGACGGCGCCGTGCTCGCCGAACGACCCGGCGAGCACGGCGAGCGCGAGCAGCACCTCGCCGTCGACGAAGCCGCCGGGCAGCCGGATCCGGGCGAGCCCTCCGTCCGCCGCCTCGTGCAGGACCAGTGCGCCCGGGCAGCGGTCGGCCCGGCCCGGCCGAACGGGCTGTGCTGGCCGGACGGCCTGTGCAGGTCGGACGGACTGTGCGGGCCGAACGGACTGTGCGGGCCGGGCCTGTGGGGCCAGTTCGGGCTGACGGGCCCGCGGGGTGGACGCGGCGGGCATCTAGGACCGTCCTTCGAGGTCGCCCTCGGCGCGCAGGTAGACCTCGCGCAGCGCGTCCAGGGTCGCCGGCTGCGGCTCGGACCACAGCCCGCGGTCGACGGCCTCCAGGAGCCGTTCGGCGATGCCGTGCAGCGCCCAGGGGTTGGCGTCGGAGAGGAACTTCTGGTTCTCGTCGTCGAGGACGTAGGCCGCGGTCACGGCCTCGTACATCCAGTCGGCCACCACACCGGCCGTCGCGTCGTAGCCGAACAGGTAGTCGACCGTGGCGGCGAGCTCGAAGGCGCCCTTGTAGCCGTGGCGGCGCATCGCGGCGATCCAGCGCGGGTTGACGACCCGGGCCCGGACGACCCGGGCCATCTCCTCGCCGAGGGTGCGGGTGCGCACGTCGTCGGGCCTGGTGGAGTCCCCGATGTAGGCGCGCGGGCTGCGGCCGGTCAGCGCCCGGACCGCCGCGATCATCCCGCCGTGGTACTGGAAGTAGTCGTCGGAGTCGGCGATGTCGTGTTCGAGGCTGTCGGTGTTCTTGACCGCGACGCTGATCCGCCGGTACGCCGCCTCCAGGTCGTCACGGGCCGGGCGGCCGTCGAGGCCGCGGCCGTAGGCGTAGCCGCCCCAGGCGGCGTAGACCTCGGCGAGGTCGGCGTCGTCGTGCCAGGTGCCGGCGTCGACGAGCGGCAGCAGCCCGGCCCCGTACGCACCCGGCTTCGAGCCGAAGACCCTGGTGGTGGCCCGGCGCCGGTCGCCGTGGACGGATGTGTCGGCGTCGGTGTGGGCCCGCACGTAGTTGTGCTCCGGATCCTCGTCCAGGTCGGCCACCAGCCGGACGGCGTCGTCGAGCAGGTCGACGACGTGCGGGAACGCGTCCCGGAAGAACCCGGAGATCCGCACGGTGACGTCGATGCGGGGGCGGCCGAGCTCGGCGAGCGGAATCGGTTCCAGGCCACGCACCCGCCGCGAGGCCTCGTCCCACAGCGGGGCGACGCCGAGCAGGGCGAGGATCTCGGCGATGTCGTCGCCGGACGTTCGCATCGCCGAGGTCCCCCAGGCCGACAGGCCGACCGAGCGGGGATACTCGCCGGTGTCGGCCAGGTGGCGTTCGAGCAGCGAGTCGGCCATCGCCCGCCCGGTCTCCCAGGCCAGCGGGCTGGGCACGGCCCGCGGGTCGACGGCGTAGAAGTTGCGCCCGGTCGGCAGGACGTTGACGAGGCCACGCAGCGGCGAGCCACTCGGGCCGGCGGGGATGTAGCCGCCGGCGAGCGCGTGCAGCGTCCGGTCGAGCTCGTCGGTCGTCCGGGCGAGCCTGGGCACGATCTCGGTGGCGGCGAACGTCAGCACGTCGACCACCGCGGCACGGTCGACGTCCCGGGCCGTGGCCGGCGCGTCGAGCGCGGCCGGCTCGGCCGGCTCGGCCGGTGCGTCACGCAGGGCCGGCTCGGCCGGTGCGTCGAGCACCGTGCCGACGACCTCGGTCACGGCCGCCGGGTCCCAGGCACGCTCCTCCAGTGCGCTGACCAGCGTGCGGGCGACCGCCTCCACCGCGTCGGTCCGGACCGTCCCGTCGTCGGTGCCCAGGCCGAGGGCCTGGCGCAGCCCGGGCAGGGCGACGGCACCGCCCCACAGCTGGCGGGCGCGCAGCATCGAGAGCACCAGGTTCACCCGGGCCTCGCCGGTCGGCGCCGCACCGAGGACATGCAGGCCGTCGCGGATCTGCGCGTCCTTGATCTCGCAGAGCCAGCCGTCGACGTGCAGGAGGAACTCGTCGAACTCGGCGTCGTGCGGCCGGTCGGCCAGGCCCAGGTCGTGGTCGAGCTTCGCCGCCTCGATCAGCGTCCAGATCTGGGCACGGATCGCGGGGAGCTTCGCCGGGTCCATCGCGGCGATCTGCGCGTGCTCGTCGAGCAGCCGTTCGAGGCGGGCGATGTCGCCGTAGCTGTCGGCGCGGGCCATCGGGGGGACGAGATGGTCGATGATCGTGGCGTGTGCCCGCCGTTTGGCCTGGGTGCCCTCGCCGGGGTCGTTGACGAGGAACGGGTAGACCAGCGGCAGGTCGCCGAGGGCTGCGTCCGGTGCACAGCCCGCGGACAGCGCGGCGGCCTTGCCCGGCAGCCACTCGAGGTTGCCGTGCTTGCCGACGTGGACCACGGCGTGCGCGCCGAACCCGGCGCCACCAGTGCCGTCGGGGCCGGCGGGGCCGCTGCGCAGCCAGTGGTAGGCCGCGAGGTAGTGGTGGCTCGGCGGCAGGCCTGGGTCGTGGTAGATCGCGATGGGGTTCTGGCCGAACCCGCGCGGTGGCTGGATGAGGATGACGATGTTGCCGGCGGTCAGGGTGGCGAGGACGATCTCGCCGTCCGGGTCGGCCGAGCGGTCGACGAACAGGTCGCCGGGCGCCGGGCCCCAGTTCTCCTCGATCTCGGCGCGCAGGCCGGCGGGCAGCGTGGCGAACCAGGCCCGGTAGGTCGCGGCGGACACGCGGACCGGGTTGCCGGCGAGCTGCTCGGCGGTCAGCCAGTCCTCGTCCTGCCCGCCGGCGGCGATCAGCCCGTGGATGAGGGCGTCCCCGTCCCCGGCCGCGAGGCCGGGCAGCGCGCCGGGCCCGTCGGCCGGGCCGACGTCGTAGCCGGCGTCGCGCAGCGCGCCCAGCAGCGCGAGCACGCTGGCCGGGGTGTCCAGACCGACGGCGTTTCCTATCCGGGCGTGTTTCGTCGGGTAGGCCGACAGCACCAGCGCGATCCGCTTCTGCGCGTTCGGGATGTGGCGCAGCCGCGCGTGGCGCACCGCGAGCCCGGCGACCCGCGCCGCCCGCTCCGCGTCGGGGACGTAGTGGGTCAGGCCGTCGGCGTCGATCTCCTTGAAGGAGAACGGGACGGTGATGATCCGGCCGTCGAACTCGGGGATCGCCACCTGGGTCGCCGTGTCCAGCGGCGACAGGCCGTCGTCGCTGCCCTCCCACTGGGCCCGCGGCGACGTGACGGCCAGCGCCTGCAGGATCGGCACGTCGAGCGCGGCCAGCGCCCCGATGTCCCAGTCCTCGTCGCGCCCGCCCGCGCCGACCTCGGCCGGGTTCGCGCCGGACGCCGCCCCGCCGGCCGCCAGCACGGTCGTCACCAGCACGTCCGCCTCACCGAGCACGTCCAGCAGCCCGCGGTCGGCGGCGCGCAGGGACGCGCAGAACACCGGCACCGCCCGCCCGCCCGCGGCCTCGACGGCGTCGGCGAGCGCGTCCACGAAGGCGGTGTTCCCGGCCAGCTCGTGTGCCCGGTAGTAGAGGATCGCCACCGTCGGCCGCTCGGCGGCCGGCTCGGCGGTGGGCTCGGCGGCCCGGCCGGGCCGCGGCCGCACGCCCCACGGCGGGGTCGGCAGCGGCGGGTCGAACCCGTGGCCGGTCAGCAGGATCGTGTCGGAGAGGAAGCGGGCGAGCTGGCGCAGGTTGTGCTGGCCGCCGTGGGCGAGGTAGGCGTGTGCCTGCGCCGCGGCCCCCGCGGGCACCGACGACAGCTCCATCAGCTCCGCGTCGGGCACCTGCTCGCCGCTGAGGACCACGACCGGCAGGCCACTGGCGAGGACGACGTCGAGCCCCTCGGGCCAGGCCCGACGGCCGCCGAGCAGGCGCAGCAACACGAGGTCGGCGCCGTCGAGCAGCGCCGGCAGCTCGGAGTCGTCGAGGCGGGTCGGGTTCGCCAGCCGATAGTCCTCCCCGCTGGCACGCGCGCACGACAGGTCCGTGTCGGACGTCGACAGCAACAGGATCACGGACGGCTCCCCAGGGTTGGCCGGGACGACGACAGATGTTCGGCGGAGCCGGCGGCCGGCGGCGCACCGGGCGGGAGGAACGGAAGGCCCGCCGGCGGACCGCCGGCGAGCAGTGCCCGCAGCGCGCCGGTGTCGAGATGGTCGGCGACGAGATCGCCGAGGGCGTCCAGGCGGCGCTCCCGGACGGCGGCGAACGAGATCTCGCCGCGGGGCCGCCAGGGCGAGCCGGTCCGGGCGGCGACATCGGCGAGGAACGCCCGGCGGAACCCGTCGTTCTCGAACGCGCCGTGCCAGGTGGTGCCCCAGACCGCGCCGGCCCGGCAGCCGTCGAGGAACGGCTCGCCGCCGTGCACCGTCGCCACCCCGTGGTGGATCTCGTAGCCGCGCACCGGCTGGCCGTAGGCCACCCCGACCGGCCGGCCGAGGGTCTTGCCCGCGGCGAACCGGACCGTGACCGGCAGCAGACCGAGGCCGTCGACCGCTCCCGCGCGGCTTTCCACCTCGTCGACGATCGTCTCGGCGAGCATCTGGTAGCCACCGCAGACGCCGAGCACCGGACGCCCGGACGCCGCCCGGCGGGCCAGCGCGTCGTGCAGCCCGCGCCGGCGCAGCCAGCCCAGGTCGGCCACCGTCGACCGGGTCCCGGGCAGCACCACGAGGTCGGCGGCGTCGAGGTCCTCGGGCCGGTCGGCGTAGCGCACCGCGACACCGGGCTCGGCGGCGAGTGCGTCCAGATCGGTGAAGTTGCTCAGGTACGGCAGCCGCACCGCCGCCACCCGCAGCGGCCCGGCCGGGTCTCCCCTGGTCTCGCCCGGCGCGGGCAGGCCGAGCGAGTCCTCCACGTCCAGGTCGAGCCCGTCCTGCCAGGGCAGCACGCCGAGCACGGGCCGGCCGGTGAGCCCCCGCAGCATGTCCAGGCCCGGCTCGAGCAGCGCCCGCTCGCCGCGGAACTTGTTCACGACGAACCCGGCGACCAGCGCCTGGTCCGCGGGCTCCAGCAGGGCGAGGGTGCCGTACATCGCGGCGAACACGCCGCCGCGGTCGATGTCGCCGACGATGATCGTCGGCAGGCCGGCGGCCCTGGCCAGGCCCATGTTCGCGATGTCGTTCGCCCGCAGGTTGATCTCCGCCGGGCTGCCGGCGCCCTCGCACACCACCACGTCGAAGCGGGACCGCAGGTCGGCCAGGCTGGCGAGCACCTCGGTGAGCAGCCGGCCCTTGAGCTCCCGGTAGCCGAGCGCGCCGGTCTCGGCGACCGGCCGGCCGCGTAGCACGACCTGGCTGCGGTGCCCGGCACCCGGCTTGAGCAGCACCGGGTTCATCGCCGCCTCCGGTTCGATGCCCGCGGCGGCGGCCTGCATGACCTGGGCGCGGCCGATCTCCGCGCCGTCGGCGGTCACCCACGAGTTCAGCGACATGTTCTGGGCCTTGAACGGCGCCACGCGCACGCCCTGGCGGGCGAGGAACCGGCAGATGCCGGCGGTCAGCACCGACTTGCCGGCGTCCGAGGTGGTCCCGGCGACCAGCAGCGCGTCGCCAGTCCTGCCCATCTGCCCCGCGCCGCCGGTCATGCCGCGACCGCCCGGGCCTGGCGGGCGGCGGCGACGAACCGGGTCGCGGCGGCGGGCATCCCGGCCCAGTGGGTGTGCAGGTAGGAGGCGTGGACCCCGCCGCGGACGAAGCCCTCCACGAGCTCGGCGCCCGCCGCGTCGCGCCAGCGCCAGGCCGGGGCCGAGTCCCGTACCGTGCCGCCACCGGCCGGCGGGATGGTGGCCGTGCGGTGGAACTCGTGCCCGCGCACGACCGTGCCCCGCGGCGCGAGCACCGAGTCGGTGGCCGCGGCCGCTTCCCGGTAGCCCAGGGTGAGCCGGGGGGTCATCGCCGCCGCCACCTCGCCGAGCACCCCGCACATCGGCGCCCCGTCGAGGGCACTGCTGAGATAGAGGAGCCCGGCGCACTCGGCGGCGACCGGCGCGCCGGTTGCCGCGAACGCCCGCACCGCGGCTCGCAGAGCGGCGTTCGCGGTGAGCGCACCGGCGTGGACCTGCGGGAACCCGCCGCCGATGACCAGCGCCGACGTCCCGCCCGGCAGCGCCTCGTCCACGGTGGGATCGAAGGGGGCGACGTCGGCGCCGGCGGCGGTCAGTAGCTCGGGTAGTTCGGTGTAGCCGAACGTGAAGGCCGGACCACCGGCGACCGCGACCACCGGACGCGGCCCGGCGGCGATCGCGCCGGTGCCGCCGATCGCGCAGTCGCCAGGCCCAGTGCCGTCGCCAGGCCCAGTGCCGTCGCCAGGCCCAGTGCCGTCGCCAGGCCCAGTGCCGTCGCCAGCGCCGGCGACGGCGGCCCGCGGATCCCAGGGCTCGGCGGGGAGGTCGGGTGCCGTCGCGGCGAGCGCGAGCAGCGCGTCGAGGTCGAGGTCCTCGGCGGCGACCGCACCGAGCTCGGCCACGACGTCCCGGGCCGCACCGGCTCGCTCGGCGGCCGGTACGAGGCCCAGATGACGCGACGGGGTCGCCAGGCTGGCCCGCCGGCGGACCACGCCGAGCACCGGCATGGCGATCTCGGCCATCGCCGCGCGCAGGATCTCGGCGTGCCGTGCGGAGCCGACCTGGTTGAGCACGACGCCGCCGATCCGCACCCGGGGGTCGAAGGCGCGGAACCCGTGCACGGTCGCGGCGACGGACCGGCCGGCCGCCCGTGCGTCGACGACCAGCACGACAGGCGCCGCGAGCAGCGTGGCGACGTGCGCCGTCGAACCGAACCCGGGACGGGTCGCGTGCCCGTCGAACAGGCCCATGACGCCCTCGATGACGGCGATGTCGGCTCGTCGCGGGGTGAGTGCGGCGTGCAGGAACAGTGGGCCGATCCGTTCCTCGCCGACGAGCCACGGGTCCAGGTTGCGCCCCGGCCGGCCGGCGGCCAGCGCGTGGTAGCCCGGGTCGATGTAGTCCGGGCCGACCTTGTGCGGCGAGACGGCGAGCCCGCGCGCCCGCAGCGCGGCGAGCAGGCCGGTGACGATCGACGTCTTGCCGGCGCCGCTGGCCGGCGCGGCCAGCACGATCCGCGGAACTCTCATGGCCCGCTCACCATTCGATCCCCCGCTGGCCCTTCTGCCCGGCGTCCATCGGATGCTTCACCTTGGTCATCTCGACGACCAGGTCCGCGGCGGCCACCAGCCGCGGGTGCGCGCGGCGGCCGGTGATGACGACGTGCTGGAACCCGGGGCGCGCGGCGAGGGTCGCCACGACGTCCTCGACGTCGACCCAGCCCCACTCGATCACGTAGGTGAACTCGTCGAGCACCAGCAGCCCGTAGGTCTGCGCGGCGAGGTCGGCCTTGATCCGCTCCCAGCCCTCGGCGGCGGCCGCCGCGTGGTCGTCGAGCGGCCCGCGCTGGGTCCACGACCAGCCGGAGCCCATCTTGAACCAGTCGACCGGCGCGCCCTCCCCGGTCTGCTCGTGCACCCGGCCGAGCGCCCGCAGCGCGTTCTCCTCGCCCACCTTCCACCGGGCGCTCTTGACGAACTGGAACACGCCGATCGGCCAGCCCTGGTTCCAGCCGCGCAGCGCCAGCCCGAAGGCGGCCGTCGACTTCCCCTTCATCTCACCCGTGTGGACGATCACCAACGGGCGGTTACGCCGCTGCCGCGTCGTCAGACCGTCGTCGGGGACGCTCGTCACCTGCCCCTGCGGCGCCATCAGGCGACGTCCCTCAGCGCACGGACGGTGGCCGCGAGCCCGGCTCCGACCGCGGCGCTGTCCAGGCCTGGACTGGCCCCGTGGCCTCGTCGCCCGTCGGCTCGCGCGGCCCGGGAGCCGGCTGTGGCCCGGGTTGTGGCCCCCGGCGCCGCCCCGGGAGCGAGGCCCGGTGCGGAGCCGGGGGCAGCCAGCTCGGCGAGGCCGAGCAGCGGGGCGCCCAGCATGCCGGCGAGAGTGCCCGCGAGTCCGAGCCGGACCCGGCCCGTCTCACAGTCGACGACCACCGCCGCGACCCCGCCGCGGGCGAGCAGCTCGGCCGCCGGACCCGGCGCGGGCCCGGCGGTGTGCCGGCCGTCGGTCAGCACGACGAGCAGCGGCCGGCGGCTCGGGTCGCGCAGGCGCTCCCGGGCGAGGGTGCGGTGCGCGAGCAGCAGGCCGTCGGCGAGCGGGGTGCGCCCACCCGCCGGCAGGTCCGCGAGCCGCGCCGCCGCGACGTCGACCGACGATGTGGGCGGCAGCGCCAGCTCGGCGGCCTCGCCCCGGAAGGTGACCAGCCCGATCTTGTCGCGGCGCTGGTAGGCGTCGAGGAGCAGCGAGAGCACCGCCGCCTTCACCGCCCCCATCCGCGCCCGCGCCGCCATCGAACCGGAGGCGTCGACGACGAACAGGACGAGGTTTCCCTCCCGGCCCTCGCGGCGCGCCTGCCTCAGGTCGGCCGCCCGCAGCGCCAGCCCGGGGCCACCCCGCCCCCGGGCCGCCTGATGCGGTGCCGCGGCCAGCATCGTCGCGACGACGTGCAGGTCCCGCGGCCGGCCGGCGGGCACGTCGGCGCCGACGACCGCGCCCGCGCCGGTGACCGCGCGGGACCGCCGGCCGGGGACGCCCCGGCCGACGCCGGGCACCTCGAGCCGCTGGGCACGGAACGTCTCCGCCGGGGCGACCACCCGGGAGGGTGCCGCGCCCCCGCTCGCGCCCGCGGGGGCGGGCGCGGCGGTGGCCGGCGGGGCGTCGTGGGTTGGCCGGTCGGACGCGTCGTCCCCGACCGGTGTGTCGCGATCCGCCGCGCCGGCGGAAGCGCCGCCACCGGGACCGTCCGGCCCGTCCGACCCATCAGACCCGTCCGGCCCGGGGGGCGACTCATCCCGCTCGCCGGGCGGGCCGGGCGGGCCGCCGGCGGCGGCGGCAGAGTCCGGATTCGCGTCATGGGCCGGGTCGTCGGCGCGGTGCTCGCCGCCCGGCTCCTCGGCGGTCTGCTCCCGGGCGGCGTCCAGCGCGGCGTCGAGCTGGCCGGGGTCGAGACCGGGCTCGTCGAACGGGTTGCGGCGGCGGCGGTGCGGCAGCGCGAGCGCCGCCGCGATCCGGACGTCCGCCTCGGTGACCTCGGTGCGTCCCTCCCAGGCCGCGTGCGCCACCGCGGCCCGGGCGGTCACCAGGTCGGCCCGCAGCCCGTCCACCTCGAACGCCGCGCAGACGGCGGCGATCCGGACCAGTTCCCGATCGGGCAGCCGCACGGCGGGCAACGCCGCCCGGGCAGCGGCGATCCGTGCCGACAGCGCCCGCTGTGCCTCGGCGTAGCCGGCCGCGAACGCGTCCGGCGCGGCGTCGAAGGCCAGCCGGCGGCGGACCACCTCCGCCCGCGCCGTAGCCTCCCGTGGGGCCGCGACCTGCACGGTCAGGCCGAACCGGTCGAGCAGCTGCGGTCGCAGCTCGCCCTCCTCCGGGTTCATCGTCCCGACCAGGAGGAACCGGGCCGCGTGCCGGACCGACACCGCGTCCCGCTCGACATGGGCGACACCGAGCGCCGCCGCGTCGAGCAGCAGGTCGACGAGATGGTCGTGCAGCAGGTTGACCTCGTCGACGTAGAGCACGCCGCGGTGCGCGGCGGCGAGCAGCCCCGGCTCGAACGCGACGACACCCGCGGTCAGTGCCCGCCCGAGGTCGAGCGAGCCGACCAGGCGGTCCTCGGTCGCCCCGACGGGAAGCTCACACAGCCGGGTCGGCCGGCGCCGCGCCGGAGGGACCCGCTGCCCCGGGCTCGCGGGGTGCGGGCCGTCGGGGCAGTCCTCGGCCGGGCGGCCCGGATCGCAGGAGAACCGGCAGTCGGCCACCACGTCCACCGGCGGGAGAACCGCGGCGAGCGCACGCACCGCCGTCGACTTGGCCGTGCCCTTCCCCCCGCGGACGAGCACGCCACCCACCTCGGGCGAGACCGCGTTGAGGATCAGCGCGAGGCGCAGATCGTCCATACCGACGATCGCGGTGAAGGGAAAAGGGGGCACGGGCCACCACCTCGCACCGGCAGATATCCACGCCTGCCGCTAGCACGGGCCCAGGAACTGCTGTTCACGGGCGGGCGGCCGAGGTGTTCTGGCTCACCGCGCCAGCTGGTCGCGGCTCACAGTGGCGGGACCGCCCCGGCCTTGGCGCCGCGCGCCGCACCGGAGTTCCCCTCGTTTCGCCTGGCAGGAATCGTGCCATGGGAGGGCGCCCCGCGAACAGTGACTAACAACACCCGCGATCCGGCCGCCGCCATCCAGGTGACGCCCCGGCCCCGGCCCCGGCACAATCACCCCGTGCCAGGCAGCCCCTCATCGCCCGAACCGCCCGCGGCGGAACACGCGACCGCCCGGGCCGGCGCCTTCGGCGTGACCGTCGTCGGAATCGGCGAGGACGGCTGGGACGGCCTCGCCGACGCGGCTCGCGAAGCCCTGGCCGGAGCGGATGTCGTTCTCGGCGGTGCCCGCCAGCTCGCCCTCGTCGCCGGCCGGGTGCGCGCGACCGAGGCCTGGCCCCGCGACCTCGCCGCCGCGGCCGCGGCCCTGCCCGACACCCATGCCGGACGCCGCCTCGTCGTGCTCGCCAGCGGCGACCCGATGCACTACGGCGTCGGCGGCACCCTCACCCGGGCGCTCGGCCCGAGCCGGGTGCGGGTGCTGCCCGCGCCGTCGTCGATCTCCCTGGCCTGCGCCCGGCTCGGTTGGCCGGTCGAGGAGGTCACCGTCGTCAGCACCCTCGGCCGGCCCTACGCCGCGATCGGCCCCGAGCTGCGGGCCGACGCCCGGGTGCTGGTCCTCACCGGCGACGAGGACGGAGCCGACCGGGTGCACCGACTGGTCACCGAACGTAACCTCGCGGCCGAGCTCACCGTGTTGGAACGCCTCGGCGGTCCGCACGAACGCGTCCATGTCCACCAGGCCGGGCCGGCCGCCCTGCCACGGCATGACCGGCTCGCCATCGTCGCGGTCCGCTGCGCGCCCGGCGAGCGTCGGGCCGGCGCCGGCCAGGTGCCGGGCCTGCCCGACGAGACGTTCACCACCGACGGCGTGCTCACCAAGCAGGAGGTGCGGGCGATCACGCTGGCCGCGCTCGCCCCGGCGCCCGGTGAGCTGCTCTGGGACGTCGGCGCCGGCAGCGGCGGCATCACCACCGAATGGCTGCGTGCCGACCGCCGCTGCCGGGTCGTCGCCATCGAGCCGCGGGCGGATCGCGCCGCCCACGTCCGGGCGAACGCCGAACGCCTCGCCGGCGTCGTCGCATCGCCCGCCGGCCCCGCCGGCCCCGCCGCCATGCCCGCCGCGGCCGGGGCCAGGGCCGGAAGCGGGGCCGCAGCCGGACGGCTACGGCTCGTCGAAGGTCGCGCACCGGACGTGCTCGCCGGTCTGCCGACGCCGGACGCCGTGTTCGTCGGCGGCGGCGCGAGCATCCCCGGAGTCATCGACGCCTGCCTGGCGGCGCTGCCGCCGGGCGGGCGCCTCGTCGTCAACGCGGTCACGATCGAGACGGAGGCCGTGCTCGTCGACTGGCATCGGCGGGCCGGCGGCCGGCTGCGCCGGATCGCGATCTCCCACGCCGAGCCGGTCGGCTCGTTCACCGCCTTCCGCTCGGCGCTCCCGGTCACCCAGTGGGTCCACACCGCCCCAACCGATTCCAGGTGATCACTGGCACGCCAGACCCGTCGCGGAACCCCGAGCTTCGGGCTTCCACTGATGCCACTGATCCCCAGCAAGAAGTGAGGATTTCGTTACTGGAACGACCGAAATTCTCACTTCTTGCATATTGCCAGATGGCCCTGCGCCCCATTTGCACCTATTGGCGACGACTACTTCCGCTATTTGGCGGCGACTCGGCAGTATGGCCAGCGGCCAGCTCCCGCAGAGCGGTCAGGATGCCGGCGGCGTCCGGCCAAGTCCGTGGCGCCGGGCCCGCGGCCGCCGGGCGGTCGACCATGACGACCGGCACGCCGACCGTGCGGGCCGCGTCCAGCTTGGCGACGGTCAGCGTGCCGCCGCTGTCCTTCGTGACCAGCACCCGGATGTCGTGCTCGCGCAGCAGTCGGGTCTCTCCTTCGACGGTGTAGGGACCGCGGTCGAGCAGCACGGTGTGCCGCGATGGCAGCGTGTCCGTCGGCGGGTCCACGGCCCTGATCAGATAGTGCCGGTCCGGGTCCGCGGCGAACGGCGCGAGCTCGCGGCGACCGGTGGTGACGAACACGGCGCCGCCCGGCGGGCAGAGCTCCCGGGCCCGGTCGGCGGCCGCCGCCAGGTCGCCGACGCGACGCCAGTCGTCACCGGGCCTGGCCTGCCAGCCGGGCCGTGCCAGCCGGAGCAGCGGCACCGCGGAACCGGCGCCGCCCGCCCACGCGCCGCCTGAATGCGCACCACCTGAATGCGCACCGCTCGAATGCGCACCGCTCGAATGCGTGCTGCCCGCGTGCGTGCCGCCCGCCTCGTCCGATGCGGGCGAGGGGGCCGCGCAGGCGGCGACGGCGTGCGCGGACATCCTCGCCGCGAACGGATGCGTGGCGTCGACGACGACGTCGATCGCCCGGTCCCGCAGGAAAACGCGCAGGCCGCCGACTCCACCGAAGCCGCCGATCACGGTCTCGCCGGCGGGCAGCGCCGGATCGCGCACCCGCCCCGCGAGCGACGAGACGACGTCCATGCCCTGCTCGGCGACGAGCGCGGCGGCGAGGTCACGTGCCTCCCGGGTGCCACCGAGGATCAGGATACGCACGCACGGTCCCGTTCCGCCGAGTACAGGTGGCTGTCACGGAAGCCCGTCGCGGCGAGCGCGTCGCCGACGACGATGACCGCCGCCCGGCCGATCCCGGCGGCGCGCACGGCGGCGGCGATGGTGTCGAGCCGGCCGCGCAGCACGACCTGGTCCGGGCGTGAGGCCCAGGCGACCACCGCTACCGGGGTGGCGGCGCCGTAGACCGGCAGCAGCTCCTCGACGACCGCCTCGATCCGCTGGATGGACAGGTGGATGACCATCGTCGCCCGGGCGGCGCCCAAGGCCGCCAGCGTCTCCGCGGCCGGCATCGCGGAGGCGTTCTCGCTGGTCCGGGTCAGGACGACGCTCTGCRCCACGCCCGGCACGGTCAGCTCTCGGCCCAGCTCCGCTGCCGCCGCCGCGTACGCGGGCACCCCGGGGCACACGTCGTAACGGACGCCCGCCGCCTCCAGCCGGCGCATCTGCTCGGCGACGGCGCTGAACACCGACGGGTCACCGCTGCAGAGCCGGGCGACGTCCTGGCCGGCGGTGTCGGCCTCGACGAGATGACCGACGATCTCGTCGAGGGTCAGTGGAGCGGTGTCGACGATCCGGGCGCCCGGCGGGCAGTGCGCCAGCACGGCCGGGTCGACCAGGCTGCCCGCGTAGAGGCAGACCGGGGAGGCCGCGATCAGGTCCCGGCCGCGCAGGGTGAGCAGGTCCGCGGCACCGGGGCCGGCGCCGATGAAATGAACGGTGATCGCGTCGCTCCCTAGAAAGGCTTGGAGGACCGTGCCACGGCCAGCCGGAAAGTCATCACGGCGTGCTCAGGGACGGGAGAAGTGAAGTCGCGCAACGGTGGTCACCGGAGCCTCCTTCGGGGATTGTGCGTCCCCGCGGACGGATGGGCATCATGACGGCGAAGTATCTGACTCACCCGCGGCGTTTCGCGGGCTCACAGTGGCGCAACCGTGCCGGACTTCCACCGGCTTCCTTACGCCGTCACGAGGCCCCACCGTAGGTCCGTACCGGATCGGGCGTCAACACCCGCTCCGGCGGCCGACGTCTCCCCCGCCCGGGCCGGGCTCAGAAGCTGCCGACGGCCTCCTTCTCGTCGTCGTAGACCTCGAAGATGGTGATCAGCTGGGTGATGTGGAGCAGGTCCTGGAACTTGGGAGGTGGCTTCAGCAGCTTGAGGTGGCCGCCGCGATGCTGCGTGKCCGTGTAGGAGCTGACGAGCTCGCCGATGCCGCTGCTGTCGACGGTGGTGACGCTGGCGCAGTTCAGCAGCAGATTGCGGGTGCCGTTCTCCATCTCCTCACGGACGGCCCAGCGGAGCTGCTCCGCTCCCATCCCTAGGACGATCTTCCCGCCCAGGTCGAGGATGGTGACACCGTTCTGCTCGCGACGGTCGATCTTCATGAGAATCAGGTGCTCCTTCCGGAAGGTGTTTCACCAGGACGGCTGCCGCGGAAAGCGCAGCACCCTGCGCCCCATGCCCACCCCGCCCCAGCGCCCAACCCGGAGAATTCGTCCGGGCACACAGGGCAATAGTCCCCTGAGTCAACCTGACACAAACACAGCCAGTTACCATCCGTAACAGCAACGCTTCGGGTTTGCGGCCTTCACCGACCCACCTTCGCGGCGTGGCCCCCGGAACGAACCGGGGCCGGTCACCCGACCGGAGTTGTCAGCCAGCCGGGTTCGTCGCGGTGACCAGCCAGGTCGCGGCGGGAAAACGGACGGCTCCCCGCACGAGATGCCGACGCAGCTCCGCCCGCACCTCGTCGAGCAGCGCCGACCAGCCCTGCGGGCCCAGGGCCGGCTGCAACTGCTGCCGGGCCGACCGGCCGGTGGAGGTGCTCAGGATGGTCGCCAGCCGTTCCTCGACCCCGTCGGTGCCATCGGCCCCGTAGTCGCATTCGAAGTCGAGCGCGTTGATAACGATGCCGGACCAGCCCGCCGCACCCAGGACGCCCGCCAGCCGGTCCGCGTCGGCCAACGCGGTCGGGCCAGGCTCGCCAGGCGCCGGGTCCGCCGGTGGCGGGACCAGCCGCCCGGCGAGCACGCTGGAGCCGAGCGAGAACATCGGGTTCTCCTCCCGGCCGCGCCAGCAGGCGAAGACCAGCCGGCCATGCGGGGCCACAACCCGGCGGATGTTCGCGAACGCCGCCGTCGGGTCCTCGAAGAACATCACCCCGAAGCGGGAGACGACCAGGTCGAACGGCGGGCCGGGCGCTTCCCCGCCCAGGTCGAGAACCTGCGCGTCCCCCACGACGACGGTGGCCACGGGAACCCTGCGCCGCGCCGCCTCGGCCATGCCCGGCGAGATGTCGACCCCGACCACGCTCGCTCCCGCGCCGGCCCCGGCCGCGAGCAACGTGCCGGAGCCGCAGCCGACGTCCAGCAGCCGCTGCCCGGGCCGGACTGCCGCCGCACGGCTGATCGCCGCGGTCACCGGCGCGAACAGGGCGTCGAAGAGCGCCTCGTTCGCGACCCAGCCGGAGGCGTTGTCGCCCCAGGTCAGCCGCATCTGCTCGTTCAGCACACCCTCGACGGTAGCGTGGGCTGTAGCCAGAGCCCGATCAAGAGAGACAAACGGGGGCGAAGGGTTTCCTGGCGACCCGCAAGAAAGAAGGATTCTGGTCGTCGGAACGACCGAAATCGTTCACTCTTGCGACTCACCAAACCCTCCAACGACCAAAAATCCATCGAACTACCGGGGCAGACGCACCACTAGTTGCTGTAGACCCGCCGGGGCACCAGGAAAACGGCGGTTCTCCGTTGCTCGGCCATCACCTGGTCATACGTGGCCCAGTCGTCGTGCGTGCCGCCCGCGGCGACGAAGACCTCCCGCAGCAGCAACCGGAGCCGCTCGGCGTCGATGTCGGGATGCGGGTCGTCCGGGCCGATGAGCTGCGCCTCGCCCTCGGCGRACACCCATCGCCACCCCGACCTGACCGTGACGGTCAGCGCGGGCCTGGCACGCAGGTTCGCGAGCTTGACCCGGCCGTAGGTGACGAAACCGACGACAGGGGTGGTGCTCAGCGGATGCCGCAGGACGCCGACGTTGACCACGGACGACTGAATGCTCTGGTCGGCCCGCGACGTCGAGACGACCGCCAGCCCATTCTCCTCCCGGCCCAGCGCCGCCAGGTCGTCCATCGTCGCCACAGCCATGCCTCCCCGTCTGTCGGCGCGTCCACTCGCCCGCCCAGCATCGTTTCACGGCTCTGGGCGGCGGACCGACGGCGAGCGCCACGGCCCGCAGCACCTGTACCGGGTCAGGCCGCCCCGCCGGCGCCACCCGGCTCGCCGCGCAGCTGACCGCGGTCACCCGGCGAAGGTCAACAGGGTGGCTGACGGGCGCAGATCACGCAGGCCGGGCAGGGCCGCGATCCTCCGGAGCGTTCGCGACCGCCATGCCCTGCGGCCGGGCGGTGGCTGCAGGTCCTCGGCGGCGGCCACGCCGGGGATCTGCGCGGGCAGGCGAGCGGCCGCGGAGACCGTGAGGCCGAAGGGCATGGGCGGCGCGGTGTAGCGGTCCGACATGCGGTAGCCCTTCATCGTCCGCCTGCTGAACGCGGGGGGTATCGAGTCGAAGAACAGCTGCCCGGCGGGGAACCGTGCAGCACACTCGGTGATCAGGGACATCACCTGGTCTCGTTCCAGGTACATGAACAGGCCCTCGGCGGAGATGAACACCCCGCGTGCCGGATCGGGGACGTCCATCCAGCTGTGGTCCAGCGCCGAGACCGGGATCGCGGTCATGCGTGGCTCCGGCGGCAGCAGGCGCCGGCGCAGGTCGATCACCGGTGGCAGGTCCACGGTCAGCCAGTCGACGCCGGGCCGCCCCAGGCGCCAGTAGGTGGTCTGCAGGCCCTCGCCGAGGGCGACCACAGTCGCCTCGGGGTGCCGGTCCAGGTACGCGCGGATGGCGAGGTCCAGGGCGAGGGCGCGCAGTGGATGGCTCTGGCTGGGCCTGCCGAAGCGTTCGAAGTCGTAGTCGATCCTGCGGTAGAGACGCTCCGCCAGCGGGTCGTCGAACGACGAGCCCGGGTGGATCGACTCCTCGGCCCGGTTGCGCAGCGTCCACAGGCAGGTGGCCGCCACCCCGTCCAGGGCCGTGCCGTCGATCTTCTCTTCTGTCGTCACGGCGGGATCAACGCGTTTCGTGATCAGGCGCCGAAGCATCGGCGGCTCGCGGCGGGCCGGCGAACGAGGCACGGAGGAACTCGAGGATCTCCGCCCGCGCCGCCTCGGCCTGCGGCGCCAGACCCGGGATGCTGAGGAACGCGTGCCCCGCTCCGGCGTACTCGGCCAGCCGTGTCGGCGTCCCGGCCGCCTGCAGCCGTTCGGCGTAGCGGCGGCCGTGGTCGGCCAGCGGGTCGTGGGTCGGCACCACCACGAGCGCCGGGGCCAGCCCGCTCAGACTGTCGGCGTGCAGCGGCGAAAGCTCGCGAGGGTCGGTTCCCGGTGGAACGGCGAGCCGCTGGAACAGCCGCAGCACCGGCACGCCGAGAGTCGGGGTGTCGGCGTGCTCGGCGACCGAGGCGTGGTCGAGCATCGTCCCGGTCACGTCGACAGCGGGGTTGACCAGCACCTGTGCCGTGAGCCGCAGGCCGGACTCGCGGGCGCGGATCGCGGCCAGCGCACTGATCAGCGCGCCGCAGCTCTCGCCGAACACAGCCGTTCGCGCCGGGGCGATGCCCCACGGCCCGGCGTCGCGCACCACCTGCCGGAGCACGTCCCAGCCATCCGCGACGGCCGCCGACAGCGGAGTTCGGTGGTCGAGGAGGCGGTGCTCGACGGAGACCACGACCGCCGGCAGCTGGGCGGCGAGGTGGCTGTTGACCCAGTCGCTCTGCACGGCGGTGCCCACGAACCCACCACCGTGCACGTGGAGCACCAACGGCAGCTCGGCGCCTTCGCCGGAGTCCGCCGCCGGCTGGTGGACGCGGACCGGGAGCCCGCGGCCGGGCAGCGTCACCTCCTGCCAGTCGATCACAGCGCCGGGGTCCGGGTCCCCCGTGACCGGCCGTATCGCGCTGGACGCCCGAAAGCGGTTCTCCGCGTCGCGGTAGGCGACCAGCTCCTCGTCCGTCATCGTCAACCAGTCCGGCTCCGACGGACGCTCCGTAAGCACAACCTCACTCATACCTTCTCCTCGTCAACCGAGTTTCGCGACCCAAGGTATCGAAACCTACGGTAGCGAAAAAGGTATCGTGTGGCCATGGCATCGGCCGGATCCACCAGACCACCCGGCCGCCCGCGCGCCGGCGTCCACGCCACGGTGTTCACCGCCACGCTGAGCACCGTCCACGAGCTCGGCTACGCACGCGCGACCGTGGAGCGCATCGCCGCGGCGGCCGGCATCGCCAAGACGACGATCTATCGGCGCTGGCCGTCCAAGGGTGAGCTGATCGTGGACTGCCTGCTGGACGCGTTCGGCCCGGTGCCGCTGGAGGGGGCCAGCCGAGCCGAGATCATGTCCTCGGCCATCCACTGGATCGCGGCGAAGATCGGCGAGCCCGGGGTGGGCGACGCGTTCGCCGGCGTCTTCAGCGATGCCGTCAGCGACCCGTCTCTGCGCGAGATCCTGTCGACGCGGCTGCAGGACCCGTATCGGCTCGCAATCCAGGCAGCGCTGGACGAACCGGAGAACCGGGTCCTGTTCTTCATCGACGTCGTGGTCGGAACCCTGCTGCACCGGATGGGCATGACCGGCGAGCCGATGGCCGACACCGACGTCGCCGCACTGGTCGACATGGTTCTGCCCGCGATGCGCGGAACCTGACCACACGCCTCCCGTTTGTCATCGCGTCCGCTCGCCCGCCCGGCGTCGTTTCACCGGCCTGAGCGACCGCGCCCACCGTTCGGCGCCCCGGGTTCCGGGTTTCAGAACGCCGGGCCGAGCAGGAAGCCGCCGGTCGCGTCGATGGTCTGCCCGGTGATCCACCGTGATTCCGGCGAGGCGAGGAATGCCACGACATCGGCGATGTCGGCCGGCTGCCCGATCCGGTTGAACGCCGACCACGACGCCGCCAGCTCACTCATCCGGGGATCGGAGAGGAAGAACGCGATGTCGGTCTCGACGATGCCCGGCTCGACGGAGTTGACGGTGATGTCGCGTGGCCCGAGCTCCAGTGCGAGAGTGCGCGTCAGCGCGTTGAGCGCACCCTTGGTCATCGCGTAGGCGACGAGCATCGGTGTCGCCAGCCGGGCGGCTCCCGACGAGATGTTGATGACCCGGCCGCCGTCACGGAGCCGGTCGAGGCCGTGCTGGAGAATGAAGAACGGCGCCTTGGCGTTCACCGCGAAGACCTCGTCGAAGCTGGCGTCCGCGACGTCGCTCATCGAGGCGTACAGCGCGATCCCGGCATTGTTGACGATCACATCCACCTGCGGCGAGTCGGTGAACTCCCGGACGCCCTCGTCGAAGGCCGACCACAGCGCGTGTGCGTCCCCGGCCCGCCCGAGCTCCGTCCGCAGCGTGAACGCCCGGCCGCCGGCCGCGGTGATCGCGGTCAGCGTGGCTCGGGCGGCCGCCTCGTTGCTGCCGTAGTGAACGGCGACGAGGGCGCCCTCGCGCGCCAGCCGCCCGGCGATGCTCCGGCCGATGCCCCGGCTGGCGCCGGTGACCAGCGCCGTCTTGCCGGCCAACGTACCCATGCTCAGCCACCCTTTCCTAGCGACCACTACAGAACCATGCCGGGCCACCGTAGCATGTTCTTTAGCGACCGCTATAGAATCCGGTCGTGACCACATCCCCCCGTGGTGGGCGACCGAGAGAGTTCGACCGGGCCACCGCTCTCGAGCGGGCGCTGGTGCTGTTCTGGGACCGGGGCTACGAGACCACCTCGATCGCCGACCTCACCGCCGCGATGGGCGTCGCCCCGCCGAGCCTCTACGCCGCCTTCGGCAGCAAGCGGGCGCTGTTCGACGAGGTGCTCGACGCGTACTGCGAGCGATACCGGTCCTTCATGGTGCGGGCGCTGCGGGAGGAACCGACCTTCCGGCGCGGGCTGGAACGGCTGCTGCGGGAGGCCGCCGCCGCCTACACCCGCCCGGATCGGCCGCCCGGCTGCCTCGTCGTCAGCACCGCGGTCAACTGCGGCTCGCCCGAGGTCGAGCAGTCGCTGCGGGCACTGCGCAACAGCGGGGTCGAGGCGCTCGAGCACAGAATCGATGCCGCCATCCGCGCGGGTGAGCTACCGGTCGGCGCCGACGCACGGTCACTGGCCGTGTTCACAGGCGTGGTCCTGCAGGGGATGGCCCAACAGGCACGCGACGGTACGACACGCCGAGAGCTGGAGTCCACCGCGCTGATCGCGATCAGCGCGTGGCCGTGGTCGACAGCGGTGCCAGGCCGCACCGGCGACTGAGAGCGCGGCCAGGGGACTTCCGCGGCTACGGCGCCCCGGGCGGGGCTCGGCGCCGAACCCACCCGGATCGGATCCTCGGGCCCAGCACCCAGCCCCAGCACGGCACGGCACGGCACGGCACGGCACGGGCCGCTCGTATCACCGCGCGGGCCGAGGGTGCGGACGCGACCGACGTACGGCTCCGCACCCTCCGCGCCGCCGGGGAGGGACCTGTGCGACGACCCTAGGACGGGCCGAGCGCGCCCTGAAGGTCAGCGCCTCTGCACGCCTCGCCCTCGGCCACCTGGCCCCCGGACCGGATCGCGGTCCCGTTTCCGGGAATCTGGTTGACCGCCCCGGGAACCGGCGCGGACAGATCGTCGCCCAACGTGACGATCCGATTCAGTTCGTCGATGTGAACGACTCGCGGGACATACGTGCCGACCTCGCTTTCATCCATCTGCCGGAACGACATGATGATGATCAGATCGCCAGGGTGGACCAGGCGGGCGGCGGCACCGTTCATGCCGATGATCCCGGAGTCCCGGGGCCCGTCGATCGCATAGGTGACCAGCCGGGCGCCGTTGGTGATATCCACCACCTGAACCTGCTCACCCTCGACGATGTCGGCGGCCTCCATGAGCGTCCGATCAATCGTGATCGATCCGACATAATGCAGATCCGCCTGGGTCACGGTGGCCCGATGAATCTTCCCGCCGAGCAGAGTGCGCTGCATGCGATTTCCTTCAGAATTCGGTCGAGATCACGAGTGGGAGTTCCGGGTCAGCGAACACCCGCAAACATCGCGCCATCCGCGGCCCCGGCGGCACAGGCAGCCGGCACGCCTGCGTCATGCCCTCCCCGCAGGCTGTTCCCGTGCGGGGTCAGCTGCGGTCAGGGCACGTCGGTCGATCTTTCCGCCAGCTGTGACGGGAAGCGTGCCCAGCACCGTCACGGCGCTCGGCACCATGTAATGAGGAAGAAGATCCGCGCACCAGGTGAGCACCTCGTCCGCGAATGCGCCGTCCGCGGCCGGTCCCGAAAGCGCCGCGCCGCCGTCGACCTGATCGGCGCCACGATCGGCATCAGGAACGACGAAGGCGAGCAGCCGGGGCGCCGCGGTGTCCCGGGACACCACGACCGCCGCCCGCCGCACCCGGGGGTGGGTGGACATGGCGGCTTCCACCTCCTCCAGCTCGAGCCGCATTCCCCGGATCTTCACCTGGTTGTCAGCCCGGCCGACGAACTCCAGCCAGCCGGCGCTGTCCCACCGCGCGAGGTCCCCGGTCCGGTACATCCGGGCGCCATCGCCGGAGAACGGGTTGGCGACAAAACGCGACGCGGTCAGCGCCCCGCTGTTCACATAGCCGCGGCCGAGCAGGAACCCGGCGACATACAGCTCGCCGATCGCACCGTCCGGCACCGGCTCCAGCCGGTCGTCAAGGAGGTGAAGCTGGGTATGCGGATTGGGCCGCCCAATGGAGGTGGCGAGACGCTCAGCACTGTCCCGGTAGATCACATGAGAAACGCCGATCGTCGTCTCGGCCGGGCCGTACCCATGGTAGAGATCGGTGTCGACCTGAGCTCGGAAGCGTGCGAAGAGGGCCGGTGTGAGTACCTCGCCTCCGCACCAGACATGCCGCAGGGAGGCCAACGCGGGCGTGCCTTCCGCCGCTTCCAGCACGACGTCCAGCATCGACGACACCAGATAGACGAAAGTGATCCGCTCGGCCTCTATCAGGTCGACCAGATATCCCGGGTCGAGCTCACCGTCCGGCTCCGCCACGACCACCCGGCCCCCGCAGACGAGAGGCAGCAGGATCTCGTTGATCGAGATGTCGAACGACAGCGGCGCCTTGAACAGGGAGGCGTCACCCGCGCCGAAGGTGAACAGGTCCGTCACCTGCCACCGCAGTCGCTCGGCGATCGCCTCATGGCGGATCATCGCCCCTTTCGGGGTGCCGGTCGAGCCGGACGTGAACATCACATAGGCCAGGCCGGCCAAGGGGATCGAAAGATCCAGTGGTTCCGGCGACTCGTGGCCCCAGGCCCACGCGTGCAGATCGACCGGCACGGCTCGCACCCCGTCGACCAGCCCGCCGGGCTCATCAGGCTCCCCCGGCCCCTCGGACGTCTCCGGACCCGTCACGATCAACTGTGCGCCCGCGTCCGTCAGTACCCGCCGACGCCGCTGGTCAGGCCAGGACGGCTCGACCGGGACGAAGGCGCCACCGGCGACCATGGCCGCGAGAACCGCGACGATCATCTCCGCGGATCGCCCCAGCCGGACACCCACGACGCCCTCCGGCTCGAGGCCGTGGCGACGCAGGGCCCGGGCGAGCTGGAACACCCGGTCTCCGAGCTCCCGATAGGTGAACCGCCCTTCCGGCGCCACGACAGCTGGCGCATCCGGCGTTCTCCGCACCTGGGCGACGAAAAGATCGACCACGGTCGTCACGACCGCGGGCGCGCTGGTGTCGTTACAGCATTCGAGAGCGACAGCCCCGTCCGCCGCCGGCGCCGGCGACACGCCACCCCTGAAAAGCGCACTCACAATCATGCCCCATCTGTCGATGGCGAAACGGAACTCATCGCTGCCCGCACCTGGCCGGACCACCGGGACGCCCAGGCGTTACCCCGGAGCCGGACGACACAGCCGACCGGGAAGCGGACAACAGAAACCTTAGCAAGTGGATCTATGCTATTCAAGGACATTCACACCCACACGACTCAGCCAGTTGAGCATTTTCCACCGCCGACCCGGACTCGCGACATTCCTGTCAGTGAGCTGTGAGACGGAAATAACCCGGTAGCAATCCGATACCCTGCGATCATCACATCCGGCGATTCACCGGCAGCCGACAGAACCCCTCCCGGCATAGCCCGAAGCCTTTGCCGGAACAACTGCCGTCGTAATCCGACAATCGCGGCGCCGGCAGGCCCGAAAGCTTCTTCGAGAAGATGGCCACGGCCGCGGTGGATCCCGCGGCCGTGGCGCGCCGTCAGCTGGAGTCGTCTGTTCCGCGCCCCGATGCCAGGACGGCGAGGGCGTCCAGCGCCCGGACCCACGACGTCGAGAGGTCGCGGACGACCTCCATGGCGGGGCCGTCCGGTCCGCGGGACCATCGCGCCGTGAGCTCGGGACCGCCCGGACCGTCGAGAACCCGCACGATCAGGCTCACCGGGAAGGGATCAGGCTGCTCGGCGTTCCAGTCCGCGAAGAGCTCCTCGTCCTCCGCGGCGACCGCCCAGTCGGCCGTCTCGCCCCGTGTCAACCGACCGACGTAGTTCAGGTAGACCGTGGGCAGCGGTGCGGCCGCGAGCTCGGGCGCGGTCCGCGGATTGAGGAACCGCAACATGCTGTAGTCGGTTCCGCCGTCCGGAACGGACGCCATGAGCGCGTGCACCCGGGCCGCCACGGCGTCCACGGAACGATCGCCGAAGACGGCGCCGTCGGTGGCGTCCCGTTCGAGGAGGAACGGGAAGATCTCCGCCATCCAGCCGACCGTGCGGGACAGGTCCACATCCCCCACGATCTGCTCCTGCCGGCCGTGCGCCTGGACGGCGACGATCATCCCCGATGACCCGTTCTCGCCTGGGCGGGTCCGGTCGGCGACGGCCAGGGACAGCGCGGTGAGCAGCAGCTCGTCCACACCGATGCCGAAACCGGCGGGCACCGTCGACAGCAGCGCCGCCGCCCGTTCCGCAGGCACGCTCACCGTCACCGCCTGAGCCGCGGCCGCATCCGCCAGCCCGGCCGCGCTCACCTGCCCAGCCGCCGAGCCGGTCTGCCCGGCGGATTCGGTCTGCCCGCCGGCCTCCGCCGGTTCCACCGGCCGGGCGACCCATTCCACGGTCGTGGCCCGGCCCAGCAGGTCCGACCAGAACGGCAGCCGTGACGCCGTCTCCGGGGCCCGCGCACGGTCGTCGAGGCGGCGTGCCCAGTCGGCGTACGAGACGGGAACCGGCGCGAGCCGGGGCAGTTCGCCTGCCGCCAGCGCCTGCCACGCGGCCGCGAGATCCTCCAGCACGATCGACCAGGAGACCCCGTCGATCAGAGCGTGATGGATGATCAACAGCAGCCGGCCCGGAAGCGCGCCGCCCGCGTCCAGCCAGACGGCCCGGATGGCCTGCCCGGCGTCCGGATCGAGCTCGCGGTTGGTCGCCACCGCCAGCTCCGCGATCAGCGACCGACCGGCCTCGCTGTCGAAACCGTCGCCCGAGGCGAGGTTCGTGGCGTCGACCCGCCGGATCCAGCCGCCGACGTCGACGCCCCCAGGCGGCGCGATCACCAGTGACCAGGCCGGACCGCCGTCCGCACCCACCGTCGCCGCCCCCGGGGGAAGCGCCGGCCCGCCGGGCAGGTCCGAGCGGACAAGCCTGGCCCGCAGGACGTCGTGCTGGTCGACGACGGCCGTGAGCACCCTGGTCAGCGTCGCATGATCCAGCCCGGCGGGCGTGCGCAGCAGCACCGGCGAGGAGAAGGACGTGAACGCGTCCGTGCCGTCGCTCGTGCGCCCGCGCCCGCGCGCCGACTGCAGCGCCGGTGTCGGTGGGACGACCGCCGCCGCCGCGGCCTGGCCGGGCTGCGGGGCCTGCGGGCGCGGCGCGCGACGCCGCACGACCGTCGCGAGCGCGCCAGGTGTGCGATGACCGAACAGCAGCCGCGGAGTCACCACGAGACCGGCGGCGCGGATCCGGTTCACCAGCCGCATCGCGACGATGCTGTCGCCGCCGAGCGCGAAGAAGTCGTCGTCGACGCCGACCTGGTCAACCCCCAGCACCTGCAGGAAGGTGTCGACCAGGATCTCCTCGATGTCGTTCGCGGGCGCGCGGCCGGCGGTGGCCGTCGCGGCACTCCCGTCACGGCGATCGTCGCCACCGGAGCCGCCGGAGCCACCAGAGCCACCGGTGCCGGTGGCCACGAGGGCGGCACGAGGCGCGGTTGCCGCGGGGATCGCCGTCCAGCTCAGCCGCAGTGCACTGACCGGTACGGACGGATCCGCGGCCACCGCGGCGAGGACGTCGCGCAGGCGCTCGGCGATCCGGTCCACGCTGGCGCGGTCGAACAGGTCGTCGCTGTAGGCGACACCGATGGTCATACCGCCGTCGGCCCCGCCCCGTTCGATGAAGTCGAAGGACATGTCGAACTTGGCGTCCGCCCGCAGCACCGGTTCGGGACGTGCGCCGATGCCGTCGAACGCCAGCTCGTCGACGACGTCGGACGCCGCGAGATACACGATCATGACCTGGAAAAGGGGATGGCGGGCCAGCTGGCGCGGTGGGTTCACCGCCTCCACCACCCGGTCGAACGGCAGCTCCTGGTGGTCCAGCGCGGCGAGGTCACCCGCGCGGACCCGTCCGAGCAGCTCACCGAACGACGGGTCGCCCGCCAGGTCGGTGCGCAGGACCACGGTGTTGAGGAAGAAGCCGACGAGGTCGTCGAGCGTGTCGTCGGTCCGGCCGGCGACCGGGCTGCCGATGGGGATGTCCTCCCCCGCCCCCAGCCGGTGCAGCAGCGTCGCGACGGCTGCCCGCAGCACCATGAACATGCTCGCGTTGTGGGCCCGGCCGACCGCGCGCAGCGCGCCGACGACGTCGTCGGCCAGGGAGATCTCGACGATTCCGCCGGTGTGGCTCGGCTCCGCCGGTCGCGGCCGGTCGGTGGGCAGCGCGACCTCGTCCGGCAGGCCGGCCAGCGCGCCGCGCCAGAACTCCCGCGAGCGCGCGGCGGGGCTGGTGACGTCGGACTCGTCGCCGAGCAGCCGCTGCTGCCACAGCGTGTAGTCGACGTACTGGACKGGCAGCGGCGCCCAGTCCGGCGCGGCACCCGCCGCCCGCGCCCGGTAGGCCACCGACAGGTCCCGGGCCAGCGGCCGGTCCGAACCCTCGTCCGCCGCGATGTGATGCACGAGGAACTGCGCGATGTGCAGCCGGGACGAGCAGTGGACGACGGTCACCCGCATCGGCGGCTCATGCTCGAGATCGAAGGGATACGCCGACGCCCTGGCGAGGATCTCCGCCAGACCCGCCTCACCCGGCTCCGGCTCCGGCTCCAGCTCCAGCTCCGGTTCGGCGTGGCCCGCGCCCGTCGGCGGGATCCAGTCGACCACGTCGAACGGGATCCGTGCCTGGGCGGGATCGAGGACACGCTGGAACGGCTCGCCGTCGGCGCTCGGGAAGACGGTGCGCAGCGACTCGTGCCGGGCCACCACGTCGTCCACCGCGGCGCGCAGGGCGGCCACGTCCAGCGGGCCGGTCAGCCGCCAGGTGATCGGGATGTTGTAGGTCGGGCTGGGGCCCTCCAGCTGCGCCAGGACCCACAGGCGCCGCTGCGCGGCCGACAGTGGTGGGTGCTCCGGCCGCTGGTGGCGGCCGACCGGCGGGCGGGCGGTGCCCGCCGCCTCCATCCGCCGCGCGAGCCCGGCCACCGTCGGCTCCTCGAAGACCGTACGGGGTGTGATCTCCACCCCGAAGGTCGAGCGGATCGCCGCGCACAGCCGCATGACGAGCAGCGAATGGCCGCCGAGGGCGAAGAAGTCGTCGTCCCGGCCCACCTGCTCGACGCCGAGCACCGCGGCGAACCGCTCCGCGAGCAGCTCCTCGCGGGCGTCCCGGGGCCGCCGGCCACCGGCCAGGGCCGGCGCGGCCGGCGCGGGCAGCGCCGCCCGGTCGAGCTTGCCGTTGACCGTACGGGGCAGCCGGCCCAGCACGACGAACGCCTGCGGAACCATGTGCACCGGCAGCACCCGGGCCAGGTGGGCGCGAGCGTTCTCGGTCAGCTCGCGCTCTGCCGGATCGTGCGCCGCCAGCTCCTGCTCGGCCGGATCGCCCGCCGCTGGTCCCAGCCCCGTCGGCGCGGCTGAGCCAGCCACCAGGTAGGCCACGAGCTGGAGGGCGGGTGGTGCGTCCGGGCGGAAGACGACCGCGGCCGCGCTGACACCGGCGACGGTCTCCACCGCACGCTCGATCTCCCCGAGCTCGATCCGGAAGCCCCGCAGCTTGATCTGGTCGTCGGTACGCCCGAGGAAGGCGAGCGCGCCGTCGGGCCGCCGCCGGGCCCGGTCCCCGGTGCGGTACATCCGCTGGCCCGCCGGGCCGAACGGGTCGGCGACGAAGCGGCCCGCCGTCAGGTCGGGGCGGCCCAGGTAACCCCGGGCCAGCCCGGGACCGGCCAGGTACAGCTCGCCCGCCACCCCGTCCGGGACCGGCGACAGCGCCGCGTCGAGCAGGTAGGCGTACGTGTTGGCGATCGGCCCCGCCCAACCGGGCACATCCCGGTCCTGGCCCGGAGCCTGACCAGGTGCGCCCTGGCCCGGTGCGTCCTGGCCCGGTGCGTCCTGGGCGGGGTGTTCCGGACCGCCGGCCGGCGCGGGCCGCGGGTCGGTGCCGGCGCTGTGCCAGCCGTAGGCGTCGACCGAGTACTCGGTCGGCCCGTACAGGTCGTGGCTCACCATTCCCGGCGTCGACCGCAGCCGCTCCCACAGCGCCGGCGCGGTGGCCTCGCCGCCGACCATCAGCACCCCCGGCCGGTGGCCCTCGGCGCGCAGGAACCCGTGGTCCAGCAGCTCCTGGAGGTAGGTCGGCGTCAGGTCGAGCACGTCGATCCGGGCCCGCTCGATGTGTTCGACGAGCGCGGCCGCGTCCCGCGCGGTCGCTTCGCCGACCACGTGGACCTCATGTCCGGCCAGCAGCCACAGCAGAGGCTCCCAGGAGCCGTCGAAGCTGAACGAGGCCGCGTGTATGACACGCTGGGCGCCGTGGTCCGGTCCGGCCGCCTCCTCGGCCGGCGCCATGAGGTCGACGGCGTGGGACGCGAAGAGGTTGGCCAGGCCGCGGTGGGTGCCGACGACCGCCTTGGGGCGCCCGGTCGAGCCGGAGGTGTAGATCACGCTGGCGGCGCTGTCCGGCAGGGGCCGGGTGTCCGCGGCGAACGCCCGGCCGGAGCCCTCGCCGGGCGCGGCTGTGCCGTCAGGCAGCAGCACGACCTCGGTGGCGGCGGGCGGGAGGCGGTCGGCCAGCACCGCCGTGGTGAGCACGGCCACGGGGGCCGCGTCGGCCAGCACGAACGAGAGCCGTTCGGGGGGATGCTCGACGTCCAGCGGCAGGTAGCTCGCGCCCGCCGCCAGCACGCCGAAGATCGCCGGGACCATCAGCGCACGTGGCAGCGCGAGGGCGACCACCGCCTCCGGGCCGCCGCCGATCCCGCGCACGAGCCCGGCGATCCGGTCGACCTGCGCCGCGAGGTCGGTGAACGTGGCCTGGCCCGTGTCGGTGACCAGCGCGACCCGGTGCCCGAACGCGGCCACGGCCCGTTCCAGCAGGTCGACCACCGTGTCACCGCCCGCGGGCAGTTCGCGCCGGGGGCCGGCCGCCGCGCGCAGCGCCGCCGCGCGCTCACGGTCGTCCACGATCTCCAGCTGGCTGACCGGCCGGTCCGGCTCGGCGACGAGCCCGGCCAGCAGGCGGGTCAGCCGGTCGGCCAGCCGGGCGCCGCCGGCCGGTTCGATCACGTCGGTGGCGAACTCGACCAGAATCGTGATCTCGTTGCGCGCGGCCCGGTCGACGAAGGTGACGTCCAGGTCGAACTTGGCTGTCCCGGCCTCCGGGTTGATCCAGGTGACCGGCCCGCCGAGCAGGTCCCGGTCGTCCTCGGCGAGGTGGTGGTAGCCCGCCATCACCTGGAACAGCGGGTTCACCCCGGGCACCCGGCGCGGGTTGACCGCGGCGACCACGTCCTCGAAGGGGAGGTCCTGGTGGTCGAAGGCGGCCAGGTCGGTGCTGCGGGTCCGCGCCAGCAGCTCCCGGAAGGTCGGATCGCCGCCGAGGTCGGACCTGATCACCAGGGTGTTGACGAAGAAACCGACGAGCCGTTCGAGCGCCGTGTCGGTCCGTCCGGCGATGGGAACGCCGATCGGGATGTCGTCACCCGACCCGAGGCGGTGCAGCAGGACGGCGATGGCCGCGTGGGTGAGCATCGACATGCTCGTCCCGGTCCGGGAGCACAGCTCGCGCAGGCCGGTCGCGACCGCGCCCGGCAGGACGCGGACCGCCCGTCCGGACGCCCCGTCGCGCACCGCTGGCCGTGGCCGGTCCAGCGGCAGCCCGATCTCCTCCGGCAGGCCGCGCAGGGCCTCCAGCCAGAACGCGCGCTGCCGGGTGGCCAGGCTGTCCTCGGCATCCGGATCGCCGAGCAGGGCGGTCTGCCAGAGGGTGTAGTCGGCGTACTGGACGGGCAGCGGAGCCCAGTCCGGCGCCGCACCGGCCCGCCGCGCGGTGTAGGCGGCGTCCAGATCCAGCAGGAACGGCCGGTCCGACCATTCGTCGGTCGCGATGTGGTGCAGGATCACGACCAGTGTGTCGCCGGCGGCGCCGGCGGCGCCGGTGTCGCCGCGCAGCACCATCAGCCGCAGCGGGATCTCCGCGGTCAGGTCGAACGGCTCCGCCGCCGCCTGGGAGATGCGGGCGGTCACCTCGTCCCGCGCGCACTCCTCGACGGTCAGACGGGCCCGGGTGGCGCCCGGGTCGAGGATCCGCTGGTAGGGCTCGCCGTCGACGACGTCGACGACGGTGCGCAGCGCCTCGTGCCGCTCCAGCAGGTCACCGACGGCCGCGCGCAGCGCCTCGACGTCGATCCGCCCGGTGGTCTGGAACGCGATCGGGTAGTTGTAGGCGGTCGACCCGTCGCCGGCCGAGGAGGCCAGCGCCTCGACCAGCCACAGCCGGCGCTGCGCCGCGGACAGCGGGATCCGGTCGGGACGCTCGCCGGCGACCAGCGGCGGGCGGGTGGTCGCCGGTGCCTGGCCGGCCACCTTCGCCGCCAGGGTCTCGACCGTGGGGGCGTCGAACAGGTCGCGGATCGCCAGGTCGATCTCCAGCGTGGCCCGGGCCCGGCTGACCACCCGGGTCGCGAGCAGCGAGTGGCCACCCAGGGCGAAGAAGTTGTCGTCGGCCCCGACCTCGGGCAGACCGAGGACGTCGGCGAACAGATCGGCCAGGGCCTGCTCCAGCTCGGTGGCCGGTGCCCTCCCGGAGCTGGTCGCCACCGGTTCGGCCGGCGGCAGCGCCGCCACGTCGAGCTTGCCGTTGGCGTTGCGGGGAATCGCCGGCAGCGGCACGAAGGCCGACGGGACGAGGTAGTCGGGCAGCACGGCGGCGAGGTCGGTACGCAGGCGACCGACGATCGCGGCGGCGGCACGGGCCGCCGTCGGGTCGTTCGTCACCGCGACGCCCGGAGCGGGCCGGGCAGCGGGATCGTCGGCTGGTCGGACCACCGGCAGCGCCCGCGGGCCGGAGCCCCGCACGAACAGGCCGTCGAGCCGCCCCGGATCGTCCGGGCACGGGGTGAGAGCGGCCTCGTAGCCGAGGCTGTCGGCCAGCTCGTACAGGTCCTGCGGCTCGACCGTGGCGACCGCGGACGTCGGGCCGGCGGACGTCGGGCCCTCCCCGGCGAGAGCCTCGGCAGCGGCGAACTCGGCCGCGATCCGGGCATCCGGAATACCGGTGAGTCGCACCCGCGCCGGCGCGTCGGCGCCCAGCAGCGCGCCGAAGCTCGCAAGGTCACCGGTGTCGACGCCCCAGGCCAGCGAGAGCGGCTCGGACGACACGGTTCCGGCATCGGTTCCGGCATAGGTTCCGGCATCGCCCGATGCGATCCCGGCGTCGCCGGCGGCCACACCGGACCGCAGCACCACGTCGTACCGGTGCCTGGTCAGCTCGTTGCCGAAGCGTCCCCGCCGGACCCGCACCGACGCCGCCAGGCCCTCCTCGGCGGCGATCCCGAGGAAGAACGCCGGTGCCACCACCAGCTCCTTCTCCAGCAGCATGCGCCGATCCACCGCGGCGGTGAGCCTGGTAGAGGCGGCGGGCCTGCCACCGGAGCGGGCGAGCTCGATCGCGGTATGGAAGATCCGCAGCCGACCCAGGTCACGGACGTCGCCGACGAACAGCGAGCCGCCCGGGGCCAGCAGGCCGAGCGCGGAGCGCAGCACCGAGGCCAGGTAGCCGGCGCTCGGGAAGTACTGGATCACCGAGTTGATGATGATCGTGTCGAAGTAGCCCGCGGGCAGCCCGTCGGTGACATGCGCCGGCTGGTTGCGCAGCTCCACCCGGCCGAATCGATCCGGGTCGGTGGCCAGCTCGGCACGCAGTTTCGCGATGACCGGCGCGGCCAGGTCGGTGCCCCAGTAGGACTCGACCTCGGGTGCGAGCCCGCCGAGCAGAAGGCCGGTGCCGACGCCGATCTCCAGGACGCGCCGGGGTTCCAGCGCCCGGATCCGGTCGAGGGTGGCCGCCCGCCATTCCCGCATGTGCTCGAACGGGATCGGCTGGCCGTCGTAGCTGGAGTCCCAGCCGGCGAAGTCCTCGGTGAGCGCGGCGGTCGGGATTCGCTCGTACTCGTCGCTGTAGATCTGGCGCCACTCGCCGACCTGGTCGTCCTCGCTCGCGGCCGTCTCGGCGGCGGTCCGCTCCGCCGGCACGACGTAGGCGACGAGCCGCTTGGAGCCCGGCAGGGCCGGGTCGTCCGTGGCGATCACCGCCGACTGGCTGACCGCCGGGTGGCTGTCGAGGGCGGACATCACCTCCCCGAGCTCGATCCGATGGCCGCGGATCTTCACCTGGTCGTCGGTCCGCCCGAGGAAGTCGATGTTGCCGTCGAGGCGGCGGATGACCAGGTCACCGGTGCGGTACATCCGGTCGCCGGCCCGGAACGGGTCGGCGACGAACCGGGTTGCGGTCAGGCCGAAGCGGTCGAGGTAGCCTCGGGCCAGGCCGTCGCCGGCGATGTACAGCTCGCCGGGTGCGCCGTCGGGCACCGGGCGCAGCCACCGGTCGAGCACGTAGATGCTGGTGTTGCGGATCGGCCGGCCGACGGTCGGCGTCGAACTGTCCGCCGTCGCGGCACCGAGCGTGTTGATCGTGTACTCGGTCGGCCCGTACAGGTTGTAGCCGGTCGTGCCGTCCGTGTCGCGCAGCCGGTTCCAGACCGAGTCCGGGACGGCCTCGCCGCCCAGCATGACCAGGGGCGGCCGATGGCGCCCCCCGGCCGCTCCGGTGACGGCCGCTCCGGCGGCACACGGTTCAACGCGGGCAGGTTCGGCGCCGGCGGGATCCTCGTCGCGGTCGAGCAGGCCGGACTCGAACAGATGGGCCGCGTAGGTCGGCGTCACGTTGACGACGTCGATCCGGTGCCGGTCGCAGTAGGCGACGAGGCCTTCCGCGTCCCGGCGCAGGTTCTCGTCGCAGATGTGCACCTCGTGGCCCTCGACGAGCCAGAGCAGCTCCTCCCAGGACATGTCGAAGGCGAAGGACACGGTGTGCGCGATCCGCAGCCGGCGCCCGCCGGCCGCCGCCACCGTCGGAGTGAAGATCTCCTCCTGGTGGTTGAGCCACATGTTGGTCAGGCCCCGGTACGGCGTCACGACGCCCTTGGGCCGGCCGGTCGAACCCGATGTGTAGATCACGTAGGCCGGGTGCTCGAGCCGGTCCGCCCGGTCACGGGCGAAGGCGCCGAGCTCGGCGTCCGACAGCGCGTCTGACCCGGCCGCGGCCAGCTCGGCGGCCACCGCGTCCTGGTCGAGGACCAGCCAGGTAACACTTTCCGAACCTGGTGCGTCCGAGGTGGCCGGCACGTCCGCGCCGGCGGGCACAGCCGCGTCGGCCGGCGCACCCGCCAGGTAGCGGGCGGTCGCCCTGGTGGTGACGAGGATCGCCGCCCCCGCGTCGCCCACCATCTCCAGCAGGCGTGCCGGCGGATGGTCCAGCTCGAGCGGCAGATAGGCGGCGCCGGTGCGCAGGACGGCGAACAGCGCGACAACCATGTCGACCGTCCGCCCGAGCCCGAGGGCAACCACCGTCTCCGGCCCGGCGCCCCGCGCGATCAGCAGCCTGGCGAGCTGGTTGACCCGGTCGTCGAGCTCCCGGTAGGTCAGCCGCTGCTCACCCAGGACCAGCGCCACCTGCCCGTCGAGGCGCTCGGCCGAAACGGCGAGCAGGTCGGCGATGGTCTCGGTGCCCGTCGGCCGCGGCGGCACCGCCAGGGCCTCCTCCAGCCGGGACCGTTCCGCGGGGAGCAGGGCGTCCAGGGATCCGACCGGGGCGTCAGCGTGCGCGGACAGCGCGCCGACCAGCGCCAGAAGGCGGTCGAACAGCCCCTGGGCGGTCTCCCGGGTGAGCACGTCCGAGCGGTACTCCAGCCGCGCGGTGATGCGCGCGCCCGGGAACAGCACGAAGGTCAGCGGGTAGTGGGTGTGGTCGAGGCTGGTCCCGCCGGTGATCCCGTGCCGGGCGCTGGTCTCGTCGTTCGCCACCTCGTCGATGAAGTTCTGCAGGACGTACAGCGTGTCGAACAGCACCGGATGACCGCTGGCCTGCTGGATCTCCCCGAGCCCGAGGTACTCGTGGTCGAGCAGGTCCAGCCGCTGCCCGGTGATGCGGCGCAGCAGGTCACCGACCGTCTCGCGGGGATCGAGCCGGACCCGGACCGGCACCGTGTTCAGGAACAGCCCGACGACCTCGTCGATGCCCTCGACCTCGGTCGGCCGGCCGGCGACGGTCGTGCCGAACACGATGTCGTCCGACCCGGTCGCCGACGCCAGTACCAGCGCGAGCGCGGCGTTGAAGAGCGTRTTCAGGGTGACGCCCTGGGCACGGGCGGCTGCCCGCGCCGCGGTCGCGGTCGCCTCCGGCAGCTCGGCGGTGATCCGGCCCGGGGCGACCGGTGGCAGGCCACGCGCGGCCGGCACCACCAGCGTCGGCTCCTCCAGATCGGCGAGCGCCGACCGCCAGGCACGCCCGGTGACCTCGGTGTCCCGCTCCCGCAGCCAGGCCAGGTAGTCCCGGAAGGAACCCCGCGGCGCGGGGGGCGCCGCCGCGCCGCCCTCGGCGGCGTACAGCCCGAGCAGGCCCTCGACGACGAGGGCGCCCGACCAGCCGTCCCACAGCAGCACCTGGCGGTTCACGACCAGCCGGTCGTGCCGCTCCCCCAGGTGGATGACGGTCAGCCGGAACAGCGGTGGCCGGGCGACGTCGAAGGGGCGGGACCGGTCGGCCGCGGCGATCCGTTCGGCCTCGGCCGACCGTTCGGGCTCGGCCAGCCCGGACAGGTCGACCTCGGTGACCGGGACGGGCAGCTCAGCAGCGATGACCTGCACCGGCTGAGGCAGGCCGTCGCTGAGGAAGCCCGCGCGCAGCGTCGGGGTCCGGGCCATGAGGGCCGCGCAGGCCCGGCGCATCCGCTCGGCGTCGAGACGGTGGTCGAAGTCGAGCGAGAACTGGGCGGTGTACGCATCACTCGTCTGGTCCAGGGACCACTGGAAGTACAGGCCCTCCTGCAACGGCGACAGCGGCCAGACGTCCTCGACCACCGCCGGGAAGTCGCGGGAGATCCGTTCCCGCTCCTCGTCCGAGAGCGCGACGAGCGCGGCGGACGCCTCCGGCGGCGGGTACGGGAGCCGCTCGGGCGCGGATTCGGGCCGCGGGGGCGCGAGCGTGGCCAGCTCCAGCAGGGCGTCCCGGAAACCGGTGGCGAGGCGTGCTGTCTGCGGCTGCGACAGCACGGTCGTCAGGTAGGTGAAGGTCGCCCGAAGCACCGGGCCGTCGGCCGTCTCCACACCGACCACGTCGACGGTCAGCGGGTAGCCGACGCCCAGGCCGGGGTCGGGTGTGGCGGCGAGCGCGTCGAACTCCGGCGCGGGCCCCCAGTCGGCGCGCTGGTCGGCGCCGAAGCGGCCCAGGTAGTTGAACAGGATCTGGGGCCGGCCGGCGCGGGCGAGGACCGGCCCGGCCAGCGGATTGGCGTAACGGAGCGGGCCGAAACCAGCACCGCTGTCCGGGGTCGCCCGCAGGCTCGCCGCCACCTCGGCGAGCGTCGTGCGCGCGTCCTGGCGCACCGGCCCCAGCCGGACCGGCGCGATGCTGGTGAACCAGCCGACCGTGCGGGACAGGTCCAGGCCGGGGACGATCTCCTCGCGCCCGTGCCGCTCGAGATCGACGAGAAGGTCGCTCTCGGCGTCATCCCGGGCAGCGGCCGGATCGTCATCGGCCGGGCGGACCGGGACCGCCAGCCGCAGGCCGGCGAGCAGCACAGCGGTGATCTCGGTGCCGGTCGCCGCGGGAACACCGGTGAGCAGGGCCGAGGTGGCCTGGGTGGGCAGCTCGACGACTAGGCGTTCGGTGTCGGCGGCCGTCCCGACCGCGGCGGGTCCCAGCGCGGCCGCGGCCGAGGTGCCCGCGATGGTGAGCACGGGTGCGGGCGGCCCGAACGGGCGCCCGCCCGGCGCGAGTGTCTCCAGCCAGTGGGTCAGCTCGGCGAGCCGGTCCGGTGCGGTCGCGTACCCGGCGATCACCTCGCTGAACGCCTTCAACGACGTGCCGACCGCGCCGAGCCGCGCCGGCCGGCCGGCGCTGGCCGCCGCGTACGCGGCCTCCAGATCGGCGAGCAGGATCCGCCACGACACGCCGTCCACGACGAGGTGGTGGGCGACGATCACCAGCCGGCCGGGCTCGGCCGGGCCGGCGTCGAGCCAGACCGCACGGACCATCACGCCGGCGTCCGGGTCCAGGCCACCGGCGGCCGATTCGGAGGCGGCCGCGATGGCCGCGCGCAGCCCGTCCGGCGCGAGGCCGGCGACGTCGACGCGGGTCAGCAGGTCGGTGTCGGCCGTGCTGCCCGGTGCGCCGGTACCCGTGGCCGCCGGATCGATCTGGAACAGCCAGATGCCCGGCGCGGGCCGCAGCAGCCGGGTCCGCAGGGCGTCGTGGTGCACGAGGATCGCGCCGAGCGCGGCGCGCAGCGACGCCTCGTCGGCACCGGCCGGCGTGCGGATGAGAAATGCCTGGTTGTAGCGCTGGATCTCGCCGCCCCAGTCGGCGAGCTGGGCCACGATCGGCGGTGGGGTCAGCACGCCGGTCGATGTGCCCGTCCCCGGGAGTCCCGGGACCGGGGCTGTCTCGGGTGGCGTGGCAGTCTCGGACGGCGCGCCTGCCACGGCTGCCTCGGCCGCGGTGGACGTCCCGGCCGGTGCGGCCGGGGTGCGCCCGGCCACGAGCGACGCGAGCGCGGCCGGGGTCCGCTGGACGAAGACCTCGCGCGGGGTGAGTGCCACGCCGTCGCGCCGCGCCCGGTTGACCAGCTGGATCGCGATGATGCTGTCACCACCGAGCGCCACGAACTCGTCGTCGGCGCCGACCCGGTCCAGTCCCAGCACGTCGGCGAACACCGCGCACAGGGTGCGTTCCAGATCGGTGGCGCCCGACCGGGCCGAGGTGGCCGCGGTCGGGTCCGGCGCCGGCAGCGCGGCCCGGTCGAGCTTCCCGTTGCTGGTCAGCGGCAGCGCGTCGAGGACGACGACGGCCGACGGGACCATGAAGTCCGGCAGCGCCGCCGCGGCCCGCGCCCGCAGCGCCGGGCCGTCGACCTGGTGGCCTGCCCGCGGCACGGTGTACGCGACCAGCCGGTGCCGGCCGGCGTCGTCCGCACGCGCGATGACGACGGCCCGTTCCACCGCCGGATCGGCGGCCAGGACCGCCTCGATCTCACCCGGCTCGATGCGGAAGCCGCGGATCTTGACCTGGTCGTCGGCGCGGCCGAGGTACTCCAGCGCGCCGTCCGGACCCAGCCGGGCCAGGTCGCCGGTGCGGTACATCCGCTCGCCGGGGTTGCCGTAGGGATCGGCCACGAACCGGGTGGCGGTGAGGCCGAACCGGCCCAGGTACCCACGGGCGAGCTGGGCACCGCTGACATAGACCTCCCCCGGCACGCCCGGCGGGACCGGGGTGAGGTGGCGGTCGAGGATCCGGGCCCGCAGGCCCGGCAGCGGCTCGCCGATCAGGCCTCGCCGGGCGGCGGCACCGGCGGCGCTGTCCCGGTCCAGCGGCAGGTACGTGACGTGCACCGTGGTCTCGGTGATCCCGTACATGTTGACCAGGGTCGGCGCGTCGTCCGGATGCCGCTCGTACCACGGTGCCAGCCGGCTGGTGTCCAGCGCCTCGCCGCCGAAGATCACCAGCCGCAGGCTCAGCTCGTGCTGCCCGCCGGCGCCCGGATCGTCGCGATCGGCGTCCATCAGCGTGGCGAAGGCCGAAGGGGTCTGGTTGAGGACGGTGACCGACTCCCGCCGCAACAGGTCGAGGAACTGCCCCGGTGAGCGGGAGACCTCGTGGTCGACCACCACGAGCCGGCCGCCGTACAGCAGCGGGCCCCACAGCTCCCACACGGAGAAGTCGAACGAGACCGAGTGGAAGAGGGTCCAGACGTCGGAGGAGCCGAAGTGGAAGTGCCGCTGGCTGTCGGCGAACAGCCGCACCACGTTGCGGTGCGGTATCTGCGCGCCCTTCGGCCGGCCGGTCGACCCGGAGGTGTAGATCACGTAGGCGAGGTTGTCGGGCCTGGCCCGGCCGGCCGGGTCGAGCGGGCCGGACTGCCGCTGCCCGGACTGCTGCTGCCCGGACTGCTGCTCGTTCAGGGCCGCGTCGACCAGCGGATCGTCCAGCACGACCATCGGCACGCCGAGGCGGGCCGGGAGCGCCGTCCGGGTGGCCGCCGTCGTCACCGCGCACACCGGTGCCGCGTCACGCAGCATGAACGTGATCCGGTCCGCGGGGTAGGCCGGGTCGACCGGCAGATAGGCGCCGCCGGCCTTGAGCACGGCGAGCAGGCTCACGACCAGGTCGAGTGACCGGGGCAGCGCCACGGCCACGATCGACTCCGGCCCGACACCGCGCTGGCGCAACAGCCGGGCCAGCCGGTCCGCCCGCTCGTCGAGCTCGGCGTAGGTCAGCTCTGTCTCGCGCCAGCGCAGCGCGACCGCGTCCGGGGTCCGGCGGGCCTGGGCCTCGAAGAGGTCGGGCAGGGTGGCGGCCGTCGCGTCGCCGGACGGCAGGTCGCCGGCCTCTGCGGGCACCGCGGGCACCGCGGCCACCGCGGGCGCCGGAGCGAGGGCGGCGAGACCGCGCTCGGCGGCGGGAACGGCCGTCACGGAACCGATCGGGCGGTCCGGGTCGGCAGCGATCTCCGCCAGCAGGAGGAGCAGCCGGTCGGCCAGCCCGGCGACGGTGGCGTCGTCGAGGACACCGTCGGAGTAGCTGACGGTCACCCGCAGCCGGTCCCCGGGAATCACCCGGATGGTCAGCGCGTAGTGGGTTCCGTCGTGGCCGTCGACGGCTTCGAGCCGCGGGCCGCCCGGGGGGATCAGCGTCGCCGTGTCGAACGGGAAGGACTCCAGGACGAGCAGGCTGTCGAACAGCTCACCCCGGCCGATCGTCGTCTGGATGTCGGCCAGGCCGACGTGCTGGTGGGCGAACATCCGGGCCTGGGTGACCCGTGGGTCCGCCAGCAGCGCGGCGAACGTCATCCGCGCGCTCACGGTGACCCGGACCGGGACGGTGGTGACGAACAGCCCGATCATGGACTCGACCCCGGGCAGCTCCGGTGGCCGGCCCGCGGTCGCCGCGCCGAAGACGACATCGTCACGCCCGACCGCGCGGGCGAGCGCGACGCCGTAGGCCGCTCGCAGGATGGTGCTCAGCGTGACGCCTCGCTCGCGGGCGAGCGAGCCCAGCCGGGCGGTCAGCTCGAGGCCGACCTCCCGCTCGACGGCGGCTGCCGGCCCACCGGCCCGCGGCCCGCCGACGGCGGTAAGGCCGGCCAGCAGGGTCGGTTCTTCGAGATCGGCCAGCTCTTCACGCCAGGCGTCGTGGGCGGCGTCGGAGTCCTGAGCCTGCAGCCAGCGCAGGTAGTCCGCGTACGGGCGTGGCGCCGGCAGCCGCGAGGCGACGGCCGCCGGGCCGGCCGGGTCCGCGGCCAGAGTGAACAGCTCGCGCAGCAGCAGCGGCAGCGACCAGCCGTCGACGATGAGGTGGTGGGCGCAGACAGCCAGCCGCGCGCTGTCCGGCCCGGTGCGGATCCACAGGAAACGCAGGAGCGGGGGCTGCGCCAGGTCGAACCGGGCCGTCCGGTCGGCCGAGACGAGCCGTTCCATCTCGGCCGCCCGTTCCGCGGCCGGCCAGGAGGAGAGGTCGACGACCGTCCACTCCGGCTCCGCCTCGGCGACGATGACCTGGGCCGGCGCACGGCCGTCGGAGAGGACCGCGGCGCGCAGCAGGGGGTGCCGGTCGAGCAGAACCCGGGAAGCGGCCCGCAGGCGACCGGGATCGGGATCCCCCCGCAGGTCGAGGACGAACTGGACGACGTAGACGTCAGGTGTGTCCTCGCCGTCGACGAGGCGCTGGAACAACATGCCCGCCTGCGACGGCGACAGCGGCCACACGTCGGTAAGGCCGGGCAGCCGGGCCCGCCAGCGCTCGACGTCGTCCGGGTCGACCGGGGGCAGCTCCGCGAGCGCGGCCGTCGAACCGACCGCCGCCGTGCCGGCGGCGCCCGGCTGATCCACAGCGGCGGCTGCCGCGGCGTCCGCCGTCGCGGCCAGGCCGGCGGCGGTGGGCGTGGCGAAGACGTCCGCGAGTGCCACCGTCACCCCGGCGGCCGCCGCGCGGGTGACCACGGAGAAGGCCAGGATGCTGTCGCCGCCACGGTGGAAGAAGTCCTGGTCGACGCCGATGTCGGGCTGGCTCAGCACGGCCGCGAAGACGTCGCGCAGGATCTCCTCGGTCCGGGTGGCGGGCGCCCGTCCGGGCTGGGCCGCCGCACCGAAGTCGGGCGCGGGCAGGGCACGCCGGTCGAGCTTCCCGCTGGGGGTGATGGGCAGTACGGGCAGCACCACGAAGGCCGCCGGCACCATGTAGCCGGGCAGGAACGACGCGGCGTGCGCACGCAGCTGGTCGGTGAGCGCCCCGGTTCCGGCCGGGGCAGCCGCCGGGACCGGGGCAGCCGCAGGGACGATGTAGGCGACGAGCGCGCGTCCCGCCGGCCCGTCCTCCCGCGCGATGACGGCGCAGCGCGCGACCGCCGGGTGGCGCGCCAGCACCGTCTCGATCTCGCCCGGCTCGATCCGGAAACCACGGATCTTGACCTGGTCGTCCGAACGGCCGGCGAGGAGCAGCTCACCGTCCGCGGTCCAGCGGGCGAGGTCACCGGTTCGGTACATCCGCTCGCCGAAGCCGAACGGGTTGGCCACGTAACGGTTGGAGGTCAGCGCCGGGCGGGCCAAGTAGCCATGGGCCACGCCGGAACCGGTGAGGTAGAGCTCGCCGATGACGCCAGGCGGCACCGGCATCAGCGCGCCGTCCAGCACGTAGGCCCGGGTGTTGCGCAGCGGCGTGCCGACCGTGATCCGCTCGCTCTCGCCCGCCGACCCGCGCACCTCACCGGTCGTCGCCCAGACCGTCGTCTCGGTGGGGCCGTACACGTTGGTCAGGCTCGCCGCGCGGGAGCGCAGTTCCCGCGCGAGGTCGAGGGTCAGCGGCTCGGCGCCGCACAGGACCCGTACGCCGGGGTAGGGGGCGGGGTCGGCGGCGAGGATGGAACGCCAGCGCGACGGGGTCGCCTGGGCCAGCGTGACCGCGCCGGCGCTCAGGAGCCGGGCGAGCTCCGAGGGGTCCCGAGCGGCCGCACTGGCGACGAGACGGACCGAGGCGCCGACGGTCAGCGGCGCCAGCAGCTCGACCGTGCTCGGGTCGAACGCCAGTGTGGTCGCGGCCAGCACGCGGTCGGCCGGCCCGATTCCCACGGTCTCGCTGAACTCCGTCAGGAAACCGGTCAGCGATCGATGGCCGACCAGGACGCCCTTGGGCCGGCCGGTCGAGCCCGATGTGTAGATGACGTACACCGGGCTGTCCGGTGCGATGGCAGGCGGCCACGGCGCGGACGCGGACGCGGATTCGGGCTCCGGCGCCGCCTCGGACACCGGCGCCGCCTCGGACCCGGATGCCGGGTCGGGCACCGGTGCCGGCTCGTCGTCGACGAGGTCGACGAGAACGAGGCGGGTCCCCGGCCCGAGCGGGATCCCGGGAGCCAGCTCGCGCGTCGTGACCAGCACCGCCGGCGCCGCGTCCTCGACCATCAGGGCGAGGCGGTCGGGTGGGTAGTCGACGTCGAGCGGAAGATAGGCGGCGCCGGCGCGGCCGGTGGCCGCAAGCGCGACCACCAGCTCGATCGATCGGGGCAGGGCGATCCCGACGATGGTTCCCGGCCGGGCGCCGTGGGCGGCCAGCCGGCGCCCGAGCGCGTCAGCCGCGGTGGCCAGCTCCCCGTAGGAGACCGAACGCTCGGCGGTGACCAGGGCCGTCCGGTCCGGGTCGGCCTCGGCCCACGACATGAAGGGCACCACCCACGGCTCGCCGGGCGCCGGGCCCGCCGTGATGTCGGCCACCGCCGCGGGGTCGGTCCAGGCCCCCGCGAGGCGGGCGTGCTCGGCCGGCGTGAGCAGGTCGATGAAGCCGATCGCCGCGGCCGGGTCGGCGAGCGCCGCGGTGAGCAGCCGCTCCAGCCGGGCTCCGAGGGAGCGTGCGAACACCCCGGACACCGAGCCCGGCTGGAAGGTCGTCTCCAGTTCGAGTGAGTCGGCCCCGTCCGGTCCGGTGCCGATCTCGGCCACGACCATCAGCGGGAACTGCGCCGTGCCGTTGTGCAGGGGACGGCGCTCACCACGCAGGCCGTCACCGTCACCCTGGCCGCCGACGGCGCGCAGCGCGGCGGCGGCCTGCGTGCGGACGGCGAACATCGTGGTGAACAGGCTGGACACGCCGTCCGACCGGTCGGGGTTGAGTTCACGCACGACGTCCGCGAGGTCGACGTCGGCGTGCGCGAACGCGCCCCGGCAGACGTCACGGGTCCGTCGCAGCAGGTCGGTGAAGCTGTCCAGCGGCCCCACCGGCAGACGCAGGCAGATCGTGTTGCCGAAGTAGCCGATGACGCCCTCGGTCGCGGCACCCTCCCGGTTCACGACCGGAGATCCGACGGTGACGTCGGTCGCCCCGGTCACCCGGTGGATCAGCGCCGTGTAGGCGGCCAGCAGCACCATGAACGGTGTCGCGCCGTGGGCGGTCGCCAGTTCGCGGACCTGCCCGGCGAGCTCCCCTGCCGTGAGGTGGACGACCTGTCGGCCGGTGTCGCGACGGTGCGGGGCCGCGGCGACCGGCAGGTCGTCGGGGCCGCGGTCGTCGGGGCCGCGGTCGTCGGGGTCGCGGTCGTCGGGGTCGCGGTCGTCGGGGTCGCGGTCGTCGGCGTCCGGCCCCGGCAGCCGCACGGGTTCGGCCAGCGGCAACAGCCGGTCGCGCCAGTAGGTGAGGCCCTCCGCCGGGACGGGCTGGTCCGCGACCGGGGCCGCGGCGTCGAGGAACTGGACGGCGGCACCGGCGCCCGCGCCGTCCTTCCCGGCGTAGGCGGCCTGCAGGTCGCCGAAGAAGACGTCCCAGGACGCGTCGTCCCAGGCGATGTGATGGGCGGCGAGCGCCAGGGTGTGCAGCGCCGGCCCGTGCCGCAGCAGGGTGACCCGCAGCGGGGACTCGGCGGTCAGGTCGAACGGGCGCCGCGCCGCTGCCAGCGCGATCGCGCGCGCACGCTCGTCGGGTTCCGCGCCCGGCTCGGCCGGCTCGGCCGGCTCGGCCGAGAGATCCACGCTGTGCCACGCCGGCAGGATGTCGTCCCGGACCACCTGCTGCAGCTGCCCGTCCGAGGTGGCCCGGTAGGTCGTGCGGAGGATCTCGTGCCGACCGGCGACGGCGATCAGCGCGCGGCGCAGGGCCTCCGGGTCAAGCGGGCCGGTCAGCTCGAACGCGGCCGAGATCGTGTAGGCGGCGCTGGTGGGGTCAAGCCGGGACAGGAACCACATGCGACGCTGCGCCGGACTGACCGGGTGCCCCTGGCCGGCGCTCCGGCGAGACCGCTCGCCGACGCCACCCACCGGGTCGCGCGTCAGCCGCTCGGCCGCCAGCTGACGGCGAAGCAGGTCGCGCCTGCGCTGCGCGGAGTCGGGACTCGCCACAGTGGACGTCCTTCCGGTGATGGGGGTCGGGACGAGGGGCATCGACTGGTAACCGATGGGTTACCGCTTCAGGGGCCGGTGAGCGGTCGGTGACTGACAGGGGCGACGGCCGCCGCCTGGGGCAACGACCRCTGGCTGGCAGGCGGGCGCACCATCCTCGCACAGATTAGGTGAAGTTAACCTAATGTAGACGAGATCGGAAATGCAACCACCAGTTCGGATCGGCCCAGCTGGTCGGGCCCTGCGGTGCGCTCAGACCAGGCGTCCGGCATCAAGTCGGACGATGCGCGGGAGGCGTTCGATGGTGCTCGGCCGATGCGCGATGACGACCAGCGTCCGGCCGGGTCGCAGCCGCTCGACCGCCGTTTCCAGCCGGAGCGCGGCATCCGGGTCGAGGTCGGCCGTCGCCTCGTCGAGCAGCAGTACCGGTGGATCGATGAGTGCCGCCCGCAACAGCCCGACGATCTGGCGCTCGCCGGCGGAGAGCCGGTCACCCCGGGTGCCGAGATCGGCGTCGAGACCGCCCAGCCGGGCCGCCCAGTCGCCGAGGCCGAGGATGTCGACGACGCGCTCCATCGCCGGCCGGCCCGGCGCCCCGGGCACCAGCGCCAGGTTCTCCGCCAGCGTGCCGGTGATGATGTGCACCTGCTGCGGAACGAGGACGATGCGGGCCCGAACCTCCCGCGCCGGGACGGCCCGCAGATCGACGCCCCCGTAGCGCACCGCCCCGACGTCCGGCTCGTAGAGCCCGGCGAGCAGCTTCGCCAGGGTCGTCTTCCCGGACCCGGTGACGCCGACGAGGCCGGCCCGGTCGCCGGTCGGGAAGGTGACCGAGACGTCGCGCAGCACCTCCGCGCCGTCGGCGTAGCCGAAGCCGAGGTCGTCGGCGACCAGGTCGCCGTGCGCCGGCAGGCCGCCGCCCCCGCCGCCCCCGTCGCCTCCGTCGCCTCCGCCGCCTCCGCCGCGGGCGCCGCGGGCGCCCGGCACTGCCGCCAGGCCAGTCCCCGGGACCGGCGCCGAGTCCGGCGCCGGCGGCAGTGCGTCGAGCAGGTCCGTCAGGCGAGCCAGGCCCACCCGGGCCAGCTGGGCCTGGCCGGCCAGGCCCGACAACGTGAGCACGCCTTCGAACAGGTTGCGGGTCGCGACCACGAAGACGACGACCGTGCCGACGCCGAGATGCCCCGCGCGCACCAGCCAGACGCTGAGCAGCAGCAGCGCGGCGGTGGCCAGCCCCTCGATCATGCCGAACAGCTCCAGCCGGTTCTGCACGACGAGCGTGCGGTCCGCCACCTGCTGGAGCCTGTCGTTGTCCTCCCGGAACCGGCGGATCCACTCCTGGGGTCGTCCGGGGGCGACCAGGGCCTCATGCGCGCTGAGCGTCTCGGTGAAGGCCGCCGTCATCGCCGCGTCGGCCGCGGCCTGGCGGCCGTACGCCTCCGACGCGCCCCGGTTGAACCAGGCCACGATCGCGATCGCCAGAGGCAGGAACAGCACGACGAGCAGCAACGTGAGCAGCCATGAGTAGACCAGCAGCAACACCGTGGTCAAAGCGATCGTGAGACTGACGCCGAGCAGGTTGGGCAGCTGGTCGCGCAGGAAGAGCGTGAGGTCGGCGATCTCGCCGGTCGACCGGCGCAGCAGGTCACCGGTCCGGTGGGCCTCGATGAAGCGCAGAGGTGCCCGGGCGAGGCGCGCCACGACGAGATCCCGCAGGCCGCGGATGGTCCGCTCCCCGGCCGCGGACAGCAGCAGCTCCGACCAGCGCAGCAGGAGCATCCTGGCCAGGGCGAGCCCGACCATCAGGACGACCGCCTGCCACAGCCGGCCCCGGTCGCCCGCGGACACGGCGTCGACTCCCCACCCGATGGCGGGCGCGAGGCCCACCACCGCCGCCGTGCTGGCCACACTCGCCAGCAGCGCGGCGGCCAGGATCGCCCGGTGCGGGCGCAGGTACGGCCAGAAGCGCCGGAAGGTGCCCGCGAGGGGCGGGTCGTCGGCCAGTACCCGGACCTCAGCCATCGCCGCCCCGCACACCGACGGTGCCCGCGCCGCCACGTGAGCCGGCGGGCACGTGCTCGGCGGCCGGCACGGACCGTGCGGGCGCCGGGGCAGCGGCGGGGGGCGAGCCGGACGACCCGGTCGGCGGCGGCCAGGACAGCCGGTCGATGGGAGATCACGACGAGCGCGGTCCGCGGCGACCACTCGCGCAGCCGGCGCAGAATCGTGGCCTCGGTCGCGGCGTCGACCGCCGCGGTGGCATCGTCGAGCACGAGCACGTCCGGACGTCCGACCAGCCCACGCGCCAGCGCGAGCCGCTGCCCCTGCCCGCCGGAGACGGTCGCCCCGCGCTCCCCCAGCTCGGTGTCRTAGCCGTCGGGCAGACTCGTCACGAAGTCGTCGATCGCGGCCACCACGCAGGCCGCGCGCACCTCGTCGAGATCGACCTCGCGGCCGACCCGGATGTTGTCCGCGACCGTGCCCGCCAGAATCAGTGGCCGTTGGGGCACCAGGCCGATCCGGTGGGCGAGCTCGACGCGGGACACCCGCCGCAGGTCGACGCCACCCAGGCTGACCGAGCCGCGCGCCGGGTCCTCCACCCGGCACAGCAGGCGGGCGAGCGTCGTCTTGCCGCTGCCGGTCGGGCCGGTCACCACGACGAGCTCGCCCGGGCCGACGGCCAGGTCGACCGGGCCGAGCACCTGCCTTCCCTCGCGCCGGGCGGTCAGGGCGGTGGCGCGCAGCGCGGCGCCCGGTGGCGGAACCTCGGCGTCGGCCGAGTCGTGGTCGGGCACCGGGGTGGCGAGAACCCCGGCGATGCGCCCCGCGGCGACGCGGGCCTGGCCGCGAGCGGCGAGCAGCTCGACCGCGACCGTGACCGCCAGCGCCAGCGTCGACATCCAGGAGGTGAAGGCGACCAGGCCACCGATGGTGAGGTCGCCGCGCAGCGCGGCCGTACCGCCGATGGCCAGCCCGGCCGCGATCGCCAGCCTGGGCACGGCCGGCGGGACGGCGGCCCAGGACGCCGAGATCCGCGCGGCGGTCATCGTTCGGTCGGTGAGGACCGCGCTGCGGTCGTCATGACGGCGGACGAGCGCCGTCTCACCACCGAGGCCGCGGACCGCGGCGCTGGCCGACAGCAGATCGTCCACCGCGTCGGCGCGGGCGGCGAAGGCCGCCGACAGGCTCTCGTTCGCCGCGCCGAACCGGCCGGGGAAGTAGCCGTTGACGAGCACGACCAGCGGGATCGTGGCGACGCCCACCACCAGCAGCCGCCAGTCGAGCAGGGCGAAGGCGGGCAGCACCACCACGATGGTCACCACGATCCGGACCCAGATCGCGAGGCTCTGCACCCACTGCCGGACGAGATCGACATCCCGGGTGACTCTGGTCGCCAGGTCGCCGTGCCCGAAGCGGGCGAGGGCGGGCCGGTCGAACGCGGCCACCCGCTCGACGAGCGCGGCCCGCAGCGCGTGGGCGACCCCGTTCGCGGCCCGGCCCGACCACCACAGCCCGCCGGCCCCACCGATCATGAACACGACGGCGAACAGCGCCGTCGGAATCGCCCAGGTGGCCGTGCCCTGCATCGAGTGCGCGGTGACGCCTCGATCGAGCGCGCGTTGGATACACCAGGGAAGCGCCAGCATGGCGGCCTGCTGGGCGACGGTCGCCAGGCCACCGAGGGCGAGATCACGCCGCCGGGCCAGGAGCTGCCCGCGGAGCAGTCCTGTCGAGCCGTACAGCCCAGCGCCCAACCCAGCACCGCCCTGATCGGATGTGCCCACGCCGTCCGACCGCTTCCGTTCCCGCGCTTCGGGCGCTCCGCCGGAACCGAAGCCGTTCGTCCGGGCGGCCGTGAGTACTCGCGGCCCCCGCGTGATCGGAGATCGCGGGAAAGTGGATTCTCGCCTGTTAGGTATAGCTAACCTAAGACCGATGGTCAACCCGCACGGCCGGCCGGCACCGGGCGACATCCGACCCGGGGACCGCGACACAGGATCTCAGAGCCCGGCCACCCACCGCGACCAGTCGAGCCGACAGCCGCACACTTGACACTCCGGAACTCCATCCGAAAAATAGGTAAGCCTTCCTTTACCAGACCATCGGAACATATGCCGTCCCTCTGCCTCTCTGCCGTCGGGAAAGGCACGGCACACGGGGAACCGGAGGATTCGGGCGTGGTGAAAGTCACGGCACCGCCCCAGGACGCGGACACGGTCGACGCCGACACTGACGACGCCGACCGGGCCGCCGCCGACCGGGCCGCGGCCGACCAGACAGCGGCCGAGCTGGCTGAGCTGCGTCGTGCGGTCCGCGGCCGGATCGGCGTCGCGGCCGTGCTGCAGGCACTGGCCGCGGTGCTGTCGATAGCTCCCGCGGTCGTGCTGGTGGAGATCGCGCGGCGGCTGCTGAACGACGAGGGCGCGTCGGTGTGGCCGCTGGCCTGGCTCGCGGCCGGCCTGCTCCTCGCCCGGTTCGCGCTGTACGCGTCGGCGAGCCTGCTCAGCCATCTCGCCGACGCCGACCTCGCGTACCTGCTGCGCCGCCGGATGACCGAGCACGTCAGCGCCCTGCCGCTGAGCTGGTTCGCGGGCGGGGTGTCGGCTCGGGTGCGCTCGACGGTGCAGGACGACGTGGGCTCGTTGCATCACGCGGTTGCCCACGCCCGCGCCGACCTGGCCTCGGCGGTGGCCGGCCCGACCGTCGTGATCATCTACCTGCTCTGGGTCGACTGGACACTCGCACTGGTCACGGTCGCGCTCATCGCGGTGGCCCAGACCATCCGCTCACGGCTCGCGGTGCGCGCGACCGACCAGGTGAACCGCATCGCGGCAGCCAACAGCGAGCTGACCGCGGCCGTGCTGGAGACGGTGCGCGGCATCAGCGTCGTCAAGGCCTTCGCCGCCGACCAGAGCTCCCGCCGGTTCACGGCGGCCGCGGCCGAGCACGCCGACGCCGACGAGCAGGCCCAGCGCATCTTCCTCCGGCCGCGCGGCGTCGCGCGGGCCACGGTTGCCCCCGCGACGGTGGTGTTCGTGGTCACCGCCGTCGGGACCGGCCTGGTCGCCGCCGGCTGGACCGACCCGGTGGACCTGGTGGCCTTCATCCTCCTCGGCGTCGGCCTGTTCGAGCAGATCACCCCCATCTACCTGGCCCAGGACCTGCGGGAACGCGCTCAGGACGCGGCCGGGCGGATCAGCGGCCTGCTGCGCGAGCCCCGGCAGCCGGAGGTCGACCCCACCCGGGCCCGCACCGTGGGCATCCCGCCGACCGTCGAGCTCGACGACGTCCACTTCGCCTACCCGGACGGTCGCGAGGTCCTGCACGGCGTGAGCGCGACGCTGCGCCCCGGGACCGTGACCGCGCTGGTCGGCTCCTCCGGGGCGGGCAAGTCGACGCTGGCGATGCTGATGGCCCGGTTCGCCGACGTCACCGCCGGCACGATCCGCCTCGGTGGCGCCGACCTGCGCGACATCGACCGCGACGAGCTCTACCGCCACATCGGATTCCTGCTGCAGGACGTCGTGCTGCTGCGCCGGACGATCCGGGACAACATCGCCCTCGCGGTCCCGGACGCGTCCGACGAGGCGGTCCGCGCCGCCGCCCGCGCGGCCGCCGTCGACGACCGCATCCTCGCCCTGCCGCGGGGCTACGACTCGGTCGTCGGCGAGGACGCGCACCTGTCCGGCGGTGAGGCACAGCGGATCGCGATCGCCCGAACCCTGCTGGCGCGGACGCCGATCGTGCTCCTCGACGAGGCCACCGCGTTCGCCGACCCCGACTCCGAGGCCGCCATCCAGGACGCGCTGGCCGAACTGGCCGCCGGCCGGACACTGCTCGTGATCGCGCACCGCCTGTACACGGTCACCGCCGCCGACCAGATCCTCGTCCTCGACGACGGACGGATCGTCGAGCGCGGCCGGCACGACGACCTGCTCGCCGCGGGCGGGCGCTACGCCCAGCTCTGGCGGGCGCAGCAGAGCGATCGGGAAGGACGAGCTTGACATCCTCGACGAACACGTCGGGTACGGCGGGTACGGCCAGCGTCGCGGGCAGCCTGCGCGGCCTCGTCCCAGCCGGCCAGCACCGGCCGCTGGGGTGGTACCTCGCGTCGGTGGCCGGCTACGCCGTCAGCGAGGGAGTGGCCTTCGGCGTGCTGTTCCCACTGCTGACCGCCCTGTTCGACGGCGACACCACCACGGCGGCATGGTGGCTGCTCCCCCTCACCGCCGCGGCGGTCGCCGGGTGGTTCGCGCACTACTACCTGGGATCACGGGCGCTGCGGCTGTCCTCGGTCTGGCGCCGAGACCTCTACAACCGGCTCGGCGCCAAGCTGGTGACGCTGCCGCTGGGCTGGTTCGACGGGGCTCGGGGAGGCGAGGTCCCGCAGCTGGTCATCGGTGACGTGGCCAGGGTCTCCTCCACCGTGTTCCTCGCGCAGGCCCTGATCAGTGTGGTCGCGACCCCCACGACGATCGCCGTGTTCCTGCTCGGCTTCGACTGGCGGATCGGACTCACCGCGCTGATCGCCGTCCCGGTCGTGCTGGTCGCGCTCTCGGTCAGCCGCCGGCTCACCGAACGCTCCGAAGCGGCCGAGAACGCCGCCACCACCGAGGCCGGCAGCCGGCTCGTCGAGTTCGCCGGGGCCCAGCCGACGCTGCGGGCCACCGGCCAGACCGCCGCCGGCCGCGCCGCGCTGGACAACGCCTTGGCCGACCAGCACCGCGTCTCCCGGCGCAAGATCGTCCGCTCGCTGCCCGGCGAGTACATCGGGGAGATCGGCCTCCAGCTGGCGCTCACCGCCCTGTTCCTCGTCGGGCTCGCGCTCACCACGCAGGACGGCCTCGAACCGGGCCGGATGATCGCCCTGGTCGTGCTCGGCATCAGTCTGCTGCGCCCACTCGACGCCCTGGTCGGCCTCGGCGGCATCCTGCAGAGCTGCGCGGCCTCCGCCCGGCGGATCGCCGAGCTCCTGGCGGTCGAGCCGCTCCCCGAGCCCGCGGACGGCAAGCAGATCGGCCACGCCGGGATCGAGCTGACCGACGTCCGCTTCTCCTATCCCGACGGGCCCGAGGTCCTGACCGGGCTGAACCTCACCGTCCCGGCCGGGCGGACCACCGCGCTCGTCGGCRCCTCCGGCGGCGGGAAGACGACGGTCACGAAGCTGATCGCCCGTTTCCACGACGTCGACTCCGGGTCGGTGCGCGTGGGCGGCGTGGACGTCCGCGACGTCACCGGCCGCGAGCTGTTCGGGCACATCGCGCTGGTGTTCCAGGATGTCTACCTGCTCGACACCACCATCGAGGAGAACATCCGGTTCGGTAACCCCGGTGCGACCGGGGAGCAGGTCCGTGACGCGGCGCGGCGCGCCCAGGTCGACTCGATCGTCGCCCGGCTCCCGAACGGCTGGGCCAGCCATGTCGGTGAGGGCGGTCGGCTGCTGTCGGGCGGCGAGCGCCAGCGCGTGGCCATCGCCCGCGCCCTGTGCAAAGACGCGCCCATCGTCCTGCTCGACGAGGCCACGGCATCCCTCGACACGGAGAACGAGGCGGCCGTGCACGACGCCATCGCCGAGCTCGCCACCGACCGCACCGTCCTGGTCATCGCGCACCGGCTCGACACGATCATCCGTGCCGACCAGATCGCCGTCCTGGACGGCGGCCGGATCGTCGAGTGCGGGACGCACCCGGAGCTCGTCGCACAGGATGGCCGGTACGCCGCCTTCTGGCGCGAACGCGAACGCGCCCGCGGATGGCGGCTGACAACCGGCGCCCGGACCGGCACCGCTGGAGATCGGGGCTGACCTCCGCCGGCATCCCCGGCACAGCCCTCGCCGTCAGCGGGTGGCGGACGTCGCCACACCGGGGCCGCTGCGCGTCGGGCGGGTCAGCCTGGGATCGACGCGGCGCACCATGGCCGCGGTCAGGGCGAGGGTGGYGCAGGCCAGGATGACGCCGAAGCCGATGTCGAAGGTCCAGATGTGCTGGTTGTGCTCCCACAACGGGTCCGCCGGGTCGGTGCGCAGCCCCTCGTAGCCCAGCTTCGAGACCTCGTTGATGTCCGCGGTGGACGCAAGCGCCGCGTAGCCCCACCGCGCCGGCGCGATCCAGGAGATCTGCGCCACCCAGGTCCGGCCGGACAGCGACACCAGACCACCGGAGAGCATGAGCTGGGCCATCGTCACCAGCACCAGGACGGGCATCGTCTTGTCCGCGGTGTCGACGATCGTCGACACCAGCAGACCGATCACCATCGACGCGTTCGCGGTGACGATCATCGCGATGAGGATCTCGACCAGCGGGGAGCCCAACACGACGGCGTCCGTCGGCGCCCGGCCCACCAGGCCGATGAAGGTGCAGACCACGCACTGCACGGTGGTGATCCCGGTCAGCACCACCGTCTTCGAACCGAGATAGGCGGCCCGGGAAAGCCCGATGGTCCGTTCCCGCCGGTAGATGTCACGTTCCTTGACGATCTCCCGGACGGAGTTCGCCATCCCCATGAAACAGCCGCAGAGGATCAGCACGACGAGCACCTTCGGCGCGTTGGGGTTCGGTGCGTCCGGCAGGGCACCCAGCCCGTCCGGCGCGGGAATCATTCTGGGAATGAAACCGAGCAGGAACGGGAAAACGATGATCAGCCGCAGGTAGGAATGGTCGGCCCGTATCACCCGAAGGTAGCGGCGGGTGAGAGTGGAAAGCTGGGCGGCGACCGGCCGTTTTCGCACCCTGGGCAGATCCGCCGGCGGCCTGCGGGCCATCGGAGCGACCACCGCCGACGGCACGAAGTACTCCGACGCCCGGAACCGGGCGGCGGCCCCCGCCCCGGAGGAGTGCTCCAGCGTGCGGAACACCGACGCGAACTCGCGGAAGTCGTTCTTGCCGAAGAAGTGCAGCGCCCCGTCGACCGGGCCGAAATAGGCCACATGCCCACCCGGCGCCAGGACGAGAACGTAGTCACAGAGATCCAGAAAAAGCACGCTGTGGGTGACCACGATGACCGTGCGGCCGTTCTCGTCCGGCGAGTCCGTGCCCACGCCCGCGTCCGTACTCGCCCCCGCCCCGTTGGCGAGGCCGCGCAGTGTCTGCATCACGGACTGGTCGTTGGCCGGGTCGAGGCCGGAAGTCGGTTCGTCCAGGAACAGCAGCGACGGGCAGGTGAGCAGCTCCAGCGCCACCGAGGTGCGCTTGCGCTGGCCACCGGAGAGCCGGTGCACCACGGTGTCGGCGTGCGCGGTCAGCCCGAGCTCGTCGAGAACCTCCGCCACCCGGGTGCGCCGCTCGTGCGCGGTGGTGTCCGCGGGGAAGCGCAGCTCGGCCCCGTACTCGAGGGCCTGCCGGACGGTGAGCTGGCCGTGCAGCGGGTCGGCCTGCGGCACGTACCCGATCCGTCGCCGTAGCTCGTCGTAGTCCGCGTACAGGTCCCGGCCCGCGTACCGGACGGTTCCGGCGTCCGCGGGCCGGAACCCGGCCAGCGCGTTGAGCAGCGTCGACTTGCCCGCGCCGCTGGGCCCGACCACGGCGAGCAGCGACCGGGCCGGCAGCCGGAAGGTCACGTTGTGCATCAGCTGCTTGGCGCCGGCGTGCACGGACAGCGCCCGCGCCTCGAAGGCGACGTCGCCGGAGTCGATGTACTCGACGAGGTAGTCGCCCTTGAGCTGGTAGAGGTGGTGGCCGATGGCGATCACGTCGCGCTCGCCGACCGGGGCCGCCGTCACCCTCCGGCCGTTGACGAAGGTCCCGTTCGCCGAACCGAGATCGACGATCCGCACGCCGTCGGCGCGCACCTCCAGCGCCGCGTGGTAGCGCGAGGCGAGCAGGTCCCCGACGGTGATGTCGTTGTCGCTGGAGCGGCCCAGATGCAGCCGCCCCGGACGCAACGTGTGCAGCCGGTGGTGGGCGCCGGCCGGGATGGTGGCGGCACCGGTGGCGGCGGGGAACGGGGCCACGGCGGTGGCAGCCGTGGCGGAGAGCGACACGGTGCCGTTGCCGGAGGTGGCAGCGGTGACCGAGCGCGACGCGGTGCCGTAACGCGACGCGGTGCCGTAACCGGAGGTGGCAGCGTGCCGCCAGCCGGACGCGGTCGGCCTGCCGCCGACCGAGGCGCTGGCCGCGGGGATCATCTGCGGGACAGCCGAGGCCTGGCTGCGACGCCACTGGACGCCCAGCGGCACTGTGTTCTCGTCGCTCGCCCACCGGGGGGCGGGCCACCGCGTGTCCACGCCGGCAGCCACGGAGTCGTGCCGCGCACGCCCGCGCCGGGCCTGGTGTTCATGGTTTCGCTCGTCATGGTTTCGCTCGGCTCGCAGCGCCCGCTGCTCCAGTTTCGCCACATACGCTCGCCCACGCCGCAGCCGGCACCCCAGGAAGGTCGACCCGACACTCCACAGGAGCACCCCGGCGACGGACTGCACCACAGCGTCCGGCCTGGCCAGCGCCGCCGGCAGGATCAGGATGACGGCGCCGGCGGCAGCGGTCCACGCGACCTTCGGCGGCCGGTAGGCCCCGGCGCTGTAGAACGCCACCCAGGCCGCCAGCAACGACGGCCCGTCGCCCGGTGGCCCGGCCAGGAGATTCACGAGGCAGGACCACCCGGCGACGAATCCGAGAACCAGCGGCGGCCAGCGCCGGCGCAGCACCAGAACTGCACAACTAATCGCAGTTGTAACAAGGAAAGTCGCACTCAGTCCGGAACTATCCACCGGGGCCTGCGTGGCGATGGCCACACCCAGCCCAAAGGCAACGCAGGCGACGGCGATATCGGCTAGATACGTCCGACGCCGCGACTCCTCCCGACCGACATTTCGGAACCCCGCCAGCCATCCGGACACGGCATCACCGTACATAGCCGACGCCGATATCCACCGCACCGAAACCCGAAAGTGCCACCGGCTACCGCATCTGCAGTAGCCGGTGTACGGCGAATCCGCCGCCTCCCCTCGACGCGGGATCTCGTGGGATGACCGGACATCGCACCGGCCGGAACGTCCGGCCGGGACGCCATGGACGCCACGGACGCCGACAGCACCACCAGCCGGACCGAGCCCGCGAAGCCCACACGGATCAGGAACGACCGGGAACCGAAGCCACCTCCAGCTGCCGGTGACAGGCCTGCCGAACAATGCTCCGAAGCTCCTGCACCGGCCGCCCCCAGCCAGCATCCCATTCATCCGCAAGGTGAAACAACGAACCGAGCGGAAGATTCATCACTGATTCGTCGAAGTAGTGGTCACCGGCTATCTCATGAACCCTGTCGACGACCCATCGCTCGGTCGCGCGCCCCGAAAGGAGCAGTTCGGCCACATTGGTGAAAGCCATCAGCGCAGCTGCCCGCAGGTGGTCTCGCTCCACCGCCGCGACGTCAACCTCCAGCGGGCCGCATTCCCGCAGAGCCGCCTCGATCAGATCACGGACCGCGGCCGGATCCCTGCCGTCGAGGCCGGCGAGCTCGACCAGCGCCGCACCGTCATAACCACGCGCGATCCAGTGCGCCGCCCAGCCTGGAACCCGCTCCGTCGGAAGCATTCGCAGTACCAGCCACGCCGCGACCAGGCCCGGCGCGGGAACGCCGTCATCCGGTTCGGTCGGTGGGTCACCGGCGTTCGTCATCTCCGGCCGCATCTCCTCGTTCTAACACCGGTCGGCCGCCGGCTGGGCGACACGGACGAATCAGACCCGCGGGCCGGCGTTCAGCCGGCCAGCCGGCCGTTGACCGCGGCGATGACGGCGTTGACCGACGCGGTGAGCGCGGAGGTGTCCTGGCCGACGCCCCAGCGTTCCGTACCGCTGAGGCCGATCTCGATGTAGGCCGTCGCGAGGCTGGCGCCGCCACGGTCCATGGCGTGCTCGCTGAAGGCGACGACCTCCGCCTCGACGCCGATCCCGGCGAGCAGCGCTGTCAGCGCCGCCAGCGGTCCGTTCCCGATCCCCCGGCGAGGCGTCCGCGCCTCGCCCCCGGGCGTCGCCAGCTCGGCGACGAACTCGTGCTCACCCGGCGCGGTCTCGGCGGTCCGCCAGCTGGACAGCAGGATCGGCCCGTGGTGCACCGGTGCCAGATAGCGGGCCTGGAACATCTCCCAGAGCTCCTTGGCCACGAGCTCGCGTCCGTCGCGGTCAGCGGCTTCCTGCGCGACCCGGGAGAAGTCGGCCCGCAGGCCCCTGGGGAGCTCCAGGCCGTAGTGAAGGTTCAGCAGATGCGCGATCCCGCCCTTGCCGGACTGGCTGTTCACCCGGATCAACGCCTCGTAGCTGCGCCCGACGTCCGCCGGGTCGATCGGCAGGTACGGAACAGCCCACGGGGCTCGCCCCTCTGGCACCGACCGTGCCGCGGCGAGGGCGGCATGATGTGCCAGTCCCTTGCTGATCGCGTCCTGGTGGGTGCCGGAGAAGGCGGTGTAGGCCAGCTCGCCCCCGTAGGGGTGCCGGGGATGGACCGGCATCCGGTTGCAGTGCTCGACGGTCTCCCGGACGACGTCGATGTCCGAGAAGTCGATCATCGGGTTGACGCCCTGGGAGTAGAGGTTGAGCGCGAGGGTGACCAGATCGACGTTGCCGGTGCGTTCGCCGTTGCCGAACAGGCAGCCCTCGACCCGCTGCGCGCCGGCGAGCAGCGCCAGCTCCGCACATGCGACCCCGGTGCCGCGGTCGTTGTGCGGGTGGAYGGACAGGATCACCGACTCCCGCCGCGCCAGGTGGCGGTCCATGTACTCGATCTGATCGGCGTAGACGTTCGGGGTGGAGATCTCGACCGTCGCCGGCAGGTTGTGGATGACCGGTCGCTGCGGGCAGGCGTCCCACAGCTCGCTGAGGCTGTTGCAGATCTCCAGCGCGAAGTCGGGTTCGGTCGCGTTGAAGACCTCGGGTGAGAACTGGAAGCGGACGTCGGGAAAGCGCGGGGACGCGGCGAGTCGCGCCATCTGCTCCGCGGCGTCGCGTGCCAGCGCCAGCAGTTCCGCACGGTCATGGCCCAGGACGACCTGCCGCCAGACCGGTGCCGTGGCGACATAGAGGTGAACGACGACGCGAGGCATCCCTCCGGCCGCCGGCATCCCGGCGATCGCCTCGAAGGTCCGCTCGATGAGATCTCGCCGCGCCGGGGTGAACACCACCGTTGTCACATCCGGTGGGACGGCATCGTCCTCGACCAGGTGCCGGACGAAGTCGAAGTCCGTCTGGCTGGCGGAGGGGTAGCCGACCTCGATCTCCTTGAAACCCATGGCGACGAGCAGATCGAACATCATCCGCTTGCGCGGTGTGTCCATCGGCTCGCGCAGGGCCTGGTTCCCGTCCCGCAGGTCCACGGACACCCACAGCGGCGCGGTGTCGACGCGGCGCGTCGGCCAGATACGGGTGGAAGGGTCGATGACCGGCAGCTCGACCCGTTCGTGGACGGGCAGGTACCGCTGGTGCGGCATGGAGCTGGGACGCTGCGAGTTCCACGCCGCGGCGCCCGCCGGCAGCGCGCCCCGGGGACGGACAACGGTGGGGAAGCTGACCGCGTCAGCGAGGGCAGCGGAGGCAGGAAAGGCGGTGAATGTCGTGGATGTCGTGGATGCGGTGGATGCGGTGGATGCGGTGGATGCCGACGGGACGGCGGCCGGCGCCGCCGCGGCAGATGGACTGCTCGAATGCTCGGGCATAGGAGGTGATCGGCCCTTCGGGTCTCGGTCGCGCGTGGTCGACCGGCGGCACAGCAACCCCGCGGCGGGGTGCCGGTCGCCTCAGGCCCCGCCGCGGCGGGGAAGAAGCAGCCACACGCCCAGCGTCACGGGCGTACCATACTCCACATCTCAGCTCCTCAGACAACCTGAGAGGTAACCATGGCGCTCGGCGCGTTGCGATCGACGTCGCTGGTCGACCAGGCGACACAGCTCCTGCGTGACCAGATCACCGGCGGCGAGTGGCCGGTCGGAACCCGCCTGCCCGGGGAGAACGCGCTCGCGGCGACGCTGGGTGTGGGCCGCTCCACCGTGCGCGAGGCGCTGCGCGCGCTGGCCGGTGCGGGGCTGGTGGCGTCCCGGCAGGGGTCCGGCGTGTTCGTCATCGCCACCGAACCGGCGCAGGACTGGAAGGACGTGCTTCGCCGCGCCGCGGTGGGCGACGTCTACGAGGTCCGGATGTTCCTGGAGGTGCAGGCCGTGCGGCTGGCCGCGCAGCGGCGCACCGAGGTGGAGATCGCCGCCATGCGCGGCGCCCTCGATCGGCGGCGGGCCGCAGCCGGCGGTGGCGACGAGATGTTCGTCGACGCCGACATCGCCCTGCACGCCGCCGTTGTCGCGGCCGCGCACAATCCGGTGCTCGACAGCCTGTTCACCGAGTTCCTGCCCGTGCTGCGCCAGGGGCTCATCGAGCTGGTCGACCTGCTCGGCCTGCGAGCCGGCGACCACAACCACGGTGACGCCGCGCACGCCGCCCTCGTCGAAGCTGTGGCCGCCGGCGACGGTGCGCGCGCCAGCGAGATCCTGCAGGCCGAACTCGACCAGACGCTGGCCCTGCTCCGGGCTCCAACCCTCTGAATCCGGACGAAGCCGCATGATCTTCCTCACGGACGGCGCGGCAGCTTCCAGGAGGTGTTCCACCTCCATCTGCACGTGTTCCCATGGTTCGCTGGAGACAGCTTCCGTATCGACGCCGTGTGGCGCGAACGCGAGCGCGGCGACCTCGACGTGCGGCCGAAGCCGTGCGGCTGGGCCTCGCCAGGCTCGACACGCCCGGGTGACGCGGACGGAGCAGATCCAGCGGGACACGACCGCGCCAGAACCCGTCATCCGATCCGAGGACTGGGCGTCGCAGCCGCCGCCTTGCCAGCGGCTCAGGTCTGGTGAAGCGCGACCGTGAGACCGATGTGGGCGACCTGCAGCCACATCGGCACGAATCGTTACATGGCGGGCGCCGTGACCATTACGCCGACAGCTCCGCCAGTCACCGCAACCGCCAGCAGGGCGAGGGCAAGCAGGAGAATCGCGCTCAGGGCCGCCAGACGTGCGGGCGGCCCCCGCACCCCCAACCGGTCCCCTGGTTGATTGACATCTCCGGAAATCGGATCAGATCGCGAATGGCCGTTCATAGGCGAGCGCCGGACCACCGGCTCCGTACGTCACCAGGGTCGGAACCGCTCCGTTGTGGCTACCGAGCTGCTTCAAACGGGCAATGAGCTGCTCACCATCGCCATCGTACCCGCCGTCCCGCCACACCGTCATGAGATTCGACGTGAACTCACTGAGTACGCTGCCGGCCAGCGTGGTCTGCGAATCAAGGCAGGCTGCGAAACTGACCACCCTGGCTTCGACAACCGTCATTTCTTTGGGACCAACCACGTTGCGTACCGTGTCATAAATTTCCTTGCTTCCTCCCCTGTAAGGAGAATCCCAGGGAAGGAGCATCTTACTCTGCCCCGACGCCGCTTCAGCTTCGAGGTCGGCGAACAGCGCGACGATCTCCTTCGACTGGACACTAAGATCCCGCGGAGCAACGGGCCTGAGATCGTCAGTGTTCAGCTCGTCGGCGAGTGCGGCGGCGAGCTGGTCATTGGTCAGCGGCTCGCCGCTGCGGACCTCGGGAGCTTCATCATTGTGAATCTGCTGCCTGGTGACCGGCACGGTGGCGAGGTCGACGTCGACCTGTTTGAGGGAACCTTCCAGCGCTTTGATCCTGATATCTGCGATCGCTTTGCGGGTGACCCCGACGAGCTGCTTTCCCTTCGCCACTGTCGCACTGTGGCAGCTGTCGAAGAGCAGGAACACCCGGACACCCGCCCGGAACTCGCCGAGAAGCAGGTGCAGCTCGTCGTCGACGAGCATTCTGTCGTACATACACAGGGTTTCATCCATACCGTCCGGTTCATCATCGGAGCTGGTATTGGGAATCTRTCCACCATGCCCGGAGAACGAGAACAGGAACACATCGCCCGCAAAAAGCGCGTCGGCCGCCGCCCGGATTCCTGCGGTCACATTGGCTACGGTCGCGTCCTCGTCCGCGAGCAGGGATCCAGTGTAGCCGAGGCGCTCGGCGAGCTTGAGCACCGCCTTGGCATCGTTGACACAGGATGCCAGCTCCGCTACCCCGTCTCCGTAATGGCCAGCGTCCAGCCTGTTGACACCGACATGCAGACTTATTCCGCTCGGCGTCCGGACAACGTCGCCCGAGTAGATGACATCGAGCTGGGTTATCGTTTGCCGCCCAACAAATCCGTCGGCATACAATCCATAGTCTCGTTGGAATGCCTCGACTGCAGCAGCGGTACGAGATCCGTACATGYCGTCAACCTGAACTTGCAACAAATATGCCTCGTTGAGATCGGCGAGCGCGCTCTGAATGGCACGGACAGCGCCCCGATGGGACTCACGCAAGCCGATCGGGCGCGTATTGGAATTTGCCGCCTCGAGCCGCTGAAGAGTACCTGATGTCGTTCTGGTCGTGAACCGCCTCGCTGTCAGCACTGTGTTCCACCTCGCCTTGGCATGCATGGAAACATTCTGGTTCTGTTACCACTCGTACTGCTCATTTGGGTGCGGAGAGCTGGGCACAGCTATACAGCCGAACCCGACAATGTTGGCGCCACCTGCGATGTCGATCGCAGGGGGTGCTTCCTGAGCCGGCCTGCCCTCGTCGCCGGTGGCAGGCCGTTCGGCCCGCGCGATGGCGAGCCGCGCCAACCATTCCGACCGGTCCAACGGGACACGGAACCGTTGGACCAGCTCAGGATCACGTGTGCGTAGCACGGCCCCGCTGAACGGGAGCACCTGCGCCACAGCGGGAAGCGAAGCCCGACCGACAACGACCCCGCCGCCGTTACCAGCGCCGAGCGGCGCGTCAGCTGGTCTGACGGTCGGTCGAGCGACCGCGGTTCTTCCTGCCCCGTTGGACGCGACCGGATCGAACCAGCTCAAACGGGATCTGCTGTCGCGGAATGATAGTTTGCTCGTCCCGGGTGGCCATCTGGGGCGAGGTCGCGGCGTGGCATTGAATCCAACTATTGATGCGGCATACATTGTCTGCACGTACGCTGGGATATCACCGTTTACCCCGTCGCCGCCTGAGACCATCTCCTCGTCCGGGAGCCTCCAGTCATCGCGGGAGAGTAGTTGCATGACCGGCCATGGGCGCAGCGTCTCGATCGCGGCATATGCGAACCGAAGTTTCCCGGCGCTAGCAGAGCCGAATGTCACGGGCGCGGCCGGGAAGGTCTGCGCCGCACATTCACTGAGCTCGGCGAAAGCGACCTCGACGATGGTCCACGTGGCGCTGTCTGCCGCAGACAGCGGATAGAATGAGGTGGGCGCGTAGCTGAGGTCCCCAGCACTTAGCAGCATCGTCTCATCGAGCTGCGCACGGCATGACATTGCGTCGACCACCGAGGACCGTGAGGACAGCCTCGACACGTCGGCGATCGCCTGTTCGACTTCGCTCTTGAACCCGAGCACAATCCAATCGGTGAGCGCGGCCTGCAGCACTTCCACCGCCGCGCCGCTGTTCTGCAGATCCTGAACCACGGATCGCATTTCGAGGTAGTAGGTGAACCGCGACGACGGACGACGACCATTCGCGCCGTCGTCGACATAGAGAACCTTCTGGGCCGCGTCAAGCGCGGCGGCTTCGGCATCGGTCAGCGCCCGCGCGGCGAAGACCATCCGATCGATCACACCGAGAACCCGCTCCCACAACGGCGCGCTCGGCCCGAACGGTTCGGCGATCTTACCCTTCCGTGGCACGAGGTTCGCCATCCGGGCCAACTCCGCCTCGCGGAAGGCATCCTGTGATACAGCAAGAGGAAGAATCGCAGCAGGACTGAACTGGACAGGGGTCGCCGGCACTACAGCAAATCCGTCGTAGGAACGTTGCCGATCAATCCATGCGGCGATTYCCACGTGAATGCCAATCGGCTCCATCCTACTCGCCCACCCACTTCTTGATGTCAGGCGACGGGGAGGCAGCCTTCGGGATCTTCGTACTGAGAAATGCCACAAGCTGGATCCCGTGCATTGTCACCGACGATCTGTCGAGAGAGAACGCCCTATCCCGGGAACTGTTGGTCTGCGAGTACCTTCCGCCGATACAGAACGGTCCTATACCAATTACCGCGCCGGCATCCACGCGGTCGGCGTGACGTCTGACGTGGTCGGCGACCTCGGCACTGTGGACTGTGACGTCGCGGGCGAACAACGCAGCGGTCGGAAATGCGATCATCGCGCCCGACGGATGCTCCGCACCGTCGGAGTGCAGGGGCGGGTAGCCGAGTTGCTCGAATCCGGGCTTGGGCCGCCATCCTCTCGCCCAGAACCAGTTGGCATTGAACGCCGGCCGCACGATCTGAACCTGCGTATAGTCGAACTTTATCCCAAAGGACTTGCCGGTCAGATCAAATGAGAAGTTTTCCGTTCCCCCGCCGGCGGCCGCACCCACATTGAAGATCCCGAGCGAGAACCCGACCGTTCCACTGCCCTGCCTGGTCGAGGATGTCATTCTGCTGTGCGTTTCGAGGTGCATCTCCTCGTAGGTCGACCAGTTCGGATTTCGAGCGAAGCTGCCCGGTACGACCGTCGCGGGAAAGAAAGGATATCCGAAGGCGCCGTTGACGTTGTTGTCGATGTCGTCGATGTCGCTCTTAAGTTTCTCCCACCACAGCACCATCGAGGTGCCCAGGATGTGGTCGATCGTCGCCTGGGCCGTCTCGACGTCGTTCTTGTAGCCGCGGCCAACCCAGTCCAGCAACGCCTGCCTCGCGCGGGACCGGTAAACCCCACCGCTACGGTTCCATTCGATTCGGTCGGCAGCGCTGCCGGTCTGCGAGCGGGCAAGGCGGGCGGCATAGTCGATCACGGAATTCTCGTACTTGGTTCGGTACTCGTCGTAGGCGAGCATGACCTTCGATGGACGGATCTCCTGCTTCTTCTCTCCCGTCAGGAAATCGTCGACCTCAACCTGCTCCTGCAGAAGGCTCCGCATCCTCTCGATGATTTTCTTCTCATTGGCGGTCAGCTCATCGTCGGCGACCTCACAGTTCCTCAATGTGTCCGCATACGTCTGCGACAGCGTCCGACCGGCCTGCGCATACACGATCTGCGTGTGCTTGAACTTGGCGCCCGGGTCACGCTCCTGTCGCCACCGGGACTGCTCGGGGCTCGGGCTCTCCAAAGGGATGAAGTCGACGATTCGGGACCAGTTCTCCCAGGTACCGAGCAGATGGCTCTGGTACATGGCCTTGGCGGCTTCGACTGCCTGGGCCCGGTCCATACCGTGGTCATCGCCCATGATGGTCTCAACCAGTGACTTGAAGAACGCCAGCGTCAACGGAGAGGGGCCGGCGAAGGGCCCAGCTATTGCGAAGTCGAACTCGGACTCATGAAATACCATCGCCGGCATCAACCAGTTTATTATTGTATCCTTTGGAACTGGAAGCTCGGCATCACCTCCAGTTAAACCCGCATACAGCTCGTCGATGACTATGGCCATCAGTTCATCCAACTTCACGTGCTTGCACCTTCCTGGGAGAATTTTTCGGACGCGTGACACCGCGCGGTGGCGAACTTGACGAGGAGCCGGGGATTGGATGATCTCGACGACACGGTTGCAGTGGACCAGATAAATGCACCAGACCAGCACGGCACGCACTCATTGCCGGTCGCCATCAGTGAGAGAATATGTCATTGACGAGAATTCATCGACGATTCGCGGCAGGCCGGATACCTAGCTTGTTACGACCTCGACGGCAGACAGCCGTGCGCCAGCGATGCCATTATCGCACCCAGAGCAGCGGACCTCAGATGCATTTCGTCGTGATTTAGGAGACGGCCAAGAGGAGAGAGGGACCACTCATTTTGCCTGGGCGCCAGCTTACTGAATTGCCATCTTCCAGCGGAACATCCGTGGCGAGCGTAGCAGCATCCCGCCCACTCGACTCCCGGTTTTTGGATTCTACTCTGGTCGCGATCTTGTAGATGCCGGTATGGTGGGCTCTTGGCCTGCGGGTTTACTGATCGGAGCGGTTTCCCTGCTGTGCCTTCGAGGAGGTACGGCCGCAGCAGAACGTCGGTGTTCTGCTCTGCCGCGCTGCCACAGGGCCGGGGTGCGGGTCAGGCGCCGGTTGAAGCCGGATCAGAGGCAAAGCTGGCGCTTGAGGACCTTGCCCATCGGGTTGCGTGGCAGCTCGTCGATGATCTCCAGGCGCTCGGGGCACTTGTAGCGTGCGAGGCCTTCGGCCTGGCAGTGGGCGCCGAGGTCGGCGAGAGTCACCGCGGCGCCGGGACGCATGACCAGCACGGCGCAGACCCGCTCCCCGGTGCGTTCGTCCGGCACGCCGACGACGGCGGCGTCCGCGACCGCCGGGTGACGCAGCAGCACCTCCTCGACCTCGGAGGCCGAGATGTTCTCCGCGTTGCGGATGATGACGTCCTTGAGCCGGCCCTCGACGCGGACCCGGCCCTCCCCGTCGACCGAGCCGAGGTCACCGGTGCGCAGCCATCCCTCGCCGTCGAAGGCATCGGCGTCCAGCGTGGCGTCGACGTAGCCGAGGAAGCACTGCGGGCCCTTCAGCCGCAGCTCACCGTCGACGACACGGACCCGCACACCGGTCATCGGCCGGCCCACGGTCGAGCCGGCTCCGGAGTCCGACGGCGTCTCGCTGGTCGCCACCGGGAACTCGGTCAGCCCCCAGGAGTTCACCACTCCCGCAACACCGAACACCTCGGCGACCTCCCGGCTCACGGTCTCCGGGGTCGGCGCCCCGCCGCCGACGCAGACCCGCACCGCGGGGAACAACGGCCTGTCGCCGTGCCGGTGCTCGGCCGCCACGTACGCCAGGAAGAACGGTGTGGCGGAGCCGAGGAAGGTCGGCCGGTGGGTGGCCATCCGCCCGGGGGTCGTCGCCGGGTCGAACACGTCGAACAACACCAGCCGGCCCCCGGTGCGCAGCGCCGCCGCGAGCATGGCCACGCCCCCGATGTGGGCGAGCGGCCAGGCGATCGGATACACGTCACCGGCGCCGAAACCCAGCCCGTCCACCACGCCGTTGGACGACGCGATCACCGAGGAGTCGGTGTGCCGCACGCCCTTGGGGTCGGCCACCGTCCCCGACGAGTAGTAGATCCACCTGCACTCCCCGACGCCGACCGGAGGCGCCGAATCCCCGGCAGGGGCGGACGGCACCGGCAGCCCGGGTCGCTCCGGCAGCGTGCCGGGGTCGGCGGCGGGAAGCCGCAGACCACTGCGCGGCGGGCTCTCAAGATCGAGCGAGACCACCTCGACACCGAGGGAACGAGCCATCTCCCCGTGACCGAAGCCCCGCCACCGCTCCGGCACGACGAGCAGGCGGGTGCCGACCTGCCGCGTGATGTACCCGACCTCCCGATGCCGGAACACCGGGATGATCGGATTCTGCACCAGGCCGAGCCGGGCACACGCCACCATCAGCACCGCTGCCTCGAGGGTGGTCGGCAGCTGCCACGAGACGACGTCACCCGGCCGCAGCCCGAGCGCGTACAGACCGGCCGCCACCCGCTCGGCCTCCTCGCGCAGCCCGGCGAACGTCAGTGCCCGACCGTGGTCGTCCGCCAGGATCACCGCCGTGGGCAGGCGAGACGCCGCCTGCTCGACCAGGGACCAGAACGCGGCCGCTGGTGGCAATCCGAGGTGAGGCCCGCTCGACGCGCTCGCCGTGGTCGTCATTTGTCAGGCCCCGACCCCTCCGACAGCAGCAACTCACCCGAAGGGACTGAATCTATCTATACTTTTGGGTGCTGTCGAGCAGATCAGGTGCCACCGTCAGTGCGCCGCCGCGGGACCACCTGAGACCACGCCGATGCCGGCAGCCTGCATCCAAGCACCTCCCGGCGGGCCATCGCCCCGGCCGCAGCGGATCTCGACCGGCCAGGACTGAGGCACCGGTGGCCGACCGGAGATCAGGCGGCTCGACACCTCTCTCCCACCTCCGCCCAGGGCCACCCGAGGGCTTCACTGGAAATATATATAGATTTACCTTACGATGGTCTCGACCTGGGAGTAGCGGGAAGAGGGACGAGTCGTTGACTGACGGACGTGTGTTGATGGAGCGGGAGCCGGAGTCCGGCATCGCCCGCATCACGATCAACAATGCGCAGCGGCGCAACTCCTACGACCCGCCGATGCGCGACCAACTCGCCGCCTACCTCGACGAACTCGCAGACGACGACGACACCAAGGTCGTCCTCCTCCGCGGCACCGGCGGCTACTTCTCCTCCGGCGCCGACATGCGCAACGCCTACGGCTGGTACGGCGAAGGCACCGACCAGACCCCCCACAGCAACGGCGACGGCAGCACCACCGGCAACGGAAACGGAAGAACCACCCGACGACGCCGACCCAGCCAACGCCGCCGCCTCGCCGTCGACCGCCGCACCTTCGCCTTCTACCACGAACTCCTCGGCTACCCCAAAGCCACCATCGCCCAGGTCGAAGGCCTCGCCCTCGGCGGCGGCTTCGAGATCGCCCTCATGGCCGACATCGCCGTCGTCGGCGAAACCACCCGCCTCGGCATGCCCGCCACCCGCTTCCTCGGCCCCGCACTCGGCTCCCTGCACCTGTTC